>DASUHP010000047.1:0-50775 GCA_036273455.1 Micropepsaceae bacterium | reverse complement strand
TTTTAAACATAGACATGGGTGACGGCTCCATTCGCTCCGACGGCCCAGGACGAAATCTGGTTGACGTGTTCCATCGGGAAACCATTGATGTTCGGCGTATTGCGCGGTTCGCCGCGTTGCGCGATCAGTTGCTGGCGCGTTGGCTGGACATTGCCGGCCTCATCGGTCGCCCGGCTCATGACGACGGCCGGCTGTCCGGTCCAGTTCCAGGGCATGCGGAAGCGGGTGAGCGCCTTGGGCAGCACGGGGGCCTGCAATGCCGCGAGCGCCCAGGATTTTCCACCATCCGCCGAGACTTCCACTTTCTCGATTCGTCCGTGCCCTGACCATGCAATTCCGGAAATCTGGTAATAGCCGGGCGATGGCATGGTCGTGGTCGGCGACGGCCGGGTGATGAAGCTGTTCACTTCCTGCGGATAATAGAAGCGCCACGCCTTACCGGAATCGAGCAGCTCGGTGTATTGCCGCGATTCGTTGATCGCCATCACCGGCTCATTGGTAACCATCAGCCGCCGAAGCCATTTGACGTTCATATTGCCTTCATAGCCGGGCAGGAAAAGCCGCATGGGATAGCCGTTCCATGGCATCAGCGGTTCGCCGTTCTGGTAGAAGGCGATCACGGCGTCATCCATCATCTTCTGCATCGGGATCGATCGCTGCATCGTCACGCCGTCCGCGCCTTCGGCGATCACCCAGGCCGCGTTCGGATCGACTCCCGCTTCGTCGAGCAGTCGCGAAACGCGGATGCCGCCCCATTCGGAGCAGGACAGCAGCCCATGCAGCTGCTGCACATTGCCCTGCAGCGGCGTTTTCGACCACATCGGAGCGGAATTGCCGCCGCACTCAAGAAAGCGGACATGCGATTCCATGGGATAACGCATCAGGTCGTTGAGCGAGAATTCCAGCGGCTGCCGGACCATGCCGTGGATCACCAGCCGGTGCCTATCCGGGTCGATGTCGGGGGCGCCGGCACGGGCGACGACGTAATGGACGCCATTCGGCGTGATGATGCCGTCGAGCATATGATGCGGTGTGCGCGCCTGGGCAGTTCCGACAGCCGGATTCTGAACCAGATGCGCCACTTTGGAAAAACGCGACGGCGTCGAATAGGGTGGAATCGGCGCACCGATCGTGAGGCTCCACGGATCATTCGCCAGCGGTTCGGCCGCCGCGCCAGTTGGAGCCGCGGCACTGACCGCCGCGGCGCCTGCAAACATCATTCCGCTCGAAAGCAGCATCCGGCGATCGAGCAATCCGTTGCCCGCGACCTGCGTGATTCCGGCTGGCTTTATCATGCGTCCCTCCCTGATGGACGCATCAGTTTAACCGATTATCGCCCGGCGTCATTCGATCCGGACGGATATCACGCTTCAGCTTTTGGGCGCGAGAATCGAATCCAGCGATGCCGTACCACCGGTTGATTCAAGGTGCGGATAACGCAACCCGCCGTGGTAATCGATTTTGACCGTGCGGTAGCGATCGCCATTCTTGACGATGAACTCAATCGCATCGCGCGAGGTCTTGCCCTCCTTCACGATGTCCTTCAGCCGGTCGCCGTCATAGGCGACGCCATCAACCGCGACGATCTGCGTGCCGACGGTCAAACCGGACTGAAATGCCGGGCCTTCCCACAACACGTCGGTGAGTTTGGCTTCGCGCCCGATAACGAATCCCAGCGAGTAGGTCAAATCGACATTCTTCCGCCGCGTCTCGGCGGCTTTGAAGAAATCGGTGGGCTTGTCGTTATAGACGAGGCGATAACCACCGCGCGTGAGGCCGTCGAGCGGCGCGCCTTCACTGGTCGAATTCAGCCGCTGCCGGAGGAATCCGGCCCAGTCATAAGGCTGAACCGCGTTCAACGCCCTCACGACATCATCGAGCGTGTAAGTGACGTCCTGATATGAACCGTCTTCGACGCCGAAAAAAGCGCGGGCAAAATCGTCCAGTGATTTCGTGCCGCCGCTCATCTGCCGGATGAGTGTGTCGGCATCGAGCCAGATCAGTTCACCTTCCGAATAATAATCTTCGGCACGTTGCCAACTCCGCCACGGCAGCGGACGGCGCATTGCGATAATGGGATCATTGGTGGTGTCTTCCAGCGGCCGCCATTCGCGGCCTTTGCGATTGTCATAAGCGGCAGCCGTGGCGGCGATCGCATCCAGTGCCTGCTGTTTGGTCAGAAGCCCTGAACGCGCGGCGAGCACATAGCCCCAATATTGCGTCTGCCCCTCGTAGACCCAAAGCAGGGAATCGCGCATCGGCACATTGAAATTGGCCGTCCACAGATCAGCCGGCCGGCGGAATTTCCCGTTCCAGGAATGGGTGAATTCATGCGAGAGCAGGTCGCGCGTGTCGGCATTCTTGTCCCATTCGGTGAAATAGGCAGGCACCGTGCCGTCCTCGCTTGAGCGATGATGCTCAAGCCCGATGCCGCCCATGGTGTCCGACAGCGACAGCAGGAAATCATAGTGATCGTAGTGGTGCGACCCGAAGAGCTTGTAGGCCTGCGACACAAGGTTGCGGTGCGCTTCGATCTGATCGGGTTTGAATTCCAGTTCGTCGGGGCGGTCGGCGATAATATCCAGCCACACCGGCACCGGGGTGTCGCTGAGTTGAACCCGCCGGAAATTGCGTCCGGCATCGACCGGCGAATCCATCAGCGTGTCGAAGTCGACGGCGCTGAACACAGTCGCGGCACCCTGCGTCTGGCCCTGAAGCGCGCTGGCAAACTGCCAGCCTTGCGGGAATTTCACGGTCGGCGCGAACATGATGCGGCGCGCATAGTATCCAGCCGGATAAAGCGCCACCTCGTTCCATTCCAGATTCAGCATCTCCGGCGTAATGACGATCCGTCCCTGATCGCCATCGGTCGGCGTCGCGACCTGAAAATCCAGATCGAGCGCATTCGCGCCGGCAGGCGCGCGGACGTGGAACGCGTAGACGTCGACGGGATCGCGGACCCAATCCACGCGCTGCCCGCCCGCGTGCATTGCGAGACCTGTAAGCTCATCGATCCGCCCCGACGCGTTGTGATTTCCCGGCAACCAGCGGGGATAAAGCAGGATCAGATCCGTGCCGCCGGCGACCGGAATCGTTTCATGGACGCGCAGGATGTGCCGGACGGTGTCCGTCGCATCCACATCCAGGCGAATCTGTCCGGGAAACGGAATATCTTTGGGCAGAGGAACGGATGTGCCGGGCAAGTCCTGCGCCACCGCGGCTCCGGCTGCTCCCAGAAGACACAAAATAAGGACCGTGCTTTTCATCCCACCCTCCATGCCGCTGTTAACCGAACAGGCCCAAGACCGCACCTTGCACAAGCAGCACCGCGAGCCATGCGGCCGTGTCAATCACGATGAGCACGACAGACCGGCGCTGGAAGGCATAGTTGACGGAAATCGTGGTCACGACAAAGCCCAACCAGACCAGGGCTCCCGAGACCAGACCGATCGTGATTGTCGGGGTTCCCATATGGCCGATAATGCCGGCGAGCATCACTGCCATGATCAGTTCGGCCACAAAAGACGTGATCATCGGACCGGCGGGCATGCGCCGGCGGCCACTCGCGGAGTGCACATCGGCGCTGGTCCAGCCGAGGGCATGCATCCACGGCCGGCTGAAAACCATGTACCAGATGCCCTGCACCAGCCATCCGGCAATCCAGGCCACCGCCACTCCAACCCAGTTGATGATCGGCATGATCTCCCCTCCGCTATAGCTCCAGCTTAGCACCTTCCCGGCGCCGAGTTGCCTTCGCGCGGGTCATTGGCTAAAAGCCTCCGCTCCCCGCCCTGCCTGACCGGCCAGCCGTGCGGCGGGAAGGCTTTGCCGAGCAGACAGCACTGGAACCACGCCGATGCGCGAAACACTGGAATTGAAAGCAGAATCCCGCGGAAAAACGGGCAAGGGCGCGGCCTATCGGGCCCGCCAAAGCGGCCGGATTCCCGGCATCATTTATGGCGGCACGGCCGATCCGGTGCCGGTGCAGGTTGACCGGCATTCTCTGGATCGCATGTACGGGACGGGTGCGTTGCTGCAAACGCTGGTGATGCTGGAAGTGGATGGCAAGAAGACCCGGGTCATCCCGCGCGCCATCCAACTCGATCCCGTCACCGACCGCCCGGTTCACATCGATTTTCTGCGCCTCACGCCGGGTGGCAAGATCACGCTGGACATTCCCGTGCATTTCCGCGGCCAGGAGAGTTCGCCCGGAATCAAGCGCGGCGGAGTGGTGAACATTGTGCGCCACGAAGTGGCGCTGCTTTGCCCGGTCGATAACATTCCGGAATTCATCGAGGGCGACCTTTCGGAACTCGACATTGGTGACAGTCTGCACATCGCCGCCTTCACGCTGCCCGAAGGCGTCACACCGGCGATCAAGGAACGCAACTTCACGGTCGCGACTATTGCGCCGCCGACAACCTACACCGAAGAGACCCCGCAGGCCGCGGCCGCCGTCGAAGGGGCGGAAGCTGCCGCACCGGCAGAAGGGGCCGAAGGCGCCGCGGCTGCACCCGCCGCCGGGGCTGCCGCTGCACCGGCTGCGGCCGGCGCGAAAGCGCCGGCAGGCGGCAAAGCGCCCGAGAAGAAATAATCGGCCGGCGGGCCGATCAGGGACCCATGACGGACACGCCCCTGTTGATCGCCGGCCTCGGCAATCCCGGCGAATCTTACGCGCGCCATCGCCACAATGTGGGATTCATGGCAGCCGATGCGATTGCGGCACATCTTCGGTTCCCGCCATGGCGGCCGAAATATCGCGGGCTGTTCTCCGAAGGGGTGATTTCGGGCCGCAAGACTCTTTTGCTGAAGCCGATGACCTATATGAACGACAGCGGCGATTCGGTTGGTGAGGCGGCGCGTTATCTCAAGCTGCCGCTGAGTGCCGTGGTTGTCATCCATGACGAACTGGATCTTGCCCCCGGGAAACTGCGCATGAAAACCGGCGGCAGCGATGCCGGCCATAACGGGCTGCGTTCCGTCACCGCGAGCCTCGGACCGGATTACCGGCGCGTGCGCATCGGCATCGGCCATCCCGGCCCCCCGGCAGTCTTGAGTTACGTATTGCATGATTTCTCGAAGGCCGACCGCGACTGGTTGATACCAATGCTGGACGCCGTCGCCGATGCCGCGCCGTGGCTTGCGCGCGACGACGATGCCGGTTTCATGAATCGCGTCGCGATTTTGCTGCGGCCGCCAAAACCGGCAAAGCCCAGGCGCGAGGAGAAAAGCGATGGGCTTTAAATGCGGGATTGTCGGACTGCCCAATGTCGGCAAATCGACTTTGTTCAACGCGCTGACGCAGACGGCGGCGGCCCAGGCGGCGAATTACCCGTTTTGCACGATCGATCCCAATGTCGGCGATGTTGCGGTTCCTGACCCGCGCCTCGACAAACTTACCGAGATTGCCAAATCGGTCCAGGAAGTTCCGACGCGCATCACCTTTGTCGACATTGCCGGGCTGGTTCGCGGCGCTTCAAAAGGCGAAGGATTGGGCAATCAGTTTCTCGCCAATATCCGCGAGGTCGATGCGATCGCCCATGTCGTGCGCTGCTTTTCCAGCGGCGATGTCACCCATGTTGAGGGCCGGGTCGATCCGGTGGCCGACGCCGAAACCGTGGAAACCGAACTGATGCTCGCCGATCTGGAGTCGCTCGAACGGCGGATCATTCCGATCGAGAAGCGGGCCAAGACCGGCGATAAGGAATCGCTGCAGCCCTATCAGCTGATGTCAAAGGCACTGGCATTGCTGCGGGACGGCAAACCGGCGCGCGATGCAAAGCTGACGCCTGAAGAACGCGAACCATACCGGCGGCTCGGACTGTTGACCGAAAAGCCCGTGCTCTATGTCTGCAATGTCGATGAGGACGCCATCGCCGGCGACGCGGAAGCGGCACGCGTGTTCGAAATGGCGAAAAGCCGCGGTGCGCGGGCAATTGCGATCTCGGCCCGCATCGAGGAAGAGCTGGCGCAATTGCCGCCGGACGAACGCAAGGATTATCTGAACTCACTTGGTCTGGAGGAGCCTGGATTAAACCGGCTTATCCGCACCGGCTATGACCTTCTGGGACTGATTACTTTCTTCACCGCCGGACCCAAGGAATCGAGGGCCTGGACCGTGGCCAAAGGTTCGCGCGCGCCGCAGGCGGCAGGGGTGATCCACACCGACTTCGAAAAGGGCTTCATTCGTGCGGAAGTGATCGCCTATGACGATTATGTTGCATGCAGCGGTGAAGCCGGCGCGCGTGAGACCGGCAAATTCCGTCTCGAAGGCAAGGAATATGTCGTCAAGGACGGCGATGTGATGCATTTCCGTTTCAACGCGTGACAATTTAATGAGCGAACGGCTGTATTTCGAAGATTTTCACACAGGCCAGGTGTTCACGCTGGGAACGCATCAGATCGGTGCCGAAGAGATCATCGCGTTTGCGAAGGAGTTCGATCCGCAGCCGCAGCATATCGATCCGGTGGCTGCCAAATCTTCAATCCTCGGCGGCCTTGCGGCCAGCGGTTGGCATTTGTGTGCATTGTCGATGCGGATGATGGTCGATGGTCTGTTTGCCCGCGCCGCCAGCATGGGCTCGCCGGGTATCGAGGAAGTGCAGTGGCGCAAGCCGGTCTACGCCGGGGACGTGCTGCAGCTTCAGACCGAGATCCTCGGCAGTCGTGAATCGTCTCGCGCCGATCGCGGCTACATCCGGATGCGGTTTAAACTGTCCCGGTTGGGTAAATCGGGTCAACCGCAATTGGTGATGATGTTTGTGTCCTCCGTGATCATGGGCCGCAAACCGGGGCTGCGTAATGTGGTTTGAGGACATCCCGCTGAATGTGGAGGTCGTGCTCGGCTCCTATACATTCACGGAAGAGAACATCGTCGCATTTGCGCGCCAATATGACCCGCAGCCGTTCCACATCGACAGGAAAGCCGCCGAAGCATCGATCTATGGCGGGCTGATCGCGAGCGGCTGGCACACCGCTGCGGTGTGGATGAAGCTGATGATCGCCTCCCGCCGGACTGCCGTCGCCTCGGGCGCCCAGAACGTTCAGGACAATTTCGTGTCGCCGGGCGTACGCGAGATCAAATGGCTGAAGCCGGTGCGCCCGGGCACCACGCTTACCTACACCAACAAGGGCACCGCAAAGCTCGACTGGCCGACGCTGCCGAAATTCGGATTGCTGGAAGGCATCAACGAAGCGCGCGATGGATCGGGCGCGCTGTATTACAGCTTCATCAACCGTGTCCTGATCGCTCGGCGCAATCCCGGCACACCGGGATAAAGCAGCCCAAAATTTTAACCTGCCCTGGCGGGGAGGTCGAAATTTGCAGAGCAAATTTCGGGTGGGGGGATACGGTCAACAGCCCCCACCAGCAAATTTCCTGAACCGGAAATTTGCTCGCCTCCCCACAAGGGAGACGCTAATTCGATGCAATCAATCTTCGCCCCATTCAGCCACCGATGAGATGCGGCGCGAACCAGCCGCAGAGACCCATCAGGCCTCCCAGCACTCCGATGCCGGCACCGGCAAAGGCGAGCGGAATGAAGCTCGTCACGATCGCTGTGGAGGCGAGAAGGATTCCCAGCTCCAGCGCGCCACTTGCCATCTCATAGGACTCCATTGCGGCATCGCGGTCGTCGCGGTGCTTTTCGATGGCCTGCGCTTTAACCTGCAGCTGTTTGCGGCCCTCACCGGTGGCCGGCTCCGAATCTTCGTGCGCGGCGGTTGCTTCCCAATCGGCTACCGTTTTGGCGACTGCGGACGTGTCCATTTCCGGGCGCCCGGTCGATTGCAGCGTCAGGGCGCGTGCATCTGCGTGCAACATCGCCGCGCGGATCGTCTTGGCCTGATAAAATGCCCAGGTATCGGAAGCTTCGACGGTTTCGCGCACCACATCGGTGGAGGCGGTGCGGCTTGCCATTTCGGTAAAGGCCAGGCCCGCAGCCATGACGGCGATCAATATGCCGATTCTGCGGTGTACGGGTGTGTGCGGATGTTCGACTTCGACTTCGTGTTCCATTGCCCCGGCTCAACGATTCGAAATTTCGCCGCGAGGGATACAACACGTGTGATTACAGTCAACCAGCAGAAATGTGATCAATTTGGCTAAAGCTATCCTTAAGCCTGGTGAAGTTCGGAGCGACTTCAGCTCCGTTCGGCGTCTATCGCAGGCTGGCTTCGATATTCCCGCCATCAACCGTCAGCGTCGCCGCGGTGGTCTTGCTGGCCAGCGCCAGGAACACGAAGGCGTCCGCGACGTCTTCCGCGGTCACTTCGCGCCGCAGCAGATTTCCACCCATGTAATCGTCTTCGGACAGCCCGCGTGCTTTCGCGCGTGCCGCGACCATTTCATCGGTCAACAGTCCGGTCCTGATGCGATCGGCATTCACCGCATTGGAGCGGATTCCGTCTGCGCCATAATCGAGTGCATATTGTTTCACGAGGAACAGCGTCGCCGCTTTGGGCAGACCATATGGCCCGAATTCCTTGCCGGGATTTACCGCCTGCTTCGATGTGTTGAACAGCAGACACCCACCGGTCGTTTGCGCTTTCATGATGCGCACCGCCGCCTGGGCGACGGTCTGATGGGCAAAGAAGTTCAATTCGAACGAGCGCCGGAGCGTTGCGTCATCGACTTCGCCGATGCGTCCCTGCCATGCCGCACCGGCATTTGAGACGACGATATCGACGCCGCCGAATTTCTCGACGATGGCATTGAAAGCGCGTTGAACATCGGCAGGTTTGGTGACATCGCAGGCGAGACCGAGTGCCGCGCCGCCGATCGCTTTGGCCGCCCGCGCCGCCGCTTCGCCATCGAGATCCAGCACCGCCACTTCGGCGCCCTGTCGGGCCATGGCTTTCGCGGTCGCCAATCCGATTCCTGAAGCGCCGCCGGTGATCACCGCGACTTGGCGGGCCAGCGGCTTCTCCGCAGCTTTGCCGAGCTTTGCCTGCTCCAGCGACCAGTATTCGACGTCGAACTGGTCTTCCTCCGGGATGGGCTGATAGCGGCTCATCGATTCGGCCGCGGTCACAACTTCAACCGTGTTTTCTGCGATATCGGCGGCGATCGCGGCGTCCTTTGCCGACGCTCCCAATCCGAACAGACCAACTCCGGGAACCAGGATCACGCGAGGGAGCGGATCAAGCTCTTTCTTGATCCCCTTCACGCGCTGATTGTTGCGCGCGAAATACTCGTGGTAATGCGCGACGAATCCGTCCACCGCGGCGCGAACTTTCTCGCCCCATTGACCAAGATCGTTCTTCTGCGGCGGCGGCACCAGCAACGGCCAATTCTTGGTACGGATGGTGTGGTCCGGCGTTGCCACGCCCTGTTGCGTATAGCGGGCAAGCTCCGCGCCGCCGACATAGGTGAGAATTTCCGGATTGCTGCGGAAGCAGAGTATCTGCCGCTTGAACTTTCCCGCGCGGGGATTTTTTTCCAGCGCCACGGCGCCGCGCAGAATGGGAGCGATGTCCGCAACTCCCGCCAGTTCGGGCGGCAAATTCGCCGGCACAAGTGTCTTGCGGCCATTGGCAAGGCGCGTTTCGGCCTGCGTCACCATTTCGATCATCAGTTCATAGGCCGAACGTGCGTCATCGGCAAAGGTGAAAATTCCATGGCGCAGCAGAATGGCGCCTTTCACTTTCGGATTCTGATCGAAAATTCCAGCGACGCTCCTGGCCAGCGCAAAACCCGGAATCGTGTAAGGCACATAGGCGACCCGGTCGCCAAATGTCTCGCGCGCAATCGCTTCACCCTCCGGCTGATCGGTGATCGCCAGCACCGCGGTGGAATGGGTGTGATCGACATATTTCTGCGGCAGGAAGGCGTGCAGCAGGGTTTCGACCGAAGGATTTGGCGCGGACGAATCCAGCAGATGGACGCGCTGGTAATTGACCATGTCCTCATCCGACAGGCTGTCCAGCGCGCGCAGGCGCCGCAGAGCTTCCAGTTTCACCGCCGGCAGGCCGGCGGGTTCGATATTCCCCATATCCCAGCCCGAACCCTTGACGCAGAGCACGTCGACAGATTCGCCGAGCATGTCTTTCGCCCGGGTCTTTACGCTGGTATTGCCTCCGCCATGCAGCACCAATGCGGGATCGCTGCCGAGCAGTCTTGTGGTGTAAACCCGCAATGCGAGATCGGCTCCAACGCCCTTTTCCCCGTAACGTGCAACGAAGGACTGCGCGTCCGCGTCGGACCATTGCGATTTCATCGAAACTCTCCTGTCAGGAGCCGGTTTTCGGGAACAGGCTGCGCAATCCCGCTTCATCGGCTGAACAGATGCCACGCTCGGTGATGAATCCGGTCACGAGGCGTGAGGGCGTGACATCGAAGGCGGGGTTCGCCGCGCGCGATCCCGCCGGCGTGATTTCGACTTCCGCGATGGTGCCGTCGCGCATCCGCCCCGCGATATGCGTGACCTCCTCCCCTGCCCGTTCCTCGATCGGAATATGGTCGCCCGATTCCAGCGTCCAGTCGATCGTGCTGGACGGCAGCGCGACATAGAACGGCACGCCGTTGTCCTTCGCGGCAAGCGCCTTGAGATAGGTGCCGATCTTGTTCGCGACATCGCCGTTGCGCGCAACCCGGTCGGTGCCGACAATGGCGAGATCGACTTTACGGGCCCGCATCAGATAGCCGCCGGCATTGTCGGCAATGACGCTGTGCGGAACGCCGTGACTGTTGAGTTCGAAAGCTGTCAGCGACGCACCCTGATTGCGCGGCCGCGTCTCATCCACCCAGACATGCAGCGGCAGACCCGCATCATGCGCCATATAGATGGGCGCCAGCGCCGTGCCCCAATCGACACAGGCGAGCCAGCCGGCATTGCAATGGGTCAGTACATTGACCGTTTCGCCGGGCTTTACCGCCGCCTGTTTGCGCAGGAGGTCGAGGCCGAACTCGCCGATTTTGCGGCAGGTCTCGACGTCGTCATTGCAAATCGCCGCCGCTTCCTGCCAGGCGATTTCCGCCCGCATTTCGCGCGGCCGGTTGCGCACGGAATTGCGCATCCGGTCCAGCGCCCAACGCAGATTGACTGCGGTCGGCCGTGTCCGCAGCAGGAGCTCGTACGCGCGGTCAAGCGCTTCGTCGGATGGATCATCGTGCAACGCGATCGCGAGTCCATATGCAGCGGTCGCACCGATCAGCGGCGCGCCGCGCACGATCATGCTGCGGATCGCATGCGCCGCCTGTTCCAACGTGCACAGACGCAGCGTTTCAAAGCGATGCGGCAGTTTTGTCTGGTCGATCACTTCGATCGTAGTGCCATCTCCGACTGGCCAGATCGTGCGGTACGGCTTGCCCTTGACTTTCATGCTGGCGGAGGTTTGGTCGCCTCAACCGACGGCCGTTTGGAAAACCCGTCCAACCAGCGAGCGAGTTTCGGGTAGCGGTCGCGCCAGCCATCGTTCGGCACGCGCAAGTCGAGATAGCCGATGGCGGAACAGACGGCTATTTCCCCAATGGTCGGTTGGGCGGAAAATTTTGTCGCCGACCTGTCGAGCACCGCGAATGCGGCTTCGATCGCGTTTGTCTGGTGGTCAATCACGCTCTGCGAACGGCTGCCTTCGGGAAGACGATATTCCTGATTGCGCCGCACCACCGCATCGGCGAGCCCGTCTCCCAGGGCCTGCAATGTCAGCGCGCGCCAGCGTCCCTCCGCTTCCTTGAACAGCCCCGCGCGGGGAAAAAATTTCCCCTGACCCAGGGTGTCGAGATATTCGCAGATCACCGGCGAATCAAAAACCACCGAGCCGTCGTCAAGCACGAGGGCCGGAATCTTGCCCAGCGGATTGACCGCACGAAATTCCGCGTCGGCGGGAAGTTTGACAATGCGCTCTTCAACCCGGACGCCCAACCCAAGCTCGTGAATGATAATTCTCGCCTTCCGCGCATAGGGCGAATTCGGCGAGTAATACAAACGCATCAATGGCCTCCAAACTGTACCAGCGTCGTGACCTCTTTCCCGAGGGCACGGATTCTATCGGCACCGCCGAGATCGGGAAGATCGATAACGAAACAGCATCCGACAACCTTTCCGCCGGCCCGTTCCAGCAATTTGATCGCCGCGAAAGCCGTCCCCCCGGTCGCGATGAGATCGTCGACGACGATGACGTTCTCGCCTTTGCTCACCGCGTCCTGATGAATCTCGATCCGGTCGGTGCCGTATTCGAGGTCGTAGTCCTCGCCAAGGACTTTCCACGGCAGCTTTCCGCGCTTGCGCACCGGAATGAACCCGGTTGAGAGCTGATGCGCAACGGCGCCGCCGAGAATGAAGCCGCGCGCTTCGATGCCGGCAACCTTGTCAATGCGGACGCCGGCATAAGGTTGAACCAGTTCGTCCACCGCACGGCGAAAGGCGCGCGGGTTGCCCAGGAGCGTCGTGATATCGCGGAAAACGATCCCCGGCTTCGGGTAATTCGGAATCGATCGTACAGTTTCGGCAAAATCCATGTTTCAGCTTCCCCTCGCGCGCCCGGACTCTCATGGGTTGTTACGCCACTCTCATTTGGGGCGGAAGCAGGATTGTTCTAAAATGCGGCGGAGACCCTCGATGCGGAGCTATTCATGCGCCTGATCGCGGCCATTGCGCTCGCCCTGTTCATGGGGTCCGTACCCGCATTTGCCTGGACCGAATATATCTATCCCGATCAGGGCGTCGCCATTCAGTTCCCGGTCAAACCGGCCGCGGCGAAGTTCAGTTACGATTGCACGCTTGCGAAAGGTCTTCCGGCCATGGTCTACACAGCCGAGGACGACCATATCCGCTATCGTCTGACCGCCATCGACCTCAGCAAATATCCCGACAAAGGCGCCAATTTTCTCAACGAGGCAGCCTATGGCCTGATGCGCGAAGGCGACGTGCTGTTTACGGATTTTCCGCGCGTGTATCAGGACGTAAAGGCGATCTTCGGCGTCACACTGGTGGTCGACCGGATGGACGGTACGCGCGTCCGCGATTCGCTCTATTACAACAAGGGGAAGCTCTATATCGCCGAAGCCAGCGTGTTGCCGGCGCGCGGCGACAAGGACATGACCACGCCGAGCCGCTTCGACCAGACCATCCGCTTCCCACCCGACGGCAGATTCGACAAATAAACCAGTGTCATCTCCGGCGGGCATTGCGCCTGCGCGCCCGGCCGGGAATGAGACGGGATGTTTACCGCGAGCGGTCGACTTCGACGCCGGCGGCCTCGGCGCCGGCCAAAGCGTGCAGCTTTTCCACGCGAATGCGCGCCCGCACCACGCGTGGGTCTTCCATGCAGGACGACGCAATCCGCTCGGCCAGAGTTTCGGCCAGATTGATATGCCCGGCCGCGGCAATCGCGCGGATCTTTTCCGTCACTGCTTCATAATCGATCGCGTGTTCCAGCCGGTCATCGGCGGGCGCTTGCTTCGCGGTCAGCACCACATTGATGCGGACCGGTTGAGGTTTGCCGTGCTCATGGCCGTGAACGCCGATGCGCGCCAGGATCTCCAGATTGCGGATCAGCACCAGGACTTCGTTCATTCGATCACGCCCGTAACATCCGGAGTTTGCCACACAAGATGCTGTCCACCATCGGCAACAATCGTCTGCCCGGTGACGGAGCTTGCTTCCAGCAGATATTTCACCGCCGCCGCCACATCGTCCGGCGATGCACCATGACCGAGGATTGTCGCCGCCTGCTGATGCTTGAAATGCACCTCGCTCTGCCGCGCATTGCGCAAAGTTGGACCCGGCGCGACGGCGTTGACGCGAATCCGCGGCGCCAGAGCTTGCGCGAGAACAGTCGTCAGCCAGTACAGTCCCGCCTTGCTCACGCTGTAGGACAGAAATTGCGGCGTCGGTTTGAACACGCGCTGGTCGAGCAGGTTGATGATGACGCCGGCCGTGGCCAACGGGAGCTGCTCGGCAAAATTCTGCGCGAGAACCAGAGGCGCCCGCAAATTGGTCTCGATATGCCGGTCCCATGACATCCGCGTCATGCTGGCCAGCACGTCATTCTCGAACACCGACGCGTTGTTCACCAGCCCAGTCAGCGGCCCGACCGCCGCATTCACGCGCGCGATCAGTCTCTGGGTATCGTCCTCGGACTGCAGGTCGGCTTCCAGCGCCGCCGCATGAACGCCCATTTCATGCAGTTGGGAGACAGTCTCTTCTGCTTCGGCCTGCGACTGGTTGTAATGCACCGCGACCGACCACCCGGCTTTGCCGAGATGCAAGGCGATGGCGCGCCCCAGCCGTTTTGCGGCGCCCGTCACCAGTGCTGTCTTGACGGCCGGTATCATGAGGTCTCTGTACCGCGGCTGATGTTCAATGTCGAAGCTGTTACGGCAGCAGCACGGCGGCGCCGGACAACGCACCGCAGCGCAAGTCATTCACCGCGCGATTGGCGTCGTTCAATGCATAGCGGACCGTCTCGGTCCGCACCGGGATCTTCTCTGCCAATCCAAGGAATTCGGCCGCATCGGCGCGCGTGAGATTGGCAATCGAGCGCAAGCTCCGTTCCTGCCACAGGATGCTATAAGGAAAGCGCGGTATATCGCTCATGTGAATGCCGCCGCAAACCACGACTCCGCCGGGTTTCACGGCTTTCAGCGCCGCAGGAACCAGTTCGCCGGCGGGCGCGAAGATGATCGCGGCATCCAGCGGCACCGGCGCCGGACCCTCGGATGGTCCGGCCCAAACCGCCCCCATCTGCAAGGCGAATGCACGCGCTCTTTCGTCGTTGGGGCGAATAAACGCAAAGACTTCCTGACCGTGAAATCTCGCCACCTGCACCGCAATGTGAGCCGCGGCGCCAAATCCATAGAGTCCGAGCCGCGGCCCCCGGCCGGCGGCCTTTAACGAGCGCCAGCCGATCAGCCCCGCGCATAACAGAGGCGCCGCCTCGGCATCGCCAAAACGGTCAGGCAGCGGAAAAACATACCGTGCGTCGGCATAGGTCATGGCGGCAAAGCCGCCATCGATCTGATAGCCGGTGAATCTTGCGTTCGGGCACAGATTTTCGCGCCCCGTGGTGCAGTATTCGCAATTTCCGTCGGTCCAGCCGAGCCAGGGAATTCCGACCCGGTCGCCCGGCTCGAACGATGTGACGCCCTCGCCGATGTCCTCGATCCGGCCGACAATCTCATGGCCGGGAATGATCGGCAGAACCGGATCGGGCAATTCGCCATCGATCACGTGAAGATCGGTGCGGCAAACCGCGCAGGCGAGCACCGAAACGCGAACTTCACCGGGCCTGACCGCACGCAGCCGCCGCATTGCGGATTCCAGCAGCGTGCCGGCCCGCCTGAGTTGCATCGCACGGAACTCTGCTGCCATGGATGTGCCGCTTGCGTTTGATAAACAGGCAGTCATTGTATCTGCGAGAAGGACCGGATCAAACCGATGGGCGTGGCGCCTGATTTTCTGATTTCCGCAGCGAGTGACGGCGCGCAGCCGATGGATGGCGATGCGCTGCGCAGGGATCTGGCGGCGTTCGCGCGTTACGAATCCGATCGCAGCACTCTGCGAAAACACGCGCTGGAGGAAATCAAAAGGGCATTTCAAGCCGCGCGCGAAAAAATTCGGGCCGGTCTTGAGTCAGGCGTCAGCCCGGGAGTGGCGGTGGCGCGTGCGCTATCCGCGTTGCAGGATACGACGATCCAGGTCATCTACGATCTCGCCACCCGCCATTTTTACCCGGCGCCAAATCCGACGACGTCCGAACGGCTGGCGATCGTCGCTACCGGCGGCTATGGCCGCGGCATGCTGGCGCCTTCGTCCGACATCGATCTCCTGTTCATCCGGCCGTTCAAGGAGACGGCCTGGGATCAAAGCGTGATCGAGTCCGTACTGCACATGCTGTGGGACATGGGACTCAAAGTCGGCCACGCCACGCGCTCGGTCCCGGAATGCCTGCGGCTGGCCAAGGAAGACGTGACGATCCGTACCTCGCTGCTGGAGGCGCGCTTCCTGAGCGGCGACCGTCCGCTGTTCGACGAATTGTGGGACAAGTTCTGGGGCGAGATCGCGACCGGCAGCGGCCAGGAATTTGTCGCCGCGAAGCTCGCAGAGCGCGACGCGCGCCATGCGCGGCAGGGTGAGAGCCGGTATCTGGTCGAGCCGAACGTCAAGGACGGCAAAGGGGGCTTACGAGACCTGCAAACGCTCTACTGGATCGGCAAATATCTTTATCGCGTCACCGATCCCAGCGATCTCGTTGCGCATGGCGTGTTCACCAAGCAGGAATACAAGACCTTCCAAAAGGCGGAAGCCTGGTTATGGACGGTGCGCTGCCAACTGCATTATCTCGCCGGACGTGCCGAAGAACGCCTTTCCTTCGATGTCCAGCCGGAGATCGCCAAACGTCTGGGCTATACCGACGCCAGCATGCACCGCGCGGTCGAACGCTTCATGCGCAGCTACTTCCTGGTCGCCAAGGATGTTGGCGATCTGACACGAATTTTCTGCGCCGCATTGGAAGAACAGTACCGCAAGGACCACCCCTCGGTTCGCCGGCTGATTCCAGGATTCCTCAAACTGCGCAGCGCGACAGACGAGTTCTATGTTGAAAACGGCCGGCTTGCGGCGCGGTCCGGATTGTTCCGGGAAAATCCGGTCAATCTCATCCGCCTGTTCCATGTCGCCGATTCCAAGGGGCTGGACATTCACCCCGCGACGCTACGTTCGGTCACGCGCAAACTCGATCTGATCGGCGAGGATCTCAGAAACGATCCGGCAGCCAACCGGCTGTTTCTTGAAATTCTCTGTTCGCGGAGAAATCCCGAAACGGCGCTCCGGCGCATGAACGAAGCAGGCGTGATGGGCCGCTTCATGCCCGAATTCGGGCGCGTCGTCGCGCTGATGCAGTTCAACATGTACCATCACTACACCGTGGATGAGCATCTGCTCTTCACCATCGGCAATCTGGCGCGCATGGAACGCGGCGAATTGCGCGATGAACTGCCGCTGGTCAGCGATCTCATCAAGCGTATCCAGTCGCGCGAAGTTCTCTTTGTTGCCGGTCTGCTGCACGATATGGCCAAGGGGCTGCCCGGCGATCATTCGGAAGTTGGCGCCGCCATGGCGGAATCGGTTTGCCCGCGGCTGGGTCTGTCACCGGCCGCGACTGCGACCGTGTCATGGCTGGTGCGCAATCATCTGGTGATGAGCGACGCGGCGCAAAAACGCGACGTCTCCGATCCCCGCACGGTGCAGAATTTCGTCCATGCGGTGCAAACGCCGGAACGGCTGCGATTGCTCCTGATCCTCACCGCTGCGGATATCCGTGCCGTCGGCCCCGGCGTGTGGAACGGCTGGAAGGCGCAGCTTTTGCGTGACCTGTATTACGAATCCGAGACTCTGATATCGGGCGGCGACGCCCAGCCCACCCGCTCCACGCGCGTCGAGGAAGCGAAAACCGAACTTGAGGCCAACCTCGGCAATTTCACCGCGGCCGAGCGGCAGCAGGCCCTGTCGCGCCATTATGATGCGTATTGGCTCGCTTTCGGCGCCGACGACCTGGCATGGCACGCGCGCCTGATGCGCGATGCCGACGCAAAAGGCGAAAAACTTGCCATTGGCGCCACCGAAGACCCGGCCAGCGGGATCAGCGAAATCGTCATCTACACGCCGGACCATCCCGGTCTGTTCTCACGTCTGGCCGGGGCGATTTCGGTCTCCAACGGCTCGATCGCAGGCGCGAAGATCTTCACCACATCCGATGGCTATGCGCTCGATGTGTTCCGCGTCCAGGACGCTTCCGGCGGCCCATTTGGCGATGGCGGGCGGATCGAGCGGCTGCGGCAGACAATCGCGCGCACCCTGTCTGGCGAAATCAAACCGAGGGAATTACTCGCGAAGCGGCCGCAGGCCAAACGCGCCGCGGCGTTCAAGCGCGGCTCGCGGGTGCAGTTCGACAATGATGCATCGGTTGCCTCGACGGTGATCGAAGTCGAAAGCACCGATCGCATCGGCCTGCTCTATGACATCACGCGCGTGCTGTTCGAGGCGGGCTTAAGTATATCCTCGGCCGTTGTCGTGACTTACGGCGAGCTCGCGGTCGATGTTTTCTATGTGCGGGACGGCTTCGGCCACAAACTGGCCAACGCCCCGCGTCGCGCCGATATCGAAGCGCGGCTGATCAAGATGCTGGAAAACGAGACCTTGATGGCGGTCTGAGCCTTTGCGATAAGCCGCGGCTCATGAGCGAAAACACCAAACACCGGCCGCTTGTCTTTTCCGGAATCCAGCCTACCGGGAAACTGCACCTCGGAAATTATCTCGGCGCGATGAAGAACTGGGTGAAGCTGCAGGAAAGCATGCCCTGCATCTATTGCGTCGTGGACATGCACGCGATCACGGTCTGGCAGGAGCCGGCTGAATTGTCGGCCGCCACCCGTGAGGTCGCGGCGGCCTGTCTCGCGATCGGTATCGATCCGGAGCGGTCGATCCTGTTCAATCAGTCGCAGGTCGTCGCGCATGCCGAACTCGCGTGGGTGTTCAATTGCGTCGCCCGTATGGGCTGGCTCAACCGCATGACGCAGTTCAAGGACAAGGCCGGCAAGCATCGCGAGAACGCCTCGGTCGGGCTGTTCGTCTATCCCAATCTGATGGCGGCCGACATTCTCGCCTATCGCGCAACACATGTGCCGGTCGGTGAGGACCAGAAGCAGCATCTCGAACTGGCGCGCGATATTGCGCAGAAATTCAACAATGATTTTTCCGCCCCGGATTTTTTCCCGCTGCCCGAGCCCTTCATCACCGGTCCGGGTACGCGCGTGATGAGTCTGCGCGACGGGACCAAGAAAATGTCCAAATCCGATGAGTCGGATTATTCGCGCATCAATCTGTCGGACGATGTCGACGCGATTGCGCAGAAGATCCGCAAAGCCAAAACCGATCCGCATGCGATGCCGAACAGCAAAGAGAACATGGCGAGCCGTCCGGAAGCGGAGAATCTGATCAACATCTATGCCGGGCTATCGGATAAAACGCCGGAGCTGGTGCTTGCCGAATATGCCGGCGCGCAATTTTCGGCATTCAAGAATGCATTGGCGGATCTGGCCGTGGCAAAGCTGATGCCGATCGGCGAAAAAATGCGGAGCTATCTCACCGACCGCGCCGAACTCGACCGCATTCTCGCCGACGGTGCCGCCCGCGCACGCCTGATCGCCGACCCGGTCCTGCGCGAAGTCCGCGAACGGGTCGGGTTCGTGGGGTAAGATCAAACCGTGGTCGGCTGTTCGGTTTGTTCGCGGACCCAGGCGAGATAATCGCTGCTGCCGCCTTCGAGAGGGAGCACGACGAAACTTGGCAGTTCATATGTGTGCTCGGACCAAAGCGCGCTGATCAGTTTTTCCACCAGCGAACGGCGGGTCTTGAAGAAGACCGCATGTTCGGCGCTCTCTTCCGTTTTGCCCTGCCACACATAGATGCTCAGCATCTTCGCATAGATGTTCACGCAGGCCGCGAGCTTCTGATCGACAGCGAGTCGCGCTGCCGCGCGGGCTGTCTCCAGATTGGGATAGGTCGAATAGACAAAACAGAACTCATTTGAGTACTCGGCCATCTCCATCACCAGCTTTCATTTAGAGATATGTAGTTGGGCTGCGCCGCAACACGTTTCAACCACGACGAAACCGCGGGGTAGCGCGCGAGATCAAACCCGCCATCTTCTGCGGCATGCGTGTATCCATACAACGCAATGTCGGCGATCGAGTATTGCCCGCCGGCGAACCAGTCATGCTTCGCGAGATGACTCTCCATCACGCCAAGCGCGGCATTTCCCTTCGCATGCCATTCGGGAACCAGATGCTGCTTCGCGGCGAGCGACTCTTTTGTCTCAAACTTCAGCCAGCGTCGGGCCACTGCGATATAGGGCTCGTGCTCATATTGCTCGAAAAACATCCATTGCAGCGCCTGCGCCCGCGCGAGCCTGTCGCCGGGCAACAGCGCAGTACGTTCCGCCAGATAAAACAGGATCGCGCCCGATTCCGGCAGACATTGGCCATCCTCAAGTTCCAGCAGCGGCACGCGGCCATTCGGGTTCTTCGCCAGGAACTCCGCTGTGCGGGTTTTCCCCGCGCCGAACGGATAGTCCTTCAAACGAAGCGGGATTCCGAGCTGCCGGGCCGCAAGCCGCACCTTGTAGCAATTACCCGATTCCTGCATTTGGTGAAGCGTCAGCATCCGATTCCTCCGTGAAGACAAAAAAAGGGCGGCGAGGTTTCCCGCGCCGCCCTGATTGTTCGAATTTGCCGGTTCAGGCGGCGCGCAGATTGACCGCCTTGGCCCCGCGCGCGTCCGGCTGAATGTCAAACGCCACCTTCTGCCCCTCGTTCAACGTGCGCATGCCTGCAGCCTCAACCGCAGTGGCATGAACAAACACGTCTTTTCCTCCACCCTCAGGAGAGATGAACCCGTACCCCTTCGCCGTATTGAAAAACTTGACCGTTCCGACTGCCATGACTGCTCCTGCTCAACAATCGCCAGCGCCGCGGCAACATGCCAGGCGCATTTGCTCCGGAACTATCCTATTTGGAAGTTAAGCTGTCTCGTCCGGGGCGCGCTTCAAGCGAGTCGGGGCAAAACAGGCGCGCTTCTTCGAACAGACCGTTGCCCCTTAATCTTACAAAAGCCACAGTGAAACTCAAGCTTCCGTAGTTCCGCCAGATTTCAGGCAAATGCCACCGCCCCCACCTGGTTCCCGGCCGGGAACCCGATTGGAACGGGCCCTGTTTGGCGGAGTTTCCTTTTCAAAGCTGGTGCTCACGCCCTTTTGGGCCGGCATTGCAAAGGAGATACAAGATGAGATTCGCACCCAAAGCCGCAATCCTTCTGGCCGGATTGGCAGCCACGGGCGTGGCTTACGCGCAGACGAATTCGCTTCCCGACGGCCAATCCATGGACGTTAACGGCGTTCAGACCGCCTGCACCGGAGTCACCAGCGACTCGCGCATGAACCCCGAGTGGAACAATTATTCCCTGCGCCTGGAATTCGCCGGCCGTGGCGGCCAGTATCTCGGCGATGAGACAGTCAACGTTACCGGCAACGGGCAAAATTTGTCCGTGCACTGCGCCGGCCCGTGGGTGCTGATGATGCTGCCGCCTGGAACCTATCGCGTCGCGTCGGACGTCGCGGGCGCAGGCGAGAAGACGGTCACCGTCCATGTCCCCGGCAAGACCGTGGTCCGCTTCCCGGATGCGGGCGGCGCCGTCGGCTGATCGGGCGCACCGCGTCAGAACAGTTTTCGGGCATTCGGCGAGGCCGCAACGACGGCCTCGCCACAATCCGCCTTTGACACGCGCCGGGAGCACGCGATGCCTTACATTGTTCGGCTCAGAAAAACCGACGGCACTGTGGTCGATCTGCCGGATATTTATCCGGGTGACGCGCCCTGCGATCAAAACCGCATTGCGATACCGTTCCACGGCGGCACGATCGAAGGCAAAGTTGAGCGCTGTCTGGAACGGCACGAATTCAATGGCACTTCCGCAAGCGGCGTTCAGACGGTGCCGGTGGTTGTGGTCACCATGCTCAGGTGGATCAATAAGAAACACCAGGGAACCGGCAACTAAGCCACCACGTTTTCAACTTGTGCCAGGGCTAAGGTCGCAAATGGGTGACAAGCAAAAACAGGCCGAATGGCTCGACAATGCGGACCTCTGCCGAAAAATGGCAGAACGATCGGACGATCCTTTGTTGCGATCGCGATGGTTCACACTGGCGCAGCAATGGATCGCTCTGTGCGAACCTTCACCTGAATCTCAAAGCCAAAACGATAGCGGACGATTTGATTACCACCGTTCGCCACAAAGCCAACGGCCAACACGGCCCGACGCCCGCTGATAACTAGCTGCTCTTGCCGAGCGATTTGCCCCGGATCGTGGCCGCGGCCACAGCACGCTTGATGAGACTCATCATTCCGTCCGCGGCGGCCAACACACCAAGTGCCGCTTCGGTCGTTCCGCCGGGACTGGTGACATCGCGCCGCAACTCTTCGGCCGGGCGCGGATCATTGGCAACCAGCGCCCCTGCGCCTGACACGGTGAATCGCGCAAGCTTTTCCGCGGTTGCCGAATCCAGGCCCTCTGCCCGTCCTGCCGCGGCCAATGCCTCGACCATCAGAAAGACATAGGCCGGGCCGGATCCGGACACCGCGGTGACCGCATCCAGCAGGGATTCGTCATCGAGCCACAGAATTTCGCCAAACGCGGACATCAGCGATTGCGCGAGCTGCCGCTGCGATGGTTCAACATCCGTTCCGGCATGGAGCACGGTAATACCTTTGCCGATCGCGCCCGGTGTGTTCGGCATGGCGCGAACCACGCGGGCGTTGCTTCCAAGCTGCGCACGCAGAAAGCCGGTCGTGACGCCGGCTGCGATCGACAGCACCAGCGGTGCATGTCCGCCCAAATCCTGCAGCAACCGGCTCTGCGTCTTGATGGTTTGCGGCTTCATCGCCAGGACCACCGCGTCGACATCCGGAATTTCACCACGGTCCGATGGCGCAATCAGTTGGACTGCCCTTTCATGCGCGAGCTGTTTCACCGCATTCGATGGCTGCGGTTCAATGACATAAATTCTGTCGAGCTTTCCTGCCGCCACCCAGCCGCGAAGCAGGGCGGACCCCATCCTTCCTGCCCCAAGGAGCAGGACGACGCCTTTATTCCGGTTGGGCAAGGCTGTCTGGTCTAGTTTGAATTGGGCGCGTTTTCTGCGCCGGACCGGTCATTACTTCGGCGGAAAATGCTTCGGTCAGGCCTGTCCCGCACATTCCAGTATGGCGGCCTGCAAGGCCTCCTTTGCGGTCTTGCCGCCCCACAGCACGAACTGGAATGCGGGGTAGTAATGTTCGCAGGCTTCGACCGCGAGTTGCAGCAGGGCTTCACACTGGGCGGCACTGACATGGGAATCGGGGAAGATCAGCACGTGGCGAAACAGGACGGTGCCATCCTCGGCCCAAAGGTCGAAATGGCCAAGCCAAAGCTGCGAATTGATTGAGACGAGCAATTCTGCGATCTCAGCCCTGCGCTCCCTCGTTACCCGCATCTCAAACCCGGCCGAGACGTGCAGCGCCTGCAAGTCCTCCCGCCAGGTGAAGCAAAGATGATAGTCGCACCAGCGGCCGCCGACGGTCAGATTGATTTCGTCCCGGGCGGAGCGTTCGAACGGCCAGCCATTTTCCTCGACCGCCTGTTCGAGCATGTCGAGGGGATGTTCCGGCACAGGCGTGTGTTCTGCAGCAGCTAGCTTCATGTTTCTACCTGGAGGCACATTGGAACGAAGCAGTTGCAGCAGCCTGACACAAGATTTTGACGGCTGACAAGGGCCACCCCCGTAGGCTTGTAAAGCGAACCGTGAACGGATTGATCAATTCACAGGTTTCCTTTCGCGCGCTTGCCGGACGGAACTTTGCGGACGGAAGATGGGCCTTTAGCCGTCTTCGCGCTGCGTAGCGCCGTTTCCAGTTTGACCACGCGTGCAGCAAGCTTTTCGTTCTCCACCCGGCCGCGCGCCGCCATTGCCTTCACCGCCTCGAATTCATCCCGCTGGACCAGATCCAGGTCGGAGATCAGGCGCTCAAAACGCGCCTTAACCATAGTTTCCATTTCAGCGCGGAAAGCCTGCGCCGCACCCGCCGCATCGGTCAGGAAGCGGGCCATGCCATCCAGGAAGCGGTTATCGGTCTGCATCTCTCGAACTGTGTTCCTATGCGCCCTGATGGACCTTAGCACAAGCCGCCTATGTTCTGGTTAAAGGCACGAAATGTTCAAATGTTACGGCGTCGTCCTGTATTGACAGGGCGGGTTCGGGCGGGCGAGCTAGAACCGCCTTTAAACCATGCAGTAATATGATCGAAGCGGTTATCCCTTACCCGAATATCGACCCGGTTCTCATTCATCTTTGGGGGCCTATCAGTATTCGCTGGTACGCCCTGTCCTATATTGCTGGTCTTTTGCTCGGCTGGGCCTATGTCGTCCATCTGCTGCTGCAGAAGTACTTGTGGGCGGGTGCGCCGTTCAATGGCAGACCACCGGCGACGGCGGACGACATCGGCGATCTCTTCGTGTGGGTGACGCTCGGCGTCATCATTGGCGGCCGGCTTGGCTATGTGCTGCTCTACGGCATGCTCTATTGCGGATTTGCCGGCCACGGAGCGCCCGCCTGTGGCGGTCTCCCGGAAGCCTATTTCAGCGATCCGGTGAAGATCGTCGCCGCCTGGGAAGGCGGGATGTCCTTTCACGGCGGCCTGATCGGCGTGGTCATTGCCATCGTTTTGTTCTGCCGCAGCCGCAATTTGCGCCTGATGTCGATTGCCGATCTGATCGCAGCCGCAACCCCCATAGGGCTGTTCTTCGGCCGAGTCGCGAATTTCATCAATGGTGAGTTGTGGGGAAAGATCACGGACGCGCCCTGGGCCATGGTGTTTCCCAATGCGTTCCCGCCCGGCGTACCGCGCCATCCGAGCCAGCTTTACGAAGCGGGCATGGAAGGCGTGCTGCTGTTCCTGGGTCTCTATTTTTTGGTCGTCAGGGGCCAGGTACATCGCCGGCCCGGCGCGGTGATTGCGTGGTTTCTCACTTTCTACGGGATATTCCGCTTCGTCGGTGAATTCTTCCGTGACTCGGAGTCAAAAATTTACGGCTGGTTCAGCATGGGACAGGCGCTGAGCCTTCCAATGTGGATCGGCGCCGCATTGCTGTTCTGGTACGCCTATCGTCAGCGGACCCAGGCCGCGAGCGGAAGCGGGCAGCCCAAAAAAGTCACCACGTGACCGCCTGCGCGCGCGAAATCCGCCGGGTTATCGCAGCGCAGGGACCGATCAGCGTCGGCGAATTCATGCGGCTGGCGCTGATCGATCCGGAATTCGGCTATTACGTCCGCCGTAATCCCATATCCGGCGATTTCATCACGGCGCCGGAAATCAGCCAGATCTTCGGCGAGCTGATCGGGCTGTTTTTTGTCCAATTATGGGAAGACCACGGCAGACCCCGCCGCTTTCATCTGGTCGAGCTTGGTCCGGGCCGCGGCACGCTGATGGCGGACATGTTGCGGGCGGCCCGTATTCGTCCACAATTCCTCGACTCTGCAATGATCGATCTGATCGAAGTCAGTCCGGTGCTGGCCGAGCATCAGCGCCACACATTGGCTGACTTCCCCGTGACGTGGCATAGCGATTTGACCAATGTGCCTGCCGACGCGCCGGCTTTCATCATGGCAAATGAATTCTTCGATGCTCTCCCGGTACGTCAATTCATTCATCGCGATGGCCGCTGGCACGAGCGCAAGATCGCTCTCGATCAGGACCGGTTCCAGTTCGTGCATTATCCGGAACCGCGGGTTCGGGAGCTGGTGCCGGCGCGGCTGAGTGATGCAAGGGATGGTGCGGTTTTCGAATTCTCCGCCGATGCAAAGCGGATTGCCGGAGCCATTGCGGCGCGCATTGTGCATGCGGGAGGCACCGCCCTGATCGCCGATTACGGACATATGCGGTCCGGCTTCGCCGATACATTTCAGGCCGTGCGACAGCACCAATTCGCGGATCCGCTGGCGCAACCGGGCGATGCCGATCTGACGTTCCATGTCGATTTCGAAGTTCTGGCCGGTGCAGCCAATGCGCAAAACGCGACTGTCTTTGGTCCGGTGACGCAGGGCCGGTTTCTCACCGCGCTCGGCATCCGTCAGCGCAGCGAAATGCTCAAACGCAACGCGCCGGCCTATGCTCAGATGATCGATTCGGGCGTTGAGCGCCTGATCGGCGACACGCAGATGGGACAATTGTTCAAGATGCTGGCCATCACCGCGCCGGATTCGCCGCCTCCACCGCCCGGATTCATCGAATGCTGAAAATCACCTCAAAATTGCTGGCGCTGCCGGGTGTGGCGCATGGATTTTTTGGCCGCCGCGGCGGCGTGTCCACCGGAATCTATGCGTCGCTGAATTGCGGCCCGGGATCGGGTGATGAGCGCGATGCCGTGATGGAAAATCGAAAGCGTGCGATTGCAGCGCTTGGCGCCGGTTCCAGGCTGGTGACGCTCTATCAGGTGCACAGCGCTGAAGCGATTGCGGTCGATGAACCATGGGATATCAGCGCCAATCCCAAAGCCGACGGCATGGTGACGCAGATTCCCGGAGTCGCACTTGGCATATTGACCGCGGACTGCGCGCCCGTGCTGCTGTTCGATGCGCAGGCAAAAGTCATCGGCGCCGCACATGCCGGGTGGCAGGGCGCGTTCTCAGGGATTGTCGAATCTGTGCTTGCGGCCATGGCACGCCTTGGTGCGGAGACATCCCGGGTCCAGGCTGCCGTCGGCCCGTGTATCGGCCAGGCCGCCTATGAGGTCGGACCGGAATTTCATGCGCGATTTGTCGCAGCGGACGCAGAGAATGGGCGGTTTTTCCGGCGGCCGGGCCCCGCGGCACAGTGGCATTTCGACCTGCCTGCCTATGTCGCGCACCGCCTGACGCGCGCCGGCGCCCGCAACGTCGATGTGGTGGGCCGCTGCACTTATGCCGAAGAACAGGACTTCTTTTCCTACCGGCGCACCACGCACCGCAAGGAGCGGGATTACGGCCGGCAATTGTCCGTCATAGCTCTTTCCGGTTAACGCGATTTCCATTGTTGACAACACTCTATTGCCCGCCGGCCTGAGGTTTACGCCCCTGATGTGCCTTGCTAAAAGCTTCCGGTCTCACGCAACCCGCAGGTACGCTGAATGAAGCTGCTGGCCGGCAACAGCAATCGCCCGCTCGCCGAAGCGATCGGTCAATACCTGCACGTTCCGTTTACCCAGGCGCTGGTGCGCCGCTTCGCCGATATGGAAGTGTTCGTCGAAATCGAGGAGAACGTCCGCGGCGAGGACATGTTCGTTATCCAGTCGACCAGCTTTCCGGCCAATGATCATCTGATGGAATTGCTGATCATCATCGATGCGCTTCGGCGTTCCAGCGCCAAGCGTATCACGGCGGTGATTCCCTATTTCGGTTACGCGCGGCAGGACCGCAAACCTGGACCGCGCACCCCAATTTCCGCCAAGCTGGTGGCCAATCTGATCACCCAGGCGGGTGCATCCCGGATTCTCACGGTCGATTTGCACGCCGGGCAGATCCAGGGCTTCTTCGACATCCCGACCGACAATCTCTACGGACAACCCGAGATGGTGCGCGACATTCGCGATTATCTCGACAATGAGCAATTGATGGTCGTGTCACCCGATGTCGGCGGTGTGGTGCGGGCACGCGGCCTGGCAAAACGGCTGGGAGCCGATCTTGCCATTGTCGACAAGCGCCGCGAGCGCGCGGGCGAATCCGAAGTCATGAATATCATCGGCGATGTTTCGGGCCGGGTCTGCTTGCTGGTGGACGATATCGTCGATTCCGGTGGGACGATCTGCAATGCCGCCGATGCATTGCTCGAGAAGGGCGCAAAGGCGGTTTACGCGTATGCCACGCATGGGGTGTTGTCGGGCGGCGCAGTGGCGCGCATCCGGGATTCCAGGCTCAAATCGCTCGTCGTTACCGATTCCATCGCTGCGACCGAAGACATCCGCAAATGCCCGAACATCCGGCGAATCTCGATTGCCGGTCTCCTGGGCGAAGCGATTTATCGGATCGCCAACGAGAAATCAGTCTCCAGCCTGTTCGACTGAACACCATTTCCTGAGTCCGGAACGGCTTGGTTTCGTACCCGTTTTCCGGACATGCAGCCCGCAAACATCTTCGGTTTTGCAGTCTTGGCCGCGGCCGGAATCATCTTCGCTTTGAATGCTGCTGCGCCAGCGTCGGCGCAAAGCGGCAACTGGGCCGTGCCGCCGCAAAACAATTTCCTCGGCTGTATTGGCCGCGGTTCACCCGATGATCCCGGTGTACCGCTGCTAGTCCAGGTCAGCGACCAGTTCGGCCCCTATCGCAGCGATCAAGTCGTCATGGTATCGGATATGAGCGGCATGCCCGTCGCGACGCTTGCCTGCGATGGCCCCGCAGTACAATTCCGCCTGCACCCTGGTAGTTACCGTGTCGTCGCCTTTGTCGCCGGCGCTGTGCGCAGCCCCGAAACCGTCGTCAATGTCCCCGATACCGGCGCGTTGATCGATCTCACGATGACCGATGTCCCCAACCGGACCATCAATACGCTGAACTTCGGCTGAACTCACCCGCCCGGCATCAGTTTCTGGCGCAAATAGACCATTGTGAGCGCGTTCATTTCAGCCTGCTGCGCATGATCCGCGGCGGCCGCGTGACCGCCTTCGGTGTTCTCGAAGAATAGGACCTCGTTGCCATCCGCTTCCAGTTTCGCCGCCATTTTGCGCGCATGGATCGGCGTCACGCGATCATCTGATGTCGCAGTGAGGAACAGGAATGGCGGATATTTCACGCCGGCGCGGACATTTTGATAGGGCGAGTAGCGCAAGATCGCCGCGCGTTCTTCGGGGATATCCGGATCGCCATATTCGGCAATCCATGATGCTCCGGCGCCAAATTTGGTGTAGCGGATCATGTCGAGCAGCGGCACCTGACAGACCACCGCGCCGAACAGATCGGGACGCTCGACCGCGACAGCACCGACCAGCAGTCCGCCATTGGATCCGCCCATGATGCCAAGCTGATTGGGCGTGGTCAGTCCGCGCCGGATCATGTCTTCGGCGACGGCGATGAAATCGTCATAGGATTTCTGGCGATTGGCTTTCAGCGCCGCCTGATGCCAGGCCGGGCCAAATTCGCCGCCGCCGCGGATATTTGCAACGGCGTAAGCGCCGCCCCGCGACAGCCACAGGCGGCCCATGCTGGCCCAATAAAACGGCGTCTGTGAAATCTCGAAACCGCCATAACCATAGAGCAGCATCGCACCGGGTCTGCTCGCGTTCTTCGCCCGCACGATGAAATAGGGAATGCGCGTGCCGTCTTTGGACACCGCCTCATATTGCGACGCAGCATAAGGTGCCGCATCAAAACGTGCCGGCGCGGATTTGATCGCCGCGGGCTGGCCATCATGCTCGGCATAAACCGTCGCCGGGGTGAGAAAATCTTCAAAGCTGAAATACCCTCCGGGTGCATATCCATTGGCGGAAATCACGTCCGTGGAGCCGCCTTTCGGGAGAGCAAGTTCGGTATCGCGCCATGCGCCTGATGGATCGCGATGGAAGGCATGAATTGCGCCCGTGACATTGCTGTAGATCGAGGCATAGACCACATCGCGTGCAATCGCGACGCGTTCAATCGAACTTCGCGTGCCCGGGGTGTACAGGACATCCACGCGCGGCAATCGATTCTTGGCAAGAAAGCTCTTGAGCGGAAAGGCAATTAACGACCCCTGCGCAATTTTCCCCTGGCCGGGTGGCGCCCAGTCGCTGCGCAGAGTTGCCAGCAATTGCTCGTCAGGCGCGCCGGCGTGCATGACGCCCTGTATTTCCGCCGACAACGGCAGGGGGATTTTAATCGTGCCGTCGTCGGGTGTGACGGAATAATATTCCGTCTCAAAATAATCGACGCCGCGGCTGACCATGGCCTCGGCGCCGTACGGACTGTGATAAGCGGCAGGCGATGCGATCACATCATCGGTTTTTGCTTCAAATACCGGTTTTGCCTCATCGATCTTCTGTCCACGGCGCCACAGCTTCACGATGCGCGGATATCCGGCTTTGGTCAGCGTGCCTGCGCCAAAATCCGTGCTGAACAGTATGGTGTCCGGGTCGATATAGGCGGCTTCGGCCTTCGCCTCGCCCAGCGAAAAACCATTCGGGACAAAACGCTTCTCCAATGGCGCATATTCGCGCAGGACTACGGTATCGCCTCCATCCGGCGACAGCTTCAGCAGACAGCGCGTAAGATCGGCGGAACAGATTGCGCCCTTGTAAACCCAGTTCTTCCCCTCGTCGGCCGAAAGCCGGTCAACGTCGAGCAGGATATCCCATTGCGGCGACGCGCTCTCAAAGGACGTTACCGTGGTCTGCCGCCAGATGCCGCGGACATGCTCCTTGTCCTGCCAGAAATTGAGCACCACATCGCCGTGGAGCTGACTGTAAGGGACACGATCATCCGCATCCAGCATCTGCAGCAGGACCTGGTAATCCTGCGCGAAATCCGGACCGGACTTGAGCGCATCAAAGGTGATCTGGTTTTGGCCATTGACCCAATCCAGTGCCCGCGCGCCATGAATGTCCTCAAGCCACAGAAAGGGATCGTCGCTCTCCACTGCCTTAACGCCTGTTAACGCGATGCCGACAATCAGCACCGCAAGGATCGAAATCGCCCGATATATCATTGCATCTCTCAACAGCCGCCGGAGCAGCGCTAATGCTGGAAAGCCGGATCGCGCAGCACTATAAACCGCCGATGACATCGTTCCTGAAAATGCATGGTTTAGGCAATGATTTTGCCGTGTTCGACGGCCGGGTTTTTCCCGTGCCGGTGAATGCGGCTGTGGCGCGTGCCATCGCCGACCGCAAACGTGGTATCGGATGCGATCAGGTGATCGTGATGGAAAAAGCCCAAAATGGCGTCGCGGCCTTCATGCGGATTTTCAATGCTGATGGCAGCGAGGTTGAATCCTGCGGCAATGCCGCGCGCTGTGTGGCCTGGCTCCTGATGGCGGAACACGAAACCGACCGGATCGACATCGCGACCGCCGGTGGAATGCTGTCCTGTTCTGCCGCCGGAGAGGCGGAAATCACTGTCGATATGGGACCACCGAAACTGGACTGGCGGGAAATCCCCATGTCGCAGGCGGTGGATACCTCAAGCTTCGTGTTGCCGGTTGCGGGTTTTGACGGACAATATCTGCAAAGCGCAGCGGCGGTTTCGATGGGAAATCCGCACTGCGTTCTGTTTGTCACCGATACCGCGACAGTTCCGCTGCGTGAGCTGGGCCCGGCGGTCGAAAATCATCCCTGGTTCCCCTCTCGCACGAATGTCGAGTTCGTGACGCAAGCGGGCAAGGACCATTTGCGGATGCGGGTTTGGGAACGCGGAGCCGGCGTTACGCTCGCCTGTGGCACGGGGGCATGCGCGGCGGCGGTCGCAGCGGCTGCGCGCGGGGTGACTGGCCGCAAAGCGACAGTCACGCTCGACGGTGGCGATCTGCAAATCGACTGGCGAGAGTCGGACGGCCATGTGCTGATGACCGGACCGGCGCGTTTCAGTTTCGCCGGCGAGGCGGATTTGGGCGCGCTCGTGCATCAGCCATGAGTATTCAAATTGTTACTCTCGGCTGCCGGCTAAATGCTTATGAATCCGAAATCATTCGCGCGCGCGCAACCGAAGCGGGACTGACCGGGGCGGTCATTGTCAACACTTGTGCTGTCACGACGGAAGCCGTCCGGCAATCGCGCCAAACGGTGCGCAGATTGCGGCGCGAAAATCCCGGCGCAAAAATCATCGTCACCGGATGTGCGGCGCAAATCGAACCGGAACGGTTTGGCAGCATGCCGGAAGCCGATTTGGTGATCGGCAATGGCGAGAAACTCGAGCCGGGAAGCTACACCCGGGATTTTCTCGCCGGCGCGCCCCGCGTCGTCGTCAATGATATCGGTTCGATCAGGGAAACGGCGCCGCATTTCGTCACCGGATTTTCAGCGCGGACTCGCGCTGTTATCCAGGTGCAGAATGGCTGCGATCACCGCTGCACCTTCTGCATCATTCCCTATGGGCGGGGCCCGTCCCGCAGCGCCGGATTGGGCGCTGTGGTCGCCGAGGCCAGACAGCTTTGCGCAAGCGGCTTTCGCGAGATCGTGCTGTCGGGAGTCGATCTCACCGCCTATGGCGATGGATTGCCGGGCCGTGTCACGCTGGGCACGCTGGTTGCCGGCTTGTTGAAACATGTGCCGGAACTGGCGCGGATTCGCCTATCGTCAATTGATCCGGGCGAAGTTGACGAATTGCTGCTCGATCTGATCGGCGGCGAACCTCGTCTGATGCCGCATTTTCATCTCTCGGCGCAGTCGGGAGACAATTTGATCCTGAAGCGGATGAAACGGCGCCATTCGCGCGAAGACGTCATCCGGTTTTGCAGCGAAGTCCGCCGCCGGCGCGCGGAAGCCGCTTTTGGGGCCGATCTCATTGCCGGATTTCCGACTGAAACCGAAGCGATGTTCGAGAACACGCTGCAACTTGTCGATGATGCCGGACTGTCTTACCTGCACGTGTTTCCGTTCAGTCCGCGCAAGGGGACACCCGCGGCAAGAATGCCGCAGCTTGACCGCGCGATTGTGAAAGACCGCGCGTTCCGCCTCAGGACAAAAGGCGAACTGGCGCTGGCATCCAGGTTGGAGCGTCTGGTCGGATCCGAACAGGAACTTCTTGTGGAAGACGCCGGAATCGCCCGAACTCCATGTTTTGCACGGGCTCGCTTCACCGGCGATGTCGTGCCCGGCACGATTTTGCTCGCGACCATTACCGGAAGCGATGGGCGGATGTTGCGGGCGCGCGTTCTAAGTCCTGCGGAAGTGACAGCGCAGGCAGTTGGATGAACGATCGCGATAGTTCCACCCCCAGGCAGGGCATGTTCGCCCGGCTGAAGGCCGGTCTTGCCCGAACCGCGACACAGCTCACCGGCGGACTGAACGACGTCATGATGAAGATCCGGCTGGATGAGGATACGATCCGGACGCTGGAGGATGCTCTGATCCGCGCCGACCTTGGCACGGCGCTCGCACGTGAAGTGGCAGATGATGTCGGCGCCAAGCGCTACGACATGGAAATTTCCTCACACGAACTGAAAAAAGTGCTGGCAGAAAGCATCACGAAATTCCTGCAACCCTCGATGAGGAAATTTGTCATTGATCCCGCGCAGAAACCCTTTGCGGTGCTGGTTGCGGGCGTCAACGGCACGGGGAAAACCACGACCATCGGCAAGCTCGCGGCAAAATTGGCGGCCGAGGGCCGGAAGGTCCGGATGGCCGCCGGCGATACTTTTCGCGCAGCGGCCATTGATCAGCTGAAGATATGGGGAGACCGGGCGCATGTTCCGGTTTTTGCGCGCGAACCCGGCGCCGATGCGGCCGCGCTTGCGTTCGATGCCTTCGCCGAAGCACGGGCGGGGGGGGCCGATGTTCTCCTCATCGATACCGCCGGCAGGTTGCACAATAAAGCGGGCCTTATGGCCGAACTGCAGAAGATCGCGCGAGTCCTGAAAAAACTCGATCCTGCTGCGCCGCACGCCGTGCTCCTGGTGCTTGATGCCACCACCGGGCAAAATGCCATTTCACAGGTCGAAGCGTTCAGCGAAGCGGTGCCGCTCACGGGCCTGATCATGACGAAGCTCGACGGTACCGCGAAGGGTGGCATTCTGGTCGCGCTGGCCCACCGCTTCGGCTTGCCGATTCACTTCGTCGGTGTTGGCGAAGGCATCTCTGATCTGCAACCATTTGACGCAAAGGATTTTGCAACGGCGCTGACGGGAGCCGATGAACCGGAGAAACCCAGCATCGGCGCCTGGCGGTTTTAACCTATGACAGCCATCGAAACACCGACTCCCCGCATCAACCCATTGATCAAGCTTGCGCTCGATTTCGGTCCGCTGCTGATTTTTTTTGCGGTGAGCCAAACGGCCGGAATCTATTGGGGAACCGGTGCTTTCATGGGCGCGATGCTGATCTCGATCGGCATCGGCTTCGTTGTCGAACGGAAGCTGGAGCCCATGCCGCTGTTCACCCTCGCTCTGGTGTTGGTGTTTGGCGGTCTTACAATCTGGTTGTCCAATGATGTGTTTATAAAGGTCAAACCAACCATTCTCTATACGATGTTTGCCGCCATTCTCCTGGGCGGCCTCCAGTTCGGCCGGCTCTTCATCAAAATGGTGCTCGGTCAAATGCTTCGGCTGAATGACGCAGCCTGGCGTATATTGACCTGGCGGTGGTCTGTGTTCTTCTTGTTCCTGGCGGTGCTCAACGAGATCGTCTGGCGAAATGTGTCAACAAATACATGGGTCGCATTCAAGGTCTTCGGGGTTTTTCCGCTGACGCTGTTGTTTGCGATGTCACAGACGCCATTTATTTCGCGGCACCAGATCGAAGATAAGCCGACGGACGCCGGTTGAGTTGCGTTTGGTAACTCAGATCAAATAACTCCCGATTGACTCCGGCAGCCTGCCTCTGGAATATCCCGGCACGGTCTGTCTGACCGCGTGTGCGCGTGTACAGTGACCTGGCGCCGTAAACAGTCGAAAATTCTCCACATACCCGTTGCGTTACGGTGCCAGTTCGGTAAAGTCAGTCAGGTCCGACGGATACGGACGATTTTGAGTTGCTCTGGTTTCAACTTCGCGGGGGGATGGTGAATGGCTGGCAAAAATCCGCGAAAGGCCAACGGGAATTTCGATCTGTCGCAGTCACCGTCGCATCTCCTGCGGCGCTGCGTGCAGTATGCCAATGATCTGTTCTCGCGGGAATCCGCCGCGAGCGATCTGACCAAACAGCAGTTCACTGTGCTGGCGGCCGTCGAGCAGAATGAAGGCATCAGCCAGACCGATCTTGTCGGGTTGACGGGTATTGACCGCTCCACGCTGGCGGAAATGATCCGCCGGATGATCGACAAGGGCTTGTTGGACCGCGAGCGTACCGAATCCGATCAGCGCGCCAATGCTGTACGTATTGCCGCCGCCGGCAGAAAGGCCCTTCGGAGCGCGCGGACCGCCAGTGAGCGCGTGGAAAAGACACTGCTTGCAAGCCTGCCGGCAGGGGACCGGACGAAATTCCTGAAAATGCTGACAACCGTCGCCGCCAAGGCGGAATCTGCTCCATCCTCGGTACGTTCGGCCGGAAAGCCCGCCCGCCGTATGCGCGCGTAACAGCCAGAACTACTCGGCTTTCGCGACAGCGCCAGAAACGTCTTTTTGCAGCGCCGGTAGAATAAGGCGGTTGATCACATTTTCGTCCAGCGGATCGGCGTAATGGACGCGAATAATGCCTTTGCCGTCGATGACAAAAGTTTCGGGAACTCCGGTAACGCCCCAATCTATGGACACCCGGCCAACTTGATCCTGATCAAGTTTGCCGAAGGGATTACCCAGTTCGGTGAGAAAGGCACGCGCCTTGTCGGGTGTGTCCTTGTAATCAATGCCGTAGAGCGTGATGCCCTTGCGCTGGGCCAGTTGCAGCAGCGCGGCATGTTCTACGCGGCAGGGGGCGCACCATGACGCCCAGAAATTCACGATCACCGGATGACCATTGCCGATATCGGCGCGCGAGAATTGTTGCGCCTGACCATCGAGTGGAGGCAGGGAAACCTCGGGCGCCGGCTTGCCGATCAAGGGTGAAGGCAATGCTGAGGGTGGACCCTGGAAAAGACCGACATACAGCAGAATGGCGAGACCGGCGAAGATGGCGACCGGTAGCACGAAGAGCAGGTTTTTCATCTGTGATCCTCCGTTGCTGAACCTTCCTCTTCCAGTTCACGAACCGTTTTCTTCGCCTGCGCATGCGATTGCAGGGAAACGATGATTGCGGCGATCAATACCGTGACAGTAACCGCATAGGCCGGCCATACGAACACGGCATAGCCGCCCATGGCAAAAAAACCCGCCATGCTTCAGGCGCCTCTTGCCATCATCAGCGAACGCGCCCGGCGTTCCAGGATTTCAGTCTGCATGCGGAGGAGCCACAACCAGATGAACAGGAATGTGTAACCGACGATCATGATCAACAGCGGTACCAGGAATGACTTGTCGATCGTCGGGCCGCCGAGCCGCAGAATGCTCGCAGGCTGATGCAGCGTGTTCCACCAATTGACCGAGAAATGAATCACCGGCACATCGGCCGCCCCGACCAGAGCCAGTACGGCCGCCGCCCGCGCCGCGCGTCCCGGATCGTCAATCGCATTCCACAGCGCGATATAGCCGAGATAAATGAACAGAAGGATCAGTTCGGATACCAGCCGCGCATCGCCCCATTGCCAATAGGTACCCCACATCGGCCGCCCCCATAGCGAGCCGGTGAGCAGCGCCAGCGCGGTGAACGCCGCGCCCAGTGGGGCGGCGGATTTGGCGGCCACATCGGCCAGCGGATGGCGGAATACGAGACCAACCAGCGACGCGCCCGCCATGACGCTGTAGACGAAAATTCCCATCCACGCCGCAGGCACATGAACGAACATGATCTTCACGCTTTGGCCCTGCTGGTAATCGGGCGGTGTCGCAAACAGCGACCAGTAGAAACCCACGCCGAGAAGAATGACGGCGGCCGCGCAGGTCCAGGGCACGATCGTTCTGGAGACATCCAGAAACCGTTTGGGATTGGCGAGAGCAGTGATCATAACCATTTCATAAGCCCTCCATTTTGGGAAATCAGCCGCCCACGTTCAGCCGCACTCCGGCGGCCGAGGCAAACGGCGAAAGCCCAACCGCGGCAACGGAGAATGCCGCGAGAAACAGGAATGCGCCACGTCCGGTGCCATCGAATACACCCGTCACTGCCCCTGCGCCGAAGATCAAAGCCGGCGTAATCAAAGGCAGCACAATCAGGGCTAGAATGAGGCCACCGCGGCGAATGGAAAGCGTCAGCGCGGCGCCGATCGCCCCCACGGCCGAGAGCGCCGGCGTGCCGATCGCAAGTGAACCAACCAGCGCGCCAAAGGCCGGTGCCGGCAAGTTCAGCAGCAGGCCAAGCACCGGCGACAGCACGACGAGCGGCAGGCCCGTCGTGATCCAGTGCGCGAGAATTTTCGCTGCCGATGCCGCTTCGAGACTAAGCGGCGACAGCGCCAGCACGTCGAGGGTGCCATCCTCAAAATCGGCCTGAAACAACCGGTCCAGCGACAGCAGGGCTGCAAGCGCCGCCGACACCCACAGCACACCGCCTGCGATGCGGCCCAACAACGCCAGGTCCGCGCCAACTCCGAATGGCACCAGTGCCGATACAAGAGCGAAAAATGCGGCCGCCAGCGACGCACCGCCGCCGGCCCGAAAGGCCAGCCGCATGTCCCGGTAAAGCAGTGAGGTAAAGGCTTTCATTGCTGACCGATGAAAAAGCGCGTCGCATCGAGACCAAGTGTCTCATGCGTGGCCACGATCGCAATGCCGCCGTCATCGCAATGTTCGCCGATGAGTTCTGCCGCCACCCGCCGTCCATCGGCATCGAGTGAAGACAGTGGCTCATCCAGCAGCCAGAGCGGCCGCTTGCTTAGGATCAGCCGCGCCAGCGAAAGCCGCCGCCGCTGCCCCGCAGAAAGATATTGGGCCGGAATTCCGGTCATGCGCTTCAGGCCCACATGGTCGAGGACACCCGCAACCGAGACCCGCGATCCGTAAAGGGAAGCGAAGAATTCGGCATTTTCCATGACGGTGAGCTGTGCTTTCACACCATCGGCATGGCCCATCCAGCCGACGATCCGCGCCCGTTCGTCAGAGTCGGTGACGGAATAGCCACCATTCATCTGAAACCGGATTTCACCGGCAGCGGACGGCAGCAGCCCCGCAAGTATCCGCAGTGCCGAAGATTTCCCTGCTCCATTGGGCCCCTCCAGCGTCATGACTTGACCGGTCGCAACGGCAAAGCCGAGATTGCGAAAAACGCGCCGGCCGGCGCGCTCGCATGTCAGATTCTGAACTTCAACGAGGTTGAGATCCGCCATTCTGGTATCTAGTACATGTGCTGGCCGCCATTGATCGACAGGGTCGATCCGGTGACGAAACCCGCATCGTCGGCGACGAGGAACGCCACGCCGCGCGCGATTTCGCGCGCCTGTCCGAGGCGGCCGACGGGAATCCGTGCAATGATTTTTTCCAGAACATGCGCCGGCACAGCCGATACCATTTCGGTATCGATATAACCCGGCGCAATCGCATTCACCGTGATGCCTTTGCCGGCGCCTTCCTGCGCCAGTGCTTTGGTGAACCCGTGAATGCCCGATTTTGCGGCGGCGTAATTCACCTGCCCATATTGTCCGGCCTGACCATTGATCGACCCGATATTCACGATACGGCCGAAATTGCGCGCGACCATGCTGTCCCACACCGCCTTGCACATGTTAAAGCAGCCGCCCAGATTTGTGTCGAGCACCTGGTCCCACGCATCACGGTTCATTTTGCGCATGGTCGCGTCGCGGGTGATGCCGGCATTGTTGACGACAATATCGACCGGCCCGAACTCCTCAGCGACGGCCTTCACTGCTGTCACGCAGGATTCGAAATCCGAAACATCCCATTTGCGCGCCGCAATACCGGTTTCGGATGCAAAGGCCTGCGCCTTCGCATCGTCGCGGGCATAATTCGCGATCACCTCGCAGCCCGATTCGTTCAGCGCAACCGACACTGCGGCGCCAATACCGCGCGTTCCCCCGGTGACAATCGCGATCCGCCGCATGATTGCCCTTACCGCTCGACGCAAACGGCGATACCCATGCCGCCGCCGATGCACATGGTTGCGATGCCCTTCTTCAGGTTTCGCCGGCGCATCTCATACAGCAGCGTCACCAGAATGCGCCCGCCGGAGGCGCCGACCGGGTGGCCGATGGCAATCGCGCCGCCATTGACATTGACTTTCGCCGTATCCCAGGCGAGCGCGCGGTTGACGGCGCAGGCCTGGGCCGCGAAGGCCTCATTGGCTTCAATCAGATCGAGGTCTGAAACGCTCCAACCGGCCTTTTTCAGCGCCTGCTGCGATGCCGGAATTGGCCCGGTTCCCATCAGTTTCGGATCAACGCCGGCACTCGCCCACGCCACAACGCGCCCGAGCACATCGACCCCGCGCTTTTCGGCCTCCTTGCCGCTCATCATCACCAGCGCCGCTGCGCCGTCATTGATGCCGGAGGCATTGGCCGCCGTCACCGTGCCACTTTTGTCGAATGCGGGACGCAAAGTGGCGATCGCCTCATAGGTCACGCCTTCGCGGATATATTCGTCGTCCGCGACCACACGCACGCCCTTGCGTTCGGCCACCGTTACCGGAACAATCTCGTCCTTGAACCTTCCGCTTTTGCGCGCCGCTTCGGCTTTGTTCTGCGATGCAACAGCAAAGCGATCCTGTTCTTCGCGGGTGATTTGATATTCGCGGGCGACGTTTTCGGCGGTGATGCCCATATGAATTCCGTGAAAAGCATCCGTCAGCCCGTCGTGAATCAGGGTGTCGACGAATTGCACGGCGCCGATTTTCTGCCCGTTGCGCAAGTGCGCAGCGTGCGGCGCCATGCTCATGGATTCCTGACCACCCGCGACGATGATTTCCGCGTCGCCATTCTTGATCGCCTGATACCCCAGTGCGACCGCCCGCAAGCCCGAGCCGCATAGCTGGTTTACCAGATAAGACGGCGTTTCAACGGGGATTTTCGCCTTCATTGCCGCCTGACGCGCGGGATTTTGCCCCTGACCCGCGGTCAGGATCTGACCCAGGATGACCTCCGAGACCTCATCCGGCGCGACTTTGGCGCGCTCGAGCGCCGCCCCGATCGCTACTGCGCCAAGGTCATGGGCCGGCAAATTGGCGAAGGCGCCGTTGAATGACCCCACCGGGGTCCTGGCGCCGGAAGCGATCACCACATCCATTCAATGAACTCTCTCTGCTTCGTTTCAGGCATTGGTAAACGGAAAAATGCTGCATTGCAAAATAGTGTCTGGACAGCGGCGGTAAGATGCCCGTGTAATGCAGCAAGCACCGAACACCGTCCGCCCGCGGATCAGGTCACCGGAAAGGAACAGCTACGGGAAGAGATTTTTGAGCGACAGAAAAAACGGAAAAGCCGACCCGATCATCATCAAGAAATACGCCAACCGGCGCCTCTACAATACCGGCACCTCGTCCTACATCACACTGGAGCAGCTTTGCGACATGGTGAAGGAGGGTGTTGAGTTCGAGGTCCGCGACGCGCGGACCGGTGAGGATATCACCCGGCAAGTGCTGGCACAGATTATTTTCGAGGAAGAGAACAAGGGTCAGCATCTGCTGCCGATCCAGTTTTTGCGCCAGCTGATCCGTTTCTATGGCGACAGCCTTCAGGCTTTCGTTCCGTCCTATCTCGAATTGTCGATGGACAGCTTTGCCAAAAATCAGGACGAGCTGCGGCAGAAATTCGCCGACGCGCTGGGAGGCAAGCTGGGGTATCGCGATTTCGAGCAGCTCACGCGGCAAAATCTGCAGATGTTCGACCGCGCAATGCGGATGTTTTCCCCGTTCGGCGGGATGGGAGGTTTTGGCGCCGAAGGACAGGCGGCATCAAACGCCCGCACGACGGATAAACCCGAGCCGCAAAGCCCGCCTGCGCCGCGCAAAGACGAAATCGATGAGTTAAAGGATCAGGTGGAGGCGATGCGGCGTCAACTCGCCGAACTCGCCCAACGCAAATAACACGAGCGAGAAAATAGACGCACGAAACGAGATTTTATCTCGTTTCTTGTTCCTCGCTACTAGGCCGCGGCGGTGACCGGCGTTTGTGCGCTCCAGGACGGAAAGATTTCTGGTCGCCCGAAATGATGGCCCTGGAAATAATCGACGCCGAATTGATCGAGTAGTGCGGCGTCCTGCTCCGAACTGACCCATTCGGCGACGGTTTCCACCCGCAGATTGCGCGCGAGATCGATAAGCGTGCGGACGAAGAGCTGATTTTCCGCGGACTGGCTGAGATGTTCGACATACAACCCGTCAATTTTCACCGCATCCACCCGCATCTGGTGCAAATTTCGGAATGATGTGTGACCGGCGCCGAAATCGTCGATGGCAATCCGGCAACCGAGATCACGCAGGCGCGAAATGAAGCGTGCACTTTCTTCGAAGCAGTGCAGCGCCGCGGTCTCCGTCAGCTCGATCGTCAGGCGATTCGCAACCTTTCGGTGCTCGCGCACATAGTTGATGAATGAGATCAACCAGGCGCGGTCATTTGCGGTCGTCGCGGAGACATTCACCGCGAGTTTGAGTTTCCAGTTGCGATACAGTTCAGCAATGGCCATTTCCAGTGCCCGGCGGTCGAGCAGTCGGACCAAGCCGAGCGCCTCGGCGGCAGGGATGAAATCCTTTGCCGGCAGAATGCTTCCATCGGCACGCTGGATCCGCAGCAGGCATTCATAGGATTCGGTCTCGCGCGATTTCGCCCGGACGATCGGCTGGAAAGCAAACAGCACCCGGTTGTCCTCGAGCGCGCCGACAATTTCATCGCCTGCCGAAATCAGCTTGCGGCGTTCCGAATCGCGCTGCGCCGAGGGCGCGTAAAGGGCAAATCCGTTGCGGCCAAAATTTCGGGCTTTGGCAAGCGCTTCTTCGGCCCGCTGCATCGCTTCTGGGGCATTCGTGGCGTGCTGCGGTGCCAGGACCGCGCCGATGGAAATCGTCGCGACCACTGATCCGCCAAGCGTCATCACCGGCTTTGCGTTCACCGCCTCGTGCAACCGCGATGTGATGCCTGCGAGGTCCACCGGCGTTTCGAGTTTCAGCAAAATACCGAACTTGTTTCCGGCAGTCCGGCCAATGAGGTCGGCGGTCCTTAGCGCCTGACCAAGGCGCTGCCCGACGGTCGCGATCACCTCGTCGGCTGCCTCATAACCATGGATCTGGTTGATGATCCCCAGTTGGTCGATGGACGCGACCAGATATGCGTAACTTTCACCCTTCTCGGCCGCCTGACTTATGACCGCCGATAATTCCTCGCGCAATTGCGGCCGGCTCAGCAGCCCCGTGAGTTCATCGCGCAGGACAATTGTGGCAAGAGACTGGTCCGCCAGTGCGCCGGTCCCCGTTGTGCGGATCACGCCCTTGATCTTGTCGGCGCGGCCATCAGCCCCGGGTATCCTCAGCGCTGCGACTTCGAACCAGCGTCGCGTGGCACCTGTACCGTCGAAGAAGTGCAAATTGAACGAGGGATTCTGCGGGAATGCTTCTTCGGTCAGATGCTTCAAACGCCGCAACCCTTCGCGATCGAGGAGCGCGCGAAACGGGCCGAAGTGATCCACGCAGACATATTCCACCGTGTCATGCCCGCCGATCCGGGCGACGTCCCAGCAGATACGGCCAGCGGACACTGACCAGTCAAAGGCTACCGCTTGGGCGCCGAGAAGGATGGCGCGCAGTGCATCGGGCTGTTCGGTGTCGTCGACACCGGCGTCCTGGGTTTCACTCTCCAGTTCGAGGCCGCAACGCAACTCCGGCTTCCCCCTGCTTTTCCGCAGAGCGAAGATAGTTAGAGCCTGTTAACAAAAGAGAAACGTGGATAAATCCGCGTGTACGGAATGTACCGACTTGGCTAATGGAATGTTAAGGTCTGGCTACAGCTTTGACGGCGCGAACGTCCGAAAGGCTTAACGCCGCGGCCCCCAGCACGGGGCCAAAATCCTGCGCCTGAAGAACCACAACGACACCGTCATACTGCACCTTCGTCAGATTGACGGGGACATCGATTTTCATCGCCTGACCCTTCCATTCGCCCACGCGCTGCAGATCGCGAACGACATTGGTATAGGTCAGAAGGCGATTGCGGTTTTCGCCGTCGCCGATATTCACCGAACCCTGTCCGAGCGTGCGCATCACCCAGATGGTTGCCGCGTCTTTCGGCGTATGCTTCGATTTCCCAATCGCGATTTCAATCCGGTTGACGGTGCGGTGCAGAAGAACCGGAACTTCCACCTGGTGCCCCGACGTGGTGCTGCGCATGGCAACCGCCTGCATCACACGGTCGCGCTGATTGCCGACCACGTCGAGCTGCCCGTCGATGATCATCTGCGGGGTATACACCCCCGAACGGTTCATCACCCGTGCATAGGACTTCTGACGGCGGGTGTTGGCGTCCGTGGCGAAGGTGTCCTTCCAGCCGAGGATGTCCCAGTAAGTAATCGGGAGCGACAGCGCGATGACATCGGGCCGTTGTGCCAGTTCCGTCACGAGTTTATCGGCGGCCGGACAATCGCTGCAGCCCTGGCTGGTGAAAAGTTCCAGCACGACCGGATGTGGTGGGCCGGATTTCTGCGCAACAGCAGTGTTCTTTGCCATCGCGGCCTGTCCCAAAGCCGCAAGCAAAATTCCCAGCGTGAGTGCGCGAAAAATGGCCATGGCAAACCATAGGATGAACGTGGAAACTGCCCAAGAGGTCCGAAAATCACGTTGGCTTGACTAAGAACGCACCTGCGACAACTGTTCGCGTTGCAGAAACTCTTCCCGCAACCGGTCGCGCAGCACTTTGCCGCGGTCACTCTTTGGCAGTTCGGGCAAAAACAGAATCCGCTTTGGCCGTTTTGCCGGCGGTAAATGGCCGGCACAATAGTTAAGGATCGCCGCCTCGTCCTCCCATGCCCCCGGCCGCAACACTGCGCAGGCAATCACTTCCTCGCCATAGACCGGATCCGGGACGCCAAGCGCCGCCGCATCGGACAGCGCTGGATGGGCGAGCAGGACCGCATCCACTTCAACCGGCGACACATTGATCCCGCCACGAATGATCAGATCTTTGGTGCGCCCGGTGATGCGGACGAAACCGTCATCGTCCATGATCGCGAGATCGCCGCTCTTGAAGCGCCGGCCACGGACTGGCGCAATCACTCCGTCGTCCTGCAACAATCCGATCGATGTTTGCGGCCCGCCGACGGTCACTTCTCCTTCGACATTTGCCGGACATGGATGGCCATTCGGATCGACAATTGCGAATTCCTGGTGAATGGCAGGCGGACCGACCGTTCCCTTGCGCCGCTTGTAATGCGTATTGCCGCAAATCCAGCCCGCTTCCGACATGCCATAGAGTTGCAGGAGCGTGATGCCATAACGGTTTTCGAATTGTGCCCATTGTTCAGGCGCCAGCGGCGCCGAACTGCAGCTCATCAGGCGCAATGACGGGGTGTCGGGGCGGTCCCCTGAGGGCCGGTTGAGCAGCATGTTCAGGACCGCCGGAACTCCTGCCGCGAAACTGATGCGGTAATCGCGAATCCAGTCGAAAAACCGGCTGTTGGAGAAGCGGCGCGCAATATGCAGCGTGAGCCCAAGCTGCAAGAAGGGAAGCAGGCTCAGGATCTGTGCCGAATTCCAGCCAAACGAGCGATATTCGAGTGTGCGGTCATGGTCGGTCAAACCGAGCATGTCGATCGTGTCGAGTCCCTGTAGCCAATAACAGCCGTGGTCATAGACGACGATTTTGGGCCGATCGGTGGTGCCGGATGTGCACACCATGCCGGCAATATCTTCCGGCGCATTGCGATCGCCATACGAGTCCGTGGCATGCGGCAGTGATCGGAAATACGTTCCGCAATCCTGTGCATTCGGCTGCCACCGCCCAAAGCTGATGACCGGCGAAGCGCTGCCTGCAAATATCCCTGCCCCCAGCTCATCATGGATCAGCAGCAGTTTCGGTTTGACGAGATTGGCAATGAAGGTCAGATGCGCTTCGTTCAACTCGACCGTGATCGGACATACAGTCGCGCCGATGCGCCAGACGCCGAGCCAGAGCAGAAGCTTTTCCAGCACTTCATTGGCAAGCAGCACCACTGCGTCGCCGCGCTGCACGCCACGCCGCCGCAAATCGGCTGAGATTGTACCTGTGATCAGATCGAGCTGTTCGAATGTGATGCTGGTCTTCTGGTCGATATCGGTGATGGCGGTCCGGCGCGGGTCGCGGGCGCGAAACAATGCTAACGATTCAGCGATGCTGCGAAATGGAATCGCCAGTGTGTGGCCGCCAAACGCGTCCATCTAATATCCCGTGCGGGCCAACCATTCGGTCCATCCTCGCATCCGGCCACGCACATTCTCGATCTGCTCTTTGCTGAAGAAATCTTCCAGCTTTACGTTCGCGACCGGATATTGCGGCCGCATGAAATCCTCTTCGTATCCGTAAGGCACCGTGGCGTCGATGCCCATGCCGCCTTCATAGCGCGTATTCGACGCCGTCCATTCCTTATCACCCGCTGTCATGCGTTCGGCCGGCATGAAAGTCTGGCCGCGCCCACCGGGCGTCGGGTTCAGGATATCGGTTCTTGGGTTGACCCGCGTCGTGATCGCCCACATCACGTCATCCATGCTGTAGATATTGGTGTCTTCGCTGACCGCGATCACCACGCGCATGCCCTGCGATGTCGACAGCAGCGCGCTCATGAAATTGCGTTGCCAGCCTTCTTCCAGCCGGTTACGCTTCTTCACCTGGATGATAGCGCCGCCCCAATCGGTCATGCAGTAGGGAATGTTCACGTCCTGAATGACGCCCGGCTGCATGCGGTTGCACAGCTCGAACATCGCCGCTTCGCGGATCGAGGTGTCGATATTGTGCTCATCCAGGGTGTGCGCGCCCAGGGCATAAATCAGCGGCTTCGATGCCGGGTCGCGCATTGTCACCGCGGTCACATGGAATGTCGGCGCCTTGTAGGATTTGCCCATATAGCCCGCCCATTCCGGATGGAAATGGTGGCGGCCCTGCACCTGATCGGCTTCGGCTTCGGCGGTTTCAAATCGCCTGTCGCGCGGATCGACATAGCCCTCCAGCACGATCTCGGAGTCGGCAATTGCCATCGCGTCCACCGTGCGCGCCTTCACCAGACGCACCGGAAATCCCTGCACGGCGCCGGCAACGCCCAATTCGTCGCAGCCATAGGGCAGGATGACATAGTCGAATGCGCCGCCCGCCAGCAGCGTGCAGGCCGGCGGCACACCAAAGCAGAAGGTCAGCGGCACGCGCTCACGCTTGCGGTGCGCCTCGCTTAAGACCTGCCACATGTGCGAGCCGGGGGAGACCTGGAATGTCCCGACATTGCCCCAGCGGAAATTCATCCGGTTGTAGCCGACATCGGTCCCGCCGCCGAAAGCTTTGCCGCTGAGACAGCGAATGCCCGACCCGACGGTCAGTTCGGTTTCCAGATCGGTGTGGCGGATCGGCACAAGATATTCATTGACGCTGCCGGGCGCCTCAATGACGACTTCCTGGCAGGGCGCGTCGGACTGCGGAATGTCCTGCGGCGGCAAGGGGCGGTTCAGCGCAGCCGCGAGCCGCACGGTGCGGTCCCTGTCCGATTCCCAGCCGAACATCCGGTTCATCACCTCGATATTGCCGAACAGATTGGTCAGCAACCGGTGATTTGGCTTGCCCTTCACATTGGCAAACACCGCCGGGCAGCCGCCATCCATCAGCTTCTGCAATCCGGTCAGTTCGAGATCGGGGTTGATCTCGCGCTCGCTTTCGATCAGGTCGCCGCGGCTGTTCAGCCAGGCGAGGGTGCTGCGCAGATCAGAGAGATGCGACTCCGGCGCGGACGCCCGCGGGCTTTCCGTTTTCGCCAACCGCACAGCGCGTCGCTCCATTTCGGGTGCTCCCGGACGTCTCGAAAAATCGTTTGCCCAATTCGGCTTAACCGCTGGCTATCATACACAAAATTTCTGTGAAAGCCCTTTGCCGCCATGCTAGGGAACCGCATTGGCATTGGAGTTGTGCATGACGCTGAAACGGGAGCCTGCCGCATTTGGCGATTTGCGGGGCTGGATCGCGGCCCTGAAAGCGGCCGGCGAGTTCAAGGAGATCACCGCCGAAGTCGACTGGAATATCGAACTCGGCACCATCATGCGGCTGGCCCAGGGCGCGGGCGACGGACCGGCGCTGCTGTTCAGCAATATCAAGGACTACAACAAGCGCGACAGCCGCTGCGGCAAATTGTTCGGGTGCGGATTATCCAGTTACAACCGGGTTTCGATGATGATGGGAATGCCGGCCAATACCCATCCGCGCGAGCTGGTGAAGCTCGGCCGCACCGTGCTGAACGAACGCCTGCCGCCCAAAATCGTCCCGACTGGCCCGGTGAAGCAGAACATCATCAAGGGTAAGGACATCGACATTCAGCAATTTCCGGTGCCGTACTGGAATCGCGTCGATGGCGGCCGCTATATCCTGACCTATGCGGCCATCGTCACGAAGGATCCGGTGACCGGCATTCCCAATGTTGGAATCTACCGCGGCATGGTTGCCGGACCGGATGTGATCCCCATTCTCATGTGGCGCGCGCAGCATATCGGTCAGCATGTCACAGCCTGGCAGCAGCAGGGCGCGAAGGAAATGCCGATCGCCTGCGTGATCGGTTGGGAAGAAGCGCTGGGCTTCTGCGCCGGACAACCGGTGCCCAAAGGCATCAGCGAATATGACGTGATGGGCGCGATCCGCGGTCAGCCGGTGGAACTGGTCAAATGCGAAAGTTCCGACCTGCTGGTTCCGGCGAGCGCGGAAATCGTCATCGAAGGCATGCTCGGACTCGAACCCTCGAGTTACGTCATGGAAGGTCCGTTCGCGGAATTCACCGGCTATGTCGCCGGCGACCGCGCGCCGAAGCCCGCGATCCGCGTCACCTGCATCACGCACCGGGACGATCCGATCATGCGCGGCTGCATCGAAGGTTCGCTGCCCGGCAGCTATTCCGAGAATGCGATCTGCAGCTCGATTATGCGTTCGGCGACGGCGTGGAATGTGCTCGATCGTGCGGGAGTGCCCGGCGTCACGGGGGTGTGGTGTCCTCCGGTTCAGGCCGGCATCAATGTCGTCGTGCAGATGCAGCAGAGTTATCGCGGCCAGGCCAAACAGGCGGCAAATGCGTTGTGGGGCAGTTCAGCCGGTCACGTCCGCTATAAGCATGTGACTGTCGTGGACGACGATATCGACATCCACGATTACGCCGCGGTGGATTGGGCGATTGCGCACCGCGTAAATGCCGGTGAAAACGACATTGTCATTATGCCGGCGACATTCGGCATGGGGCTTGATCCGTCGACCCGCCGGCGCGATCGCAATGCGGCCCTGTTCGGCACCGGCAAATGGAACCGTGTACTGATCGATGCGACCATGAATCTGGATTACGATCCCGATCCCGACCTCGGCGGCGCGCGATTCCCGCCCACCGTCTGGCCGGCCGACGCCGATCGCAACGCAGTTCTCAAACGCTGGAACGACCTCGGCCTCCCGCCCCCCAAACGGACCTGAATGACCCTCCTCGGCCGCGCGATAAAACGCAAAGAAGATTTTGCGCTGCTGACCGGGCGAGGCCGTTTCACCGATGACGTTCCGGTTGCGGCGGGAACGATTACCGCGCATGTCATCCGCTCGCCGCACGCGCACGCGCGCATCGGGAAGATCGACAAATCGCGCGCGCTCGCACTTCCCGGCGTGCACTGCGTCATCGATGGGGCCGATATTCGCCGGCTTTCCGATCCGTTTCTTCTGGCCATCAAAGAACCGGTGACGCAATGGGCGCTCGCCTCGGAGCGCGTGCGTTATTTCGGCGAACCCGTCGCCGTGGTGCTGGCGACAGATCGCTATCGCGCCGAAGATGCGGCGGCTCTGGTGGATATCGAATATGAGCCGCTGCCCGCGGTGATCGATCCGCTGCAGGCGCTCGATGCCAACGCGCCTCGGCTGCATGACGGCGTTCTTGGCAATGAGATCGGACCGCGCCATTTTGTCTATGGCGAACCGGACCGCGCCTTCGCCGAAGCCGATGCAATCGTCAAACTGACCACGTTCTATCCGCGCAATTCCTTCACCCCGCTCGAATGTTTCGTGGTGACTGCCGAATACCGCTCCGGCGACGGCAGCTATGACGTGCTGTCGAATTTCCAGGGACCGTTCAGTGCCCATCCGGTGATGGCGCGCGCATTGCGCATTCCCGGCAACAAATTGCGCCTGCGCACGCCGGCGGACAGCGGCGGCAGTTTCGGGATCAAGCTGTCGGTCTTTCCCTATATCGTGTTGATGGCGCTGGCCTCGCGCATCGCCGGCAAGCCGGTGAAATGGGTCGAGGATCGCCTCGAACATCTCACCGCCGCGAGTTCGGGACCAAACCGCATCACCGTTGCCGAAGCCGCCGTCATGCGCGACGGACGCGTTCTTGGCCTGCGCCTCGAGCAGATCGAAGATTACGGCGCCTATTTGCGCGCGCCGATGCCGGGCCCGCTCTATCGCATGCACGGCGCCAGTACCGGCGCCTATGACATTCCCAATCTTGCCGTTACCAACCGCATCGTGTTGACCAACAAGGCGCCCGCGGCGCTGATCCGCGGCTTTGGCGGACCGCAGCTGTATCTCGCGCTCGAACGGCTGGTGCAGCGCATCGCCGAGGAACTGCAACTCGATCCGCTGGATGTCGTCCGGCGCAATCTGATACCCGCAAAGGCCTTTCCCTATCGCGCAGCGGCGGGGGCGCTTTACGATTCCGGCGATTACCGCCGCGCCATCGACATCGCAACATCCGACGGTCGCCTCGAGGAATTGCAACAGAGGCGCGACGCGGCCCGTGCCGCCGGCCGGCGCTATGGCATCGGCTATGCCGCGGTCGTCGAACCCGGCATGTCGAATATGGGTTACCTTTCCACCCTGCTGTCGCCGGCGGCGCGCGAAAAGGCGGGACCGAAAAGCGGCGCCATTTCCATGGCCACCATCAGTGTCGATCCGCTCGGCGCCGTCTCCGTCACCGCTGACGTCCCGGTCCAGGGACAGGGCCACGAAACCGCGATTTCGCAGATCGTCGCCGAACAGCTCGGGCTGAACCCGGATGACATTTCAGTCAATCTCGAAATCGATACCGCGAAAGACCAGTGGTCGATTGCCAGCGGCAATTATTCCTGCCGCTTCACGCCGGGCGCCGCCGTTGCCGTCCACCTCGCGGCCCGGCGCGTGCGCGACAAGCTTGCCCGCATCGCGGCAAAACAGCTCAACATCCTTGCCAACGATATCGAATTTGTTGAAGGCAACGTGCGGAGCCGCAGCAATCCCGACAACGCGCTGTCATTCGGCCGCGCCGCCGGCACCGCGCATTGGTCGCCCGGAATGTTGCCGGACGGCATGGATGCGGGGTTGCGCGAAACGGCGGTGTGGAATCCGCCCGAACTCCAGCCGCCGGATGATTCCGACCGGATCAACACGTCGCTGACCTATGGTTTCATCTTCGATATGTGCGGCGTCGACATCGATCCGGTCATCGGCGCCGTTCACGTTGACCGCTATTTCTCCATGCATGACGCGGGCCCGCTGCTGAATCCCATGCTGGCGGAGGGCCAGATCCGCGGTGCTTTCGTCCAGGGCCTTGCCACCGCGTTGTATGAAGAGTTCATCTACGACCGGAATGGCATTTTCCAGTCTGCCAATTTTGCCGATTACCTGGTGCCCACCGCCTGCGAAATTCCGCCAATGACGACCATGCATATGGAAACACCCTCGCCTTTCACGCCGCTCGGCGCCAAGGGCCTCGCCGAAGGCAATTGCATGAGCGTGCCGGCCTGCATCGCCAACGCGATCGCCGATGCGCTCGGCAGCAAGGATGTCCTGCTGCCGGCGACGCCGCCCCGAATTCTTGAATGTATTTTGCGAAATCCACCAGGGAAGGAACCGGAATGACCACGCAGAAATATCGCGAACTCGTCACCATCAACGGCAAGAATGTCGTGCTGCTGCATGACGAGCCGCCGGTCAACAATGCCGGCGTGTCCGAGAATGCCGATCTGTTCCGGATGCTGAATATTTTCGACCCGAAATTCCAGCCGAGCAATTACAACAAGGCCGACGGTTCACCCCTGCGCATCTATGACGCGAAAACCGTCAAGGTCGATCTGTCAAAGCGCAGCAAGGAAGACATGGGCTTCTGGCATCGCAATATCGACTTCCACGAGATCATCATCTGCGTCAAAGGCGCGCTGCGATGGGAAACCGAAATGGGCGTGCGCACCATGCATGAAGGCGACATGATGTTCATCCCCAAAGGCATCGGCCACCGTTCGATGCTGTGCGAGGAATCGGCCCCCGAAAACGTCCTGGTCGAACTCAAGATCGCCGAAGAATGCAACTATGTCGGCGGATAACCCGGAAGTTCCCCCCTCCGTCCGGCGTCGCGCAAGCGCAACGCCGGCCACTGTCGGGCTGCAAATCGCCTCTGGCGCTTTG
>DASUHP010000046.1:0-19545 GCA_036273455.1 Micropepsaceae bacterium | reverse complement strand
TTGATATCTCCTGAAACCCGGCAAATCGGCCGGCCGCCAAACTCTCCGCCAGCAGCTGCGGCAGATCCGGCGCCGGGCAAACGTCAAAACTTTCGGCGAAAGTCCTGCCGGCACACAGCGCCGACAGGAACGCAAATCCGGCTTGGCTGACCCGGCTCACCTGAACTGTATCCGCATTGCGCCACACCAGCAGGAAAAATAGTCCGCCATGCACATCCAGCGCAGCCAATGCCGAATCATCGTCCGCAAGCACCGCACGCCAGACCGCATCGGCGGGATAATCGAGCCGGAGCAGGCTGAGCGAAACATGCGGCACCAGGACAAGGCGCTCCGGCGCAATTCCGGCAGCGCCGGCAAATCCGGCGGCATCGAGCGCCACAGCATCATCCGCGTGCAGCGCAAGATTCACCGCCCAATCAAGCCGTGCCACATCGGCGATCCAGGGCAAATCGCGAAGCGTCTCCAATTGCGCGAGATACCCGGCAAACTCCGCGCCATAATCATCGAGGCAGCCGCTCGAGGGCGGCGCCGCGGCAACAAAACCGGCCGCGGCAGATGCGAAAAATTCCGCGCCGGTCAGCCGCTCCACCGCCGGATATGACAGCCTCAGCGCCTTCACGGCGCCGGAGACGAAGGTGTTGCGGTAAATGGCGAGCGCCTCATTGGCGCTCACGCCACCCGCCGCGATCATTTCCGCGGCCGCGCCGCAGTGGTCCGAGCGGAGAGCGGCGGCAATCGCACGCTCGGTCTCAAGCAGCGTCGGCATGCTGGCCCTCCGGAATCCGGCGCAATGCGCGGGCCGCGCGCGCCGCTTCGTCCTCCAGCACGGCAAATTCGGGAATGTCCGTGTCCCATTCGATCAGCACCGGCTTCGGACCAAACCGGCGAAGCGCGGCATCGAACAAGTCCCACACCGGTTCGGCTACGCGCGAACCGTGGTTGTCGATCAGCAGCTTCACATCGCCGACCGTGCATTGCGCATGTCCGGCCAGATGAATTTCCCCGATTGTTTCGGGCGGCAATCCATCCAGATAAGAAAGCGCGTCCCAGCCGTGATTGCAGGCGCTGACATAAATATTGTTGACGTCGCACAGGATGCCGCAGCCTGTGCGCGCGGCCACTTCCGCCAAAAACTGCCACTCCGGGATCGTCGAATGCCGGAATTGCAGATAGGTCGAGGGATTTTCGACCAGGAGACGGCGCTTCACCGCATCCTGCGCCGCGTCCACATTGCGGCACACCACGGTGAGCGCCTCTTCGGTCAGCGGCAGCGGCAGCAGATCGGCGTAATAGGTGCCATCGACCCGGCTGAATGACAGGTGCTCGGAGATCAATCCCGGTTCCAGCCGCGCGGCACATTCGGCCATGCGCTTCAGATGCGCCTCGTCGAGACCTTCGGCGCTGCCCAGCGACAATGCGGTGCCGTGCAGCGACAGCGGGTAATCCCGGCGGATCTGATCGAGATGCTTCAGCCGCGTCCCGCCGCCGAAATAATTCTCGGTATGCACTTCAAACCACGCCGTCGCCGGGCGCTGTTCGGCGACAAGGCGCTGATGGGGGAAGCGCAGCCCAATCCCCGCGTCAACGGGAACTGGACTGCGCCCTTGGCGCGCGGCCTGTGGGGTATGGGGGGCCGGCCGCACGCTGAAAACGTCAGCTCGCCGTCGTCCTGCCGCCTGCGATCTTCGCGCAGGCGCCACCAGGAAGAAGCACAAAGGACTTGGTGTCGCGCGCCTTGGTCGCCTGACCGGCGCAGGAATGCGCCCCTTCGGCACAGTCGTTCCTGGACACGGCGTTGATGCCGTAACATTTCTCGAGATGGTCTTTCGCCATCCGCGCCATATTGTCTTTGACGATCTGGGGCATTTCGGCGGATGCCGCCGGCAACGGGGCCGAAAGCGCAACGGCAAGCCCGATCGCGGACGACAGGGCGGTAACGGCAGTCATGCGGTTCATCGACGTCTCCTCTTACTGTCCCGGTCGGGACCGAATGACATCAGGTTCGCGGGCGCGCCGCAAAAGGTTACGCGAGCAGATGCCGAATTTCCGCGCTATCGCGTCCGGCTTCGCGGTAATCTCGCGGCCATGAATTTTGCCGGCCCACCACTCAAGACGCATGATTGGGACGCGCTGATGGCGCGCGCGCAACAGGGCGACCAGGCGGCCTATCGCGACCTGCTCAACGCCGTCCTGCCCTGGCTGCGAAATATTGCCTCGGCACGGTTCCGGGCCCGCGACGAGGTGGAAGATGCGGTGCAGGACATTTTGCTGACGCTGCACGCGATCCGGCACACCTATGATCCGGTGCGCCCGTTCAAACCCTGGCTCATGGCGGTCGCCAAACGCCGTATCGCCGACCGCCTGCGGGTCAAGATTCGCCGATCTGCGCGGGAAACATTTTTATCCCCCGAACACGAAACCTTTGCCGGCGATGAAACGAACCCGATGGAGCAGGAGTCCGAGGCAAAGCTCTTACGCGAGGCGGTCAGCCAATTGCCGGAAGGACAGCGTAAGGCCGTTACCATGCTGAAACTGGAAGAAAAATCGCTCGCCGAAACATCCGCCCTGACCGGTATGTCGGTCACCGCGCTGAAGGTATCGACCCATCGCGCCCTGAGCAATTTGCGTAAACTGCTGGAGAAGCCGTGAATACCACGCAGGATCTGATCGAAACACTGTCCGGCCGCTTGCAGCCGGTGAGACCGTCGCGGCCGCCGCTCTCCCGCGCTGCGGCTTTTGTGCTGGCCTGTCTCCTGCTCGTTGCCGCCGCAGCATGGTTAACCCAGGCCTGGCCGCTGATGCTTGCGCGTCTTACCGATTCGCGCTTTGCCGTAGAACTCGCCGCGACCACATTGACGGGCATCGCCGGCATCGCCGCAGCCTTCATGCTCGCGGTTCCCGACCGGCGGCGCGAATGGGCCGTGTTGCCGCTGCCGTTCCTCGCGATCTGGCTGTTGAGCAGCGGTTATGGCTGTTACCGCAGCTGGCTGGTGACGGGAACCAATGGGCTGACCCTCGGCCCGTCGGCGGATTGCTTCATGTTCATTGTCGGCTTCAGCATTCCGCTGTCGGCGGGTCTGTGGCTCGCCCTCAAGCGCTCAGCCGCCTGGCTCGATCCGGTCAGGACCACCGCCTGCGCCGGCATCGGAGTTGCCGCCCTTGCCGCCGCCGCACTGCAATTCTGGCATCCCTTTGATGTCACCGTGGCCGATCTCGCCGCTCATGCCGCCGCAGTCGCGGTTGTCTGCACCGCGGTCATCGCTACGGCCCGCCGCAGCTTTCCCCTTGGGCATTGCAGGGCCACCCGGCCGAACGGCTGACGGCAGCAATATTCCGGTTAACAGGTTGTTCAGACTTGGGAACCGGTCCGTATTTGGCGGCGTTGTCCCTGCTAAATGAGCGACAAATTCGAATATTACCGGACTATCGCAGACTATTGCGACCGCATGTTCCGCGAAGCCCGGACCATGGATATGAAGACATCGTGGCTGAGGCTGGCGATGAACTGGCGGGCGCTCATTCCCCCCACCGCGCAGCAGGAAAGCAGCGAACCGGCTGCGCAGCCCGTGCAGCCAACCCAACCAGCCGAATAAAACCTTAGCTTTTCTGCGTCTTCTTCTCCAACGCGCGGGCCAGGCGAACATAATCCTGCGCGATATTGAGCAGCAACTCTTTGGCCTCCGCAGAGTTCATGCGCGCGGCGACAGCGCGCAGTTCCTCTGCCCGCGTAAGAAAGCCTGCGATCTTTTCTTCGTCCCCGGCCACCGTGTCTGTCCCACGAAGGCCCCCCGTACTTGCGGCTTAATATAGGTGGCCATTTCCGCGCAAGCAGAAACCGCGTGGAACCGGAGAAACTTGTGCGGCAAAATTGCCGGCGAACTTCGTGTACGGATAAACAGCGGAAAGGCTGCCGAATTTCAGGAACCGAACCGTGCCGATTTCGTGGCCTCGGCCAGCACAGCACCGCTCTCACCGAGGAGGAGCCACTGCTTTGCAAGGTTCAGCCAAACAACCTTTCGATCGGGAACCGCGGATCGTTCCGCCATTTGACGGCAGAATTCCGCCTGCAACAGCCATTCGGCGTGTTTTTGATCCATTTTGCGGCCGACCTTTAGCCCTTGGTTGGCGGAATAACGCGACCGTAAATGTGCGGTTCCCGACTTAACGATCAATTAATTGTCGGCGCGCCAGCGTACCTATTGCACCAGCCTGATTTCGGCGCGGTCAACGGCGCCCGGCAATGTCATTGCATCGCTGGTCAGGACGACACGCTTGTAAAGCCCGGGGGTGCCGGCCGCGGAAATGATGTTCTGAATCGCGGTGTAACGCTCCTCCACCACACTGGCCCCGCCGGGGACGGCGGGTGGGACCGCAATTTCAATCATCGACGCCTTGCGCAGTTTTGCTGCGGCTGCGGCCTCACGCACGATCTCCTGTGCGTCAATCGCGAGCTGCGCCGTGCGTGGGGCGAAAAACACTATGTAATGGTCGGGCGGCATTGGTGCCTGCGCCAGGGGAGCCGTGTCGGTGGCCGGGCGCAACGTGCCGCAGCCCGCAAGCAGAATCACAAAGGCACCGGCCAAAAACCTGCGCACCATGACGCCCTCCAGGCGATCCCCGAACGGCCCCAATAACGGCAATCACCGCCCCAAGTTCCCATCAATTCGGCACGCGCCCGAACAAAACTGCCGTCGGGTTCCTTACACGGAGCATTGGGAGGACGGAGATGCGATTCGTTGAACCGGGAGACCTGGAAACCTGAGCGCCGCTTCGGGGCCCCACGCGGGAAATACGAATCGCCAGAGGCGATTCGCCCGCGTGGGATGCGGCCGTGACGAAGGCCATTATGCCAGGCGGTAGAAGCCGGCCAATGAATCCAGCGCGACTTTCAGGGCCAGCGGGAGCTTCGATACCGGTTCCCCGAGCCGGCGCGCCGCGTCATGCATCGCGACATTCTCCAGCACGACCAGTTCCAGGATGCGAAAACCGAGTCCACCCACATGCGCCCGCGCCGCGTTCATCCGCCGGATCGCATCGCATTTGATGTCGGTGGGAAACGATCGCGCGTTGAATCCGCCGCCCCGGGGGGAAGCCGCACAGGCCGGCGGCAAGGCGTAACCGCCAATCGCCGCCAGCTCGTGGTCGCGCTGCAATCGCCGCCCGGCGCCGTGCTGCGCCACGTCAATGTGCCCGTGCCCTAACAGCCACTCCAGCCGGTCGACCCGGATGTTCTGCACCGCTGTCCCGCGTTGGCGAAACTCCGGCGCGTCGCCACCGTAGCCAACATTCTGCTCATTTCGATTGTGCCTCGACCCCGGGTTCACGCCCTGCCCTCCTCGAATGGGCGGATCTCGACCCGCACGCCGCCGACCGGCCCCCAGGCCAGCTGAAGCCGCCGCAACACCGCCGAATCCGCGGCGGCAATCAGCCGTGAGGCGATCAGTACTTCGAGACAGGCATTCGGCAGATCCCCGATCACCCGCCGCGCCCGGCCGTCGCGAAAGGTCAAACTCACCTCCACCGGTCCGACAAAGGGACGCACGCGCCGGCTCAAAATCCTGTCCAGCGCCACCTGACGCCACCCCGGGTCGGCGGCGCGCCCCAATGCCGGCAGCGGCAATTCGACCACCGCCGGGCTACGTGCCTTCAGGTGCGCAGCTTGCCGCACAAATGCTGTTTGCGATGCCATGTCGTTCTTCTCTCCCTGTCAATGGCGGCATATTATAGGACTGTTCCTGCCGTGACAAGAGGTATAATCCTACTGGCGCAATAGGTGCTTTCCGTTTAGTCTGTGATTCGATGGATGTGCGCGAATTCCTGCGGGTGAGACTGGCCGAACAGAGGCTTTCGATGAAGGAAGCCTCGGAGCGGATCGGCCGGAATCACGCCTATCTGCAGCAATATTTCGAACGCGGAATCCCCGCCGTGCTGCCCGAACAGGCGCGCGAGAAACTGGCGGAACTCGTCGGCGTCGATCCCGATATGCTGCGCGGAACCGCAGCACCCGCGCGTCCGGGCCGGCGGCCAGGCTATATGCCCCTGCCTCCGATCAACAGCACCGACCGCATCCCGGTCATGGGCGTCGGCGAAGGCGGAGGCGAAGGCAAATCGCAGTGGAACGGCGAAATCGTCGATTATGTCACCCGCCCGCCGGCACTGTCGGGCGCGCCGAGCGGTTACGCGACCTATGTCATCGGCACCAGCATGGAACCGCGCTATCATCCCGGCGAAATGATTTTTGTTCATCCCGGGAAGCCGGTGAATGCCGGCGCCTATGTCCTGGTCCAGCTCAAACCGCCGGCCGAAGGCGAACCGCCGCTGGCGCTGATCAAACGCCTGGCGAAAAGAACCGCCACCAAAATCGTGCTCGAACAGTTCAATCCGCCCAAACAACTGGAATTCCCGGTGCGGGACGTGGTCTCGATCCACCGCATCGTCGCCAGCGGCGAATAACGGATAGAGCGTGATCCGCTTAAATGGAATCGGATCACGCTCTAAATTCCTTTGATTGTCGCGCAATCTGTCGGCGAACCGCTCACACTTCGCCGGATTGCGCTCTATACAAAGCCGCCGTTGTGCAGCACGCCCCGGTTCGGCAGGGTAGCCGCTCCCGAAATCGTGCGGTCCTCCCCCTCCTTTATTGGGGCCGCTGGTCACCATGTTTGGTTCTGGCCCCGGAGTAACCCGATTTGCCAGACGTGGAGGAAGAGCTTAACCAGCGCGCGGACGAGTGCGTTGTGCAGGCCAGAGTGGCTATGGATCGGGCGGCAGCGGTGGCCAACCGGGACCGGCCGGGTAATCTGAAAACGGTATTGAAGTGGCTAAGGCTCGCGACGGCTTTTCGGAGGCCCACGAAATCATTTGATTGCGACGCGTGACGGGTGCGGCCCAGCCGCAGCCGGGCGCGGCATCCAAAAATGCGCAATTGTTCCGCAGCCGGACCCCTGGCTCTTTTTGGAACCAATCTGCTGACGACGGATTATTCAACAAATCGCGGGCAGCGTTTCCACACAATGTCGACCGAAGAAACCCCACAACAGCGGCGCGAACGCTATTTCTCCCGCGCACGCGAAGCCGAGGAACTCGCGACCCGCAGCCATGATCCGGAAATCGCGCAGGCATTCCGCGCCATCGCCCGCTCGTGGGAGCGGCTGGCCAGGGAACTCAACAAATAGAAGCCGCTCAGCTAATCTCGCGTCTCGCTTCTCGTTTCTCGCTTCTCGATCGCGGCGAGTAGCCGCGCCAGCGGCGGATTGGTTTCGTCAAAGACGTAATCCACCCGCTCTGCCGCCACGGCTCCGCGGATGCCATGCGTGCGCAACAGCGCCACCGCGCGCGACAATTCTTCCCGGCGGCACAGCAGAAGCGGCGCACCATCCCGCCCTTCGATGACGCAAAAGCCGGCATGGGCAAACCGCGCGCGCAATCTTCCATCCGTGGGCGAAAACGACCCGCGCAACAAATAGGAGTTGCGTGCGAGTTCCCGCGCCGCAATGCGTGCGCAGATCCGCCCCGCCACTTCCAGCGCCGGCGCGCTCCACTCTGCCTTGAGAGACGCCGCCAATTGTGCCTGGCTCTTCAAAATCACGCCGTCATTCAGCACCTTCAATCCGTTCGCGGCGAGAGTCGCACCGCTCGTCGTGATATCGACAATCGCCTCGGCGACCCCGGCGGCAGGTGCACCTTCGGTCGCGCCCAGGCTTTCGACGATGCGGTAATCGGAAATTCCGTGCGCGGCAAAAAACCCGCGCGTCAGCGACAGATATTTGGTCGCGATCCTCAGGCGGTGCTTGTGGCGCGCATGGAAGGCCGTACACACATCATCGAGTTCCGCCATGGTGGACACGTCGATCCACGCCTGCGGCACCGCGACCACGACATCGGCAAAGCCGAATCCCAAAGGCTGGAGCAGCGCCACCGTATGGACCGCATCCGGAATCGTCTCACGGATCAGGTCCTCGCCGGTAATGCCGAAATGAACGTCGCCCGCCATCAGCGCGCCGGCAATTTCACCCGACGACATCAGCTTGATTTCGACGCCGGACTCGCCCGACAGCGTCGCGCGGTAATCGCGTGCCGCCGTGATCACCTTCAATCCGGCATCGTCGAGAAACCCCGCGACCTGTTCGTGCAGCCGTCCCTTGGAGGGCAGCGCAAAACTCAACGCCGCGCCCATGTCACCTCTCCTTTGGTGAAGTCATGCGCGGCGAGCAGCGCCTCGTCGCGAATGGCGCAGCCGACCGCCGCAACATCGCCAGAAGCGCCAAGCGTCCGCAGCAGCGAATCGTAGCGGCCGCCGCCGGCGATCTGCAGCGCACCATCAGCCGCGCGGCCCCAGAACTCAAACACGAAGCCGGTGTAGTAATCGAGGTCACGGCCAAAACGCGGCGCGAATTGCACCGCTTCATCCGGCAGCCCGAGCCGGCGCAGAATATCCACTCTCGCCGCCATGGCGCCCAACGGACCCTCCAGCGCCACATCGTGCCGTTTCAGCAGCGCTGCAAGCCCGGCGAGACTCTTCTCCGCCGGTCCGGAGATCGCCAGTGCTTCCTCGATCACCGACAGCGCCTTGCGGTCAAGTTGCAGCGATGCTGCCTCGGCCGCCTGCTCCATCAGCCGCTCAATGATTTCCTCACGCGTCCGCCCGGCAACATCACCTGCTCCGGTTCCGGCCATCAGATCGAGCAGCCCCGACAACGCATGGCGCGCTTCGTCCTCATCCGCCGATCCAAGATGCGCAAGATAGCCGCTGCCCGCCGGTGCTTCGCCCTTGCTCAGGCGCTGCATCAGACGCGCGAATGCCTCGGGGCGGCGGAAATGACGTTTCAGGCGCGCACGCCAGGCCGCCGGAACCGGCAACACGTCGAACAGACCGGCAAACAGCGATGCATCTCCGATATGCACCGAAAAACTTTCCAGCCCGGCGGCACGTACCGCCTCGACCGCCAGCGTCAGAACTTCCGCATCTGCTGCCGCGCGATCGCCGGCACCCAGATATTCGATTCCGGTCTGCAGAAACTGTCCGGAATCTTTGCCATCGCTGCTCCGCATCCGGAACACGAGGCCATGACAGGAAATCCGCGCCGGAAAACCGCCGCGCTGCGCGAGGTGCAGCCGGCATACCGGAATCGTCAGTTCGGGACGCAGACACAGTTCACGTCCGGCGGGATCGGTGAGCAGAAATGTCTCCTTGCGGATTTCCTCGCCCGACCGGTCAAGGAAAATGTCGGCGGGCTGCAACACCGGCGGATCGGCGCGCTCATAGCCGGCGCCGGCAAACACGCCGATCAGCGCCGCCGCCTGTTCTTCCAGCCGTCCGATCCGCCTGCCGTCACTACTCACGACGCACCGCCAAATTCTAACCTCCCCCTTGTGGGGAGGTCGAAATTTGCAAAGCAAATTTCGGGTGGGGGTATTCTCGAGGCAGATCCGCAACTCATCGGGATCCCCCCTCCAGCATCGCGCGGGCGCAGGCGACCAATTCGTCCCGCTTCACCGTCTGCTGCGCCGGGCGTTCGGTCAGCCAGGCATCGCGGGTCTCCGCCGTCTTCGCGAGTTCCGCCCCGCGGTTCAAATCCTTCAGCGTGATCTCGCCGCGCGCGCGCTCATCGCCGCCTTCGATAACCGCAACCGCCGCACCGCGCTTGTCGGCATATTTGAGCTGGGCCTTCATTCCGCCCTCTCCGGCATAGGCTTCGGCGCGAATTCCGGCGGCGCGCAATTCCGCCGCAATGCGGAAAGCCTCTGCCGCCGCAGCCTTGTCCAGCACCAGCACAACGCAGAGCGGCGCCGCGCCGAATGGTTGCGCGCCCGAACGCGCTTTCAGCGCCGACAGCAAACGGCTCACGCCGATGGAAATGCCGGTCGCCGGCACTTCGGCGCCGGTAAACCGCGCCACCAGCCCGTCATAGCGCCCGCCGCCGCCAATCGATCCGAACACGACTTTCTCACCGGCATCATTGGTCACCGGGAATGTCAGTTGCGCTTCGAAAACCGCGCCGGTGTAGTAATCCAGCCCCCGCACAATCCCCGAATCCACGCGAACGCGATCGCCGCCGTAACCGCAAGCGTTCACGATACGGAGGATTTCGCTTAAGTTTGCCGCACCGGCCTCACCCGTCACACTGCCGGCGACCGATTGGGTCAGCCTTGGCAGGACCGCTTCCGCGTCCCCGGCATTTCCCCCGGGCGCGGCAAAACCCAGCACCCGTGAAATGGCGTCGCGGTCCAGTCCGGCGCCCGGCGTGAAGTCGCCTGATTCGTCGCGCCGCCCTTCGCCCAGCAATGCGCGCACGCCAGCGACCCCGAGCCGGTCCAGCTTGTCGAGCGCGCGCAATACGATCCCGCGCCTGGCCGGATCCGGCCCGACACCGGCGGCTTCCAATACGCCGTCGAGCAATTTGCGGCTGTTCATCAGGATGGCATAGTCGCCGCGCCTGAGCCCAAGAGCCTCAAGGCAATCGGCGCACATCATCAGCAGTTCGGCATCCGCGGCAGGCGCGGCCGACCCTACGGTATCGGCGTCGCATTGGGTGAATTCGCGGAAACGGCCCGGTCCAGGCTTCTCGTTGCGCCACACCGTGCCGACCTGATAGCGCCGGAATGGCTTCGGCAGATTCTGGAAATTTTCCGCAACATGGCGCGCCAGCGGTGCCGTCAGATCATAGCGCAACGACAGCCATTGCCCGTCATCGTCCTTGAGCGAAAATACGCCCTCGTTGGGCCGGTCGGAGTCGGGCAGAAATTTGCCCAGCGCATCGGCATATTCGAATGCCGGTGTTTCCAGCGCCTGAAAACCATAGGACGCATAGACGCCGCGGATAGTGTCGAGCATCCGTGCTTCGGCCATCAGCTCGGCTTCATCGCGATCCCGAAAGCCGCGCGGCAGCCTTGGCTTTGGCCGAAATGCCTTGCCTCCGCTGTCTTGCGCCGACCGCTGCCCGTTCATTTTCACGCTCGAATAAGCCGGCCTTCCCTTACCGGCTCGGCCTCACGAGCGCAATCAACGAGGCGAGAGCGGCAGAGCACTCCCAACCGTGAACAAGCACGCGCGAACCAAATATCCGGCCGGCCGTTCCTGATGCACATCGAAACCCGATTAATGCCGCGCACCAGCCTTGCTGGACGACGGTGACGGCACCGGGAAAACAATCATGTACGAACATCCGATTCTTGGCGCAGTGCTGTTCCTGATGGGCATAGTCCTGATCGCCGCCGCCTGGGCCGCAGGCAATACCGCCGACATCGCCGACACAATGCTCGCGGGGCACGTGCTGGCATTCAATGGGGCGCTTCTCGCCGCATTGGGTACGGGCCGTCATTCACCAATGGCTCTCCGGAATCGCGCATTCTCCACCGCTACGCCAACGCGCCGTTAATCGACTCTCATCGTGGAACAGAACCCATGGCGGGGCGGTTTTGCCATGGGGAATCATTTGCGGCTTTGGGGAGCCGATTTCGATGAAAGCGCGTGTGCACCGCTCTGTCGGGCTTATATGCCTCGCCGTCCTGCTGGCCTATCCGCCGGCGCTTCGTCTGCTGTCGCTGGCCGTTTAACTTCTATCAGCCGCTGCAGCCGGTCGGGCCGGTCGGTGCAGATGCCGTCTACACCTGCCGCAATCAGGCGCTGCATGTCGGCAGGCCGATTGACGGTCCACACCCCAAATTCCAGGCCGTGACGGCGCGCCTGCTCAATTGCCCGCGGCGTGGCGCGGGGCAACGGGCAAAACCATCCGTCGCCGCCTTTGCTCTCGATCTCACGGGCCCCCGCTTTGGCGCGTACTGAAGTGTTGAACCAGCATTTGATCTGTGGGCTGCGCTTTTTGGCATAGGTGAGCCCTGCCCAGTGAAACCCAACCAACACCGCACGGTTGGTGAATTCTGCCGCCCGCAGCTCGTCGAGAACTGCGTCCGCCAAAGCTTCGGGGGGCGCCGACAGCCCCGGGCGGACGGAGGTTTTGAATTCGATGAACAGGCGAAATCTCCGGTTTGCCTGCTTCACGGCGGCAATGACTTCGGCCAGCGATGGCATGAGCGTGCCGTCGGATGACGTTACTGCGGAATGCCTGCGGGCGTATATCGAGCCGGGGCGGGCTCGGCCGACTTCGAATCTGCGCAGTTCGGCGAAGTCCAGGCTGGAAATTGCCGGCGTTCGCCGCAACAACGGCAACCATCGTCCTGCCGGGCTGCGGCACAGATCGCGCTTGAGGCGAAAGTCGTGAAACACAATCAGCCGGTCGTCACGGGTGAGCTGGACGTCGAGCTCGGCCGCGTCGAAGCCGGCGGAAGCAGCGGCAACAAAAGCCGGTAAAGTATTTTCCGGCCATAATTGCGCCCCGCCGCGGTGGGCAATATTCAACGGGAACAACATGAAATAAAAAACACTACCGTTTGGATGCTGCCTTTGTGGTACACTTTAGCGTCAGAGTTTTGAGCAAAGTAGACATGTTGAAACTGGCATTAACCGGAATATTTGCCGTCGCACTGGCCGGTGGCGCCTGCGCCGCCCAAACCGGCGCGGCGAAAGCACAGACTGTGCTGAACGGTGAAGTTGCGGACCTGAACGGCCCTTCCACCACCGATCACGTGGCAGATGTGCGCCCGGGCGATGAAATGACCATCACCGGCGATTGCGTGGCCAATGTGAAATCGGCCGACCGGCTGCGGGTGATGTTGACTCCGGCAGGCGATGATCCTGACCGGCTTCACGTGCTCGCCACGGAACAGATGATGGGTGCCGCTGGCCTCAATGTACGGGTGCCGAACCTGCCCGAAACCGCCAACCGCGATTTCAATGTGCGCGTGTTCCGGCTCGGTGAGGATACCCCCACCATCTGCAATGCCGGCATCATCCATGTCGGCCCCCGCGATCAGCACGACCTCGGCTAAGACACAGACGCGCTAAAGCATCACCACCGCCAGCAGCGCCACCGCCCCCGCGGCGATCAGCAGCGCCAGACGCATATTGCGCGCGTTCTGCGATGTCGTGCGCGCGATTGCCCGCACCGAATCCGGATGCAGGCGAATGCCACCTTCGGCCATTTGGGCGGCAATCAATTCGGTTTCCCGAATCAGTTGCGGCAAACTCTGCGCCAGCCGCCCGACACTGGTCAGGCTGATCGCGGCATCTTTCAACCGCGCTTCCGGACCGAGATGCTCCAGCATCCAGCGCTCGATCACCGGCCGCGAGGTTTCCCAGACGTCAAACTCCGGATCGAGGTGGCGCGCCACACCTTCCACCACCACCATCGTCTTCTGCAGCAGCACCAGTTGCGGCTGAAGCTGCATGTCGAAGCGGCGCGTGGTTTCGAAAAGCTGCTCCAGCAGCCGGCCCATGGAAACGTCGCGCGCCGTCAGACCGAAAATCGGTTCGCCGACCGCGCGCAAACCTTGCGCAAATGTCTCGACATGATGATGGCGCGGCACAAAGCCGTAGTCGAAATGCACCTGCGCCACACGCAGATAGTCGCGCGCGAGAAACCCCGCCAGCGTCTCGGCCATGAACCGCCGCATATCGGAGTCCAGCCGGCCCATGATGCCGAAATCAACCGCGCAGACCCGCCCCGAGCCATCGACGAACAGATTGCCCGGATGCATGTCGGCGTGAAAAAAACCGTCGCGCAGCGCCTGGGTCAGAAAACTGCGCACCACCACCATCGCGATTCGCCCAGGCTCGTGCCCGGCCGCCAGCAGCGTGCCGGCGTCGCGCAGAACCGTGCCGTCGATCCATTCCGAGGTGAAAACCCGGGCGCCGGTGCGGTTCCAGTCGAGAACCGGAATGCGAAAATCTTCATCCTCGCGGGTGTTGTGCGCCAGTTCCGATGCCGCCGCCGCCTCCATCCTGAGATCGAGTTCGAGCGCCACCGACACGGCGAGCGTGTCGACCACCGCGACCAGCCGCAACCGGCGCGCTTCGGCCGACAGTCTTTCGGCCCATTGGGCGGCAAACCGGAACGCGGCGAAGTCGCGCTGGAATTCCGCTTCGATTCCGGGACGCAGCACCTTCACCGCGACCTGCCGCGGCGGATCATCGCTGGTCACCGCCTTATGCACCTGGGCAATCGATGCCGCCGCGACGGGCGCACCAAATGCGCTGAACAGCGCTTCAATCGGGCGCCCGAGCGAAGTTTCCACGATCTTTTTGGCTGCGGCATCAGGAAATGGCGGTAAACGATCCTGCAGGCTCTCCAGCCCGCGCGCGATTTCTCCGCCCATCAGATCGGGGCGCGTGGCGAGAAACTGCCCCAGTTTGATCGCCGACGGTCCCATCTCTCCGAAGGCGAGCGCCAGCCTCTCGCCGACGGCCCGGTCTTTGTTGGCACGTCCGCGTCCGCCGGCAAAGCGCGCGAGAATGCGCAACGATGCCGGCGCACGCGCTGCATATTCACGCGGCAAAAGCGCGTCGTAGCGCGCGAGAATCCGCGCCATCCGCATCAGCCGGCCGATTTTTTTGAGCGAACGGATCACGTCACAGCTTCCAGCCCGAATGCATCGCAGCGATTCCGCCCGAGAGATTGCGGAATTTCACCTGCCCGAATCCGGCTGCGGAGATGGCCGCGGCAAACGGTTTTTGGCCGGGAAAGCGGCGAATGCTTTCGGCGAGATAGCGATAGGCGGCGCCATCGCCGGCGACCACTTCGCCGAGCCTCGGCAGCACCGAAAAGGAATATAAATCATACAGTGCATCCACGCCGGGAACCGTGACTTTGGAAAATTCCAGGCACAAAAACCGCCCACCAGGCTTCAGCACGCGATGCGCCTCCTTCAGCACGCGGTCCAGATGCGTGCAATTGCGTATGCCGAAGGCGATCGTATAGGCATCCTGGCTGGCATCGGCGACCGGCAATTGCTCGGCATCGCCGCAAACCCAGTCCAGTCGTTCGGCGCCGGGCCGCGCCATCCCCTGTTCCAGCATCGCGAACGAAATATCGCACACGGTGATCGCACCAGCCCCACCGCGCTTGCGCATTTTCGCATCGATCCGCATTGCGATATCGCCGGTGCCGCCCGCGACATCGAGCACACACATGCCGGGGCGCGGATCGAGCCAGGCAACGAATTCGTCCTTCCAGAGACGATGGACGGCAAAGGACATCAGGTCGTTCATCAGATCGTATCGGCTCGCGACCGATGAGAAGATCCCCCGGACCAGGGCCGGTTTTTCCTCCGGCTCCACATCGCGAAACCCAAACGGCACCATGGACTTGCTGCCGGACATATGTTCGAACGCTGCCCCATGCTGTTGCTACGCGCTCATAGCACGTTTCAATTTCTCCTTCCCCTCGTTTCCTCCCCCGCGTGCGGGGGAGGTGGCGGTCGCCGCAATTGTGCGACGACGGCCGGAGGGGGGACTTCACGCCAGAACGCTTTCTCCCATGCCCGAACTGCCTGAAGTCGAAACCGTCCGCCTCGGCCTCGCCGACGCGCTGCTCGGCCGCACGCTCACCCGCGTCAGCATCAACCGCGCCGATTTGCGCAAGCCATTCCCGCCGGATTTCGCCGGGCGCCTGGCCAACCGGCAGGTGAAAGGCGTCCGCCGCCGCGCCAAATATCTCCTGCTCGATCTCAATGGCGGCGAGACCCTCATCATGCATATGGGCATGTCCGGCCGCTTCACGGTCTACGGACACAATGCACCACGTGATGACGGCAAACATGATCATGTCATATTCGAAACCGACGACTTCAAACGCGTCGTGTTCACCGATCCGAGGCGCTTTGGGCTTATGTCTCTGGCTGCCACCGGCGAAGTCGATAGCCATCCGCTATTTGCCGGCATCGGCCCCGAACCGCTGGACAAAACTTTCACCGCTGCCCAATTGAGCGCGGGGCTCAAAGGCAAGCGCACGCCGATCAAGGCGGCCCTGCTCGATCAACGAGTCGTCGCCGGACTCGGCAATATTTATGTCTGTGAAGCTTTGTTCCGGGCCGGTATATCGCCGCGGCGGCTCGCATCCTCCGTAGCCGGAGCACGTGCCGAACGCCTCGTCCCGGCGATCAAATCGGTCTTACAGGAAGCGCTTGCCGCGGGCGGCTCATCATTGCGCGATTACGCCCATGCCGATGGCGAACTCGGCTATTTCCAGCACCATTTCCGCGTCTATGACCGTGACGGCAAGCCCTGCCCCAAATGCGGCACGAAGATCAAACGCATCGTCCAATCCGGCCGTTCCACCTTCTTCTGCCCCCACTGCCAGCGCTAGCCACACCCCATTTGTCATGGCCGGGCGCGAAACGACCCGGCCACCCAGCCGTAGCGCGTCCGCGCGGCGAAAAGATTCGAAACGTCATTCCCTTCGCAAGGGCACGCCGTTAGATTCGCGTCATGGCCAGGAAAAATCGTTCCCAGTCAAAGCGTGCATCATCAATCGGCAGATCGACGGCTAACCTGTCGCACGCCAATCATCGCACTGCGACGGCGTTTGACCTCCTGACGGAGATGCCCCCCGGTATCTTCGACGCGGTAAAGCAAGCACGTCAGCTCGACAAAATCGGCGCCATGGCGGCAACTGCGATTGGCAACGCGATTGGCAGCCGGAGCCCGCGTAAGCACACAAAGCTATTCTTGTCGCTCCAAAAGTTGACCAGCGCGCCGCGAGAGGAATTTCCGCCGAGGGGTCAGCGGCTGAACGCGCCGACTGATAAGGGCGTGTACATTATTTACGGTCCGGCAGGAAAAATCCTGCATGTCGGCAGTACACCTCGCGGAAGGCGGGGATTGGCCCAACGGCTGCGAAACCACACGCACGGGATATCGTCGTTCACGCGGAAGAATCCAGAGCGGTGGCGCCAAATTCTCGACGGCAAATGCAAATTCAGTTATTTGGTCGTCAACAACGACTCTGACAGGGCACGTCTCGAAGCATTGGCGATCGGCACCCTCTGGCCAGAACATATCGGCACAGGACAACTGAGAGCTTTGAAGACACAGTAATCGTGTCTGCGACAGCTCGGAGCCTCGTTCAGCGATTCAAAAATCGGAAATAGAACGCCCCGAACACCAGGACGATGCCGACATTTGCTGCCAGCCGTTCCCAGAACCGATTCCTGAAAAAGGCGACGTCCAGACCGACGATGATGGCGATCATCACCACGACATAAATCACTGGAATTACCTGTCTGGCCATTCTGCAAGACCCCGATCTGAGCCGAACTGCGCGCGCCTTATGACAGGGCAATCTTACATCAAATCAAACCGGCGGTCGCTGCCCCGTGTCTTCGTCCTTCAACACCCCACGCCGGATCTGGTCGCGCTCCATGGATTCGAACAGGGCCTGGAAATTGCCTTCACCAAAGCCCTCGTCGCCCTTTCGCTGGATGATCTCGAAAAAGATTGGCCCGATCAGGTTGGTGGTGAAAATCTGCAACAACAGCCCGCCCTTTTTCGATCCGTCGGCAAGAATTCCCAGCGACTTCATGCGGTCGACCGGCTCCTCATGCCCCGGCAGACGCTCATCCAGCATTTCGTAATAGGCGTCCGGCGGCGGTTCCGCGAATGGTACGCCGCGCGATTTCAGCGCCCCGACGGTCCTGTAGATATCGTCCGTCGAGAGCGCGACGTGCTGAATCCCTTCGCCCTTGTACACTTCGAGATATTCCGCAATCTGACTTTTATCGTCCGCCGATTCGTTGAGCGGAATGCGGATATTCCCGTCCGGGCTCGTCATCGCGCGCGACTTCAGCCCGGTCAGCTTCCCCTCGATGTCGAAGTAACGGATTTCGCGGAAATTGAAGAGGTCCTCGTAGAATTTCGCCCAGTGATCCATCCGCCCCCGGAACACATTATGGGTGAGGTGATCGATCCGCGCGAGCCCCGCCCCAGCCACATGTTCATCGCCGAGGGCCAGGAAATCGACGTCATAAATCGTATGGCCGCCATAGCGGTCGACCAGATAGAGCGCACTGCCGCCAATGCCTTCGATCGCCGGAATGTTCAGCTCCATCGGGCCGGTCCGCCCGACGAACGGCTTGGCGCCGTTCCTGAGCGCGACTTCATACGCGGCGCGCGCATCCTTGACCCGGAACGCCATGGCGCAGGCCGACGGCCCATGCTGCGCGGCAAAGTTTTCCGCCGGGCTCCTTGGTTCCCCATTCACGATAAAATTGATGTCGCCCTGCCGGAATTGCGACACCTGTTTCGACCGGTGGCGGCCGACCAGCGCAAATCCCATCCGCTCGAACACCGCCTCCAGGGCACCGGGATCGGGGGCGGTGAATTCGACAAATTCGAATCCGTCGGTTCCCATGGGATTGTCGGTTTGCATCGCGCGTTCTCTTTCCGAGTGTCCCGACTCTGAAATTCGCTTGATCTCTATATCGGGACCCGGGCGAATTTCAGAATCGTGAGGACACTCGCAACCTTTCGTTTCTGGTGTCGTTCCGGTTTCGAAATTCGCTATGTGCCCTATATAGATAACGATGCGAATTTCGAAACCGCGACACCAGTACTCGGCGGCATCACCAAATAGATAGGCAATGGAAACGCAAAGCCCAAACGCTGCGCTCCCCGGGAAATGGAATCCTGGCCATACTTCGCACGCGCTGCGCGGCGATTATTCCGGCATCCGGCCGGATTTCACGCTGGATCAGCCGCTTACCCGCTACACCGAGGCCGAGCATGACCGCTGGCGGCGGTTATATGCGCGCCAGATCAATCTCATGCCCCGATACGCGGTGAAGGAATTCCTCGACAGCATCGAAGAGCTTGACGTCTCAGCCGGAATTCCCGATTTCGCCCGCATCAACCGCACCCTCGGCCGGCTCTCCGGGTTTCAGATTGTCGCCGTGCCCGGGCTGATTCCGGACGACCAGTTTTTCGCCCATCTCGCCAATCGGCGGTTTCCGGTGACCTGGTGGATCCGGGACGAAAGCGAACTCGACTATCTCGAAGAGCCGGACGTCTTCCACGACTTCTTCGGCCATGTGCCGCTACTCGCCCATCCGGTCTTCGCCGATTACATGGTCGAATATGGCAGGGCCGGGCCGAGCGCCGTGGCGCAGAACGCCATGCCGCTGCTGTCACGGCTGTACTGGTACACCATCGAATTCGGCCTGATCCGCGGGGCTGACGGCCTGCGAGTCTATGGCGCCGGAATTCTCTCGTCCAACGGCGAGACGGTCTATGCCATCGACAGCGAAGTTCCCAACCGGATCGCGTTTGATCTTGATCGCGTGTTGTCGACCGAATACCGCATCGATGCCTATCAGGAGAGCTATTTTGTCATCGACGACTTCGAACAGCTCTTCGGCGAAACCCACAAGCCCTTTGCACCGGTTTACGAGCGATTGCGCAGCCGCCCCCCGATCGCACCCAATGCCATCCTGCCGCAGGATCGCGTGCTGCACCGAGGCACCATTTCCGAGAGGCCAATCTGATGCCGAAATTCGTCAGTTTTCCCCATGTCGCGGGGCAGGCGTCGCGTCAGGCGCACGCCGATCTGCCGGCCGGTACTTATGAGCGCGAACTCGGGAAGGAAGGTTTCTACGGCCCGGCGACACATATGTATCATCGTCATCCGCCGACCGCCTGGAGCTCGTGGAACGGCC
>DASUHP010000045.1:0-26202 GCA_036273455.1 Micropepsaceae bacterium | reverse complement strand
CTGGGGCGAAGAGGGCCGCAAACTGCAATGGATCAAGCCGTTCAAGACCGTGAAGGACACGTCCTACGAGTTGCGCAATTTCCATATCCGCTGGTTCCCCGAAGGCACGCTGAATGTCGCGGCCAACTGTACCGACCGGCACCTGGACAAGCGCGGCGATCAGATGGCGATCATTTGGGAGGCGGATGATCCGAAACAGTCGAAGAACATCACCTATCGCGAATTGCATCGCGAGACCTGCCGCTTCGCCAATGTGCTGAAGGCCAACGGGGTCAAGCGCGGCGACCGGGTGACGATCTATCTGCCGATGATACCGGAAGCGGCGTACGCGATGCTGGCCTGTGCGCGTATCGGTGCGATTCATTCCGTGGTGTTTGCCGGCTTCTCGCCCGACAGTCTTGCCGGGCGCATTCTCGACTGTAAAAGCGACGTCGTGATTACTGCCGATGAAGGCTTACGCGGCGGCAAGCCCATTCACTTGAAGCGCAACACCGATGTCGCACTGACGCAATGCCCGAATGTGAAGCGGGTCATTGTGGTCCAGCGGACCGGCGCGAAAGAATTGATGCATCACGGCCGCGACGTATTTTATCACGAGGAAGCGGCAAAGGTTTCGGACAATTGCCCGGCCGAAGAAATGGGCGCCGAAGACCCGCTGTTCATTCTGTACACGTCAGGATCGACGGGGCGGCCCAAAGGGGTGTTGCACACCAGCGCGGGGTATCTCTGTTACGTGGCCTGCACCCATAAATGGGTATTCGACTATCACGACGGTGACATCTATTGGTGCACGGCCGATGTCGGCTGGGTCACGGGGCATAGTTATATCGTGTACGGACCTTTGGCCAATGGCGCGACGACGCTGATGTTCGAAGGCGTGCCGAATTACCCCTCCGCGTCGCGTTTCTGGGAGGTGATCGACAAGCATAAAGTGAATATCTTCTACACCGCGCCGACGGCGATCCGGGCGCTGATGCGCGAAGGCGAAGCGCCGGTGAAGAAAACCAGCCGGGCATCGCTCAAACTGCTCGGATCGGTGGGCGAACCGATCAATCCCGAAGCCTGGCTTTGGTATTACCGCGTGGCCGGCGATTCACGCTGCCCGGTGGTGGACACCTGGTGGCAGACCGAAACCGGCGGCATCCTGATTTCGCCGCTGCCGGGCGCCACGGCGTTGAAGCCGGGATCCGCCACACGGCCGCTATTTGGGATCAAGCCGGCTATTGTTGACGAGCATGGCAAAAAGCTGGAAGGCGCGGCGACCGGAAATCTCGTGCTGCTGGATTCCTGGCCGGGACAGATGCGCACCGTCTATGGCGACGATCAGCGCTTTATCGACACCTATTTCAAAACCTATCCCGGAATGTATTTCACCGGCGACGGCTGCCGGCGTGACGAGGACGGCTATTACTGGGTCACCGGGCGCGTCGATGATGTGATCAATGTCTCCGGACATCGTCTGGGTACGGCGGAAGTGGAGTCGGCCCTGGTCGCCAATACCAGGGTTGCCGAAGCCGCCGTGGTCGGATTCCCGCACGATATCAAGGGCCAGGGCATCTATGCCTATGTGACGCTGAAACTGGGCCAGACGCCGTCCGAAGACGTTGAGAAGGAACTGAAGCACTGGGTCGCGGGACAGATCAGCCCGATTGCACGACCCGACGTGATTCAATTCGCGCCGGGACTACCAAAAACGCGATCGGGAAAGATCATGCGCCGGATCCTGCGCAAGATCGCGGAAAACGATGTCGGCAATCTCGGCGATATCACGACTTTGGCCGATCCGTCGGTGGTGGAGGATTTAGTCAAGAATCGGAAAACATGAGGCGCGGAAACGAATTTCTGGTGGGGGTACACGGATAGATATCCCCCACCCGCGAATTTTTTGAACCAAAAATTCGCGTGCCTCCCCGCCAGGGGCAGGCGGATTCGGTGGTATCGCTTGCCCTGAGTTAGGTGACGTCGTGATGGATGGCGATCATGGAGTGCTGGCCGAGGTCGATACGTCCGGCCGGCCAACTTATCGTGCCATGAATATCCAGAATGGAAAGCGCGGCAATACCGACCGCGACCGCGCAGACGACGCCGAGAATGAACATCAGGAACAGGGCACCCGCACTCGTGCGACGACGCGGCGCCCGCACGGGTACTTCGCGCAGTTCCCGCACTTCACGGACATCAGCGACTTCCGCCATGGCGAAATTCTCCCAGAAGTTTGAACTTGAGAACGCCACCAGATTGTGCAAGTTCCGCCAGTACCGCTTGTGGTCTAGCTGGCCTGGATGCGGACTGGAACGGACCCGATTCCCTGGACAGCGGCTCCGCGTTTCACGGCCGTGGCCGAAATCACCGCATCGCGGTCTGTTCCAATTGCGGCGGGATACTGGCGATCAGATAGCCGCTATCCTTCGGCGTGATGATCTGACTGGGTGCCGCGAGGATGAACACCGCCACGATCATGACGAGGAGCATACTGACGACAACCGGAAGCCAGGCCGCTGCCCGCTCATAACGAACTTTTGGATCAAAACCGTCGCCCACAGCTGCCTCCGCTTGAGTTCCATCATGCAGCGCAAATTATGAACGCAGTAGAGTTCCGCGTTGTTCCGTGGCCGAAATGCGGCATTTTTCCGGGGGCTGATCAGCTTCCCGCGAAGCGATCCATCGACTTCGCGAGTTCTATATCTTTCTGGGTCACGCCGCCGGCGTCATGGGTTGAGAGCGTGACCTCCACGGTCCGGTAGACATTGCTCCATTCCGGATGGTGATCCATTTTTTCCGCGACCAATGCCGTACGCGTCATGAAACCGAACGCCTGATTGAAATCGGCGAAGGTGAATTTCCGCGCAATCGCATCGCGTCCGGGCAATTCGCGCCAATCCGGCAGTTTCGCCAATGCGTCCTTGCGGGCTTGTCCTTCCAGCTTTGCCATGATCGTCTTCCTCCGGAATTCTCCGCCACTGTAAACCATGGATTGGACGAACGCCGAAGCGCCGTCGCTCGATGAGATCGAGGGGCTGGCGCGCGAATGCTTCGCCGAATTGCCGGCCGATTTCCGCACCCTCGCGGGCGACATCACCTTCATGGTTCAGGATTTTCCCGATGTGGTGGTAATCGAGGAAATGGCGCTGGAAAGCCCGTTCGACCTGCTTGGGCTATTCCAGGGTCCCAATCTTGCCGAGCGCGAGCGCGCCTCGGGCGAGAACACCATGATTTTCCTGTATCGCCGCCCGATCCTGGATTACTGGGCAGAAAACGCCGATCCGCTGGGCGTCATCATCCGCCATGTCCTGATCCACGAGATCGGCCATCATTTCGGCCTGAGCGATGAAGCCATGGAAGCGATCGAGGAACAGGAATAGGACCAAGGAAGCCCTGGCACGCGTCAAGCTGTTACGCGAATAGTTGTAATCCGCAGTGTTTCGTAAATTGACGGAAGTCTGGATCGCGTGTGATCAAATGAACATCGTGATCGATGCAGCTTTGTGCAATCAGCGCATCGCCCAGTTTAGCTCTGCAACCGCGTGACCGGAGTTGCCGTCGTGACTGTCCGGCACGCGCCCAGTAGCCCGGCAGAGTCTCAAGGACTTCAAATCGCACGATGACTTCCCGGAAGCCGACGCCCGAAGCCGGATCGCTCAGGAGTTCGGCCAAGACCGCCGGGGGTAAGATCAGCTCACCGTTTTGAAGCGCCAGATCAATGCGATCGACGTCGGAGCCCAAGTCGCCCTTGAAATATGCCTATATTGAGCTCGTATCCCCGGCGATCATTCGCGATCGTGTTTGAGTTCCTGCCACGTCATCGAAAATTTGACCTTGCCGCGAAGCTTGCGCGCGTCTTGTTGTGCCCGTATGGAAGCGAGCTTCTGCAGCGCGCAGCGTACGGTTTCGGTTACCCCCTCACCCGTGCAATCCTGAGCGGACGCCAGCAGGTCTTCGGGAACTTCGACAGTGATTTTCTTCGTCCCGGCCATACCAGTAAATATGCCAGTCGTGATGCTGGTATTCAAGGCCAGCCCAGGCGAAGCGATGGACGAGATCCAATGAACAGGACTGATCAGGCGCTCAGACGGTAGACGCGTTCCGGATTGTAGATCGATCCGTTGGGCGTCATGTGGCTGGAAAACAGGATGAAGCTGGTGACCGGAAATGGCCCCGCCGCGAACAGCGCGCCATGCGTCAGAAACTGCACGACTTTGTCGCGCGGCGCCGCTTTCAGCCGCGCCAGTGTGATGTGCGGCGAAAATTTGCGCTGCTCCGGCTGAAGGCCGATGCGCTGCAGGGCGGTTTCCGTCTTGCGCTGAAGATGCAGCAACGCCTCGTTGCTTTTAACGCCTGCCCACAATGCGCGTGGTTTCTTGCCGCCAAACTCGCCCACTCCCGACAGTTCGAGATCGAATGACGGAGCGCGGAGCGTGGTCAGCGCATCGTCAATGTCGTGAGCCACGGTTTCATTGACTTCGCCGATAAAGCGCAGCGTCAGGTGCATTTGCTCTGACGTGCTCCAGCGTGCTCCGGGCACGCCACCCTGAAGGGCAACCAGCCTCTCGCGAATACTCTGCGGCACGTCGATCGCGACGAACAGCCTGATCATCGCTCAGTGGGCGCCTGAGATCGGAAGGCTGCGGCGAAGCCCGACGACCACGGCGGTATAGGCAGCGGCACCGAGGGTGCCTGCGATCAGGAATGCCGCAACGTCGTAAAGCTCCCGGCCGGGATTGGCGACGGCGTGACCCAATTGCGAGCCGATGAAAAATCCGGCGCCCGCTGCGCCTGCCGCTGCAATGACTGGAATGACTGCACGCTTCAGTTCCGGAGTGACGACCAGAACCGCTCGCCGGCGCGCCAGCCAGGTGAGGATCGCGAGATTGACCCAGGCGCCGGCCGATGTTCCGAGTGCGACTCCGATGACTCCAAGATGCAGTCCCCAGACCAGCGCGAATTTCGTTCCGATATTCGCCATTACCGAAATGAGCGTGGCGCGAACCGGAGTCGCGGTATCGCCGCGGGCATAGAAGGATGGCACCACGCAGCGGACCAGCACAAAAGCCGGTAAGCCGGCGCCATACGCCATCAATGCCCGAGCAGATTGGTTCGCAGCGGCAAGGTCGAAGGCACCGCGCGCGAACAAAGCACGCATCAGGATTTCCGGGATAATGAAGAAAGCCGCAATGCAGGGCAGCGTCAAAAGCATGCCGAGCACCACTGCGCGGTTCTGGGCGATGCTCGCGCCCTTTTCATCTTTCGCGGCGATCCGCGACGACATTTCCGGCAGCAGCACGGTGCCGAGCGCGATCCCGATGATGCCCATCGGCAGCTGGTTGATACGGTCGGCGTAATAAAGCGCCGTCAGATCGCCGGAGGGCAGGAAGCTCGCGATCAGCGTGTCGATAAACAGCCCGATCTGCACACTGCCGGCGCCGATGGTGGCGTTGCCGAGAGCGATCAGGAAATTCCTGACCTCTGGCGTCCAGCGCGGGATTCGCAGGCGCAGATGCAATCCTGCTCGCATCGCTGCCCAGACTATGAACAGCAGCTGCAATATGCCGGCGATCAGCACGCCATAGGCGGCGGCATGCGCAGCCGTCGGAAAATACCTGGCCAGCAGCAGCGTGCCGATCATTCCGACATTAAGGAAGATCGGAGACGCCGCGGCCGCTTTGAATCGCTCGACCGCGTTCAGCATCGCCGACAACTGGGTCACGATGGTGATGCAGATCAGATAGGGAAACGTGATGCGCGACAACAGGACCGCGAGGTCGACCTGCCCCGGATTATGCGCAAAGCCGGGGGCCAATACCTGTACGATCTGACGCATGAAGGCGAGTGCGAGCACCAGGAGGACAAATTGCGCGGCAAACTGCCAGGCGAAAACCTCATCGGCGAAGCGCGCCGCTTCCGCACTTACTTTTGTGCCGGACCGCGTGACGGCCGCGGCATAGCGCGGCAGGAAGGCGGCATTGAACGCGCCCTCGGCGAAGATGGCGCGGAAATTGTTGGGAAAGCGGAAGGCGACGAAGAATGCATCAGATACCGGGCCGGCGCCGAGAATCGCCGCCATCAGGATATCGCGAAAGAATCCGGCAAACCGCGACAGCGCGGTGAAACCCCCGACGGAAACCAGACGCCGGATCAAGACGCGTGCTTCTCCTTCGCTTCTTCCACCAGGCGAGTGACCATCGGCACCATCTTGCCGACAATGACTTCAACGCCTTTGGGATTGGGGTGCAGCCCGTCGGCCTGGATCAGGTTCGCGTTCAGCGCCACGCCATCGAGGAAAAACGGATACAGCAGCACGCCATATTTTTTCGCGAGTTGCGGATAAACCGCATCGAATTTCTTCGCATAGGCATCGCCGTAATTGCGCGGCGCTTTCATCCCGGCCAGCAGCACGGGAATGCCGCGCGCTTTGAACCGCGCAAGCATGGTGTCGAGATTTTTCGCCATGTCTTCGACCGGAAGCCCGCGCAATCCGTCATTGGCGCCAAGTTCCAGGATCGCGGCGTCGGGCGGGTTCTTCGCATCTTCCAGTGACCAATCGAGCCGCGCCAGTCCGCCTGCCGAAGTATCGCCCGAAACCCCGGCATTGATCACGGTGACATTCAGGCCTTTGGCGTTCAGCGCGTGCTGCAGCACATCGGGAAAATCATCGCCCGGCGGCACGCCATAACCCTGAGTGAGGCTGTCGCCAAAGGCGAGTATGCGTATCGGACGATCCGCCGCTTGCGCCATTACGGGCGCCAGACAAAGCAGCGCCGCAACAATTGTCTTGAACAGGATTCGCATCGTCATTATCGCCTGTTTCCGTGACCGCGAACATTGCAAACCGGGACGACCTGCGCAAAGCCAAAGAAGCGGCCATCCTGCTTTCGGATGTACGCCTGACGCTGACCAGCGCTGCCGGTCCGGTGAACATACTCAACGGAGTCTCGCTTAACGTTGCGAAAGGCGAAGCGGTTGCGCTGCTTGGCCCGTCGGGGTCGGGCAAATCTTCGTTGCTGATGGTCGCGGCAGGTCTTGAGGCTGCGACTTCCGGCAGCGTTGCCGTTGCCGGGCAGCCCCTCAGCGGGCTTTCGGAAGATGCTCTGGCGCGGTTCCGCCGGGCTCATGCCGGAATCATTTTTCAGGCCTTCCATCTCATTCCGTCGATGACCGCTCTGGAAAATGTCGCCGTGCCACTGGAACTGACCGGGGAAGCCGAGGCCTTCGCGCACGCCAAAACAGCTCTTGAAGCGGTTGGCCTCAAACACCGCCTGTCGCATTATCCCGGCCAGCTCTCGGGCGGAGAACAGCAGCGGGTGGCGCTGGCGCGGGCGATTGTGCACAATCCCGAAATCCTGTTTGCCGACGAGCCCACCGGAAATCTTGATGGTCCGACCGGCGTACAAGTGATGGACCTCCTTTTTGCCCTTAAAACCCGCGGCAATGCGACCTTGTTCCTGGTGACGCATGAAGAAGCACTGGCGCAGCGCTGCGATCGGATTTTGCGGATGAAGGACGGCCTGATTGTGGCCGATTCGCCACGTCTGGCAGTACCGGCATGAACGGCGCAGCGGGCGCCGTCGCCACGGGCAATTGGCGCCTCGCTTTGCGGTTTGCGCGCCGGGACTTGCGCAGCGGGCTCGCCGGATTTCGCATTTTCCTGATCGCGCTGACGCTTGGTGTCGCCGCGATTGCCGGCGTCGGGTCGCTGGGAGATGCCTTCCTGCGGGGACTGGCCGAACATGGGCGGGCCTTACTTGGAGGCGACGTCCGGATTCAGCGCTTCTACCAGCCTGCCACGCCGGCTGAGCGGGCCTTCCTCACCCAATTTGGCCAGGTGTCGCAAGTCTCCACGGCGCGCAGCATGGCGACCAACGCCAGCGATCCCGGCAAGCGCACGCTGATTGAACTGAAAGCGGTGGATGCCGCCTACCCCATGGTGGGATTACCGGTGCTTTCGCCCGCCACGCCGCTGGCGGGCGCCATCGCCTGTGATGCGCGAACCTGCGGCGCGGTTGCCGAAGAGGCATTGCTCGAACGTCTCGGCCTGAAAATCGGCGAGCCGGTGCGCGTCGGCCAGGCCGATTTCATCATCCGCGCCGTGCTGGTGTCGGAGCCCGACCGCGTCGCGGGCGGATTTGAACTCGGTCCGCGGCTGATGATTTCCGATACCGCTTTGCAGCGGTCGGGCCTGGTCAAGCCCGGCAGCCTGATCACCTGGTCCTATCGCGTTGCGTTCACGGGCAAGCAGACGTTGGAAGCGTTCCGCGCGGATCTGCTCGACAAATATCCCGAATCCGCCTGGCAGATCACCGACCGGAACAACGCACTGCCCAATGTGTCCGAATTCATCAACCAGGCAACCATGTTCCTGAGCCTGGTCGGTTTGACGGCGCTGGTGGTTGCGGCGATCGGCGCAGGCCAGGCGGTCGAGGCCTTTCTGAAAGGGAAACGGCCAACCATCGCCATTCTGAAAGCGCTCGGCGCAGAATCCCAACTGATCTTCCGGATTTACCTGACTGAGATCGGCGCAGTGTCGGCCATTGGCCTTGCCGCGGGCGGCGTCGCCGGCGCGCTTTTTCCGTTTGCGGTTTCCTATTTCTTCGGCGACCGGATTCCGGTGCCCGCGCATTACGCAATCTATCCAGTGCCGCTGATCTTTGCAGCGCTATTCGGATTGTTGTCGGTCGCGGGCTTCGCCTTGCCACCGCTCGCGCGCGCCTGCGACATTCCTCCGGCTGGGCTTTTCCGGGATCTGGTTGCGCCGTCCCGCGTGCAGGCACGACGTTGGGTGCGCGTGACCACCGCTGTGGCATTTTTGGCGATTGGCGGGTTGTCAACACTGGAATCGCCGAACCGGCTGTTCAATGTTGCATTCCTCGGTGGCGCGGTAGCGGTGCTGGTGGCGCTCAGGCTGACCGCGGGGGGACTGCGGCTTGCGCTGGCGCGGTTGAATATTCGCCGGCCGCAAACCGTGAGACTTGCGATCTCGAGCCTGACACGGCCAGGCAGCCCGGTGACCGGCACCATGGTCGCGCTCGGATTGGGACTGACGCTGCTCGCCGCGGTGGTGCTGACTCAGGGAAGTGTGGAAGCCGAAGTGCAGGATCAGCTTCCATCCCATGCGCCGAGCTTCTTCTTCATCGATATACAGCCAGATCAGATCGCTCCATTCACCAAACTGATGTCTGGTTTTCCGGATACGGAGGATTTCACCGCAAGACCCATGCTGCGCGGCCGTGTCGTGAAGCTGAACGGAATCCCCGTGGCAGAGGCACATATCGCGGCGGACTCGAAATGGGCGGTGAATGGCGACCGCGCGGTGACATATGCGACCACGCCGCCCAAAGACGCCAAGGTCGTCCAAGGTCCGAACTGGTGGCCGGCGGATTATCACGGGCCGACACTGGTGTCGTTTGACCGCGCTCTGGCGCGCGGCATGGGGCTGAAAATCGGCGATACGATTACCGTCAATATTATCGGCCGCGACATTGAGATGAAGATATTCAATCTGCGCGACATCAATTTCCGCAGCGGCGGCATGAATTTCGTTTTGATGGCATCGCCGGGTGTCGTGGACCAGGCGCCCCATACTTATCTTGCGACGGTGCGGACCGCGCCCAACCGCGAGGAGGCGATGTTTTCGGCCGTGTCGCGGGCTTTTCCCAACGTGACCATCGTCAGCGTTCGTGATTCGCTGACGCAATTGGGTGAGATGCTTGAGGCACTGGCGAATGGAATCGAAATTGCCAGCCTGGTGACGATACTCGCGGGCGCGCTGGTCCTGGCGGGCGCCATCGCCAATGGTCATCGCGCACGGCTTTACGACGCGGTGGTCATGAAAGTGCTTGGCGCCACGCGCGGCAAACTCGCGCGTATTTATGCTGCCGAATATGGCCTGCTCGGCACGCTGTCCGGACTGGCGGCACTTTTCATAGGAACGATCACCTCCTGGGCAATCGCCTATTTCGTGCTCGATGTCCCCTTCATCTTCTCGGGCGCCGCCGTGGCTCTGACCATCGCGGGCGGCGCCGTCGGAACCATCGTCCTCGGTCTGGCCGGAGGATTTGCGGCTTTATCGCAGAAGCCCGCCGCAAAGCTGCGAAATCCTTAGACAGATTTCATTTAAACCCGAGGCAAATTCAATCTTCCGTGCCTTGATGTTGCGGATGCGAAAGCCGATATTAGGCGCGTTATTCTGGACGGAATCAGCAGGAGTTTTGCCACATGGCCGAATACGACAATCGGGTTCGGAGCTACAACCCAGCAGCGACGGCAGCTGCGGTCGATGAAGGCCTCAGGGCCTATATGCTCCGTGTTTACAACTACATGCTCTTGGGCTTGGGCCTGACCGGGCTGACCTCCTACGGCACCTATTTGCTCTCTGTCACCAGCAACCCTGCGGCCGCTGCCGCACGGCTACCAAATGGCGTCATGCTCACAAGCATCGGCGTCACGCTGTTCACCGGCCCGCTGATGTGGGTTTTGCTTTTGGGCTCGCTGGGCCTGGTATTCTTCCTGAGCTTCCGTATCAGCCGAATGAGTGTCGCCGCCGCCCAGACGAGCTTTCTGGCCTACGCCGCCCTGTTGGGCGTCACATTCGGTTCGCTGTTCGTCGTCTATACATATTCCAGTATCGCCCAGGTGTTCTTCATCACCGCGGCGACATTCGGCGCGATGAGCCTGTGGGGCTACACCACCAGGCGCGACCTCACCGGGTTTGGCTCCTTCCTGTTCATGGGCCTGATTGGCATCATCATCGCTTCGCTGGTAGGAATGTTCTGGCACTCGACTGCGCTGCAATGGGTGATTTCGGTCGCCGGCGTGCTGATCTTCACCGGTCTGACCGCCTATGACACGCAGTCGATCAAAGAGAGCTATTATGTCGGTGATGACGGGACGATTGCCGGGAAGAAGGCGATCATGGGCGCCCTTCGGCTCTATCTCGATTTCGTCAACCTGTTCCTGATGCTACTTCGCTTGTTCGGCGACCGGCGGTAGAGCGCTCGCTCTGCTCGCTGTCCCCTCCCCGAAATCGCGTTCCGCGATTTCGACCCTCCCTCAAGGGGAGGGTTGAGATATCAGCGAAAAAGGCCCGGCATTTGCCGGGCCTTTTTTTATGTGACGAGCTTCAGCAGCTTCATCTGTAAGACACCGAGGACGGCGGCCAGATCATGGCCGCGCTTCAGCACACGACCGCCCGCAGCAACAATCGCATATTGCCCCTGCCGGTCTTTCTGCCGTGGCCGCTTCTCGATTGTGTAGATCGGCATTTCGCTCGAGCGGCGGAATACCGAGAAAACCGCGGCGTCACTGCCGAAACCAATGGCGTAATCCCGCCATTCGCCGGCCATGACCATGGCGCCATAGAGATTGAGAATTCGCTTCAGCTCGCGATGATCGAAGCGGACAAGATCACGATGGTCGGGATGGAAATTGCTGCCGCCGCTGGTGCCGAGATTGAGGCCCCAGGAAACACCCCGTGCGGACGGCGGCATATCCGCACGGTGCAAAACTATGGGTTCGTCGCTCATGCCAAAAATCTTAGCTGTCCTGTGCGCGCCCGCAAGAGGTTCTCACATCGAGCGCCGCTTCACGCAGGGGTGAAACGCCGCCCTTAATTTGCCCGATTGACACCATTCGCCCGCCCCTTTGCAGCATCATTATGCATGATGCCAGCCGGTAGGAGATGCCCCGACCGGGAGTTTGACCCAGCCCCCCAGCCCCTGCCGGCCGGGTGGCTCCGCCGGCGGGCTTTTTCAAACAATAAGATGATTTACGGATTGGTTTGACCGGCTCCTTCTTGGGGCCGGTTTTTTATTGCCCGAAGCGCAAGCACTTATGTCGTTGCGTCAAAAGCACGACAGAAACCGGATTGCGCGGTGAAGCCGCACAATCGCTTGAGCGGGGTTGCGGGGGGGAGCCGTTTTTTTTACACCCTTTGGCCTATTAGCGCGTGAACCTTGCGGCTGATTGCCGCCGCGCCCCGGCGAAATGCGAAGGCCATGATCGTCATCGAAAAACTGACACGGAATTTTGGACCGATTGCTGCTGTTGCGGGAATCGATTTGACTGTTGCAAAAGGCGAAGTTCTGGGCTTCCTCGGCCCCAACGGCGCCGGCAAATCCACCACCATGAAAATGATTGCAGGCTATCTGACGCCGACGTCCGGGCGCGTCTCGATCTGCGGCCATGACGTGGAAACCGATACCATCGCGGCGCAGGCCGCGCTCGGTTATCTGCCGGAAGGTGCTCCCGCCTATGGCGACATGACACCGCGCCAATTTCTGCAGTTCATCGCCGAGGTCCGCGGGTTCAGGGGCAAAGATGCAAAGCGCCGCGCAGGCGATGCCGCCGCCCGCACCGAACTCGCGCCGGTTCTCGATCAGCCGATCGAAACGCTGTCCAAAGGTTTCAAGCGCCGCGTCGGCCTGGCACAGGCGATTCTTCACGATCCGCCGGTGCTGGTGATGGATGAGCCTACCGACGGACTCGATCCCAACCAGAAGCACAGTGTGAGGCAACTGATCCGGCAGATGGCGCCGGAAAAGGCGATCATCGTTTCCACGCATTTGCTGGAGGAAGTCGACGCCATCTGCTCGCGGGCAGTGATTATCGACCGTGGGCGGATCGTCGCCGATGGCACGCCGGGCAGTCTGCTGGCGCGTTCGCGGCATCATAATGCCGTCACGCTGACATTGCCGGTCCGGCAGGCGGACATCGCGGCCACCATGCTGCGCCGCCAGCCTGGAATCGATGCGGTCGAAATCGAATCGCGCAATGATGATATGGCGACGCTGACCGCCTATCCCAAAGCCAGTCAATTGATCATCGAAAAGGTCAGCCAATTGGCCGTGTCCGAGCACTGGGATGTGCGCGAACTCTATGCCGAAGCCGGCCGCCTCGATGAGGTCTTCCGTTCCATCACCACGCCGGATGCCGAGCGTCTACGTGAAAGAGCCGCCGCATGAGACAGGTATTTGCCATCTTCAAGCGGGAATTCACCGCTTATTTCTCCACCCCCGTGGCCTATGTGTTCATCGTGATCTTCCTGCTCGCGATGGGCGCCTTCACGTTCTATGTCGGCCATTTTTACGATAACGGCGTCGCCAATCTGGGCGTCTTCTTCGGCTATCATCCGTGGCTCTACCTATTCCTCGTTCCGGCAGTCGGCATGCGCCTGTGGGCCGAGGAGCGCCGTCTTGGCACCATGGAGTTGCTGCTGACATTGCCTGTACCGATCTGGGCGAGCGTCGCCGGCAAATTCCTCGCCGCCTGGGCGTTCACCGGCGTCGCGCTGCTCCTGACCTTCCCGATCTGGCTGACCGTGAATTATCTCGGAAATCCGGATAACGGCGTTATTGTCGCCGGTTATGCCGGCAGTTTCCTGATGGCCGGCGCCTATCTCGCGATTTCCGCGGCCGTCTCAGCGACAACGACGAGTCAGGTCATCGCGTTCGTTGTCAGCGTGGTTGTCTGCTTCCTGTTCACCATCTCCGGCGCACCGCTCGTGCTCGACGTGTTTCAGGCCTGGGCGCCGGTCCTACTGGTCAACACCATCTCCGGTTTCAGTTTCCTGACCCATTTCCAGGCCATCTCGTCGGGCGTCATTGAACTTCGCGATCTGATCTATTTCGGATCGCTGATCGTGCTGTTCCTGATGGTCAATGTCGTGCTGGTCGATCTGAAGAAGTCGAACTGATGAAAAACCTGTCCCGCAGAAGCTTCGCCCTCATCACGATCGCGGTCGGCGTCGTCCTGTTCGTCGCGATCAATATCGTCTCCAATTCCTGGCTCAGCTCGGCACAGCTCGATCTGACGCAGAACGGGCTTTATACGCTCTCGTCCGGCACGAAGGCGACGCTCGCCAAGCTGCAGGAGCCGGTGACGCTGCGCCTCTACTTCTCGCGTGAGCAGGCGTCCGGCTACGCGCAAGTGGTTTCCTATGCGCAGCGCGTACGCGACATGCTGAAGCAATATGCCTCACTCGCAAACGGCAGAGTCCGCTTCGAAGAAGTCGATCCGAAGCCGTTTACCCCGGCCGAAGACGACGCGGTGGCGCAAGGGCTCACCGGCGCCCCAACGCAAGACGGCGACAATGTGTATTTCGGCCTCGTCGGCACAAATTCCGTGCAGGGCCATGAGGTGATCCCGTTCTTCGACCAGTCGCGCGAAGACTATCTGGAATATGACCTGACCTCGCTGGTCTACAAACTTTCCCTGCCGCAGAAGCCGAAGCTCGGGGTCGTTTCGACGCTGCCGCTGGAAGCCGGCGCGGGCGGTTTGCAGGCGGCGCTGTCCGGCAATTCACAGCCCTATACGTTCTATTCGCAGCTGAAGGATATTTACGACGTCCAGATGCTGGATCCGATGACGACGGACCGCATCCCGGCGAATATTTCGACAGTGCTGGTCGTCCATCCGGCCAATCTCGACAACAAAGTCCAATATGCGCTTGATCAGTTCGTCCTGCGCGGCGGGCATGCCATCGTGTTTGTCGATCCGCTGTCCGAAGCATCGGCCCAGCAGGGGCCTGGCATCCAGGACCAGGGGGACAAATCCAGCTCGACGCTGGGCGCGCTGTTTACCGCCTGGGGCGTCGATTTCGATCCCACGAAAGTGGTGGGCGACGCGCAGCTGGCACAGCCAGTTCAGGTCAACGGGCAGAATGGCCAACCCCAGGTGCTCGATTATCTCGCCTGGCTGCGGCTGACTCCTGAAAACTTCAACACCAGCGATCCGGTGACCGCCAATCTGCAGATGGTCAATATGGCGAGCCCCGGTGCGCTGAAACAGCATGCAGGCGCTACGACAAAGTTCCTGCCCCTGCTGACGAGCAGTTCGATGGCCGGCCTGCTCGATTCCATCCAGGTTCGGGTGACGCAGAATCCGTCCGATCTGCTCCGGCGTTTTGAACCGACCGGCGCCAAATACGTGCTCGGCGCGCGCATTTCGGGCCCGGCAAAGACCGCATTCCCGAATGGACCGCCGGCGACCGCCGCACCATCGGTGAATGGCGCAACCACTGTGGCCGACAAGACCACCACGCCGCTGCCGGCGCAGATCAAGGATTCGCAAAACATCAATGTGCTGGTGTTTTCCGATAGCGACATGCTGGATGACCGGTTCTGGGTCCAGGTGCAGAATGTACTCGGGCAGCGGGTCGCCGTACCATCGGCGGACAATGGCGCACTGGTCATGAACGCGGTCGAAAACATGATGGGATCGAACGATCTGATCAGTCTGCGGACACGCGAACGTTCAGCCCGGCCGTTCCTCGTCGTCGACCGGATTCGCCGCGATGCAGAGAATCGCTTTCTCTCCGAAGAGCAACAATTGCAGCAAAAGGTCACGGCGACGGAAGCAAGCCTGAAACAATTGCAGGGACAAAATCCGCAGTCGCAGGGCGGCGCTCCGGTGCTGAACAAGGCGCAGCAGGATCAGATCGACAAGTTTCGGAAGAACCTCGTCGACGCCCGCGCATCCTTGCGGCAGGTGCAGGCAAATCTGCGCCAGAATGTCGAACGCCTGGGAAGTGTGCTGGCGTTCATCAATATTGCACTGATCCCGATCCTGATCGGCGCTGCGGCAATCGCGCTTTCGATGCTGCGCCGCCGGCGGCGTGTGCGGGCAAGAGGTATCTGAGATGGCAGACGCGGCTGTAATCCACAGGGACCCAAAGCGGCGGCAGTTGAACATTCTTCTCGGCGCAGCCGGCGTGGCGATCGTGCTGGCTGCGGCGGCGGTGTTTCAGCAGTCGCTGTCCACCGCGCCTCAATTCCAGGCGCGGCCGTTTTTTCCCGGGCTGACCGACCGGTTGACGCAATTGGGCGAAATCGCCATCACGTCAAAGTCGGGGACGTTCCACGTCCGGCTGGAGAAGGGCAAATGGGTCATCCCGGAACGCGCCGGATTCCAGGCCGATCCTTCGCAGGTGCGCTCAACCGCGCTTGGACTTGCCGACCTGACAATCCTCGAGCCCAAAACCAGCCGTCCCGATTTGCTCAGCTATGTCGGATTGATGGCTGCCGACAAAGGCGGTGATGCGACCGACGTCAAACTTTCCGACAACACCGGAAAGCCGATGGGCGAGTTGCTCGCCGGCCACACCGAAGGCGCGTCCGACGATGTGGGCCGCACGACGATCTATGTGCGCCACCCCGACGAGAATCAGTCGTATCTTGCGCGCGGCAGCCTGACGCTGAAATCCAATGTCACGGATTGGCTGGACCGCAGCGTGCTGAACATCCCCGGCGACCGGATCAAGGGCGCCACCGTTACGCCTGCGAAGGGTCCGGCCTATGTTCTCTCGCGCGATTCGAAGAACCAGCCCGATTTCAAGCTGCTGGACATGCCCACGGGGCGGGCGCTGTCCTTTGACGGATCGCCGGACGGAGTTGCCGGCGCGATCGCCAGCTTCACCTTCGATGACGTCGCCAAAGAGGACCAAATCAATTTCGCCAAGGCGCCGCAGTCTGTCACGCATACATTCGAAGGTCTGGACATCGTCGTACAGATCGCAACCAAGGGCACAGAGCATTGGGCGCGGATAACCGCCGCTGCCGTCAATCCGAAAGTCCAGGCGGAGGCGGACAAGCTCAACGCGTCTGTGGGCGGCTGGGCATTCAAACTGCCCGATGACAAGGTGAATCAGCTGATCGCCGACCGTGAAACGCTGCTGAAACCGGCCGACGAAGACAAGCCCGCCAAGCAAGACAATCCCATCAAGGAAGAGAAACCGGCCAAGCAAGCCAAACCCGCAGCGAAGGCAAAAAGATAAACCGGGTCCCTTTCCCGGCATAAACCGGGCGGCTGGACGCCAACAGCCGGTTTTCTTATCCTCTCTGTGACGTCGCCTCTGCGATTTTCACGTCGCCGGGCTGCGCAGGGAGGATCATCATGGATCGGACAGCACGCATTTTGATCATGGCCGGCACGGCGCTCGCGCTGATCGGCGGCGCATATGGCGCGCAACAGGCCGCCAAACCACCGGCACTGACATTTTCAGGACCCGTGCCATCGCAGCTCCTGATCGATCCCCAGGCGGGCTCGAAATTCGGCGTTCATGACCACATGACTATTTCGGCCGAAGTTGCCGAGAGGCTGGCCCATTCCTGTGAGGATTTCGCGCGTCAGCACAACGCGACGGCGACGGTCGTCATTCTCGATACGGCGGGACGCATCATCCACGAGCACCGTATGGACGGGCAAAGCTATCTCAACCAGAAAGCGGCCGAAGAAAAGGCCCGGACCGCACTGCTGACCCGCGAACCGTCGCGGATCATCACGGCGCGCTCCTATGAAGATCTGTCGACCCAAATGCGCATGACGCAGTTCGGGTTGAATCCGCAGCAGGGCGGCTATCCTATCATCGTCAATGATCAGATCATCGGCGCGCTTGGCGTCGGCGGCGGCGCAGGCGGCGAGGAATTATGCGCCCGCCACGCTTTGGAGGAGGTGATCGGGCCCCTACCCCCGATCACCCCGGCCCCGCCGGGAGCGCGCGATCAGTATAACGGCGCCTTTGCACCCGCGCGTCCGGGCGTGAATACGCAGGGACAGCAGGGCGGATAGGACCCAGTTCCTTAAACGGCCTGAAATTGCTAATGTCGGCGTGTCGCAATTACCCGGGGAGGGGGTTATGCGCCTGCCGAAAAATCTGACGCGTTCACGCAATCTCTGGATTGGCGGCGGCTTCGCTGCGGTTCTGCTCGCGCTCGCCGCGGGCGAGACGGTTCTCGATAACACGGCGGCGGCACAGGCGCAGGGTGCCACAATGGCACCACGCTTTGAGGTCGACCCGCTGTGGCCGAAGCCGCTTCCCAATCATTGGGTGCTGGGCTCTGCCATCGGCGTTTGGGTGGATACGGACGATCACGTCTGGATCATCCATCGCAGCTCGGCGACATTGGCGCGCAATGAAAAGCCGCTGGAAACCGGTGACGGCGAATGTTGCGCCGGTGCACCTCCGGTTCTGGAGTTCGATCAGGCAGGCAATCTGCTGCGCCACTGGGGCGGGCCGGGAGAAGGCTATGAATGGCCGGATTCCAATCACGGCATCTTCATCGATTACAAAGGCAATGTCTGGATCGGCGGCAACGGCCCAGCCGATTCGGCGATTTTGAAATTCACCAAGGACGGGAAATTCCTGCTGCAGGTCGGCAAAAAAGGCGCCCGCCGCGATGCCAACGCCGCGCGTGGCGTGGGCGAAGGTCAGGTTGCCGGTTTCCGCGGTAACAGCAACGACCCGGTCAGCTTCGGCCGCGTGGCCAAAATCTGGGTCGACCAGCAGGCCAATGAAGCCTATGTCGCGGACGGCTATCTCAACAAGCGCGTGGCGGTGCTCGACGCCGACACCGGACAGATGAAGCGCTGGTGGGGTGCTTACGGCAACCGGCCGGATGACACGCCGCTGCCCGCCTATGATCCGTCGGCGCCGCCGACGCAGCAATTCCACAATCCGGTGCACTGCGCCGACATGTCGGCCGATCGCATCATTTACGTCTGCGACCGCGTCGGCGACCGTTTGCAGCTGTTCACACCGGAGGGCAAATTCATAAAGGAGGCGTTCTTCGAAACCAACACGAAGAATGCCGGATCGGTATGGGACATCGCCTTCTCCAAGGATCCGCAGCAGCGCTTCATTTTCATGGCCGATGGCGTGAATGAGCGCGTCAAGATCATCGACCGCCAGTCGCTGAAGGAATTGACGTCATTCGGTGATGGCGGCCGGCTGCCGGGCGAGTTCTATGGCGTGCACAGCATCGCCATCGATTCCAAAGGCAATCTGTACACAACGGAAACCTACGAAGGTAAGCGGGTTCAGCGATTCCTGTACAAGGGGATGGCACCGGTTACCACTCTGCGCCAGGGCGTTGTCTGGCCGACCGGACGGTAAAAAGCATCGTGGCGTCGCGGAGTATTTTTGGGGCGAGACTTGCTCCGCGGCGCTTCTTTCGTCCGGCCTTCGAGTCGCTGCTGCTCGCTGCGCTGCTGATTGCCGCACTGTTATTGCCGATTGCGCCGGCCAGCGCCCACGACATTCCGAACGATGTCACCGTGCAGACATTCGTCAAACCGGAAGGTCACGTGCTGCACGTTTTGATGCGGCTGCCGCTGAAAGCGGTGACCGACATCGAGTTCCCGCGCCGCGCGGGCGATTTTGTCGATCTCGCGAAGGCCGACCGGTCATTGCGCGATGCTGCAACGATCGCGCTGTCGAACAATATGGACATATACGAGGGCGACCGGCTGCTGCCCAATCCGCGGATCGTCGCTGTACGAATGTCGCTGGATTCGGATCGTTCATTCGCCAGCTATGACACTGCGCTGGTGCGTGTCACCGGCCCAGTTTTGCCGCCGCAAACAAACATCTATTGGGAACAGGGCATTCTCGATGTGCTGTTCGACTATCCGATTCAATCGGACCATTCGCTGTTTTCGATTCACGCGGCGTTCGACCGGTTTGCCCAGCATGAGGTAACGGCGCTGCAATTCCTGCCGCCGGGCGGCGCGATCCGCGCGTTCGAACTCCTGGGCGATGCAGGCCTGGTCCGGATCGACCCGCGCTGGACCCAGGCGGCGGAGCGCTTCGTCCAGTTCGGATTCTTCCACATTCTCGACGGTACGGATCACTTGCTGTTTCTGCTTTGCCTCGTCATTCCGTTCCGCCGCATGCGGACGCTGATCCCGATCGTCACTTCATTTACCGTCGCCCATTCCATCACCCTGTTTGCCTCGGCATATGATTATGCCCCCGACGCGCAGTGGTTTCCGCCGCTGATCGAAACGCTGATCGCGACATCGATCTTTTACATGGCGCTGGAAAATATCGTCGTGGAGCGGCCGAAGCGGCGATGGATCATTACGTTCATGTTTGGGCTGGTACACGGCTTTGGGTTTTCGTTCGGTCTGAAGCAGACACTGCAATTCGCCGGCTCCCATCTTTTGACGTCGCTGCTTTCATTCAATATCGGCGTCGAACTGGGGCAAATTTTTGTGCTGATGCTCGCCGTTCCTGTACTCGATCTTCTGTTCCGGTATGTCGTCGCCGAACGGATGGGGACAATCATTCTCTCGGTCATCGTCGGCCACACGGCCTGGCACTGGATGGGCGACCGCTTCGAAGTGCTGCGGCAATTTCCATTTCCGGCGATTACGGCTGCAGGTCTTGCGAGCGGGCTCCGCTGGGCCATGGCTCTGGTCGGCGTCGCTGCGGCATTATGGCTGGTATCGGTGCTCGCCACCCGGATATCCTCGGGAGAGTGGGAATCGAAGGCGATGGCGTTGCGAAAAAACGAGAACACGCGGGTGAGTTGGCCGGGGGGCTGAGTCAGTATGGACAATGGCGGCATCCGCTGCCGCAACAATAACCGCGCTTCAGATGGTAAGCGGCGGTGAACACAATCGCAGCGCCCTCGACATAATAATCTTCGCCCTCGATCGTGGGTAATTTCGCATCCGTCGGCCGCGCTGCGGCGGCGGCAAGGCAATCCGGACAAAGACAATCCTGCCCTGCCACTGGTTTCAGCGGCGGATATTTCTCGCACCAGCAACCGGACGCGTGCGCAGAACAGGCGAATGCGGCACCGCATTTCCAGCAGCTTTTGCTGGCGACACCCATCAGCGCGCCACTTGACGAAAAGCGGAAGGCCCATTCCATGGGACGGCTTCGGGATGGATCAGATGCGCGAGTAACTGCGTGCCGGCGATGACGCGTGGACCTGGCCGGGCAAAATATGAATTTGCATCCACCGCGAACACACGTGACGAACGGACCGCCGGAAGGTCACGCCAGCCCGGATATGCCGGGAGAAGTTCTTGTGCCGCGCCTGCCGATCGTTCGAGATCGAAGCCGCACGGGGCAACGACGATGATCTCCGGCCCATATTCCAGTACGTCACGCCAGGCGATGCGCGCCGAGTCCTGGCCTGCGCGGCCCAAAGCATCGATGCCACCTGCCCAATGGACCATTTCCGGCACCCAATGTCCGGAGCAATAAACCGGATCCAGCCATTCCATGAAGAATAGGCGTGGCCGTTCACCGTCGGCGGCCGCCGCGCCGCCGATGAGTTCGAGCTCGTGGCGATAGCGCGCGATCAGTGATTCCGCTTTTGCAGCGCGCCCGGTGGCGCTTCCGATTTCCCGCAGATTGTCGAAAATTCCGTCGAGAGTTTTGGGCGTGAGCCACAGAATCTGCGGCTTTTTCGGAAGGACTTTCAGGACTTCCGAGATCTCGTTGCCCGATGGCGCGCAAACCGAACACAGCTCCTGGGTTATGATCAGGTCGGGTGCGATGCGGGTGAGTGCTTCGGTATCGGCTTCGTAGAGGCTCTGCCCCTGTTGCAGGCGCGCCTTCACCTCTTCGTCGATTTCACGTTGTCTCAGTCCTTCCGCCAGAACGCTGCGGACCACGACCTGCTTGTGCCGCGCTTCCGGCGGATGATCGCATTCATGCGTGACACCGAACAGCCGGTCCCCGAGTCCAAGCGCGTAAACCATCTCCGTCGCGGCCGGCAGAAACGACACGATACGTTGCGCGCTGTCGCCACTCATGCCGGGATGAGATCGCAGAACCAGAAGGAATCCCGGCACACGATCTCTCCTCTCACAAACTGCACGGGTTTGCTGAAGATCGGACCGTCGAAAACGAACGTATGGAATTCGCCATTCTCACCACATGGGTCGCAAGCTGGCGACAGTTCCGACAGAAGTTGCTCGTCGATGATACGACCGGCGAAAGCCGGATCGAGCTGCCGCGAATCAACGCATACGATAATTGTCTTAAAACCGGCGGCGATGAAATCGCGGATCGCCGTCCCCGTGTGCCGCTGCCAGATCGGATAAAGCCCGGTCATTCCGTGCCGGGCAAGGAAGCGGTCGCGATATGATTTGATGTCTTCGAGGAACAGATCGCCGAATGCGACTGCGTCGATTCCCCGGCCGCGCAGCGCCGAAAATGCTTCCGCCATGCAGCTTTCATATTCCGCATTCGTAGCGCCTTTGGAAATGAAGAGCTGCTGCAGCGGCAATCCGAGGCTTTCTGCCTGGCGTTCAAGCAGGGCCGTGCGAACACCATGCATGCTGATCCGCCCGTAATCGCGGGTGACAGTGGTCAGCAGAGCCTCAATGTGAAATTCCGGCGAAGCGAGCAGCTCATTCAGGGCAAGGCAGGAATCCTTGCCTCCGCTCCACGACAGTACGACCGGCTTTTGGCTGGGGGAATTGGACATGCGGCTCCGTTCCAGGCGGAAAGCTTAGAGGGACACGGCGCATCAAAGGCAAGACGCGATTTGCCCGATACGCTATAAAAATGTGCTGGCCATCCGGGGATTGGGAAAATGCATTTCTGGACGGGAAATAGGGCCTTGAATTGGGTACCGGCTAAATCCGAGGACACCATACTTAATTCGCATCATACGAGCGTTCCGAGCGTTCAATTCCAGGGACACTATACTTAATTCGCCTCATAACAGCGTTGGCTGATTCGCCTTTGCGGCAGGTTTGGGCCCCGGCTTGCATTTGGCCAGCGAGCGGTTGAATTTTTTCGCTCTTCTCCAGTTTCGCACGAATGCGATTTCCGAAAAGAACACCTTCTGCCGGCGATTGCCGCGCTGCGTCACGTGATGCGGCACCCCTGCTGCGACAATTCACGCCATAAGCCAATTTGAACGCGATGAGCGCGCCCGTCAATTCAGTATTATGTCCCCAGAATTTATACGGGCCATTCGCGCATTCGTGCCATAAGCCAATTTCACGCAATGAGCCCGGCCCGTCAATTCAGTATTGTGTCCCCGGAATTCGCAGCCGCCAAGTTGGTGGAGGGAGCGATCGTGCAATCACGTCTCAAATAAGGGTGGAGGGAGCGATCGTGCAATCACGTCTCAAATAAGGAAAAATGTTCCAAGTCATGTTCGACGTGACATGCCATCGGACAGAAAAGACTTTCACGTCTTAAAGATGGCCATACGACGCCCCGCGGCGCCGCAGTCAGAACAGATTAATGTCCAGGTTCCTGCTTCGAAGAGCATCATCAAATCTGCTCCTGTCGAGTCCTGCAACAAACTGACCGCTCTTCGTGTCGACGATAAAATAGCCAAAGTCTTTGGAGAAGCGAGGGTCGTCAATAACCGAGGGCTTCTCCCTATCGCCGACAATAAACGTTCCAATGACTTTGTAACTGACGACATTAGGATCTACGACCATACGAGTCCCCTTGGAAATGGCGAAGTTCGCACCATCAAGTTGGACGTATTTATATCCCGAACCCAAATCGACTTCGCGCTCGCCACAAGCCACCAAAAGCACACAAGCCACTCCGACAGCTACCATCGGTTTCAAGAGACGCCTCATTGATAGGGACGAATTGCGGTCCAATTATCCTGTATCCTGTAGGGTGTGCCTCCAGGAACTTCCAAATTATGCCCGGTGCCTAAAATTCCGGTGCCTAAAATTCCGGGGACACTATACTTAATTTGTCATAGGAGCGTTGGCTGATTCGCCTTTGCGGCAGGTTTGGGACCCGGCTTGCGTTTGGCCAGTGAGCGCTTGAGTTTTTTCTCCAATTTCCGCACGAATGCGGTTGCTCCCAGCGGCCTGCCGGTGCGTTCAGAGGCGCGGATTGCTTCGTGCTCGGCGGCATCGAGGCCTGCATCGAGAAATGCCTTCCAATCGCCCACGCGCGACAGCAGCGGTCTCACCGCAACCAGTGCGTCATCGCGCCCCCGCAGATGCGCCCCTGCGCTCGACCAGCGCCAATCGCGGGCACGCGTGACCAACTTCGCCCGCACCGGATTGAGCTCGACGTAACGCGCGCAAGCGAGAAGATAGGGCTCATCCATCGGAAACGACGCAAAACGCCCCTGCCACAGGTAACCGCGCCAGCCCTCCCGGAAATTCACTTCGCGCGTATAGCGCCGGTGCACCTCACCCAGCGCCGCCCGCAATCCGTCCGCTTCGTGCGGCACCAGGATCAGGTGAACATGATTGGGCATCAGACAGTAACCCAGCACGTCCACGCCGGCCTTGCGGCAGCCCTCCGCCAGCATCGCGCGGTAGCATTCGTAATCGGAATCGGAAAAGAACACCTTCTGCCGGCGATTGCCGCGCTGCGTCACATGATGCGGCACACCTGCTGCGACAACACGGGCCATTCGCGCCATAAGCCAATTTTGACCCGATCACCCCGCCCCGTCAATTCAGTATTGTGTCCCCGAATTGATGCATGCTGATCCGTCCGTAATCGCGGGTTACCGTGGTGAGCAGGGCCTCGACGTAAAAATCCGGCGAAGCTAGCAGCTCAGTCAGAGCAAGGCAGGAATCCTTTCCTCCGCTCCATGAGAGAATGACCGGTTTTTTGCTGGCCGAATAGGACATGCGATTCCATTTCCAGGCGAGAAACATAGAGGGACAGCTCGCATCAAAGGCAAGACGCGATTGGCTTGATACGCTATAAAAATGTGCTGGGCGTCCATCGTCGGCAATTGATGACGTTGGGCAACGCAATGATGTGGGGTTGGGATAATGCACTTGTGGACGGGACATAGAGCATTCGATTCGATGGCGGCTGGCGTCGCTTTGGCTGCCTTGGCCGCGGTCTGGCCGGTGAGCGCGCAGACCGCGAACGCCCATCCCGATTTTGCCGGGCGGTGGCAGCGCAATGCCATGGATCCAGAGCTGCCTCCGTCGGGTCCCGGACCGCTGGTGAATCTCCGCCGGCCGATGGATGATCACACTCCGAACGGCGGTGGCGATCCGCTGCCGCTGGTCGGCGATTACATGAACCCGATTCTCAAGCCGGCCGCCGCAGCCGCCGTTAAAAAGGCGGGCGAGCTGTCATTGAGCGGACGAATTAACCCCGACCCATCCAATCAGTGCCAGCCATTTTCCCCGCCCTATGGAGCCATCATTGAATTGGGCGTCCAGTTCGTCTGGAACGGCGACGAACTGCTCATGCTATACCCACAGGATGATCAGGTCCGCCATGTGCGGATGAATTCTTCACATCCGGCCAAACTCATGCCTTCTGCAATGGGCGACTCAGTGGCGCATTGGGAAGGCGACACTTTGGTGATCGATACGATCGGGGTTCGCCTCAGCCGGGTGTCGACGGTCGATCGTTATGGCACGCCGATGAGTCCGGCCATGCATCTCGTCGAGCGCTATCGGCTGATCGACGTGAATGACGCCAAAGCCGCGCTGGCCCGACATATCAGGCGCGCGGGCCAGGCAGGGCCATTCCCGGTCGATCCGAAATCCGACAAGGGATTGCAACTGACCTACAAGGTCGAGGATCCCGAAGTATTCACCACGCCATGGACGGCGCAGATCACCTGGCTTCGGAGCCTGCAACCCTGGTCGGAACAAGTCTGTGCCGAGAACATCGTGGAATATTGGCCGGGCGAAAACATCGCCGTCCCGAAGGCGGACAGGCCGGATTTTTGACGCACTACCAGACGTGAACGCGGGCTACGGGTGTGAGATACTGTCGTTCGCCGGGCTTGATATTGAATGCGGCGTACCAACCATCGAAGTTACGCACTTCCAGAGCGCGGAATTCCCCGGGAGCATGGACATCAACGAGCAATTGCTGGCGCAGGGCAGGTTCGCGCGCCAAATCCGCCCAGGTCTGCGCATAGGCCAGGAAAAATTGTTGGACGCCCGATAGACCGGCATGCACCGCCGCGGGTGCGCCCTTAAGGGAAGCCTGCCAGGCGTCATATGATGCCGCCAGGCCCGCGTTATCCGCGATATTCTCCCCCATGGTTTGCTGGCCGTTCACCTGCGCATCCGGAAATGGCGCGTAAGCATTGTATTGCGCCACCAGAGCCTGTCCCGACTGCTGAAAATGGGCCAGATCGTCCCTCGTCCACCAATTGTTCAAACGGCCCGTGGCGTCGAACGCCGCGCCCTGATTGTCGAAACTGTGGCTGATTTCATGTCCAATGACCGAACCCATCGCCCCATAATTGAACGCATCGTCCGCGGCAGCGTCAAAAAAGGGCCGGCCGAGAATCGCCGCGGGAAAATTCAGCGCATTCTGCAGCGGAAGATTCACCGCATTGACGGTCTGCGGAGTCATTGACCATTCGTGCCGTTCTGCGGGCTGACCAATGCGTTCGACACTGCGGTGATATTCGAACAGCCGCGAACGCATTTCATTGCCCAATGCATCGCCCCTGACGACGGTCAATCCGGAATAGTCGCGCCATTTTTCCGGGT
>DASUHP010000044.1:0-8638 GCA_036273455.1 Micropepsaceae bacterium | reverse complement strand
AGGTCCGGCGAGCCATTCCGAAGTCAGTCCGAGGAACGGCCCCTTCATTGCCTGGGCGCCGATCTGCGCCAGACACAGCACAAGAATGAGCGGCCAGAATTCATGGATAAACGGAGCTGAAGCCAGTGCCGCAGCCGAAAGTCCCAGCGGCACAATCGTGTGCATCAGCCTTTCATGCGCGTGATCGGAGCGATGGCCCACACCAGCATGGCCACGGTGGCAAGCGCGATCTGAGCAGCCCGGCCGGTCAGTGGGAAAACTGGTTAACGAACGCCGGCTGACTCCGCGTGGCCGCTGTAAGTGCGGTGTAAGGCTGCCACGGTAATGTTGAGCGTCGTCGGTGCGCTCGCCCCCTATCCCAAAACGAGCGTGCCGGTGGGGCGGCGAAGGGGGACTTCGCCGCCCCGCCCCTCCGACAAACAATCCGACCGGCCAGTTCGCGAAGCAGGCTGCAAGGGGGGTATTCGGCACGCGCGATTGGCCACCCGCGGGCAGAATGGTAGCCCAAACGCTCAACGATGCCGCTGCAGCCGGTAATTTTGTGACTGGTTTGTGAACCAGGTTCCATCGCGCACGTAGTCTTTAGCTGCAATTCGCCCGGCCTTACCTGGCGCGGGCCCCCACCCTTGATTTAGATGCGCGCCGCTTTTTCTCTCGCCCTTGTCCTGCTTCTCGCCGCCTGTGCAAGCCTGCCGCGGATCGGTGACATTTACCCGACCGGCAAACCGCCGGTGCTGGTCAGCTCCCGAGGGCCTCTCACCGCTCAGCAGAGCCAGGCCATCCTGAACCGGATCTCGACTGAGCCCGGCGACGCCGGAATACTGAAACGCCATGTCGCGATCGACGAGGCCGTCGCGGAAACTCCGCTCGTTCCAGGCAATCGCACCCACCTGCTTCAGGATGGCGACGAGACGTTCCGGGCGATGTTCGCCGCGATCAAATCCGCCAGACAACACATCAACCTCGAATATTATATTTTCGAGGATGTCGAATCCGATGGCGAGCATCTCGGCGATCTCCTGATCGCCAAACGGCAGGCGGGAGTTGCCGTCAATATCATCTACGACAGCTATGGTTCAAAAGCGACGAAAGAGGATTTTTTCAAGCGCTTGAAGCAGGCCGGCATCAATCTCGTCGAATTCCATCCCATCAATCCATTACAGACCCGTACCGAATATGCGCCGAACAATCGCGACCATCGCAAGATTCTGGTGGTCGATGGCGACAAGGCGATCATCGGCGGGATCAATATCAGCACAACCTATCAGAGCTCTGCTTTCAGCACGTCCGGAGGCAGCACGAACAATACCAACCAACATTGGCGCGATACGGATATCGAGATCGATGGACCGGTCGTGGCGCAGCTGCAGGCGCTGTTTGTCGCGCAGTGGTCCAAACAGAAAGGGCCGGCGCTCGCAACCGACGGCTTTTTTCCCACCGTCCGGCCGATGGGTACCGAAGTCGTCCGCATCATCGGCAGCACGCCCGATAAATCGATCCCGGAATATTACGTCACGCTGCTGTCCTCGATTCGCAATGCCGAGAAGAATGTCTGGGTCAGTGCCGCGTATTTTGTGCCGGCCGACCAGGAGGAGGATGATCTGATGGCGGCCGCGCGGCGCGGCGTCGATGTCCGCCTTCTGCTGCCGGGCACCAGCGATTCGGCGATGGCCGCGGCGGTTGCGCATTCGCATTACGGCGATTTGCTCAATGCCGGCGTGAAGATCTACGAAACCAAAAATGATCTCGTCCTGCACTCCAAGACCGTCGTCATCGACGGCGTCTGGACCCTCATCGGGTCGTCGAATTTCGACCGCCGCAGCATATTGTACAATGATGAGGTCGACGGGTTGGTGCTCGGCAGCGCCACCGGCGAAGAATTCCAGCGGATGTTTGCCGCCGATATCGCAAAGGCCCAACCGATCGACATTGCAACCTGGAAACGCCGCTCGCTGGGCGAGAAGGCGCTTGAGGTGTTCGCCACCGTCTGGCAGGACCTGCTTTGAAGCGGACCGGGCGGTCAATCGCGTGCATGACATTGATCGCGGCGCTGCCCTGTGCGTATGCCGCTCTGGCGGCCACTGCGGTCATATCTGTACAACCGCGCCCACCCTGCGCCGCCGCCGACCCGGTGCCAGGCTACGCTCCACTCGATGCGCCGCCCAATATCGCGCTATCGACGGCACGCGATACCGCTGCGAGCTGGAACATTCCCGCCTGCACTGTTTGGACACAAAATTCGGCAACGCTGGTGGTCGGCCTCGCGGGCCGTTTTCACAGCGCCGCCGATCCCGCTGCACTGCTCGCGCGAATCGGCGCCATCTCGTCGCTCACTGATGTGCGCTATTGGTCGGTCACCGACAAACGCTGGAACGCGATGTTCACGCGAGCATTCGCGCTTGACGGCCGCGATCCCGGCAAGCGCCGGGCGGATTTTTCCGCCGATGACCTGCTGAGCGGCCGGGAGCTGAATTTCCTCGCCGCCGACAACCGTTCGGGCCGCGACGCGGTTTCCAGTCTGCGTGTCACCGGCGATAGCAACTCAACCATCGTGCTGGAAACCGCCAATGCTACACCGCTGCGCTGGTTCCTGCTGAGTTTCGCGGCTCCGGGAAATGTCCAGACCTGGTATTTTTTCACGCACGAGACCGGCGATTCCTGGCGCTTTTACAGCTTCACGCGCGTGCTCTATGCCGCCCGCCTGTTTGAGCGGATCATTCCTGATGCGTCCTACATCAATCGTGCGGTGGCGATGTTTCGCTATTTCAGCGATGTCCCAACCGACCGCGACCCGCCCGCCGCCCCGTAACGCCGGAATTCACCTCTCCCCTTTCGACGGCGAAATCACGAGGCAGCGGATCATGTCCGAAAAGGATTGAGAAGCCGCCAGCGGGTATTCGGTTTGAGTAGCCCGGGATACGCCAGAACCGTCATGCCAACGCTTTCATCCGGCCAGAGCGCAATCCGGCACCGCCGTCGCGCCGTAGCGACGCCAGGGCACAGCGGCAAAAATGCGAGTCGGCGCTTTGGCGCGCCGCGAAGGCGGAAGTGTGAGCGGTTCGCCGATAGATTGCGCGACAATTAAAGGAATCTGGAGCGTGATCCGATTCCATTTAATTGGATCACGCTCTAAGTATCTGACCAGAGGCGGAGCAGATTGTGATAGGCGCCGGCGATCTCGACGAGCGACTGATGACCAGGCACATCGCGGCCGAGTCTCTGCAGTGCATTGTCGATTGAGAACAAAACCTCGCGCTTCGCGTCTTCGCGCACCATGCTTTGGATCCAGAAGAATGACGCCAGCCGGTTTCCCCGGGTCACCGGTTCGACCCGATGCACGCTGGTGCCGGAATAAAGCACCATGTCGCCTGCGGGCAGTTTGATGCGGCGAGAACCTGAACCGTCTTCGATCACCAGTTCGCCGCCGTCATACTCTTCCGGGGCCGACAGAAAAATCGTTGCCGACAAGTCCGTACGCACCCGGTGCGGCGTGCCATACACGGGCCGCACGGCGCCATCGACATGGCCGCCATAATGCTGTCCGCCGGCGTAGCGGTTGAACAAAGGCGGCACTATTTTCAGCGGCAGCGCGGCGGAAATAAAAACTTGATTGCCGTCCAGCGCGTCGAGGATGAGCTTTCCCAGTCTGCGCGCCACCGGGTCGCTTTCGGCAATCTGCTGATTGTGCTTCACCGCGTTGGACAGATATCCCGCCGTGGCCCGGCCGTCGGTCCAGTTTGCACCTGTCAACGCATCGCGGCATTCGGCCAGTTGATTCGAATCAAGCAGCCGTGGAATTTGCAACAGCACGTTAGTCACATCCTCCAGTTCAGGGTCAGCAAGGCAGTTCGGCCCGCACCTGGCACCACATGAAAAGGATGAATTTGGTCATAGTAAACCGCGTTCAGCAGATTCGTGACATTGAGCTGCAGCGACCATTTCTCGCTGAAGTCGTACCTGCCCATCGCATCGAACGTCCAATACCCCGGAACACCTCTGAGGGGCGGAGTATTTTGCGCAAGACGGGAGCTCTCATACTGTCCGCCGCCGCCGATCTCGAAGCCGCCGCCGAGCCGGTATTCCGTGAAAAAATTAAGCGAGTTCCTCGGCGTGTTCGGCAGCAATGAACCGGCCGGCGCGGCTCCGGACTCAGATTTCGTGACTCTTCCGTCCAGGTATGTGTAACCGGCAATCATCTGCCAGCTCTCTGTCAGGTGCCCCGTAGCGCTGAACGACACGCCGTCCACTTGCTGTGTCCCCGCCAACCTGTTGAATCCCGCATTGTTCGGGTCCGGCTCGCGCGCATTCAATTTCTGTTCCCGGAACACCGAGCCCGTCAGCGATAGCCGGTCCGCGAGGACATTCCATTTAGTCCCGAAATCAATCGTGCGATTTTTTTCCGGCGTCAGATCTGCATTGGAAATTGCCAGTGAGCGCCCGCTGGTGATCTGAGACAGACTCTCGGCGGAAGGATCGAACGAAGTACCGAAATCGGCATAGATGCTTCCGTTGCCGGCCGGCTTGTACACGATTGCGGCGCGATAATCGGGCTGGGTATCCACCCGGGGCACATTATCGGTGCCGGTGATTGTTCCTGGTGAGGTGGCGGAGTAGCGCGTAGCGCGATAATGCGTGGCAAAATAGTCCCAGCGAATTCCGCCGGTAATTTCGAGTTGATCGCCCCATTTGATGGTATCGAGAGCATAAGGCGCAAAACTCCAGGCGATCGTATTTCCAATCAGCCTAGGAAACGTCGATGCTGCGACAAAAGGGCGATCGGGGTTGGGCGAGAGCAGCGGCACCGGGGGAACACCCGAGCTGTTGTCGAATTCCGGAGCCGAGCTTTCGCGCCCGCCTTCAATGCCTGCAACGAGGGTATGCGACAGTTGCCCGGTGCCGAACTCAGCCGTTGCTTGTGCCTGATCCCAGGCCATGGTTTCAATGCCATTGCCGCTCCAGATGTTCAGGTTAACCGGTATGTCCGACAGCGGCGTACCGGCAGGAGCGGAGATGATCGGCTCGCTGATCCGAAATTCACGAGTGTAATAGGCGTAGCGCGCCACATTGCGCAGCGTCAGGTCCGCATTCACGTCATGTTCGATTCGGATCGTCCCAATGTCCGTTCCGGTTTGCAGGAAATCGCTTTTGAAGCCATAGAAATTCTGCCGCGGGACAGGCGCGGGTAGTGTCCCAAGCCACGGCACACCATAGTCGGGGACATCGTTTGCCGTCTGATTGAAATATGAGACCAGCAACCGCGTCGGCGTACCGAGTCCAAGCGCGAGACTCGGCGCAAAACCGAACCGGCTGTCTTTGGCGGCATCACGTCCCGCCACGTCCTGGGCATGCGCCATGGCGTTGAACCGAAACGCTGCATCGCTGCCCAATGCAGGTACCGGAGCATTGACATCGACCGTCGCCCGGCGGGTCAGGTCCGTACCCCCGACAATAGTCCCCTCCACGAAACCATCCTGCGCCGGAACTTTGCTGACCTGATTGATGACGCCACCGGTTGATCCGCGACCGAACAACACCGATGACGGGCCCTCCAGCACTTCGATCTGCTGAAGGTTGAACGGATCCCGGTAGTAATTCCCAAAATCGCGAAGCCCATCGAGAAAGATATCGCTGCGTGCGGCGAATCCGCGAATCGTTGGATTGTTGCCCTGCCACGAGAATTCGCCGGCGCCGAGGCTGATGCCGGGAACGTTGCGCAGCGCGTCGTTAAAATTGGTGACCGCTTCGTCCTTCAGCAGGGGATTGGAAATCACCTGTACCGATTGCGGCGTATCGACCAGCGGCTCAGTTAATTTCGACAGTGATGGCACGCCGATATTGTATGCTCCAGGCAATTGGCCCTGTATCAGCACCTGCTCCGGAGCGGAGGCCGCTATGGGGCTTTCTCCTGCCAATGCGACACTCGCCCAGGCGATGCTCAGCGCTGAGCCGGCAAGCAGGCGTTTTCTGACAACCGTCCCTCCACGGGATTCCGTCGCGCCAGTCTCCGGCAATCCAGAAGTCTGTTTCATTTCCCCCACGAATCGATGGGAAACTGTTCCGTGAATAAAGACGGTGGCCGAAAACCTCCACCCCCATGCGCCCCAACGATCTTTGTCGCCGCGCCGATGCTTGAAACGGTTCTATCGGCCGGCATACGCGCTGTCCGCGCCCGCGTTGTCGCACTTGGGTCACTTGGCGACGACACTGCGGCGGGTTGACAGGTCGCTTATCACCAAACGCAATAAGGGACAGCAAGCGGGCATCGGACGCCAACGGTGATGGCCACTACGATATCGACTATCGAATTGCTCAGGCGGACGGGACATGCCGCTGGCTTCGCGCATGGGGCAAAGCCGGGTTCGAAGGCGAGGGCGCTGCCCGGCATGCCGTCCGCATCGTAGGAGCAAGCCGCGACGTGACGCTTGAGAAAGAGGCCGAACAAGCGTTGCGTGCGAACGAGGAAAAGGATCGCAACCTGTTCGAGTCTGCTGAACGCGGAAAGCGATAGGCTCCTCTCCCCAGTTGAAATGTCCGAATTGGGTCAATCTCTCCCAATCGGCGATGTCTGCGGCGTCTGCTCTGCGGTGAAGATTGACCTTTCCGGATTTCGGTGCACACTTCAGTTCATCGCCAATAGCGTCTTAAAATGGGACCGCCGAAAAAGGGGCTCACGCCTCGTCGCGGTCACCTTGTAACGTGTGGGTTGAATATCCAGATTTATGGAACAATGTGGCGTTTTATCAGATGAAGCTCCGGGCGTGACGATCGAATTGGATTCTCTCTCACCCGACGAGCCACCCAACACCGGTGCATTGATTCAAAACCTCACCAGCTACAGGAGATCGAGCTGGCTACGTGCTTCTTTGGAACTCATCATGACGGGTGGGTTGCTGATCGCGAGTTGGTTCGCGATGTGGATGTCGCTCCGCATTGGCTATTGGCTGACACTGCTCATGGCGATCCCCGTCGCGGGCTTCCTCGTTCGCCTGTTTATGATTCAGCACGATTGCGGCCACGGTGCATTTTTTCCCAAACGTTTCGCAAACGACTGGACAGGCCGAATCCTTGGGATTCTGACTTTTACGCCCTATGACTATTGGAAGCGCAACCATGCCCTTCATCATGCGACGTCCGGCAACCTCGATCGACGAGGTACGGGAGACATACTCACGCTCACCGTCGACGAGTATTTCACGCGCTCGGCATGGGGACGTTTTTGCTATCGTGCCTACCGCAATCCGCTGGTCATGTTCGGCGTCGGACCTGCCTTTCTGTTCTTTTTCCAGCACCGTCTGCCTTTCGGTCAAATGAGCGGAGGCCTGCGGCCGTGGATAAGCGCCGTCGGGACAAATCTCGCGATCGCGGCGCTGTCATCTCTGGTAATATGGTTTGTCGGCATCAGGGCGCTACTCGCAATCCACCTGCCAGTCGTGTTCCTTGCCGCGTCAATGGGAGTTTGGCTGTTCTATGTGCAGCACCAGTTCGAGCAAGTTGCCTGGTCCCGCGACCCAACTTGGAATCTCCACGACGCGGCGCTGTCGGGAAGCTCCCATTACGATTTACCTGCCGTCTTACGATGGTTTACGGCGGATATAGGCGTTCATCACGTCCATCATCTGTGCAGCCGTATTCCGTTTTACCGCCTGCGTAGAGTCCTGCGCGACCATCCTTGGTTGCACGCTCGCGGGCGGGTCACGTTCACTCAGAGCCTTGCCAGCGTTCGATTGGCGTTGTGGGACGAATCGGAGCAGAAGCTCGTTTCGTTCCGCGATGTAAGGCGCGCCTCGAAATGATTGCGTGGGTAGGCACCCAATCGTCGGCAGCACATCGGCAGTTCTGTCAGAAACTGGAGAAATTCGCGTACTGCTCGAAGGGGGAACCGTCAAACTAAAACATCCCCCAATCGGGAAAATTTCCTCGATTTTACACTAATTTTTGTACCTGCACGGGCGAAGTTCACACTGCCTGAGCTCTTCGACGGGCTTCGCCCCGCTCAACATCGAGGCTCATGCTGATATGCCATGCCCGAAACTGCTTTGTCGCGTCGCCCCAGAACGGTCACTTCAACCGATCGACGCAACGCAGGCTTTAAATCGTTCTGCCGGCGAGATTTTATAAGGACGCCGCCCCGAAGCCGCTGCGAACGGCTCAAAAGGGTCAATCTCGCCCAATCGGCGATGTCTGCGCCACGTCTGCTCTGCGGTGAAGATTGACCTTTCCGGATTTCGGGGCACACTTCATCTCATCGCCATAAGCGGACATCTGTTCCGACCAGTTCATCGATGAGCAGTTGATGCTGCGGGCGCTTCACTATTATCCGCGGCGCTTGGCGAGACGGCGATGAAGCGTGTCGCGCCGGGCCATCACGATCAGCCCAAGAGCCCCCGTCAGGGCGGTGCACATCAGCGGCACCAGAGCCAGTTGAAAGCTGCCCGTGGATTCCCGGATCACGCCGATGGAGGTGCTCGCCAGAAATGCGGCGGCATTACCCAGCGCATTCACCTGGGCAAATCCCACCACGGCCGCAGGTCCGGCGAGCCATTCCGAAGTCAGTCCGAGGAACGGCCCCTTCATTGCCTGGGCGCCGATCTGCGCCAGACACAGCACAAGAATGAGCGGCCAGAATTCATGGATAAAC
>DASUHP010000043.1:0-50438 GCA_036273455.1 Micropepsaceae bacterium | reverse complement strand
AAAACCAGAGCCAATTTCATGGATTAGACCTTATGGCAGCCATCCCAATGAGGCAACCGCAGTGACCATCCCGTGCTAATCTGGCGACGGGAGGAAATTCAATGATCCGCTTTCCTACTTACGTCGTTGCATTATGTCTTGCCGCATTCGCGTCCATTGACGTCAGCGCGGCTGACAATCCACTTGCGTATCACGTGACGAAATCGGTCACGCTCGGCTCGCCCGAGCAGTGGGACTATCTGGTTTATAATTCCGCGACGCATGACGTCTATGTCTCGCATGGCGACCGCGTCAGCGTGGTCGACGGCTATGACGGACGCATCGTGGGAACGGTCGAGGGTTTCACTCCGGGTGGGCCGCACGGCGTTGCCATCGTGCCCATAATGGGCAAGGGCTATACCACCGACCGCGCGGCGAAAATGGCGGTGGCGTTCGATCTGAACTCACTGAAAATCGTGAAGCACATTCCGGTGGACGAAGACGCCGACGCGGTCGCGTTTGATCCGGTCACCGGGCATGTCTTCGTGATCGACGGCGAGGTCAGCAAGATCACCGTGATCGATCCGCGAACTGACAGCGTGGTTGCCACCATCGACGCCGGCATCGGCAAATTCGAATATGCCGCTGGCGGTGGCGGCAAGCTCTATGTGAACGGCGCCGACAAACGCGAGATCATCCGCATTGACGCCGCCAGCAACCGCATCGACGCGCATTGGCCGGTGCCCGATTGCGCCAGCCCGCATGGCATGGCGCTGGATCCCGAAGCGCACCGGCTGTTCACGAGCTGCACCAATGAACGCATCGTGGTCCTCGATATGGACACGGGCCGGCTGGTCGCGACACTGCCGATCGGCCGCGGGACCGATGCGGTGGGCTTCGATCCGTTGCGGAAGCGCGTTTACAGCTCGAACGGCGTGTCGGGCACGCTTTCGGTCATTCAGGAGCAGGACGCCGATCATTTCGCGGCGCTGGGCGACATCGGGACCGTATTGACGGCGCGCACCATGGCGGTCGATCCGCAGACCGGGCGGATTTTTCTCGCTGCCGCCGATCTCGATCCGGCTGCTCCACCGCCGACCAACGGCCGCAACCTGAAAACCATTCCCGGCAGTTTCAAGCTTCTCTTCCTCGACCCACCCTGACGCTCTGCCTTCGGCGTAGCGCACGCTTCGGTTTTCCTCCCCGTTCACGGGTGAGGTGGCGCGCGCATGCGCGACGGAGGGGGGAAGCGCCCCCGCCGCGCCGTAGCGCGATCTCGCGCGAAGGCGGGTTGCCGGACCACCAAAGAGGCGATAGAGCGTATCCGCCTGCGGCCGGGCCAGACTTGTGGCCCGCTTCGATCCTGGGGGATCGTCTAATGGTAGGACTGCAGACTCTGACTCTGCCTGTCTAGGTTCGAATCCTAGTCCCCCAGCCAGCAAAAAAGCGGTGTGTTGGCGCAAGCGCCACAAATCCAAGGAAAGCGCGGCGAATCGTTCGCACGCGGATTTTCGGTGTCAAGTCAGAAATCACCATTTCGTCTGTTCTCATTTCGTTCTACACACGCTGCCCACAGATTCGTTCTGTGAGTCGTGGCGCAGCGGAGGCGTAGCGTGTTGACTCGGCGGCAGGCACAATATCTCGTTTCTTCACGGGGACTCGGGGGCGAGCGTGATATGCCGACGTTGATTTCAGGCTCAAAGCTCAAACAGGCGGTCGAGCAGTCCACGTTCATCAAGAATGGCGCGCCCTCAAGCGCGGAAGCCGTCAAGTACGACTTTCACATGGGCTCGCGCGTCCTGAAAGCTGAGTTCGGACAGCCGGTCGAAATTGACAGCATCCCACAGGAAAAGCGTTGGGTTCTGCCCGGTGAAGTTGCTTTCGTTCTGACGCGCGAAAGGCTCGAATTGCCACGCAACGTCATTGCTGCGCTCAGCCCAAAACGCAAACTCGCACACAGCGGCATTATCGTGCTCGGCGGTCTATCTATTGACCCGGAATACTGTGGCGTCCTGCTGGTCGGGCTCTACAATTTTTCTTCGACGCCCTTCCCGCTACGCCCTGGCAAGAAGCTTATCGCCGCTGTGTTTTACGAGCTTGCGGAAAGCGAACTTGTCGATTTTCCCGTTGCCTCCCCCACAGAGATTACGGACTTCCCGGACGAATTGGTCACGCTGATCCGCAATTACCGCCCGATAGAATTGGCAGGCATTCAAGAGGAACTCAAAGACGCCCGGCGCGAAATAACTGCACTGCGAAACGAGTTCATGACGGACAAGACATGGAAGGACGAATTCAAAAACGGACTTGATCAGCATAACCGGCAGCTTGGCACGCTAATCGACGGCCTGAAGGAGGAACGCGACGCGCGAAAACAGGAAGACAAGGACATTCGCGATAAGCTCGACAAGATGTCCACCTTCTTTCTAGGCGGCCGATGGGTAATCGGAGCGGTTCTGTTTATTGTTGGTGTAGCCATTACCATCATCGGCGAGCATTATCTTCGCTAAATATCCTCCAACCTGACGCCTTCCAATTCCAGGGCGGCAAGGCACGCCAAGAAGAACGAGGCCGCGAACGCCCCTCGTTTCAGCTTCATAGTGAATGACGCTTCCGTTTCCTTGAAGCCGTGTCTTTTTAGCCGCTTAATCATTTCGGCATACGTCACATCGGCTTTCTTCATTTCGGCCTTGAGGTACGCTGTAGCCCGCGCGCCCCATTCATCCTCGGTTTTGGCGATGGGCATGGTTCCGTCTCCTATCGAAAACGAAACCTATTATATTCGTTAGATTAGACTTGACAAGGGCGGCGTATGCTATCATATTCGTTAGGTAACGAATTCGATAGAACGCGGTGGCCATCCATTTCCTCCAATCGAAAGCAGCCCGGACCATGACACTGGCCCAGGTCTTTCGCATGACGGAAACGGAAGCCGAAACCGCGTTCCGGAATATCCGCTGGCATCAAACGGACGGCGATCCGGTTTGCCCGCATTGTGGCGGTCTGGATGCGTACTCAGCCCGGCGCAAGACTGGCAATCTCCGGTTCCGCTGCAAGCAATGCGGCAAGGATTTTAGCCTTACCTCCGGCACGCTGTTTGCGGCTCACAAAGCCCCGCTCCGCGCTTATCTGGCGGCAATTGCGGTGTTCATGAACGAGTTAAAGGCAAGAACGCACTGGCCCTGTCGCGTGATCTGGGCATGTCTCACAAGGCTTGCTGGGTTCCTCTGCATAAATTGCGCGAGGCAATGGCGGAGGAATTCAAGGGCCGTACCGTTGGTGGCGAGGGCAAAGTAGCGGAGACGGACGGCGCATATTTTGGTGGCTATGTCAGGCCAGCGAATTACCGCGCCCACCGCCGCGACCGGCGCAAGCTCGCCAATCAATCCGGCAAGCGCCAGTCAGTCATCATCGTTCGCGAGCGCAATGGCCGGAGCCTTGCGGCGGTGTTCCGTTCCGAAAGCGCGGCGTTGTCATGGATCAAGTCAAAGGTCGCACGCGGCACGATCCTGAACGCTGATGAAGCTGCCGGATGGGACAAACTGAACGCCCGTTTTGAAATGCGCCGCATCAATCACGAAGAAGCCTATTCGGACGGTGAGGCTTGCACCAATGGGCGGAGTCCTATTTCAGCCGGTTGCACCGTGGCGAAATGGGCCATTTCCACCATGTCAGCGGCCCGTATCTTCTCCGGTACGCTCAGGAAGCAAGCTGGCGTGAAGATGCGCGGCGCGTCGATAACGGCTCACAACTGCGTCGCGTCGCGCAACTGGCGCTACATCGCGGCCCATCAGTGGATTTCAGCGGGTACTATCAGCGGCACATCAAGGCAGCATAAAGACATAAAGAAGTCTTGATGTGTGCACGTCATCCGTACAGATACAAAGCCGTGGACAGACTACTTTTCTGTTTGGCACCCGCTCGCCGAATCGTATTTATTCAGCGGTCCTCACAACCTCCACGAAAGGAGAAACCAATGAGGACCAGTCCTTGGAATTCGATCAAGGAAAACCATCACCACAACAACACGAAGTGCGGGCCGGGAAGCGAAATCCCGTCGCACAATCGCCGCGAAGGCACAGGCGGAAAGCCGTTGTGCCACGACTGCATAAAACTCAACAACGAAGGTAAGTGAGTGCGGTTACACGACTCTCTTTACGAGCGTTAATTCCCAGTGAGGGCCAACTGGCTCGCCGTCGATAATGTCCCAATACCGGCGTAACCCGGCCACCCGAAAGCCGTGTTGCGTCGCGACGGCTAAGGCCCGGAAGCCCTCACTTTTCTCCCCGTGAAATCTGATTGTCGGCTCTGGAAATGAGTGGCCATCACCACCCTCGCAGGATTCGAACGTCTCGACCCCATGTTTCTGAAGTGTCTGAACCGCGTCCGCAATACCAGGGTCAAGAGGCCGTTCAGCAGTGACAGACTTCCCCATTTCACCTATCCTCTTTCGAGGACAGGTGATTCGCGAAGTCGCGTGTCTATGCGATCTGCAAGGGCTGGACCCCCTTGCGAATCAATCCAGCAACTGAATCAGGCCAATGGCCGCGCGGCAACCCCTTTGGGGCTGCTTTCGCGCGTTTATTCCAGTGGCAATTCCTCAGTCGGCTTCCACGGCCCGGTAGGCAACCGCCACACGCAGACGCCCTTGGTCTTGGTGACACATTCCACCTTGTTCCGCCTTGCTCGCATCCGAAGCGTTTGAACGACTCTGAGCGCCACGGTCTGCGCCAGCACCTTGTCCGACTCAGATAGCCCCTTGGCTCGGATCACGCGCAAGGCAAGCTGGCGAGTGTCCAACGGCCCTTCCTGGGCCAATGCATCCATGCAGATTTTTGTTGTCTCGCCGCGCCGGAGAATCCGGTTCAGGTCGATGTATGGCGGAAGATCGGCGGCTTCCCCGGTAGCCTCAAACAGCCGCAAGGCAGCGTTGACATGCGCCAGATCATGCTCCGCTTCCCGGAGCAACCGTTCATAGTGCGCAATCGTGCCGGAGATTTGGTCGCGCTTCCGGCGGAGCGCCAAAACTGCAATCGGTTCGCCCATGCGGCCTGATATGGGCGAGTCGGGAATTTATGTCTTGTGGCGCTTGCGCCAATAAACCGGCAAAAAGCGGTGTGTTGGCGCAAGCGCCACAAACCCTCACCGTCCGAATAGGCTTCTTCGTGGTCGATCCGGCGCATTTCAAACCGCGCATTCAGCTTATCCCACCCCGCCGCTTCATCGGCATTCAGGATCGTGCCGCGCGCGACTTTCGACTGCTCTCGTGTTTCTAAGCTACCATGTTTTGGCGGCGGCCGAACGTCCGAACGCCAGGTTCTGGACCGACGAAGCGTATAGTCTCGGGCGCAGGTCTCTGCTGTTGCAACTCGATTGAAGGCGGAGCCGCGGTGCGAATGACGATTTGATCACCGCCCGCGATGGGTGTTTCGGTCGTGAGATCAGCGGCGGTCCCTGAGCTGAATGGCTCGCCGGGCATCCCCATTAATGTGTCGCCGCCGTTGTGAGGTGAGTGCTCGGCTTCAGGCGCCGCAACGCTCGTGATGCCGGCCAGCGGGAACTGCGGCCGGAATTCGGGAATCAAAGTTGCATCCTTTGCCAAGCGCGCCAGGCGGGCCTGAATATAAGTCCAAAGATCGGCTACCTCACTCGAGGAAGGAGATTTCGGAACGGTTTCACCCACAGTTCGGCCATCGGTCATACTGGCCGCAAAATCGACCCGGTGATGAAGGTTTACGGGCGCGACGACGCCATGCTGCGACAGGGCAACAGCAGCCTCCCCGGTGATGCGCGCACGCTGCTTTGCACCATTGACGACGAAAATCAGCGGCTTGCCGAAACTCTCGACCATGTCGACGGTGGCAGCCACTGCGTGAAGGTCGTGTGGACTGGGCCGCGTCGGCACGATCACGAGATCGGAATGCTCGATCACCTTCATAATGGAGACGGAAATGGCGGGCGGCGTGTCGATAATGGCGATTCGCGTTCCCGCCCGTTCGAGTTGAGCGAGCGCAGCTTCGAGTTCCAGCGGTTCGATCCTGGCGAAGTTCGGAGTGCTTGCCTGGCGGGCATTCCACCATTTCGACAGAGAACCCTGCGGGTCAGTGTCAATCAGGGTAACCGGACCTGCGCCTGCCTTCTCCGCCTCAACCGCAAGATGCCCCGACAGCGTGGTCTTGCCCGATCCGCCTTTTTGGGATGCCAGCGCGATAACGATCATAGGTAGTTCCTACATTTTCAAGCAGGCATGCTTTACGCGCACATCGGTTTCATTTTCGTAAAATGCCTATAAACCAGCTGCTGCAATATCGATTGTGGTTAACGCGTCCTTACTGGCCCATTATCGAATCGCGCCGTTCGAGATTGAGTCGGTGATGCTTACGCATCCAGCAATCAGTGAATGCGCCGTCGAGCCACAGCCGCGGGCGGCCTGAAAGGAAGAGTAGGGCCGCGAACATTTCTGGGGGCGTCCGCGGCCCACGGACCGCAAATGGAGTAACCAGCTGCGGCCCGAAGGTCCTAAGCGGAGTCTGTGGGAGACCGCCAGGGAGCCTGCGCTACGGACGTCATCAGGCTCTCAGATATTCCCCGCTCGCTCTCAGATATTCCCCGCTCGGAAACGAAAAGCCCGGCCGACCATGGCGCCAGGGCGTGACGTTCGCATGCGCGGAGCACGTGCCGGAGGGGCTATAGTTTGGTGCGTCCGAAATTCAGCGTTTGCCGATCGCCTCGTCTGCCTTTGCGAGATTCTTTTGAATGCGCGCAAGCTGCTCATATCCGGCGGCGATTTTTTCAATCGCGTCGCGGCTTTCTTGATCCTTCACGTCCTGAATCGTGGCCCTGAGTTGTTCTGCTTTCCGTCGATATTCGGCTGCCCGCTCTGTATGGCCAACCATCTCGCGTCCCCATCCACCCGTGAGATAATTTGAATCGCGCCCAAGCACCCTTAAGGCCGAAAACGTCCCGCCGGCGTGCTTCCGCGGTACTGCTGAAGACGTGTCGACCGAAGTGCTGTCGGACCGAAAGTTTGAATTGCCAGCTGCCAGCCAAGAAACTCCTCAACCGTCAACGTATAGCGGCTGCACGCCTCATCGAGTGAAAGCAGGCCCGATTGCACCGCTAACACCACCTGTGCCTTTCGGCGACTGACCCAACGCTTAGTGTTTGACGCTGGTAGGTCGGAAAGCGTGAGCGGAGTGCCATCTGGTCCCACTACGTAATTGACCTTTTTCGGCGGCACTAAATGCTGCTCCATCTCCGGTCCTTCGCATGTGGTAGCGACTCTGTGCGAAAGTTTAGCGGCGACATGTTTCAAATCCGGAAAATCGGCCGAAACCACGCTGTTCAATCAATATAGGTTTGTCGTAACGAACGTTGCGAAAGTGTTTCGCTGCCGATTCAGGTCGTGTAACCGTCCGCCAATTCCTCGGCCACGCGGCAGAATGCGACAGGGATGCAACATTTCAGGGAAAGCCCGCGGAATCCCTGGGTCCGCAAATTCTCTGACTCTACCTGTGTAGGTTCGAGTCCTGGTCCCCCAGTCATCCTGCTCCTCACGCTTAAGCGCTCCGCAGGACTTAGTGCGAAGCAAAAGTGAGTCCGACGCAAATCTCGTGTCCCTGTCACCGATTCAGCGCCATTTTCAACCGGATAAGTCTGGAATAATTTCAGCAGCGGTATTCGCGTCGCCGCACAAGGGGAAGGTCATGAGCACCCGCCTGGTAGCGCAGTTGTTTTCCGGTCTGATGGCGATCTCGGCAGGTGCGTTCCCGGCGATGGCCCAGCCGGCGGCGAAAGACGGCGCGCGGATTCCGGATTTATCGACCGACAAACTTTGGGTGCTGCAGAGCGGAACCATGTTCCTGCACGCCCCCGGCGATCCCGGACCGGGCCCAATCGTGCAGGAAGGCAAGCCGTTCAAGGTCGATCAGGTGCCCTACCGCGCGACCACCAGCAACCCGATCCTGAAGCCCTGGGCGAAGAAGCTGATGGACGTGAACAACCAGCGGGTCGCGGCAGGCGACATACCATTCTACACGACTTCGCGCTGCTGGCCGGGCGGCGTTCCCGGGCTTCTGCTGTTTCCCGGCGAGCCGGTCCAGTTCGTCCAGACGCCGAAGGAAGTCTGGATCATGTGGCAGCGCGACGCCCAGGTCCGCCGCGTATATCTCGATGTTCCGCACAGCACACCAGTGAAATATTCAGTATACGGCGAATCCGTCGGCCATTATGAGAATGGCGACACGCTTGTGGTCGACACCGTCGGACTTGACGACAGCGTTCCGATCGACCGGTTCCGGACGCCCCACACGAAGCAGTTGCACGTCGTGGAGCGCTTCCGGTTGAACAACGCCAAAAAGAAAATTGAAACTGTGGTCACCGTCGAGGACCCCGGCACGTTCACTCAAGCCTGGAAGGGCGAAGTCGATTTCCAACCCGGCTTCGGCGACAGGTCCGGACAATGGGTGGAATCGATTTGCGCGGAGAATCCGTCCGATTACTTCGGCGATCAGGCGCGCAATGCGGTTCCCATCCCGACCGCCGGCAGACCGGATTTCTAGGTGCGGAATAAACGGCGTGAATTTGGCCCGAGCGTGATGAAATTCGCTCAGATCACATCCGCCTCCCACTGGCGGGGAGGCACGCGAATTTTTGGTTCAGAAGATTCGCGCGGCGGGGGGCATCATCGCGCGCACCCCCACCCGAAATTTGCCTCGCAAATTTCGACCTCCCCGCAAGGGGGAGGTTAAGCCGGTCATTCGACGTGAAATCGTTCAGCTGATTGCTTCGGCCTATTTCACCTGTGAAACTGCCGACAGGGGGATGTAGCCGAGCGGTACGCCGTTCTTTCCCACGAGCAGCCAGTCGTAATCTTTGACCTTCGCAAGAACCTGGATCGGCTGATTTGCCGGTATCTCCACGCCGAGGACCCGGCCCGCCCAAATATATGGGCTGATATACAGGTCCGTGGCATGCGCCGCGGCGTAATTGCCGCTGATGGATTCATAGCCGAATGGGGCGGCAACCAGATCGCCGGGAAGCGGCGTCTTGATTTCCACTGGCTGCGCCGCGGACGTTGGGTCCACACATTGGAAAGCGAGCGCGGTTGCCAGCGCAAAACCAACCGCGCGAGCACCTCGTTTCACACCGCACTGCATGAGTGGCTTATCTCCATTCGCGGATGGTCTCATCAGAAATCCGGGGTTTTTGACTCGGGCATTGGCTCGAGCGGTTGATGGAAGGGATTGATGTTGTTCTCAGCGCAAGCCGTTTCGATCATCGGACCCGGCTCGACGCGGCGGTAACGCTGAATCGCATCCCAGGGAGCCGTGAACGCCACCGGGTCTTCGACATGCAGGTCTACCTGCAATGTATTCCCGCCATCGATCAGATGGAATTTCTCGATGGTGTGCAGCTGCTCGCTGTGCGGCGTGTGATAATTGTCGACGAAAGCTTTGGTCGTTATCCCGATCGTATCGACAACCAGAGTATCGCCTTCGTAATGACCGACGGAATCTCCGTACCAGGATGGTTTCGGGTGCGCACCATGCGGGACATCGAGATAGATGCGCCGCACCTGATGATCGTTCTGCCACGTCATCACCACTTCCGAGCGGCCCTCGACGATAAACACCGGCTGCACGGGGTAGAGCAGGAAGCCGGGCGTTCCGATCGGCCAGCATGACACCTGTTTGCTGTAGATCAGCTTCCCGGCGAGCGTATCCTCGTTGAAGCGCTTCAGTGCATCTCGCGTCCGCGGCCGCAGAATCGGATTGGAGAGATCGGCGATTCGCATCTTCGTTCCGTAGGCCGGCTCAGCCGCGAGGCGTGCCCGCTCGAATTCGGGCGGCTCCGGAACATAGGGATCAGGTATAACTCCGGTGATAAACGGCTTGTCCGGCGGATTCGACACCGGCTGCGGCCCATCGGGCAGCGGGATGAAATTATTGCCCCATGCGATCCAGCCGACATCGGGTGACGGCGAAAACAGCGGCGCCGCCAGGCCAACTGCCGGAATACAGCCCATCACGAGCGATAACGCGACAACCCATCTTCGCATCAGCTGTGCACCTCCGGGACCACAGCGTTTGGCCAAGTCTGCGTCCCCCTTGCGGGGTTGGAGCCGTCGCGCGGCAGCAGAGCTGACGCGCAGGCGGAAAACGTGAATTTTTGGTTCAGAATTCGCGGGTGGAGAGAGTGTCGTCGCGCACACCCCCACCCGAAATTTGCCTTGCAAATTTCGACCTCCCCGCAAGGTGGAGGTAGGAACAAGTAACGCGACCTGATCCGACTCGTGCAGATGGTCACGCATTCAGCCGGTAGACCCTTCGCGCGGTGCCGGCATAGAGCGCGGTTTTCTCATCGGCCGAGGCGCCGGCTGTGATGCGCTTGAACGCGTTCCAGATGGTGCCGTAGCTGGCGGTGGTTTTGTCGACCGGGAAATTGCTCTCAAACATGCAGCGCTGCGGGCCGAATAGTTCGATCGTGGTCTCGATCCACGGCTTCCATCTTTCGGCCAGCGCAACCGAGCTGGATGGTGGGTCGACATGGCCGATGGGGTAATTCCAGTCCTGGCCGAGGCCGCCGAGTTTCACCACCACATTCGGCCGTTTGGCGACTTCCGTCATGCCGTTTTTCCACTCGGCGAAACTCGCGTGCATGTCGGTGGCATAGCGGCCGACGAGCAATGGTCCGCCGACATGGTTCAGCACCATGGTCACATTGGGAACGGCAGAGATGAACGCGGCCATGTCCATTAGCTGGGGATGGAAGCAGCCGGTATCCATGCTCAGTCCGTAATTGGCGAGCGCGGACGCGCCTTGCCGGAATTTGGTGTCGGCAAGCAGTCCTTTCGGCGTGATCAGCGGCGCGTGCTCCATGCCCATCACCGGAACATCGGTATAGAACGCGTTGTAGCGGGTGCCTTTCAGCCGGCCGTCGCCGGCATGGATCAGCGCCTCCAGAACCGGCTTCACTGCGTCTCCGGTGGTGAAATCTGCCCGGCCGACGATGCCCGACGCCACGCGCATCGGGCCGTAATTGCCGCTGGCGCTTTGCGCGGCAACGCCGTTGACGAATTCGACTTCGCCGACGAAGCGCATTTCGCGCGGACCCTTCGCGCGATACATGGAGCCGCATTCGATGAACACGGTCTCAGTGATGTTGTGACCGCTTGTGCCGAGATCGGCGAGCACTTCGGGGAACATGAACCGCGGCGTGCCCGGCCGCAGGTCCCACAAATGATGATGTGGATCGATAATGGGAAGGCCGGGCTCCAGCGCCGGTTCCTCGTCTCCGCGCGGAGTGGGCCAGGTCGGCGATTCCGGCGCCGCCGCTTTTGCTGACGCGGGCACCGCGAGCGGCGCGGCGACCGCGAGTCCGGCCAGCGCACCAGCTCCAAGAAATTTGCGACGATCCATGAAACGCTCCCGTTCTGTCTGAGCGCGAAGCTACACCATATTTTGTTGTCATTGGGAGAGGGCGACCAGCCGAGAAAAATCACGATCTAAACCGCTACACCGCTACGAAGTTGCGATTTTGAACCAGGGGCGGAGGATACGCACAATATCGCGAATGGCTGATCGCAGCATCCGCCGCGTGCACGGCAAAAATACAGTGTGCTGACCGCGCTTAAAATTCATTCGGCTTGGCGGAAAGCCTGTCTTCCATCTCGTACGCGAACTTCAGAAGTTCGGTCGCGAGCATGAGGAATTCGGCCTTCTGGTCGGCCGTTGCTGCCCTCTCGGCATCTTCCATTGCCCCGTGCGCGTCGCGCTTGCATTCGTCAGCGCGCACCTTCCACTCCACGTGTTCTCTGTACATCGGCAATCTCACTCCGCGCCCTCAGCGTTTCATCGGCAGCTGCGCCAATTTCGCGCGCCGCGTCGTCTCGGCGCGCGCTTCCCGCGCAAGGCCCAGGAGGTTCTGCACAAGCTGTTCGAACTCGAAAATAGTCAGGCGTTGCAGCTCCCGGCTGTCCTCACGCAGACTGATTTCGATGGCATGGCCCGATTTGTCGATAACAGCTTGCATTGCAGCCGACTTACCATTGCCCGGATCCAGCCAAACTTAGCGCGGTAACCTAAATCATATGCAAATGGTGTCGTTAAAATTCGAACTGTCCGGCAATTCTCCCAACGCCACGCAAAACAAAAGCCCGCCGGAGCGGGGCGAGTGGTTCAGGAAGGAAATCGAAGTGGCGAGCAAGCGCCGCCCCGCCCCAGGCCGGAGCAGACGCGCGGCAGCTGAACCTGTTATGAGAGGCGGACGCATCCGAACGAAGCAGAAGGTTCCACTCTGACTCCAAACCGCTCAGACATACGTCGCATCTTTATCGCAGGCGTCGTGGCGCCGCTGTCGATCTTCGTAATTGTGCCTTTCGGTCTATTATATCGTTGGTGGGCCGATGGTCCGCAGTTTGAACTCATGAATTCGCTGCACTGGATCGTCGCTCTTGCAATGGCACTATCACTCCCGGCCTTGTTCATGACGTTGGTGGCCGGTGTGCCGTTGTATGTGGTGGCACTACGCCGCAACATCGTATCGATCTGGTTGGCCGCCACGATTGGCTTTGTTTGCCCGTGGATTTACTACCTCGGGCGATATGCCCTGATTGAGGCTCAAAGCCCGCTGTATCACTCCATAATGTCTATCAAGTATTGGCTGGACCTGACCGAAACGCTGTTCGATGCGAAATTCCTGGTCATTCCGGCATCGGCGTTTGGCATGTTTGTCGGCATTGTGTTTTGGTTCGTTGCGCCGCGTCCGGCCAGGGAAGCAACCGGCGGATGATTTGGGAGGCTGGTTAGAACAATCCGGGCGAGGACATTCAACTCTGGCGCCAAAACTCTATTCCGGCGGCGATCCGGTCAGCCGGTAAAGCCGGACCAATTCGGACCATGTATACCGGTTAGTGAAGCGTCCGCACATCGGCAGCCTGCGTTGCTCGGGAGGTGTTGCGCGATCCTCTGGCATCCAATGACGAGATTAAAGCCACGAACGCCACGAACCCGTAAGCCGCCTGCATTTTGGCGACGACCTCCGGCAGATTGATCCCCGGTCCTTTGGATCGATTCCCCTGTCGAGCCAGGCCCGTCTCCGTGCTCATTGCCATGGCCCACATTGCAATCAAAACCAGCCTCATTGTCCCCTCCCAATCAGATTACTCGCAATTGATCCACGCCGATATTGCCTCTGAGCGGAATGCCGGCGCTTTCTCGCCGGCGGGAAAGCAGGATAAAGTCGGCCGGGCCGGAACAAACCATAAAGGGAGATTCGCATGGATATGCCGCGCGGCAATTTCCTTTTATTGGCGGTGGCGGCAATGGCCGCTATGCCTGCCTTCGGGCGGGATGCAGCTCCCGCCACTGTGCCCGATTTGTCCGGCCTGTGGGCCAATACGCTTGGCCCCGGCTTCCCGCCTCCGGCATCCGGACCGGGCCCGGTATTGAACAAGGCGCGCGCCAAAGCGGCCGTCGACATCTATGGCCGCGACATCGATCCCGCGCATGCTCCCATTGTCAGCGCGGGCGGCCGCCGCGTCGGCGATTACACCGCTCCGATTTTGCAGCCCTGGGCGGCGCAAGTCGTGAAAGAGCACGCCGAAAAAGAGTTGAACGACGGCCCGGCTCTCAATCCGATCAATCAGTGCCGGCCCGGCGGAGTGCCTTTTGATTTTTATAATCTCGGCGTGGAATTGCTCCAGCAGCGGGACAAAGTCACCATCCTCTACGCCTTCGATCATGAATTCCGTCAGGTTCGGCTGAACCAGACTCACCCGGAGCATGTGACGCCGTCCTGGTTTGGCGATTCCGTCGGCCATTTCGAGGGCGATACGCTGGTGATCGATACCGTTGGTATAAAGACCGGCCCCTACACCATGGTCGATCAGTTCGGCACTCCGCACACGGATAAACTGCACCTGGTCGAGCGCTATCGGCTCATCGGCTACGACGCGGCGAACCAGATCCTGGAGCGCGGCGCGAAAGAGAATGCGACCACCCTCAGAAACGACTCCGGAGTGCGGCCCGATCTGAGCTCCAGGGACAAGAATCTGGAGCTCGATTTCAGGGTCGAGGATGCAGGCGCTTTCACCACTCCATGGTCGTCGACCATCATCTATCGCCCCGGTGAAGGTGAAGGGACGCAGTATCAGTTTCCGGAAGATGTCTGCGCCGAAAATCCCCACGAATTGGCGCGGCAGGCCGCCCTGCCGGTTGCCGGCAAGCGGGATTTTTAGAGCGCAATCCGGCGAAGTGTAAGCGGTTCGCCGAAAGATTGCGCGACAATCAAAGGAATTTAGAGCGTGATCCGATTCCATTTATCGGATCACGCTCTAAAACCTATTCGGCGAGTGCTTCGGCGATGATCGCCTTGCCCTGTTGGATCTGCAAATACCGGTTGCTGAAGCGCAAAACCTGGAATCCGCCGGCGTCACCGACGATCCAGAGATTCAACTCGCCTGCTTTCCCGCCGGCGGCAGGAGTTTTGACGAAACGCGCCAGGCCAGCCTGCTTTTCCACGGTTCGATCGACGCCGGGTGACCAGCTGCCGGAGCCGGGAAGAAACGTCTTTCGCGGCGCCGGCCCCTTCCAATACGCAATCTCCGCCGGGTGGAGAGGATCGCGAATGTCATAAACGCGCGTGCCCGAACCTCGCGAACCGCAAGCGGCCATGGCCGGATTCATCGGGCGGTCCACAGCGCAGCGCTCCGTGGAGTAGTCAAGCCGTCCGCCGCCAACTTCCGGCGGCTCGCCAAGAAATTTCGTGCAGTTCTTCGGGTCATGCACCTCGAGCATGATCTTCGACACGATTCTGGGCTTCGTCTCATCGGTGATGTCGACGACGTTGGAATAGCCATATGGCGACGCGCCCCGGGCACATGCCGCCGCCAACCCGCCAACGCCTGCTTGCCCGCCGGATTCATCGGTACTGATCAGATATGATCGCCCATGCGAGAAGAAGGGCAGCATCTGTTCGACTTGCCCCTGATCATTCCAGAACAGCTTGCTGATAATCCGGATTTGCGGATTGGGCCGGCGCGCCTGAATGTCGCTCGTGTCAAGGATGACCAACCCGTCTGGTCCGAACGAGGAATTTTTCGGCGGAACGCCGAAATTACCCGGTTGCCCGGCGTACAGGCGTGTGCCGTCGCTGTTGGTGTTGACGTCGTGCGGCCGGCCATCACCGGTGAATGTCCAGTTGAGCAGCCATTTGGCATTGTACGGATCGGTCACGTCGATAACCGGCAGGATACCGCCGGCGCCCCGAAACGCCTGTCCGATGTAATAGGTCTTTCCGTCGTCAGCCCACCCGCCCATGTGGCCATGGCTGTCCGGCACCGTGAGGCTGGACGCGAGCTTCGGATGGGCGCAATCGCCATTCAAATCATAGATGGCGAAATTCGGGCCGTTATTTTGCGCTAGCCCGAGGAGCCCGCGCGCTTCGTTCACCTTGTTGTTTTCGTGCGGATTGAGCGCCGCCGCAGTGTCGGCAAGATACGCAGTCGCTTTTGGATTCCCCGGATCCGAAACGTCGATGACCACGATACCGGGATGCGCCAGCCGCGGGTTGTTTTCCGTTGCCATATAGGCGCAGTGACCAAAATATGACGGTCCGTCCTGCGAAAAACCGCCTTCGCCCCGGAACTGGCCGACGAGCTCGAGATTGCAGCTGTAGCCGCGTTCCGAGTCGCCGCTCGCGCGTTCCTTCGCAGTGGTTTGGCCCTGCAACCCGCTTTCGGTGCGATCCGAAGGACCGCATTGCGCCCTCGGCGCCGGTCCCATCAATCCGGTGTCGTTCGCCTTCTCCACCGCGCCGGCGGATGGCGAATTGCCGGCCACAAGACCCAGCAACACGGCAGCTGAAATTCCGAATCCTCTGACGACGGCCCCCTTGTGCATTGTCTCCTCCTCAATCGACGGCGCATTCTACTCTTTCCCAACCGGGGGATCGAATGAAGCTCTGTGCCGCTTTTCTTTGCCTCTGCCTTGCCACCTCAACAGCCTGGGCCGATGCCGATACGGCGGCACGCCTGCGTGACCAGGCGCTTAATGATGACACTGCCTGGAATATTCTTGAGTCGCTGACCAGTGAAATCGGTCCGCGGCCCGCCGGTTCACCCGCGGCGGCGCGCGCTCGCGATTGGGGTGTAGCCAAACTGAACGCGCTCGGCTTCACCAATGTGCATGTCGAGCCGTTTATGAAACAAGCATGGCTGCGCGGCGCCGAAAGCGGCGAGATCCTCGGTCCGGAGCCACGCAAGCTGGCGCTGATCGGTCTCGGCATGGGGCCACCTACTCCGGAAGCCGGCCTGACTGGACAAGTGGTGGTCTTCGCCAGCCTAAAAGAATTGCAAGCGGCGCCGCTTGATTGCTGCACCAGCAAAATCGTGCTGGTGAATCAGCCGATGACCCGTACCCAGGACGCTTCAGGTTACGACGCCGCGGTGAAGGCGCGTTCGGCCTCGCCTGAAGCCGCGCGGCACGGCGCGATCGCCTATCTTGTGCGCTCCATATCCACCTCGACCAATCGCAACCCCCATACCGGCTCGATGGCTCGTCCTCGCGCGGGCGAAAGGACAGTGCCTGCCGCCGCGATAGGCGTACCCGACGCTGATCTTCTGGCACATCTGGCAGGGCGCGGACCGGTCAGTGTGCACCTGTCGTTGCAGTCGACATTGACGGACACCACAGCCTGGACCGTCAGTGGCGACATTCCAGGGACCGATCCCAATGCAGGTGTCATTGTCATTGGTGGTCATCTCGACAGCTGGGATCCTGGTACCGGCGCGATCGATGACGGCGCGGGAATTGCCATCACCGTGGCGGCCGCCAAACTGGTGGCGGCCATCCATCCAAGACGGACAATACGGGTCGTCATGTGGGGCTCGGAAGAAACCGGAGGCTCCGGAGCGGCTTATCTCGCTGCCCACAGGAACGATCTCGATACAATCGTCATTGCGGGTGAGAGCGACCTCGGTGCCGATCGAATCTACAGCCTTCAGCTTCCGCAAGGTGCGTGGCCGGATCCTTCCATCGCCCCGCTCGAAGCGGTGCTCGCGCCCCTCGAAGTGATTGCCTCATCCGTGCCGGCAAGTGACGCGGGTGCCGACGTAGAAGATATTCAAAGCGCAGGGGTGCCGGTTTTCGCGCTCAATCAGGATGCCACGCGCTATTTCGATTATCACCACTCCGCCGACGACACGTTGGCCATCGTCGACCCGCAGCAACTCAAACAGAATGTGGCAGCCTGGGCGGCGACGCTGGCGATTCTCGCCAACAGCACCCTGGATTTTCGCCGCAAGAAGTAAGGGATCTGGTCGCGCGATTCTCTTCGTCGCCAACAGCGCAGCAGATGTTATGATAGCTGGTCATTAGCCTTCGGAAACCGGGTCAGAGGGGCAGAAAATGCGGCGTCATCTTGGCACGGTCGCGTGCTGGTTCATTGGGTCTACTCTTGCTCTTGGCGGGATTGCCGTCGCCCAGCAAGGGACGGGCAGAGCATTCCCGCAGCCCAGTCCCGAAAAGCAGGTCACCGTCACCGCGATTCCAGGCGTCATCGCCGCGGGCGCCCAATGGAAGCTTGTATGGCAGGGCCCCGACAATGCCGATGGTCTTGTCGGCACGAAAGACGGAGGAATCCTGTTTGCGCAAGAGCAGCCGAGCACCGTTGGCCGCCTCGATCGCAACGACAAATTCTCGATCTTCGCCGCCGACACTCACGGCACCGGAGCTCTCGCCATCGATTATAAGGGACGCGTGATCGGCGCCGAGCGCACCTGTTCGGATCCGGGCGGCCATCCCGACCAGTGCCATGAGCCGGCGCAGTTGATAGTCATCGAACCAGGCAACAAGCACGAAACGCTGGCCAGCGAATACAACGGCAAGACGTTCTGGCGCATGGGCGAGGTCGTCAGCGATTCGAAGGGCGGCGCCTATTTCTACGACGACAACGGCACCTATTTCGTCAACGCCGCCGGCAAGGTGAGCCTCGTCGCAGGCAAGGAGGTGCGCACCAACGGCATGGTGCTCAGCCGCGATGAAAAGACGCTTTATGTCACCAACCGGAAGGTTCTGGTGGCCTTCGATATCAAACCGGATGGCACCACCGCCAATCAGCACGACTTTGCCAGGCTCGAAGGCGGCGGCAACGGCGACGGCATGACCATTGACTCCGAAGGCCGTCTCTATGTCAGCACCGGCGATCCCGGCATTCAGGTTTTCAGCGCCGACGGAAAATATCTCGGCATCATCCCGCTGCCGAGGTCTGCCTCCAGTGTCGCGTTTGCCGGCGCCGGCAAGCGGGTCCTGTACGCCAAGGGCGCGGGCATGAAGACACCGGACGGCCAGGAATACAGAACTGCCGGCGATGCCAGGAACAACGCCAAAGCGATCTACAAAATCGACATGATCGCCCAAGGCTATATGGGCCGCGCCAAATAGAGCAGGCAATCGGCGCTGTTCCTTCTTGACGTCCTCGGAAAACTGTTCGCGCTTCCCTGCACCTGCATTGGGGTGCTGATCGGAGCACCCTTCCTGCTGACCGGTTCCCGGTGTGAAATCGCGCATAATGCGGTTGTCTTTCATCGGTCACCGATCGCAATTCGCCCCTTCGTGCTCGGCAATGTCATTCTGAATCCGTATACGGATATGGACCGCCAGGCGATGACCTATGAATGTGCGGCCTGCGCCAGACGCGGGCTGCCGCTTCCGCAGCCGCGTACAGTCCATTTGGGCAAGCACGAGGAGGCGCATACCTGGCAATACCAGGTGCTTGGCCCGTTCTTTTTACCAGTATATGTGGCAACACTTCTGCTGCCCTCGCCAACGCCCTTTGAACGCGCGGCCGACAATTACGCGCATAACGGCACAGGATGGTGGCCCTGGCCTCTCACCACGTTTTCGGGCAAAAAGTGACTGGGCGCGCTTTTCGCCACGGCATCACGCAGAACTTATTGCGGTCTCCAGCCGGATCGCGGGGCTACCGGCATGGGTGAGGTCGGAATCGGTCAGGATGGCGTGCGTGACCCGCTCGTCGATTTCCATTGCGTGGCGCAGCGCCACGGGGTAGCGCACCAGCGCTTCCAGTCCTGACGCAGTGAACTGTAGTTGCACCGTCGGCCGCAGGCCCATTCCAGGGGTGCCGTCGAAAACATGTTGAATCGCCGAGTGTTGCTTGGCGATTTCCTCCTTGAAGTCGGCGAGGCCTGCTTCGACAGCCGACATCAGCCGCGCGCGGGCGGTCGAGAAATTGGTGCCCGCGGGCAGCGTCAGATTGATTTCGTGCCACGCAAAACTCGTACCGGGAATCTGTTTGAACAGGCCCGGCGTCGAGTTGAAGACGATGGAATTTGAGAACGCGACGACACGGCCGGTGGGCGTATCCGCCGCCGCGCCGCCCATCTCCATCAGGTGAATCCGAACCAGACCCACATCGATGACCTCGCCCGACACTCCGCCGATCATGACGTGGTCGCCCGCGCGGATGCCGTATTTGCCGATCAGGAAGAAGTAGCCCACGATCGACTGGATCACGTTTTGCAGCGACACGGCGACGCCCGCGGTGATCAGACCGGCGAAGGTCGCAAGCGAGCCAATCTGACTGAGCAGTGAGAATGTGACGATCGAGGCGATGGCGCCCCAAACCACGAACTTGCGTACCCAGTGCAATGTCCAGCGGCGCCGCGCATCACGCACATATTTGTAGATCGCCCGGCGCCACAGCTCCGATGCGGTCAGCACCAGCGCGATGATCAGCCCAAGGAATACCAATCGCGCGGCAAGGCCCTGCGATCCTGTCCAGGCCTCACTGACTGCACCGGAGTGCCAGTTCGCGAGGTTCTTCTGGTAAAGATTTAGCAGGACTCCCACCTGCGCCAGCGGTATCGCAGAACCGGTGAGTTGCCTGAATTTCATCGTCACCACGCCGAGCTGTTGCCGTTCCTGCTCGAGCGTTGCGGTGTTGGCGCGATCCGCCTGATGCGCCAACTCATCGCTGCGCCGCGTGAGCTCCCTGAGCTCGGCGATCAGCGGAGTGCGAATTTCCTGCGCGCTCCGGGCCAGCTCCCGGGTTTGCTGCACCGCGTTATTGATGCTGCGCAGCTTGCCCCAGGCGGAGAGCAGACCGGTCGCGCTCTCCCACAGCCCGGAGCCGGTGGAAGCGTTTTCTGTCGCGGCTGGTGGCGCGGCCTCGCGCGACGCCGGAACGCCCATTGCGCCGCCGGCGCTTCCATCGGTGCCTGCGTTCCCGGCGGCTCGCAGGTCCGGCGGCAACGAACTCTCGAGCGCGTCGATCTGCGCGTTCAGCCCCGTGGCCCCGGCATTGGCGCCGGTCAGAAAACGCGACATTGTGCGTATCGCGTCCACGCGGGCTGTCGCAAAATCCACTTCCGCTTGCGTCTCGGCGAGCTGTGCCTCCAGCATTTCCTTCTGCGGCCCTGACGCTGCCGCGATCTGCTTCCGCAAGTCCTCGACTTCGCCGACGACCTGCTTTTCGTCCTTCTGCGCCTCGGCCTCCTGCTGCATCACGTTTTGATAAGCCGGCGTGGCCGCGCCCGGCGCGGGGGCCTGCTGAACGGAAGCGACCGCCCGCGCGAATTGAAACGCCAGACGGACGACCTGACCGGCGAGCTGACGATCGGCGCTGACATAGACCTCGTCGTTCGCCCCACTGACGAGTTGCTGCTGCGCATCGAGCTGGCGGTACCAGGCGATAGTTTGGTCGAGGAATTGCACGACCCGCGATGCATCAACCGGGTCGGCGATCCCGGTGGCCTGGGCCGGCGCGGCGTTCGTCGCAGCCGGCTGCGCTGACGTTTGAGTGGACTGCTGCGCGGAGGTTTGGGCGAATGCTTGCGGCCCGGCCATGAACAACATCACCGCCGACAAGACGACTAAACCGCGAAGCCCTGGCCGGAGGCGGAGACTGAACCGGTTGATCAATTGTGGGTATGGAATGGGCTGCTCCACGCGCTGGATGTTCACCACGCCCGCCTTATGCCCACGGATCGGGACCAAAAAAAGACCGCCATTGTTCGCGGATGCGTTAGACCAAAGCGGGGCCTTGCGGATTGCCGCGTCGCGGCAATCACGCGTCAAAACCGCATCTTCGATTGGGTGCGCCTATTTTGCGCGGCCGAGATATCCCTGCGCGAGCATGGGGATCCGCAGAAGCGTGCCGCCGCCGGACACATAGAGCGTCCGCTTGTCCGGCCCGCCGAAACCGAGATTCTGGCAGCGCCGCGTGATGCACCATACCGGAATCGCGCCGAGATGCGCGCCCGTTGGAGTGAAGACTTCGATGCCAGAATCGGTCAGCGCATAGATACGACCGTCATTATCGGTGACCATACCGTCGGCCCGCGAAATTGGCGGCTCAGTCGCCGCGCGCGATACGTCGCGTCCAACATAATTGGCGAAGACCCGGTCATTGGTGAGCCGGCCATCCGGCAACACGTCAAACGCATGCATGTGAATGCCCTGCGTGTCATTGACATAAAGCGTCTTTTCATCGTGACTGAGCTGCAAGCCGTTCGGAGTATTGAGCTCACCATATGACACGCGGATAATCGTGCCGCCGGGCGGCACGTAATATACCGCATGGGCCGGCGGGTCCGTGAAATACACGCCGCCTTTGCTGTTCGCGACGATGTCGTTCGGACGGCCGAACGGCTGCCCCTGATAGTTGTCCGCGATGATTCTCTCGTGCCCTTTCGGCCATACCACGCGAGGCCCCATAAAGCCCGGCTTCGTCTGAATCGAAATGAGTTCGCCCTGCGCGGTGAACACCATGCCGAGCGGGTTGAGCAGCCCTCCGATAAAGGTGACGGGCTGATCGTGTTCGTCCAGCCGCACAATGCGGTTGGCCTGCGACTCGGAGAAAATCAGGCCGACATTCGGGAGCCAGAAGGAATCGTCCGAACTCGTCAATCCCTTGATGACGACTTCCGGCATTGTCCCGCCCTTGATCACTCCGGCGATAGCGGGAGACGGTTGCAGAGCAACAGTGTTGGGCGGCGTCTGAGCCTTGGCTGGCGAGAGTCCGACGGCTGCGGCCAATGTCAGGCTCAGTGTGATGAGTGTTTCGCGTATCAAGGCAGCGGCTCCTTCGCTGGTCGGGACGGGCTCACATTAGCACGGCGGAAGCGGCGGGCTGCATTCAGTTTGAATCGCCGGCACGGCATTCACGGCCTGCACCGCGTCGCTTACCGTTGATGGCGGCGGTTTTCAGAGTCTGTGGTCGCCCGTCAGCGTCAGCTTTGATTCGGTTACCGGTGACAGGTTTCTTAACCGGGTTTTAGCCGCCAAAGCCCGATAACACCCGGCGATGTCTCCAGCCGCGGAAGCTTAAATTTATGGAGTCAACACATAGCCAGGTTGAACTCTCCATGACGCTCGAGGACAAGAATCCAGTCAGCGGCCCAATCGGCTCGGCGCCGTACACAGTGTGTGGAGGGAACCGGCATCGGTCTTCACATCACACACCAATTGGTGCAATTGATGGGCGGACGGATCGCCTTCACCAGCGAGATGAATGTCGGCACCACGTTTTGCGTCGATCTTCCGGCCTGGACAGGCGAGGTCGCAGCGTCAAGGGATATTCGGTTCTCGAATGTTGTCGATATAAGCCGCACAGGCGGGGCCACACTTTGCTCTATGTTGACCATGAATATCCCCGAGACGGCGCAGAGCGCGGCAGCAATGCCGCGCGGCATGGACGCGCGGTTCACCAATTACCCTGCGAGGCCGGTCAATGTGCGCGAGTTTTTCGCCACGGTCGACAGCCTCCTGACCGAGCCAACGCGTGACCAACACCGAAATTGATTCCGCGATCTGCGCTGCCCGCATTCTGATCGTCGACGACATGGCAATAGAAGTCGAGACTGCGGCCGGTTTTCTGCATGCCGGAGGTTTTTCCGCGGTCACCGGCGTTACGGATCCAAAACAGGGCCTCGCGATCGCCGAATCCGGATCCTGCGACCTCGTATTGCTCGACATGAGAATGCCGGGACTAGGCGGCGAGGAATTCATTCGCCGTCTCAGGGCACACAATGCCGCGGAGATGCCGGCGATTGTGGTTTTGACGGCCCAGAATGATGACGACACCCGGCGTGCCGCGGTCAGTGCGGGGGCACGGGATTTCATCACAAAGCCGTTCAAACTGTGGGAACTGCTCCAGCGTGTGCGCAATGCGCTGGAAATTCACATCCTGTATCGCAGGGCGAAGGAATTCAACGCGTTGCTGGAAAGGCGCGTCGGTGAGCGCACGCGCGAGCTCGCGCGAGCGAACCGCGGCAAGTCGGAATTCCTGGCCAATATCCACCATGAGCTCAGAACACCGATCAATGCCATTCTGGGATTTTCCGACATCATCATGAACCGGTTGTTCGGACCCGGCGCAATGGACCGCTACGCCGAATATGCCGCGGACATCAACACGGCCGGCAACCATCTGCTCGCGATCATCGACGACATCCTGGCATTATCGAAGATTGAAGACGGCGAGGGTCGCCTGGACGAGAGCAATGTCAGGGTAGAGACGATCGCACACGAGACGGCGCGAATTCTGTTCCGCGACCGCTTTGAGCGAGCCGGCCTGACGCTGGCCGTCGATCTGCCGGCCCCGGGCCTGCTGCTGCACGCCGACGAACGCAAGCTGAAACAGGCACTCAGCAACCTGCTGTCGAATGCGCTGAAATTCACGCCGAGGGGCGGTACGGTGACGCTCACCACGGTCACGGACGCGGATTGCAACTTCGGCCTGGTCGTGCGCGATACCGGCATTGGCATCGCCGCCGACGACATCGAGACCGTCCTGACGCCGTTCGGACAGGTGGAATCCGCTTACCGCCGCCAGCATCACGGGGCCGGGTTGGGCCTGCCGCTGGCCCGTGCGCTGATTGAATTGCATGGCGGACGCCTTACTCTCACAAGCGAACTGGGAGTGGGCACGGTCGTGACATTATGGCTTCCGGCGCAACGGCTGGTGGACCCTGCCGTGGTGACGTCGAGCGCAGACGGCACCCGCGCATAGAGCCGACGGCGGCTGCACTCTCAGCGGGATGGGCCGGGCAGACGCGATCTCCAGCATCAAGCGTTCCGGATGCGGACAAACGCGCCTAAGACCGAAACTACGCGTGGCCGGTGATCAGCCAAAGGATAATGATGATCGGAAGCGGGACTCCAAGCAGCCAAAGGCAACCAGATCGCATGATGAATGTCCGTGGCAGGTCCAGAACCAAACGCCCCAACCCGCGCGTCGTTGCATAAGATTTGGGCACGCCGGAACGTCTGCTTGCCCAGCACGTTTACCGCGAAGCCTGTTGCTCCGTGAAAGGACCATTGCATGCCGGCCAATTCGCGCGTAACCCCTTCTACTACAAGCATTCTCGCTCATCCGCGGGAATTCCATTGGGGCGCGGTGATTGCCGGCGCAATTTCCGCCGCCGCTGTCTCGTTCTTTCTTATAACTCTCGGTTCGGGGGTGGGGCTGGCGCTGGCATCGCCGGTTAATCCGTCCACCCCGAATACGACATTCCTGACCCTTGGCGCGCTATATTTCCTTGCCGCGCAAGCCTTTGGGTTCGCTGTCGGCGGATATCTGGTCGGCCGTCTTATCGGCCCGGAAGTGGAAAATACCGAAGAAGAAGAATTCAGGTCCGCCGCGCACGGATTAACCATGTGGGCTCTGGGCATTCTAGCGGGTCTGTTCGTCGTCTGGTTCTCGACGCTGATGGGGGGATCGGCGATCTCCGCCGGAATGGCGGCAAACCGTTCCGACACTTCGGGTTATTACACCGACCTGCTGTTCCGGCCGGCGCAGAACAACCCTGCTGTGGTGGCCGATAAGGCCGAGGCCGGACGGATTCTCACGGCCAATGCGGCAGCGGGCGGCAGCGGACAGAACCAGGCCGACAGCACCCGGCTTGCGCAAATGGTTATGCAGGACGCGGGGCTTGCCGATCCTGACTCACGCGCGCGGGTCGCGCAGGTTCAGGCGCAAATGCGCCGCGACGCGGACAACGCCCGCAAAGCCGCCAGCGCGGTCAGCCTTTGGACCGCCTTTGCCCTGTTGTTCGGTGCTCTGGTAGCCGTGGCGGCCGCTATCTCGGCGCGCTGGATGGACGACAGGATCACGTTCAGCCTGGCGCGGCGGCGGTAACCACTCCGCCTCCCGCGGTTACGGCGTCGGGATTCGGGACATCCGGCATTGCGCGAATCCCGATATCCAACCGGCGTGATAGTCCTTCTCGCGGTCGAACAGCGCCTGGTCGCGAACGGTTTTCGTTTGCCCCGGCGCGCCCTGTGCACTTGCCGTCGCACAGCCGTCGCCAAATCCTTCCTGATAAAACGGCGACATCTTCGCGCCCGAATCGGCTTCGGCGCAGCTCGCGAGCACCAGCGCCAGCACACACAGACAGAGGCGCGTCATGTCAGAAGAACCGCCAGACCACATAGATATGACATAGGACAATGCTCAGCAGCATCAAGGGAAACGCGGTTTTGTTGTAGCGCCAGACCGGCATCGAAACGCCGCTGCGTTCTGCAACTCCCGCCACCGTCAGATTGGCCGCCGAACCAATCAGCGTACCATTACCGCCAAGGCATGCACCCAGGGCCAGCGCCCACCAGATCGGAAGCACAGCAGCATTTCCACCGAGAGACGGCGCAATCCCCTTCACCAGCGGAATCATTGTGATCACGATGGGAATATTGTCGATCAGCGCCGACAGAATCGCGCCGGCCCACAGCAGCACAAGCGCCGTGTCCCTCACATTGCCATGCGTGAACGCCACCAGGCGGGCGCCGAGATAATCCAGAAGACCGGTGCGCGCGACGGCGCCGACGAGGACAAAGATTCCGATGAAGAAGAAGATTGTCACCCAATCGACTTCCTGAAACGCGCTCGTCACAGCGTCCGATTGGTCCTGCGGCCCTCGCGGCGCGAGATCCGCCAGCAACAACAGCCCGGCGGCAAAGAGCGCGAGCGTTCCGGGTTCGAGATGCAGCGGTCCGGCGAATACCAGCGCCAACACCAGAGCCGCGATGATCGCAAGCGTCCACGGCACAAGCCTGCAATCGGCAATGGCTGCGGCAGCGTTCATGCCCATGATATTGGCGCGGAATTTCGGTTGGGCTCGAAGATGCCGTCCCCAGATGAAGTGGAGCACCGCCGTCTGCACAATGAATACCGCAACCACCGCCGGCCCCAGCGCGAGCAGAAACTCGTTAAAAGTCAGCCCCGCCGCCGAACCGATGAGGATATTCGGCGGATCGCCGATCAGCGTTGCAGTGCCACCAACATTGCTGGCGAAGATTTCCGAAAACAAGAACGGGTAGGGGGGAACCGACAATTCGGTGGCGATCACCAGTGTCACCGGAACGATGAACAGCACCGTCGTGGCATTGGGAAGAAATGCCGAGACCAATGCGGTGACGGCCGACAGCGCGACCAGGATTCCGGCCGGCGACGCCCTCATCAACTGCGCCGCACGAATCGCGACATAGCCGAATATCCCGCTTTTCTTGGTGACGCCGACAATGATCATCGTGCCGATCAACAGGGCGAGCGTGTTGAAATCGATGGCGGCAATTGCATCGGGCTGCGCAAGGAAACCCAGCACGACGGCCAATGCGCCGGCGAGAATTGCAACCACCGCCCGGTTGAGCCGTTCGGTGACGATCACACCATAGGCAACGACGAACAGCAGCGCCGGAAACAGCATCGTGCCGTCGGCGGCAGGCGCAACTGTCACGATTTCACAAGCGCGTCCGCGCCCACGATGTGCCGCGCGGCATCCCAATAGGAAATGACGCCAATCAGCTTGTCGCTGTCGGGCGTCACCACCGGAATCACCAGATGATTGCGGCATAGCAGACGTATGGCCTCGATCAGCGGCGTATCGGGGTGCACCCGCGCGGCCTCGCGATTGACCGCCCGTTGCAGCGGGCTGTCCTTCAGGCTGAGGAATTTTTGCCGCATCTGGTCGTCGTCATCGCTCAGGAACTGCAGATTGGGCAGCAGATTGCCGATTACGGCAACTCGCGGAACCAGCAAAGCGAGCAGATCGAAAATCCCGAACAGTCCGACGAAACGGTCTTCGCTGTCGACCACCGGAAGGCTGATGCAGCGGTTCTCGACGATTTCGCGCGCGGCCATTCCGATCGTGTCGCTCTCCCGCACGAATTTCGGCGCGCGGATCATGATGCTTTGGCAGCTCATGCGGCTGTTCCCCTGTGTCCCCGGTTTTAGGTACAAGCTTAGACTACGGGCATGGCCTTGCAGGCAAGGCGCGGGGAGGGCGGGACGCTTGATTCGGCTCAAAAGTTCGATTTACGTCCAGGCGCTGATTCGCCGCTGCGAAGCCGCAGGAGCTGCCGCCTATCTCGTGCGCCATGGCGCCGAAGAAGCGGGGGCGATCTTCGTCAAAATCGTCCGGCTGGACGGGACATGCATGGTGCTCAGCCAGGCACGCAGGGGAGAGGAAGCGGTTTGGCTCAAGCCGCTCGGAGAGACCAGCGACGAGCAGCGCGCCACCGAATATTTCGCAAAACAATTGCGCATCGACCCCGATATCTGGATTGTGGAAATCGAAGACCGGCAGGGCCGCAGTTTCGTCACCGAACCGATTGTATGAGTGCATTACAGCTTCAGAGCGCATTTGGGATTGCCGCGATCCTTGCGATCGCAAGCATGACCGGCTTCGGCCAATGACAAGCCGCCTTGACGCAGCGCTGGCGCAGATTCGCGCCTGCCGGATTTGTGAAACGGAACTTGCGGATGGCGTGCGGCCGGTGCTGCGCATCAACCGGACGGCGCGGATACTGATTGCCGGCCAGGCGCCCGGCAAACGCGTCCACGCCAGCGGCATTCCGTATGATGATCGTTCGGGCGACCGGTTGCGCGAGTGGCTCGGTATTGGGCGGGATGTGTTTTATGACGAAAAGCGCATCGCCATCGTTCCGATGGGTTTCTGTTTTCCGGGGTATACAGCGACGGGCGCGGACAAGCCGCCGCGTCCGGAATGTGTGCGCCATTGGCATGACCGGCTGTTCGCCGCGGGCCCAACATTCGCCTTGATTCTGGCCATCGGCCGCCACGCTCAGCACTATCATTTGAACGGCCGCGCGCGAAAAAGCGTTGCGGACACCGTGCAGGCGTGGCGGGAATATGGCCCATTGGCGATACCACTGCCGCATCCGTCATGGCATAACAATTCGTGGCTGAACAAAAACCCGTGGTTTCACAGCGAGCTGCTTCCATTTTTGCGGGTAAGAACCGCCGAAATCCTGTCCGCGCGATTCTGACATTTGCGCTTGCATCGCTGATTTCGGCCTGCGTTCCCAAGATTGCGGAACAGGGGCCGGATATGCGCATGCCGATTATCGAACAGATTCAGACCGCGAAGATTGACGGCGACCGCTACGTCACGCGCGACGGTCTGCGCCTCGGCCTGATGCACTGGGATGCGCCGCACCCGTTTGCAATTCTCGTCGCGCTGCACGGCATGAGCGATTACTCGAATGCCTTTGCGATGCCGGCGCCATGGTGGGCCGAACACGGGATTTCGACCTACGCCTATGATCAGCGCAGCTTCGGCCGTTCGCCCGATCCGGGTATCTGGCCGGATACGGACATGTTGCGGCGCGATCTGACCGACTTTGTCGATGTCATGCGCAACCGTTTTCCGGGCGTTCCGGTATTCGTCATCGGGGAAAGCATGGGAGGCGCGGTCGCCATGACGGCATTTGCCGGCCACAATCCGCCCAATGCGGACGGACTGATCCTTGTCGCGCCGGCGGTCTGGAGTCAGAAGACCATGCCGCTGAGCTATCGCGTAGCGCTGTGGACAGTGTCGCACAGCCTGCGCTGGATCACGCTGTCGGGCTCCGGACTGAAGATCATGCCGAGCGACAATATCCCGATGCTGGTTGCCAATGGCCGCGATCCGCTGTTCCAGAAAAGCGCGCGCGCCGATGCAATTTACGGTTTGGTCTCGCTCATGGACGAAGCCTATGATTCACCGGCCGGGATCAAAAACATCCCGACACTGCTGATGTATGGCGGCAATGATCAGATCATTCCCAAACGGACGACCGAGCACGTGCTTGGCGAAATGGCCACGGACGTGACGGTGAAATACTATCCTAAGGGCTATCATATGCTGCTGCGCGATCTCGATGGCGGCGCGCGGTGGTCGGATATCGCCTACTGGATCGCCAACCAGGTCAGGCTGCGCAACACCCAGCAAATGGCATCGACAGCCGCCGCCACTTCGCCGTAGGGTCCCGGTCCGACCCTGGCCCGCTTAACGCTGCGCGACTGCTGGCATTATGTCTGTTTCTCTGAAGTCGTTGCCTTTGAACAGAAGTGGAAGATTGCGCGATCTCGCGAGGGCATACGCAGCACAGTCAAGAATGTTTAACTGCGCCTTGTGACCGCGCCCCTTGCCATAGCGGGTGAATGCGTCCAAAGCGACTTCGGCCATTGCACCATCGAATGGCACCACGGCGATTCCAGCACGTTCGATCAGTTCGCGTAAGATCGCGACGGCATCATTGCCGCCTCGCGCGTAGAGTACGATCTCGGTCCCCAGCAGCGTCACCGCAGATATCTACCGCAACTGGGCGGATTTGACGGCGGAGCGATAGATGCCGCTGTCCGGCTCATTTGCAACGGCCGCGAAGATGGCAGATGTGTCAATCACCATCAGTGCGGCAAGCCATCGGAGCCGTAGGCGATAATATCGTCGGGCGGGCGCGGGTCGTGCACCGGCAACCTGGCGAGCCGCTCAAAAAGCACGTCTATTTCATGTTCCTGGCCTGGTGGATGCCGGCCGGCAATACGTGTTAGCCGCTCCTTGATCGCGCGCAACACGGCGGTATCAACATCCTCCCCCGTTGCATTCGCGAGCTCGCGTGCCAGCTCGCCGGCTTCAGGCGTCCGTATCTCGAGTCCCATGTTTGTTTCCCAAGCTGCGTCCCCCAAAGCATACATGCTTGGTCGGTGCACGAAAACTCGGAGATTTTCTACAAGCAGACTCGTGCCAAGGCGCGCTGGCCGGATGTTGTGTTCTGGATCGCCAACTCGGTCCGGCTGCGCAACGCCGAGCAAATGGCATCGACAGCCGCCGCCGTTTCACCCTAACCTTTCTCCCTCTCTTAACTGAGGGGAATTGCGTGCTCACAGAAAATTTCACGCCCACGCGCACTTTGCGAGCGAGACTCTTTGATGCCGCCCATGCAGCGGCGATGCCGCACGGGTCGGGGCGCGGAGACACAGAGATCTCCGCATGCTCCGTGGCTCCGCGTGAGAAAATTTGGCGCTGCTTCATAACCTGCACAGCGCTGCTTGCCTCAATTGGCATCGCGCAAGCGCAGGAACTGCAGATCGCAAAACAGGGTTACCTGTTTGCCGGCGGGCATTACGAGACTGGCGCCGACGGCCAGTATCTGACCGGGCAGGCCTATGTCGAATACCAGATCCCGGCACACCAGACGCATCCATTCCCGATTGTGATGATCGAGGGCGGCGGGCAAAGCGGCTCCAATTTCACCGGAACCCCGGATGGCCGCGAAGGCTGGGCGCAATATTTTCTCGCGCAAGGTTATGCCATTTACGTCATGGATCAGCCGGGCCGCGGCCGCTCGGCTGTGCGTCCCGAATATGGCGAGACCGTGCAACGTCCGTCGAGTTGGGTCGAACAGCAATTCACAGCGCCTGAGCGATTCAAACTCTGGCCCCAGGCTGTGCTGCACAATCAGTGGCCGGGCACGGGAATCTCCGGCGATCCGGTATTCGACCAGTTCTACGCCGAGCAATTGCCGTCGATTGCGAGTTTCGCGACCCAGCAGGCGCTCAATCGCGATGCCGGTGTCGCATTGCTCGAGCGCATTGGTCCGGTCATCCTGTTGACCCATTCGCAGTCCGGCGCATTCGGCTGGCCGATTGCCGATGCACGTCCCAACCTGGTGAAGGCCATCGTCGCTGTCGAACCCTCCGGTCCGCCGGTGCACGATGCCCAGTTCAAAGGCGCGCCCAACTGGTTTGCCGATGGGCCTTTGTCAAAACCCTGGGGCCTGACCGCCGTTCCGCTCACCTATGATGGGGTCAGAACGGCGGGCGAATTGCACTTCGAACAGCAGCAAAATTCCGATTCGCCGCAGCTCATGAAATGCTGGAAGCAGCAGCCGCCGGCGCATCAGTTGACCAGGCTGCGCACGATTTCGGTGGCGATATTCTCGTCGGAGGCGTCCTATCACGCATCCTATGATCATTGTACGGCGCAATATCTTGAGCAGGCGGGCGTGAAGAACAGCTTTATCCGGCTCGCCGGCCGCGGCATCCATGGCAATGGTCATATGATGATGCTGGAGAAGAACAATCTCGCCATCGCCCGGCTGCTGGTGGACTGGATGAACGCGAACGTGCATTAATCGGCAGGCGAGGGGTGGTTCAACACGACCGCTGCGTGTGTGCGTGCGGATTGGGGAAACAATGCAGAATATCTCGACTCGCGGCCTGCAAAGCTGTGCGGCCGGAATCGTCTTCATCGCGGCGATGAGTGCCGGCAGCACACCGGTTTTTGCCGACAAGATTCAAACCGCCGGTGAAATACTGCGCATTGCGCTTCCGGTCGCGGCCGGCGCCTGGTCGCTATACCAGCAGGATTACGACGGCACTTTGCAACTGGTCGTATCGGAGGTGCTCGCGGAAGGTGTATCTTTCGGCCTGTCGCACATCATTCGCGAACGGCGTCCCAACGGCGCCGACTTTCACTCATTCCCGTCCGACTCCGCGGCTGTGGCGTTCTCCGCCGCAAGCTATCTGCAGATCCGCTATGGCTGGGATTACGGGTTGCCGGCTTATGCCCTGGCGGCGTTCGTCGGCTACTCACGCGTCGAAGCGAAACAGCATCACTGGCAGGATGTGATTGCAGGAGCGGCGATCGGCTGGGGCGCCAGCGAATTGACCACTGTGCGCTACAACAAATTCGCAATCACTGCATATCCCGGCTTTCAGGGAAATCCGATGGGCTTGACGCTGGTTGCGAGCTGGTAGGTCTGAAAATCAGCTTGTGCGTTTGGGCCGGCGGAGCGACTGATTTGTGCGGTCGATCTGCTCGAAGGTTTCCGCCATGCGCACATAATCATTGGCGATACTGAGCAGAATCCTCTGGGTCTGAAAATGACCGTCGGAATCCGCGATCACGCGCAATTCTTCAGCATGTGTGCGGTAACGCAGCGCGGCATCCATTTCGAGGCTCACTCTATCCCCACTCTTTCACCAAAGGTTAATTTTGTAGCAGCAGGCGCGAAACTGCAATTGAAATCCTAGCCGCCGGTTTTCTTTTCTGACGGATTGCCCCCGGCGCGCGATGCGACACGATTGAGATTCTCGGCCAGCCGATCATAACCGTCAGCGAGGCGGCGCAGCGCGTCGCGACAACCGAGATCTTTCGTTGCCTCGGCCGTCGCGCGGACCTCTTCGGCTTTGCGGCGATATTGGTCGGCCTGACGTCCGATCGTCTCGTTCACTGAAATTGCCTGACTGCGGGATGGATTTGGAACGCTCATATATAGAAGGTGTTCCGCAAAATCGCCTGCGGCTTTCCGTGGCTGCTCATTAGTCTGGCTTTCAAACTTTGCCGCTTTGGCGGATATTAACCAAACTACCCAGGTGGCGTGCCGCAGGATTATTGTGAGGAATGGCGGAAGATCTGAATTTGCAAGAGAACACTCCCAGTTCCCCGGTCGTCATCGCCGGTATCGGCGCCTCTGCGGGCGGCGTCGAAGCATTGCAGGATTTCTTCAGTGCTTTGCCGGATAAAATCGGCGCCGCAATCGTCGTGATTGTCCATCTCAATCCCGACCACGAGAGTGCATTGGCCGAAGTCATCGCGGCAAAAACCCGAATGCAGGTGCGCCGGGTCGAAGGAACATTGGCGCTCGAACCCGACCAGGTTTACGTCATCCCTCCCAATCGCCAGCTGACCCTCAGCGATACCGAGATTTCGGCCATTGAGTTTGAAGAACCGCGCGGTCAGCGGACTCCCATCGATCACTTTTTCCGCTCGCTTGCCCGTCATGGCGACGGCGACGGTTTCGCAATCATTCTTTCCGGCGCGGGCTCCGATGGTGCGCTTGGCGTCCGCGCGGTCAAGGAAGCCGGCGGAATCATCCTGGTGCAGGATCCGAATGATGCCGAATATGGTTCCATGCCGCGCGCGGCGATTGGCGCGGGTTACGCGGATTTCGTGCTGCCCGCGCGCGAACTCGCATTTCAATTCGCCGATTTGGTGCAGAGCCGGAAATCGGGCATCGAAAAGCCTCCTGCCGAGGAATTGGATAATCTGCTCACCCGCGTTCTTGGCTTTCTTCGCGTCAGGACCGGGCATGATTTCTCCCAGTACAAGCATGCCAGCCTGCTGCGCCGCATCGACCGGCGGATGCAGGTGGTCAGATCACCTGGCCTGCCCGAATATCTCGATTATCTGCGCGAAAATCCCGACGAAGTGGAGGCACTGTTTGCCGATCTGCTGATCTCGGTCACCCGCTTTTTCCGCGATGCAGCGGCCTTCGAGCAGCTCAAAAAAATCGTCGTTCCGGCCATGCTCGACAACAAAAAGCCGCGCGAAACTGTCCGCATCTGGGTCCCGGGCTGCGCCACCGGCGAGGAAGCCTATTCCATTGCGATGATTTTCCTCGATGCGCTGGCACAGCGCGACATGCCCTCCCCGATCCAGATTTTCGCCACCGATCTCGATGCCGGCGCGCTGCAGACTGCGCGCGAGGGTTGCTATCCCGAAACAGTGAGCGCCGATGTCTCGGAAGAGCGGCTGCGGCGCTATTTCACCAAAGAGGCCGGTGAGTACCGCATCAGGCGCGAGGTGCGCGACCTCATCGTGTTTGCCCAGCACAGTGTGGTGAAGGATCCGCCATTCTCCCGCCTCGACCTTATCTCCTGCCGCAATTTTCTGATCTACGTAAATCGCGAATTGCAGCAGAGGGTGATCGCTACCTTCCATTACGCGCTGCTCTCCGGGGGCTACCTGTTTTTGGGATCTTCGGAAACGGCCGACCACCCGGAAGGCTTTTTCCGGACGGTCGACCGCGGCGCACGCATCTTCAAGTCGACCGGTCCCCGCGTCGGCGAGCCGCTGACGATACCCCGGCTGCCGGCGGATATCCGCTTGCCCGATCCAGCTGCGATCCCGATCCCGGCAGAACGCCCGCGCATTGCTGACCCGCAACACCAGCACCGGCAGGCTCTGATTGAGCTCGGCCCGCCAAGCGTCCTCGTGGATGACGCTCACCGGATTCTCCATTTGTCGGAAAAGGCCGGAATATATCTTCTGCACCCTCCCGGCGCGCCGACTCTCGACATCACTGAACTGGTCAGGGTCGAATTGGCCCCCGAGCTGCGGGCCATGCTCAACCGTGCCTTTCAGCTTGGGGAATCCGTTCTGAGCCTGCCCATCGCGGTCCAGCTAAACGGCCAGTCGCACAATATCTGCCTGCAGGTCAGCCCGATCGGAAGTGCCACCGGCCCGGCGCGCGCTCTCGTGCTGTTCATCGAAGGCGGTCCGGCACAGATGACTGATCACGACAGTGATGAAGCGAAGCCGGACTCCGACATCCAGCGGCTGCGGGAGGAATTGTTGGCGACGCGCGCCAATCTCAAGGCCAGCCGTCAGCAGTTTGAGCATGCGAACGAAAGCCAGCAGGCGGCAAACGAGGAACTTCAGTCGATCAATGAGGAATACCGTTCGACCGCGGAGGAACTGGAGACATCGCGCGAAGAGCTGCAATCCATGAACGAAGAACTTCAGACGCTGAATGCGGAGCTGAAGGTGAAACTGGACGCCGCCTCGCGCGCGCATAACGACCTCGAAAATCTGATGAACGCAACCAATGTCGGGACGCTGTTCCTCGACAGCGATCTGCGGATCCAGCTCTTCACGCCGCGGATGCGCGAATTGTTCAACATCAACTCATCCGACGAGGGGCGTCAGATTGGCGATTTCACCCATCGGCTCGAATATCCCGACTTTGAGCAAGATGCGCGCAATGTGATGGAGCGCAAGACAATCATTGAAAAGCCGGTCGAGGCCGGTGGCCGGGAATTTCTGATGCGGCTACGGCCTTACCAGACGTTCGATGGCGAGATCGATGGAGTCGTCGCCACGTTCGTCGATACATCCGGTCCCTCCGGCGAGCAACCACAAGACGGGCGCGCAAGGCGGTCAAAAACCAATCGCAAGTAACACAGCTGAGCGTGTTGAAGGGGAATCATCAGAGCCAGCGGGCCGGCGCAATCAGTTAAAACGGGTCATGGCCGGTCACTGCCCGGGGCGGGGCAAGTGCTGTCGTGGAACTTGCCAAATATATTGAAGTCTTTGCACCAATCCGCCGATCTTGAATTAGCGTATATGATATAGAGAGCCGGAGAACGTCAGGGACGCGCAAGGTGAATGGTGATGACTTTCGCGCCTTCCAATACCGGCAGCGGGCCGAAGAACTAAGGGCAATCCTTTCCGACATGAAGGACCCTGAAATCCGGAAGAAGATCGAAAAGCTCATTCTGGACTATGAGAAGCTTGCGTTCATTCAGGATAAGCGCGAGGAGCCTTGAAGATTGGGGACGCCGTTGTGGGACTTCGTTCGCTAGTCGTCAGACAGCTTCGCCCGTATTGCGATAACCTTCTCGCGCTCATCCGCAAGCGAGTCCCATTGCTCCGCCATAGCGAGCATTTGGGCGCGGATTGCCGCGTCTCGCATGCCGGAAGCAATCATTCGGCACTCTTCCGCATAGTTTCTGTACTCTTCAGGCTCTTTCACTCACCCTCCCACGCAATTGTCGGGCCCCACCTTCCTAATCGTAACAGGGTTGGGCAGCCGGCACGGTAGCGAACATGCGGGTCCCGCGCAGGGCAGTTGGCGGGCTTTTGGGGGGGAAGTTGCTGTTGTGGGTTCGCTGGTGCCAGCAGCGTTGTGGCTCCATCCGGGGCGCTTGCTGTTGAACTCCGTGTTCGCCTCACGAATGTGCCTATTTCAGTCTTTGTCCGGTTTGTCCGGCGTCGCCGCCAAAGTTTCGCGCAGCAATGTCGCCCGCTCCAACGCCTGTTCGGCACGCGCGGCGTAATCGGCGATTTCCTCACCACTGAAGCCCGGGAGGCGGATCATCTCCTGCAGCAGCAGGGCATGTTCCTGAAGCGCGCGGATCGCGCTCCAGGCAGCATTTTCCACCTTTTCGCGTTGTTCATCATCCAGACTCATCACTGTAAAGGCGTGGCCGGTATGGCAGCGGAACCGGACCGGCTGGGCGTTGCCAATCCGCATCAGCGATCCGGAACAGGCGGGGCAGGTGTAGGGTGAAGGCGGCCCCAGTTGCGTGACGTCCAATTGATTGCGTTCGTCCGCGGCCAATTCAACTTCAAGCCTGGTATCCTCGCTCATGGCCGGCATTTCCCTGACCGGTGCTTGTCGCAGCAGAATGGGCAGCATCTCACCAATTTTTTCCGCGCTTGCGCAATAGTCGGCGGCGACATGCTGCAAGGCGTTGCGCGGCATCGATGGAACCTCGGCTTCGGACGGATCCTGGACCATCGCCAGCCCGCCGGCCCGTTTGATCGCGTACAGGCCCGCGCTGCCATCATCCAGGCCCCCGCTCAACACCACTCCTATGACTTTCCGGCCCTCACGCAGAGCCGCCGAGCGGAACAGGGGATCCACCGCCGGGCGGAAGCGATTCTCTTTTGGCCCATGTCCAAGATATATCCGGCGTTCCGGCCCGATGAGGAGGTGCCTGTCGGGCGGCGCGACATAGATGTGGCCCGCGCTAATCTCTTCATTGTGACGGGCATTGCTGGCCGGCAGAGCGCCGGCGCGAGCGAGAATCTCCGGCAACAAACCGCCGCTTTGCCGCGATAGGTGCAGGACAACCAGGATTGCCGCCGGAAAATCTGCCGGTAATCCGCGGACAATCGCCTGCAAGGCGCTGATCCCGCCCGCGGAGGCTCCGATGACCACAATGTCGCGTTCCGGCATGATGGCAAAGGAAACGCGGCCCCGCGCTAAAAGTAACCGGCCGTGACTCGCACCCGGAACATCGTTCTTTCGGAGTAATTCGTGCTAGATTCAGCATGTTAGGCAAGGCGAAGCGGATGACGATGCACCATCGTGTACGGATTTTTTCGCTGCTGCTGGCAGCTTTGATGACACTCTCAGTTGCACCGGCACGGGGCGCAAGCACGGCCGCGCAGCCGCTGATCGCAGCCCTGCGCGAAGGCGGGTATGTGCTCCTGATGCGCCATGCGAGCTCTCCGGCAGCACGTCCTGATAAATCCGCAGCCGACCGTGAAAATACTGCTCTGGAACGGCAGCTGGATAAAAAGGGCAGGAGCACGTCGCGGGCCATGGGCGCAGCGATGCGCGCGCTTCATCTCCCGATCCACGAGATTCTGTCGAGCCCGACTTATCGCGCGCTTGAGACCGTGCGCATCGCGGGATTGCCGCAACCGCGCACGGCCGCGGAACTTGGCGATGGCGGACAGAGCATGCAGCCGTTGCAACCCTCGCCCGCGGCCTGGTTGAGAAATCTGGTCGCCACAGTTCCGGCACCCGGCACGGACACACTCATTGTGACCCATGCGCCCAATATCATCGGGGCATTCGGCGCCAATCTCGCCGATGTCGCAGATGGTGAAATCCTCGTCTTCCGCCCGGACGGCAACGGTGACGCAATGCTGGCAGGGAGCATCAAGATCGAACAATGGCCGGCGCTCGCCCGCCTGAAATAGCTTGTACCTTTCGTCTGGGATTTGTTCATCACGGCAATTGCGTTGTGCCTGACAAGAACAACGGGAGACTGCGATGAAGTTCAGGCTGACATGCATAACAGCAATCACGATTCTTGCCGCCGCCGTGCCCGCATCCGCGCATCACTCCTTCGCCATGTTTGATGCCGACCGTACAGTCGTCTTGAACGGTTCGGTCAAGGAAGTGGAATGGACCAATCCGCATGTCTGGCTGCGGATGATGGTGGCCGATCCGGCAACCGGAAAAGTGCTCCAATACGCCGTCGAAATGGGCTCGGTGTCGCGTTCGACATATGACGGCTGGAAGCCGGACACAGTCAAACCCGGCGATACGATTACCGTCACCATGCATCCGAACAAGGACGGCTCGCGCGGCGGGATGTATTTGTCGGCGCAACTGCCGGATGGCCGAAAACTCGGCCGCACCGGTCCAGCCGTGGGTTTGCCGACGGCTTGCCTGCCGGGACAGGTTTGTGCCAGCCGGGGTGGACAAAATCCCTGATATTTGTACCGATTTGTCCCGGCCAATTCGGGCTCGCTTGTCGGCATTTCGCGCGGGGCATATATTTGGCTGCGCACACATCTGGGGATGCCGATGAACTGGAAACTGCTTGGCCTTGCCGCTGTTGCCGTGCCCGCATTCGCCGCGCCGGCATTGGCCCATCATTCTTTTTCGATGTTCGATGCCGATAAGACCGTGGCGCTGAACGGCACGGTAAAGGAATTCGAATGGACCAATCCGCATGCCTGGCTGCGCATTATGGTGAACGATCCGGCGAGCGGCAAAGCCATGCAGTACGCCATTGAAATGGGATCGCCCGGCCAGCAGGCGCGCGTCGGCTGGAAGCCGGATTCGGTGAAACCGGGTGATGCCGTGGCCGTGAAAATTCATCCGCTCAAGGATGGTTCGCGCGGTGGTCAGTTCATCTCTGCCGTGTTGCCGGGTGGCCAGACACTGGGTAATGGCGGACAGAAGAACAACGCCGAAGGCCAGTAAGTAAATCAGACGTCGCGGGGTGTGGCCGGAGGAGAGCATCGCTCCCCTCCGGCCGCTGTTTTGACCGGCTATGTTCGATGGAGCACCTGATGGCGATTGCAAAACTGCTGCCATGCTCGACACTCGCGCTTTCCGCATGGCTGGCATTTCCGGCCGCCGCGGCGGTCATCGACAAGACCGCAACTGTCGCCGGCCTGACTGTCCAATATAAAGTCGTTCTGCCGAACGGCTTTGATCCCGCGAAGACATATCCGGCAGTGCTCGCGTTTCCGCCCGGTGGTCAGGACATGGACATGGTCGATGCGACGCTGTCCGGCAATTACCGCGCGGAAGCCGAACGGCGCGGATATATTGTGGTCGAACCATCCGCGCCCGGTGGCGTGCTGTTCTTTGAGGGCAGCCAAAAAATCTTTCCCTCCTTCCTGACCAAATTGCTCGCCGACTACCACGTGGCGGACGGGAAATTTAACGTGGCGGGAAATTCCAATGGCGGCCTGAGCGCCTTTCTCATCGCGTCCAAATATCCGCAATATTTTGTGTCGGTCACCGGATTTCCCGGATTCCTCGACAATGCGGCCCCCCAGCAGACGAGTGCGCTGTCAAACCTGTGCATCCACATGTTTGCGGGCGCGCTGGATTCAGGCTGGCCCGAAGCGATGCGGGATCAGGCGGCGAAATTCCGCGCTGCGGGGTATAACGTGACTTTCGCACTCGAGCCCGGGCAGCCGCATGTGATCCGTACCCTGACGGGGTCGGGAGCGGCGCGGCTGTTCGATCAGTTCGATGCCGCCCGCCACGGCACCTGCGCGAAGTAACCACCTTTGCTCAACTCTGCCTCTGACGGGGTGATCCTGCGAAGCGCCGTGCGAGAAGCAGGATCCGCGGAGGGACACGGGGGGCGAAGCCAGTGCCAGGCCTTCCGTGAAACTTTCTTTTTCGTCACCTCGGAACCTTAGCGTGAGCGCGTCATTTATAATTCGGGTGATTCGCGCAAAAGGGGATTCGCAGTGGCTCCGGAACCGGCGGAAGTTTCCAAGGACCTCGATATGTCAGACGACAGCGGCGACTTCCCGGAAAGCTCCGATCTCTGCGACTTCGGTTACGTCCTGGTCCGTCGCGAAAACAGTCCCCCCGGGCAACCCGCCGAATAGCTGAATCTCAGCCGCCGACGTTCAGAGCCGTCATCGCGATCCCGCTGATCTGCACGTCATAGCCGTTCACGTCGACGACGTGGAAGCTGTATGGCGTATCGACCTCAGGGTTGCGATAACCCATCCGCGCGAGCTCCGCTCGCACCCGGTTCTGGTCCCAGTCGGCAATCGTATATGCGACATGATTGACCAGCGCTTTTGGTTGGCGGCGTGGTGGGCCGCCATTTTGCGGTCGCGCATTCAAATCCCGTGTGCGGATGATCAGGTGCGTCATCGGTACGTCGTTCGCGGTTACGCCGAACGGTCTCTCGCCCTTTTGCCCGAAGGGTAACACGACGTCGTTTTGGGTCGCGCCGACCTGTTCGAGATTGAACATTTTCGAATACCAGTCGGCGGCCTGTTTGAAGTTCGGGCAGGTGTAGGAAATGTGGTTCACAAGCGCGACTTTTAAGCCGGGCAGGGCGGGGGCGGCAGTGGCGCCTGGGGCCGTGTATGCCGTGGCCGCGGCAACCGTCAAAGTCTCGATCAGTTGCCGCCGCGTGATCCGTCCGGCCCGGTAATCGTCCACTTTGCTTGCAACAAATGCTTCCATGATGGTCTCCGGTGGTCAGCGGCGGAAGGCGTTTTCTTCGACGGCATTGGCGATCTGCACGTCGTAATCGAAGGGATCATAGACATGCAGGCTTCCCGGGCGGCCGGTGGGTTCCAGCCCGTGGGCTTTCAGCGTGGCGACGACTTCATTCTCGTTCCAATTCGGAATCGTGTAGCAGATATGGTCCACGACGGCTTTGGCTCGGGGCACAATGCTGCCATTGCGCGGAATGAGAAAACTGCCGCCCTGACCGGCCGGCGGACCGAACATCAACCTTGTCTCGCGGCCGTTGTCGGCATTGGGCGCCGGCGCCATCCCCAGCAATGAGCTGTAGAAATCGCGCGCCTTGCGATAATCGCCGCAGGCATAGGAGATGTGATTGATCGCGATCGGTTTGAAACCCTGCGCGGGAGCGGCATTGGCCGCCTCTTCGCCCGCCGCATAGACCATCGCGGCGAGAGCAACAGTTTCACAAAACTGGCGGCGATCCATTGCGCCGCTGTCCAGTTGCGCCACCAGACCGGCGATAAAATCTTCCATGAAGTGCTCCTGCGGAGGCGGCGGAGTGGGGCACAAATTCACCGCGATGTGCCAAACGTAAAGTCACGCCATCGGTTCCTTGCGCTTGTCCGGTTCCCGGCAAAATGCCAATCATTCCAGCATGAAACCAGAGTTCCCGAGCCGCCTGTGACGGCGCCGCCGCAAGACAAAAAAACCGGCTCGCACGCGCTTGCGGATCACCGGCTCGGCGATGCCCTGCATCATCAACACGACGAACAATCCGATCACGACCACGACGATTTCGAAGCCGACGGACCGCTGGAAGAAAATCCGTTATGGATTCAGGACCACGTCACACTGACGACCGTCGGCATCGATATCGGATCGTCCGGCACGCAGGTGATTTTCTCGAAGATCAATCTCCGGCGGCTGTCGGAAGATTTGACCAGCCGCTACTACGTCGTGTCGCGCGAGACGCTTTTTCTCTCACCCGTTTCGCTAACGCCTTATCAGAGCGAGACGCGCATCGATGATCTGGCGTTGAAGGAGATCATCGCTCAAGCCTATCGTGATGCGACAGTCGCGCCAAAAGACGTCGATTCCGGCGCGGTGATCCTGACCGGCGAAGCTTTGCGGCGCGAAAATGCGCAAGCGATCGCCGCGATGCTGGCGGAAACCGGCGGCGATTTCGTGTGTGCGGCCGCCGGGCATCATATGGAATCCATGCTGGCGGCCTATGGTTCGGGGGCATCGCGGGTGTCAAACGAAACTGGCGCACGCATTCTGAACATCGACATCGGCGGCGGCACCACCAAGCTCGCCGTGGTCGAGGCGGGGAAGGTGATTGCGACCGCGGCGGTGCATATTGGCGGACGCTTGCAGGTGGTAGACGCATCGGGCCGCATTGTGCGACTCGATCCAGCCGGGGAAACCCATGCGCGACGCGCCGGCTATGCGTGGCAATTGGGATCGCTCGCACAGGAAACGGAACTTGATCGCGTCGCCGGGCAAATGGCCGACACTCTGATCGCAGCGCTGTCGGCAAATCCTCCCGCCGCCGCTGCTTCGCTGTATCTCACCGATCCGCTGCCTTCGCTCGACGGGATCACAGGCGTGATGGCGTCGGGCGGGGTCGCCGAATATATTTACGGACGCGAGACCCGCGATTTCGGCGATATGGGGCGCCGTCTCGGCACCGCCATCGCCATGCGATTTGCCGCCGGCCGGTTTCCCTGGCCGCTTTTGCCGGCCGGTGAATGTATCCGCGCCACTGCACTTGGTGCGTCCGAATACACAGTCCAGCTCTCGGGAAATACGAGCTACATTTCCAATGCAGGGGCGCTTCTGCCGAAGCGAAATTTGCAAGTCCTGCAGCCGGATTTCACCTTCGGCGACGATGTGGATTCGGGCGCGCTGTGCGACGCGATCCGTGCCCATCGCCGCAGATTCGATGCCGCAAATTCCGGTGCCGAGATTGCGCTCGCCTTCCGCTGGCGCGGTGCGCCGGCCTATGAGCGTCTCCATGCCTGCGCCCGCGGACTCGTCGCCGGGCTCGCCGACAAAGTTGCGGCGCGTAGGCCGATTTATCTGATGCTTGATGGCGACGTCGCGCAGACGCTCGGCGCGATCATGCGCGAAGATTGCAAAGTGGAAAGCGAAATCCTCTGCATCGACGGCGTGATGCTCATGGATTTCGATTACATCGACCTCGGGCGTGTCAGGGTGCCGTCCTACACCGTCCCGGTGACGATCAAGTCGCTGGTGTTCAGCGACGATCCGGCTCGTAACCGTGAACGAATTCATCACCGCCGCGACGACGCCCACCAACATCGCGGCCATGACCCTGTCCATACGCATGATTAAGCGCGGACGGCGACTGTGACTGCGACCGAAGCACTATCGCAGGTCCAGACCATCCGGTCCCGGCTGGATCTCAAATGGCTGGTCATCGGCGTCTGCGCGATCATTGTCGCCTGGTTCGCGCTGGTGCCTCTGTGCTTCCTGATCTGGCAGAGCTTTGAGACGGCGGCCGATGCCGATCATCCCGCAGCATTTACGCTCGCCAATTACATCCATGTCTATTCTTCGGCCGAGACGTTCGAGCTGTTGTCGAACTCGGTGGTATTTGCCGGTGGCGCTGCGGCGCTGGCGCTGGTCATCGGCAGCACACTCGCCTGGATCAATGAACGTACGAACACGCCGCTGAAGCCGCTGTTCTACGCGATCTCCGTGGTGCCGCTCGTGATACCGGGTCTGCTTTTTGCGGCATCGTGGATCATGCTGGCGAGCCCGAGAATCGGCGTTCTCAATCTGCTGCTGCAACAGGCGTTCGGCACCGGGCGGGTGTTTTTCAATGTCTACACCCTTGCCGGGATGATCTGGGTGGACGGGATTCAGCATGCGCCGATCGCGTTTCTGCTGATGAGCGCCGCGTTTAAATCCATGGATCCGGCGCTGGAAGAAGCGGCGCTGATGAGTGGCGCATCGACCTTGCAGGTGCTGCGCCGGGTGACATTGAAGCTGGTGTTCCCCGCGCTCGCAGCAGCTTTTCTGATCCTGTTCCTGCGCTCCATCGAATCCTTCGAGAATCCGGCGCTCTTGGGATTGCCTGCGGGCATCGAAGTTTTCACATCTTCGATCTATGAAGCCCTTCACGGTTATCCAAGCGATACGGGCGTGGCGTCGACTTATGCGGTGGCGCTTCTTGTCATCACCTCAATCGGGTTGTACGGGCAATCGCGGCTTGCCCGGCACGGATCGCGCTACGTCACGGTATCGGGGAAAGCATTTCGCCCCCGGGTGCAGGATTTGCGGCACTGGCGCCATGCAGCGGTGGGTTTTCTCGCGCTGTACGCGCTGCTCGCGATCGGTTTGCCCTTTCTTGTGTTGCTATGGTCGTCGGTTCAGCCGTTTTACAGCGCGCCGTCGGTTGCCGCGCTGCGTCATCTGACGCCTGCGAATTATCGCGCGATACTCGATTATCCGGGAATGCTGGGCATTGTCTGGAACAGCATCTTTCTGGCGTTGGCCGCCGCAACTCTCGTCATGCTGCTGTCGGCGGTGATTTCCTGGCTGGTGTTGCGAACAAAAATTCCTGGGCGGTGGCTACTCGACAATATCGCGTCGCTGCCGATGGTGATGCCGGGCATCGTCACCGGTGTTGCGATCATGGTCGCCTATCTGGCGTTGGGCGGCGGCATCTACGGCACAATCTGGATTCTGCTGATCGCCTATGTCACGCGTTTCCTGCCCTATGGCATGCGTTTCAACTCGTCATCGCTGCTGCAACTCCATGCCGAGCTCGAAGAATCCGCGGCGCTGTCGGGGGCAAGCTGGTTCACCGCATTCCGCCGGATCGTTCTGCCGCTGCTCAAACCGGGCCTGATGGCGGGCTGGCTCTACATCGTGATCGTCTCGATCCGCGAATTGTCGAGCTCGGTGCTGCTTTATAGCCCTGACAGTGAGGTGCTTTCAGTCGTGCTGTGGGAAATGTGGCAGAATGGGCAATATGTGCAGCTCTCGGCCCTTGGCGTGCTGCTGATCGGCGCGTTGTTCGTGTTCGTTCTGCTGGCGCAGCTCTTCGGGCGGCGTTTCGGCGTGAGGGAGGTTTAACTGCTCAGCGTCCGGAACATCACCGCCGAATACAGGAGTGCCGCCTCGGCGCCGGTACAGGCTGCGCGCAACATCAGCTTCGAGGTCGAAAAAGGAAAACTGTTCACGCTGCTTGGTCCCTCCGGCTGCGGCAAGACGACGACGCTCAGGTCGATCGCCGGACTGGAGCGGCCGGTTGCGGGAGAAATCGAAGCCGCCGGACGCGTCATCTTCTCCGCGCATCGCAACATTTTCGTCGCTCTCAACCGGCGAAATTTTGGCATGGTGTTCCAGTCCTATGCCATCTGGCCGCACATGACTGTGCTGAAGAATGCGAGTTTTCCGCTGGAAGTGCGCGGCGGCCTCTCGCGCCGGGCGATCCGCGACCGCGCCATGCGCGTGCTCGAAGCGATGGCGCTTGCGGAATTTGCCGAACGTGAGGCGACGAAACTGTCGGGAGGGCAGCAGCAGCGGCTGGCGCTGGCACGCGCGCTGGTCATGGAACCCGATCTGCTGCTGCTCGATGAGCCCCTTTCGAATCTCGACGCGCGGTTACGCGAACGCATGCGGCTGGAACTGAAACGGCTCCAGCGCGAGTTGTCGATCACGACCGTCTATGTCACGCATGATCAGGCCGAGGCACTGGCGCTGTCGCACGAGATCGCGGTGATGAATGGCGGACGGATCGTGCAAACCGGACGTCCCCAGACGATTTACGACCAGCCGCGCGACCGCTTCGTCGCCGAGTTCATCGGCAACAGCAATTTTATCGAAGGCGTTGTGCTGGGACCGGCCGGTGAGCCCGGAACGTGGCGCATTCGTTCAGCGCTGGGGGACATCAGTGCCAGCCACGCGCAACGTCTAACCGCCGGCGCCAAAGTCACCGTGCTGGTGCGGCCGGAAAATATCGAGACACTTCCAACGGGCGAGGATAGCGCAAACATCATCCTGGCGCGCGTCACCGGCCGGCTTTTTCAGGGTGAGTTCAGTGAGTTTCAGTTCGCGGCCGGTGATCATATGCTGACCGCGCGGACGCACCCTTCATACCGCGCGCCCCACGGGGAAACCGTGCAACTGCGGCTTCGGCCGCAGAACTGTGTTGTGCTCACGGCTTCGAGCCCGGATTGAGAGTTGCCTTTCGGGCCACAAGAATGTGGAGATGATATGCCAATCCAATTGCGGCAAAGCACAGATCTGCCATTGATACGCACAGGCGCCGTCGCGTCGGGTGCGCTTGCCTTGGGCGCGTTTGCGGTCGGCGCGCTGGCGATTGGTGCATTCGCCATTGGCAGTCTCGCCATTGGAAGGATGGCAATCGGCAATGCACGCCTCCGGCGTCTCGAAATCGACGAACTCACTGTCCGCCGGCTGAGGGTCATTGAGAGGATTCAGGAGCCTGGCTCCGGTGGAGAAGGCGGCTTGACTTGACGACGGCAACCGGAATTCGATAGGCCCACATTCCAAGCCGGACGCGTAGCTCAGCGGGAGAGCACACCCTTCACACGGGTGGGGTCACAGGTTCAATCCCTGTCGCGTCCACCAGCCTTCGCTCGCTTTGCGAGCTACGGCTCGGCAAGCCAGCAAATCGGCAGGGGCGCAAAGTGAGCGAAGGCTGCCGCGCCGGAGCTCCGCATGAGCGAAGGCGGGCTGATTGCGTGCGCCGAGCCTTCGCTCGCTTTGCGAGCTACGGCTCGGCAAGCGAGCAAATCGGCAGGGCGTAAAGCTAGCGAAGGCTGCCGCACCGGAGCTCCGCATGAGCGAAGGCGGGCTGATTGCATGCGCCGAATGGGGGCCGCTATGACATACGTGTGTCCTGGAAAGCATCGCTTTTCCGGAGCATTTCTACACCGGGATTACAGCCGACCTGCGAGCCAGAATTGCCAAACACAACGCGGGCGGAGTGCACACACTGCGAAGTCGTGCAACCTGTTATTGTGGCTTGTGCAGACCACAATCTCATTGTGCCATTTAAGCCACACATTGTTAGATTCTGAGACATTTTGGGACAGAAGCACCCAATATCTGCGGCGGTAGGCCGCAGATTGGCATAGATTTGACACGCCGTGGGGAGTGCCGTGTAGCGCGCCCTTGCCCGGGTGATCGCTTCTGAACTCCATCCGCGACGAAAAACGCATTGGATTTGCGCGCACAGGGGGAGTCCAGACATGCATACAACCGCCATGCGGCTTGCCACCCTCATGGGGTCGGCATCATTCCTGACATTGACGAACATCTTCGGAGCGAATGCGCAGCAAGTGGCGCAGGAGCAGATGGCGCAGGCCGCGCCGGAGACGGTGCCGGAACAGGTGCTCATTACCGGATCGCTGATTCACGGTACGGCTGCGGTCGGCGTGCCGGTGACCAATCTCGGCACCCAGGATTTCACCCAGACGGGCAATATCTCGATTGGCGATCTTTTTCGTACAGTGCCGCAAGCCAATGTCGCGCCCGGCCCGGGAGCGGTGAATTCCGGCGGTCACCAGGAACGCGAGACTCGCGTGAATATCCGCGGGTTGGACCAGACCGGCCCACGCACGCTGCTGATGGTGGATGGCATCCGATTTCCTCCGCAGGCAGACGGTCTGTGCGCGATTGACCCTTCGATCATTCCGGCACTCGCGCTGGATCGCGTGGACATTCTCGCCGACGGCGCGTCTGCGACTTATGGATCGGACGCGATCGCCGGCGTGATCAATGTCATTCTCAAGCGCGGCTTCGACGGAGCGGTGACGCTGTTGCACGTGCAGGCGCCGACCGACGGCGGCGGCATGCAGCTGCAGGCATCGCAATTATACGGCCGGACCTGGGCCGGCGGGGACGTCACCCTGACCTATGAATGGACCAACGAAAACGAAATCAAGGGCACGGTTCACTCGAACTACACTGCCGATTTCACCCCGTGGGGTCTGGATAACGAAATTCCGATCGGCTCTTCGATGCCGGGTACGGTGTCGACCGGAAAGCCTTCCGTAAACAACGGACAAGGGGTGTCCGGTGCAGGCACGGTGTGCGCCAATTGCTTCTCGGTACCGAAAGGCGCGGGAGCGAACTTCAACCCTGGCGGAAACGGGATCGGTCCGACCGCTCCTGGGGCAGGAGCGGTGACATGGGCGCAGCTGCTGGCGAACGCCGGCGTGCACAATGAAATCGACCCGCTGAAGCAGGGATGGGAAGAAGGCGCGCAACAGAAGAACTCATTGGTTGGAACCTTCGACCAGCAATTGTTTCCGGGAGTGACCTTCTTCTTCACCGGCTTTTACACCAACCGCAGGGTCGAGGAGCAACTGCCTCCCGAATATAGTCAGGGTGTGACGGCCGAACTCAGGACGCTGGCGATCCCCACCTCGAATCCCTATTACCCTGTGGGTGCGCCAGGAAACCTGTTCGTCTCCTACGATTTCCAGCAGGAAGTCCCGGCCCACATTCCGGCCTACGAACTGTCGGACCGTTACTCTTTTGGCCTGAACCTGGATCTGCCGTTCGCCTGGAGCGGGCAGATTTATGACTCCCGCAGCTATGAGACGGCGCAATATATTCTGCATTCAGTCAATCCGAACTCGATGACAATTGCGCTGGGCGGTACCGTCAGCGGCGTCGACGCGCTCGGCAACAATGTTGTGAACGTCACCAAGCCGGCGTCGATTCCCTATCTGAATGTGTTCTGCGATCCGACCGCGTTTCAGTGCAACGCACCGTCAACCCTGGCCTATATCCAGGGCACGCGCCTGCTGGGACAGCATTATTCGATCGAGGAAAAAGGCGGGCGCTTCGACGGTCCATTGTTCGATTTGCCGGCCGGGCAGGTGAAGGCGGCCGTCGGCGGCGATTACGAAGCCGACAATGTGGTGACCTATGCGGCGAACAATGCGGGAACCGTTCCGGCCCCCGGCACTGTGACACAGCCGGCACTCGCGCCCTTGTTTGATTCCGAGCCTTACAATGTATGGGCAGTATTCACGCAGGTCGATATTCCCGTCTTCGGCGATAATCTCAATCTGCCGCTGGTCCGAAAGCTGGATCTGGAAGGCTCCTGGCGTCACGACCAGTACAGTGGATCGCTGAAGGGCGGCACCAGCAATCCAAAGATCGCGTTCACCTGGCTGGTGGATGACCTTGTCGGGGCGACGGTGCGCGGGTCATGGGGCACCTCGTTCCGATTCGCCAATGCCGGTGAGTTTTCGACAATCGCGAGCGATGCCAACTCGGCATGGAATTTTGCCGATGTTGCAGGATCTACAACCATTCCGATTCAGTGCTCGGGCGGCAAACCGCCTGCCGGCAGCACCGCGGCCGATTTGTTCGCCGCGGGTTTTGCCTGCGGTTCGTTCCCCGGAGGTGACAACTGGGCCGGTGGCCCGCATCCCGAATTGCGCGCCTTCACCACGCCCGGCGGACAAGCCGCGACGCGCGAAGGCGGTATCAATCTCGCTCCGGAAACCTCCAATAATTACAGCATAGGTGTCGAATTGGCGCCGCAGTTCGCACTATTGCGCGGCTTTGATCTTCAGGCGACGTGGTACAGCGTGAAGGTCAATGGCACGCTGTTGGGGTTCAACAATGTGGGTTCCTCCAATCTCGCCAACCCTGCAGAACGGTTCCATTTCATCTTACCCAGCGATCTTGGTTGCCCAATTGCGGCGAACGCAGCGCCGACGACCTGTGCGCCATTTGAGAAAATGGTGACGGCGGCGTTCCTCGACCGCAACAGCCAGCTCAGTAACGCTGATGTGCCGAACGTCTTTTGGATCGATGACGGCAGCACAGTGGGAACCGGCTTCCAGCACGTCAACGGCGTCGATTTCAATGCGAGCTACGATCTGGATCTTGGCGATCTCGGCGCCTGGAACACGGGAATCACGGGCACTTATTATCTGCACCGCTGGTACTCGACGGTGAGCGGCGTCCCGCCCGTCGATCTGTATGACACCGCGGGCCAAGTCGTCGGAGGCGTTCCTCAAAACGGCGTCGCGATAGGAACAACGGGCAGCGGCGGCTCGCCAAGACTTTTGTACCGGGCACGGCTGGGCTGGAGCGACGGGCCGCTCAACGTGACGGGCTTCGTGAATTACTCGTCGCATTATTACCAGGGCTGGCCGGTGCCGCCCAATGTCAACTTCCAGTGCGCGGCCGCGGGAGGCACTATTGCCGGCGGTACGTTCCCCTGTGCGATCAGCAACTTCAGGACGATCGAGCCGAGCTTCGTCACGGTCGATCTGTCGTTCGGCTACAACACTGGTGACATGCCGGCGCTGACTTACCTGAAGAATCTGACAATCCAACTCGTAGTGCAGAATCTCATGGGCGTACATTCGCCGTTTGAATATGGCCCATCGACCAGCACGCGAAATTGGGCAGCATACGATATCAACCGGCCGAACCAGGGCCGTGTGATCGGCCTGACCCTGGTGAAGAACTGGTAATTCCGCATGGCCGGCGTCCGTTGTGGCGCCGGCCGTGTTCGCCCGTCGGCGATAAGCCGCAGGCAGCGAATAAATAATCGGTGGACGGAACAAATCCGTCCTCGATTATCAGATGGCGAACGCCCCCAAACATGCCCGTTTGGCGTGTATTGCGTCATTATTGCCACAGACGAGAAAATTTTGGGACACATGCGGGACAATTCGCGCCGAACGGGTTGCTGAATTCTTCCACCCTCGGATAAGTCTCCGGAGCATCGTCGGCATCACAAGTGCCTGTGCGACAATACTGATCCGGGAAAATGCGCGTCGCTGCACGCGCCTAAAGGGGGAGAGGATGAATTCAACCGCGTCGCGTTTCGCCCTGCTTATGGGGTCGGCGTCGATTTTG
>DASUHP010000042.1:0-8212 GCA_036273455.1 Micropepsaceae bacterium | reverse complement strand
GCGGTTTTTTCCGCGGTTCTGCGGATCGGTTTGTCCGGATTTCTGGTCGTCTGCTTATATGCCTTGGCCGTTTTTGCCTTGCTTGGCACCGCGTGGTGGGTGCTGGTTGCCGGATCGGGACCAAAGGGCTGGCGAAGCTTTATTTGGGCGCGGGTGGTTCGGGATTCGGCTGCCGAAACCCTGCCATTTTCGCAAATTGGCGGTTTTGTCATCGGCGCGCGGGCGGCGGTTCTGGATGGCATTCCCGTAAATACCTCCGCCGCATCCATGGTCGCAGACGTTACAACGGAATTGCTCGCCCAGGTCATTTACGCCTGTATCGGCGTCAGCTTTCTCGCCATTCAGTTGCGGCGTTCTGAGGCCGTTCCTTCCACCGGATGGCTCGCGATCGGAATTCTCGCCGCAGCGATCATCGCCACGTGTTTCTTCCTGGTTCAGTATTTTGGCGGCGCCCGGATAAGAAGCCTTGTAACCCGCTTCCTGCCCCAGGCACTCTCCCATACCGATGCAGTGACATCATCGCTGGAGGTGATTTATCGGGCGCATGGGCGCATTGCTGCCTCGCTTGTGCTGCATCTCCTCAGCTGGATCGCAAGCGGCGCCGGGACCTGGATCGCATTTCGCCTTATGGGTGCGCAGGTCAGTCTCACAGGGGTAATTGCGGTCGATAGCCTGGTTTACGCGGTGCGCAGCATCGGCTTTGCCGTGCCGAATGCACTGGGGGTGCAGGAAGCCGCATATGCGGTTTTTGCACCGCTTCTTGGTATCGGCCCGGAAATCGGGCTGGCAATTTCCCTGATCAAGCGCGGGCGGGATATTGCCATCGGCATACCGGTATTGTTGTTTTGGCAGGTGCTTGAGGGACATCGTGCAGTCGCTGCCGCACGCAGCGAAAGTTAGGTAACAGCGTGAGCTCCGATCGCGTTTTGGTCACCGGTGGAACGGGTTTTGTCGGATCAGCGGTGGTCCGCGCGCTGATTGCGCGGGGTTTTGCCGTGCGGGCGCTGGTGCGGCGCGGCAGTGCTGCGGGCAATCTCGCCGGCCTGGATTGTGACATCGCCGAAGGCGACATGATGGACGGCGGGTCCGTGTTGTCCGCAACGAAGGGTGCGCGTTTCGTTTTCCATGTCGCAGCGGATTACCGGCTATGGGCGCCGGACCCTTCGGAAATCATTCATCACAATGTGGAAGGCACGCGCGCGGTGATGAATTCTGCCCTCCAGGCGGGCGTCGAGCGTGTGGTTTACACCAGCAGCGTCGCTGTGCTCCGGCCGCTGTCCGGCGGCGCCGCGGATGAATTGTCCCGCATGCCGGAAGATGAGGCCATTGGCGCTTACAAGAAGAGCAAAATCGCCGCACATGCGCTCGTCGAATCCATGATCGCGCGTGATGGATTGCCGGCGGTCATCGTCAGTCCCTCGACGCCCATAGGTCCGCGCGATATCAAACCGACGCCGACAGGTCAGATCATCGTCAACGCGGCCAGAGGACAGATGCCGGCCTATGTCGATACCGGACTCAATCTTGTGCATGTTGATGATGTTGCCGCAGGGCACTTGCTTGCGCTGGAGTCCGGCAAAACCGGCGGCCACTACATCCTCGGCGGCCAGGATGTGACGCTGGGGAAAATGCTCGCGAGCATAGCAAACGCTTCGGGCCGGAGTCCTCCGCGCTTTCAGCTTCCGCGCGCGCCGATTTACCCCTTGGCCGTCGCGGCTGAACTCGCCGCCCGCGTCACCGGTAGAACGCCCTTTCTGACGCTGGATGGTCTCAGGATGTCAAAACATCACATGTATTTTTCGTCGGCGAAAGCAGAACGCGAATTAGGTTACCGCGCGAGACCGTATGAGTCCGGCGTTCGCGACGCGATCGCCTGGTTTCGCGATGCGGGATATCTGCATTGACCGCGGGTTTGTTCATCGCCGGATTGTCGCTGGCGATCTGGCTCTATCTGCTGGTTTTTCGCGGGCATTTCTGGCTGTTCCGGGAGCGTGACACGCTTGCGATCCCCGCCGGCGAGGGGACAGACATCTGGCCCTCCGTCGTCGCCGTGGTCCCGGCGCGAAACGAAGCAGACGGTATCGAACGCGTATTGGGAAGTCTGGATGCCCAGGCGTATGCGGGCAAGCTCCGGATTATTGTCGTTGATGATCAGAGTACGGATGACACCGCCGCGCGGGTGCGCAATCTCGTCTCGGGCCGCATCACCCTGATTTCCGGAAGTCCGCGGCCCCCGGGCTGGACGGGCAAGTTGTGGGCCCTGAGTCAGGGAATTGCCGCGGCAGAAGCGGACCAGCCCGAATTCCTCTGGTTGACCGATGCCGACATTATCCATTCTGCCGATAATCTTGCGCAACTGGTCCGCCGCGCGGACAGCGGCCGCTTCGTACTGGTTTCTCTGATGGCAAAATTGTCATGCGAGAGCCGGGCCGAGCGGCTTCTGATTCCGGCTTTCGTTTTCTTTTTCTCCATGCTGTTCCCCTTCTCATGGGTCAACCGTCGCGACAACCCTACCGCAGCCGCTGCGGGTGGCTGCATGCTCGTGCGGCGTGCCGCCCTGGTTGCTGCCGGAGGCATCGGGGCCATCCGGGGTGAAATCATCGATGACTGTGCGCTGGCGCGGCGTCTGAAGCATCACGGCGCCATGTGGCTGGGACTGACGCGCCGGGCCACCAGCGTGCGCCCCTATGCTACGTTCGGGGAAATCCGCGGCATGGTCGCGCGCTCGGCCTTTGCACAATTGCATTACTCCTGGGCGCTGCTCGTGGTAACCCTTTTGGGGTTGGGGGTGGTGTACGGGGCTGCACCCCTGCTCGCCATTTTTGGAAGTGGCGTCACGCGCGGGATCGCGGCCGCCGCATGGGTGTGCATGGTCGTGGCTTTTTGGCCGATATCGCGCTTTTACGGGCGGCTGCCGATTTCGGGTGTGGCTTTGCCTGCAATCGCCGGATGCTATGCCGCATTCACGCTGGATTCGGCCGTTCAGCATCTGCGCGGGCGCGGCGGGATGTGGAAGGGACGCGCCCAGGCCATGGACCCTGCTGCCGACGCGTCGCCCCACACGGAACTGAGTTCGGGAAAAACTCACCGTGACGAGAATTTTCCCGTGGCGTCGATGCTGATTGCGCCGCAGCATCGCGACATCGTTCTCGCGTTTTACCGATTCGTCCGTGAAGCCGATGATGTTGCCGACAACGCAGACGCCGGCGCGGAACGGAAGCTCGATCTGTTGAACGAAATGCGCCGGACATTGCTGGGCGAGAAAGACAGTGTCCCGTCCGGTGTGCACTTGCGCGCCATGCTGTCGCAACGGCGTCTGTCGCCGCAGCACGCACTCGATCTGCTGGAAGCGTTCCGGCGTGACGTGACGAAGCTCAGATATCGGGATTGGGACGATCTGGTCGATTACTGTTCGGTCTCGGCAATGCCGGTTGGGCGCTTCGTGCTCGACGTGCACGGCGAATCTCGCGCGGTCTGGCCGATGAATGACGCATTATGCGCAGCACTTCAGATCATCAATCACATTCAGGACTGCGGTGCGGATTACCGGAATCTCAACCGCGTGTACATTCCGTTGGACGCATTTGCCGCGGCCGGGCTGGTGACCGATAGTTTGGCGCGAAATCGGGCTTCGCCTGCCTTGCGCAGTGTGTTCCGCGGGCTGGTCGCGCGCAATCAGGCCTTGCTTGACCACGCCGCGCCCTTTGCCGATTCGATAAGGGACCGGCGTCTGGCGCTGGAAGTCGCCGTCATTCACCGTCTGGCGCTTCATCTCAACAACCGGCTTCTGACACGCGATCCGCTGTCGGAGCGGGTGCATCACGGGCGCACGGAAACCGCCAGACTCGCAACTGCCGCGGTGGTGCATCATCTGCTTCCGCGAAGCTCGCGCATGAAGCGCGCCTTTGCGATACGAGGCCGATCGTGACTCTGCTCGACGGCGATTGGGAAAGCGCCCGATCCAGGATCTCCGGTAGCTCCTTTTATGTGGCGATGCGGCTGATGCCGAAGGATCGCCGGGAGGCGATGTTTTCGATCTACGCCTTCAATCGCGCGGTGGACGATATCGCTGACGAAGGTGACGCCAATCCGGCGGAACGCCTGCGCCGGCTCGACCTATGGCGTGACGCAATCGACCTGATTTATTCCGGAGGGCCATCGCCTGCATCATTGGTCGAGGTGGTCGCGAAATATGGCCTGAGGCGGGAGGATTTTCTTTCCGTGATCGAGGGCATGGCCATGGATGCGACGGGTGCGAGTCTGGCGCCCGACTTTGCTACCCTTGACTATTATTGTGATTGCGTTGCATCGGCGGTCGGCCGGCTGTCGATCAAGATTTTCGGAATGGATGAAGAGCCGGGATTCCAGCTGGCGCATCATCTGGGGCGTGCATTGCAATTCACCAATATTCTGCGCGATCTCTCGGAAGATGCCGCTTTGGACCGGCTCTATCTGCCGCGCGAACTATTGCATGATGCGGGGATTCATGAGCAGGATCCGGCCCGCGTGCTGTCGCATCCCGGGATCGATGTGGCCTGCCGCAGTCTCGCGCAGATTGCACACCGGCATTATCAGGAAGCCGACCTCGTGCTGAAATCCGCAACGCGTGGTTCTGCGCAGCCGCCACGCCTGATGAGCGCGGTTTACCGGGGGTTGCTTAAAAAGATGGAGCGAACGGGGTGGCATCCACCACAGCGGCGCATCCGCGTCGGCCGCGCCCCTTTGCTTCTGATCGCCCTGAGGTACGGCCTGTCCTGGTGATGCGATCATGATCTATGTGATCGGAGCCGGACTCTCGGGCCTTTCCGCTGCGGTGACCCTCGCAGACCGCGGCATACCCGTTGAAGTGATTGAAGCGGCGCCCACTGCGGGTGGACGCTGCCGGTCGTTTGCCGATCCGCAGCTCGGCATGACCATCGACAATGGAAATCACCTCATCTTGTCGGGGAATGATTCAGCGTTCCGCTTCCTCAACCAGATTGGCGCGGCCCGCAGCTTCACCGGACCAAAAGACGCGGAATTCGCGTTCTACGAAATTCCGTCGGCCAGACGCTGGACGGTGCGGCCGAATGATGGGCTGCTGCCGTGGTGGATCTTCGATCCCAACCGACGCGTACCCGACACACACGCGAAAGACTATTTGTCCTTTGTGCCGCTGATCGGCGCGGGAGCGAAAACTGCGGCCGAAGTGCGTCAGCGCGACAGCGTTCTCTGGCGGCGGATGCTGCACCCCGTGCTTCTTGCGACGCTGAATACAGAGCCCGAAACGGCTTCGCCGCATCTGATTACCGCAATCCTCCTCGGCACTTTGGGTCGCGGCGGAAGAGCGTGCCGTCCGCGAATTGCCGCGCCGACCCTGTCCGCGGCATTCATTGAACCTGCTCTGCGCTATATTCGTGAACGTGGCGGAAGCATCCAATTTGGCCGGCGCGTCCTCAGGCTGTCATTCGATGGCTGGCGGGCTTCTGAACTCGAATTTGCCGACCGCAGGCTGGCGGTGAACGTCAATGATGCCGTGATCGTGGCGGTTCCGGCATGGAACGCCAGGGCCCTCGTACCGGGAGTAATGACACCGGATGATCACCGCGCGATCGTCAGTACCCATTTCGGTTTGCGTCCGCCGCCCAAAGCACCTGTGATGACCGGCGTGATCGGCGGGACTGCGGAGTGGATCTTCTGTTTTCCGGATCGCATTTCGGTCACCATCAGTAATGCCGACCGGCTGCTCGAAACCGAGCGCGAGGAGATCGCGCGAAACTGCTGGCATGACGTTGCCCGTGCTCTGTCCATGGGATCGGAACTGCCCCCGTGGCAAGTGATCAAGGAGCGGCGCGCGACATTTGCCGCGACGCCGGAACAGAACAACAAACGCCCCACCGCGACAACGGCTTGGCACAATCTGTTCATGGCCGGCGACTGGACGGCCACGGGCTTGCCCGCAACCATCGAAGGCGCGATCCGTTCGGGCCGGCGCGCCGCGCGGCTGGCACAGCGCGTCCACCGGGCGTGACGCTCGACATGTACAAGTGTCAAGGAGTTCAGCTACTACACTGGCATGAGTGAGTTGGCTGAAAAAATTCTCCCGGCGAGTGGACGCGATCCACTGGACGACGCAATTGCGGCGGCGACGCAATCGCTCCTCGCTTTGCAGAAGGCGGACGGACACTGGGTCTTCGAGCTCGAAGCCGATACTACCATTCCCTCTGAATATGTGTTGCTCGTGCATTATCTCGGCGAGGCGGCCGATCCGGAACTGGAGCGCAGGATTGGTGTTTATCTGCGCCGTCATCAGGGTGAGCACGGCGGCTGGCCCTTATACTTCGACGGGGCACTCGATCTCAGCGCCACTGTAAAAGCCTATTTCGCGCTCAAGATGATCGGCGATTCACCCGAGGCTCCGCATATGGCGAGCGCTCGCGCAGCCATATTGGAACGAGGCGGGGCATCGCGGGCAAATGTGTTCACGCGCTACCTGCTGGCGCTGTTTGGCGAATTGCCCTGGAACGCCGCGCCCGCAGTTCCGGTCGAATTGATCCTGTTGCCGCGCTGGTTCCCCGTCCATCTCACGAAGATGTCGTATTGGGCACGGACCGTGCTGGTGCCGCTACTGGTTTTGCAGGCGCTGAAGCCGCGCGCACGCAATCCGCGCGGTGTGCATATTCCGGAGCTGTTCAGCGCAAAGGAGTCCCCGGCGCCGGGCCGGGCTGCGCACCAGAACCGCTATTGGGCGGCATTTTTCGGCGCTCTGGATCGCGTGTTGCAGCGTGCCGAAGCGCTCTGGCCGAAGCGATTGCGCGAGCGCGCCATTCGTGCCTGCGTCGAATTTGTCGACGAACGCATCAATGGCGAGGACGGTCTCGGCGCGATTTACCCGGCAATTGCCAATAGCGTCATGATGTATGATGTGCTGGGTTTCGGTCCCGAACATCCGCAGCGGAAACTTGCGCGTACGGCAATCGAAAAGCTACTCGTCCAGCGCAGCAGCGAGGCCTATTGCCAGCCCTGTGTCTCGCCGGTGTGGGACACCGCGCTGGTCTGTCATACCCTGCTGGACTCACGTGGCGCCGGAACGAAGATTGCGGTTGAGCGGGGCTTGCGCTGGCTCGAGCAGCGGCAGGTTCTCGATGTGATTGGCGACTGGGCGGTGCGACGGCCCGGCGTGCGGCCGGGCGGCTGGGCGTTTCAATACAACAATGCGCATTATCCGGATCTCGACGACACAGCTGTCGTCGTGATGGCGCTGGATCGCGCATCACGCGATCTCGGCATCACATTCCGCGAGGATGCAGTGCCGCGCGGATGCGAATGGATTCGCGGATTGTTGAGCTGGAATGGCGGATTTGCCTCCTTCGATGCGGATAATACCTATTACTATCTGAATAACATTCCGTTCGCGGATCATGGTGCCCTGCTTGATCCGCCCACCGCCGACGTCACCGGCCGTTGTGCCGGAATGCTGGCGCAAATACCGGAGTCCGGCCCGGATGCGCTGGCAAAGTCGGTGGAGTATCTGCGCCAGGACCAGGAGGCCGACGGAAGCTGGTTCGGCCGCTGGGGCGTGAATTACATCTATGGCACCTGGTCGGCGCTCGCCGGATTAAACGCGGCCGGACTTGCTCCGGACGATCCCGCGATGTCGCGCGCCGCCGTATGGCTTGTTTCTATTCAGAATCCGGATGGCGGTTGGGGCGAAAGCTGCGACAGCTACAAGCTCGATTATCCCGGATACGAAGCGGCGCCTTCCACAGCATCGCAAACCGCCTGGGCGCTGCTCGGACTGATGGCGGCCGGGCGGATCGACGATCCGGCGGTCAAGCGCGCCGTGGATTGGCTGCTCCGCAACCAGGCGAGCGATGGCCTGTGGGAGCAGACGCATTATACGGGCGGCGGATTCCCCCGAGTTTTCTATTTGCGCTATCACGGCTATCCGAAGTTCTTCCCGCTCTGGGCGCTGGCCCGTTATCGCAATCTCCAGTCGCGCAACTCAAGCCGTGTCGCCTACGGGCTCTGAACGGTGATCGTCGCCATCACCGGGCTGCGCCGGGAAGCGCGCATTGCGGCGGGCGAGGGCGTACGCGAAATTGTGTGTGGCGGGCGTGCGGATATGCTCCGGCGCGAACTGAACGACGCACTGGACCACCGGGTTCGGGGAATTATCAGCTTCGGAATTTGCGCCGGGCTTGCGCCGGATCTGTCGCCCGGCGCCTGCGTC
>DASUHP010000041.1:0-98368 GCA_036273455.1 Micropepsaceae bacterium | reverse complement strand
AAGCCAGCCACCGGCCGTCTGACCGGCCCTCTGGCTTACGAACCTGGTCCCGGCAGCGCGTTCAGGAACATAAGCGCGTGCTTCCAGTTCTCCGCCGCCCCTTTGGGATCCTGCGCCTCGATGAGCGTCGACGAACCATGCACGCCGAATTGCGGCACGTACTGGGTCTTTGACCGGGCGGGCGACGCCGCGAGTATCGCCCTGGCCTCGCTGACTTCACCGGCATCCGGGGCAGAGGTGACATAGATCGGTACACGGACTTTCGCTGCAGCCCGGCCGACGGCTTTCATATCGTCGAAATACTCGCCGGGCGAGAATGCCATAACCGCGCTGACCTGTTGCGGATGTTCGGCCGCGACCTCGAAGACAAGCGACGCCGAATAGCTGCTTCCCCACAACACGACAGGCAAATGTTTCGCCGTGGCCCAATCAAGCGCTGCCTCGAGATCGGGCTTCGCCTGTTCATAGCCCGCCGGCTTGCCTAATCGGCGAGCGGTATCGTTCGCACCGTACAAATCCCCACCCGAGCGCTGATCGATCGCGAGCGCGGTGTAGCCCACAGCGGCCAATCGAGGCGCGATGGTAGCGTACTCGGCCTTACTGGACCCAGCCTGGTGGAACAGCAGGACGATCGCCTTCGGATGTTCCGCCGTATAGGCGAGGCCCGATATGCTGACACCGTCACGCGCCCGCAACGTCACCGCCTGGCCGACAGCGTCTGCCGCAGCGGAGGCCGAAACCAGAACTGCGGCCGCGGCACCGATCACCCACCGCACCATTATTCCCCTCTCCATATGGACAGTTCTGCTGCGCATCATACTCCCTCCCGGACCCCTCTTGTGAACCGGGAAGCGCTGTCCGGAATCCGGGCCACCATCCGCCGCCAGGCACAATTGTCCTTTTCCTCCCCGTCCGTTTGCGGGCGAGGTGGCGCGATGCGCAGCAGCGTGAGGAGGCGGGAGGCTTGTTTTCGCGCACAAAAAACGCGCTCGCGGACGCGGTGAGAAACAAAAAGCCCGGCTTGCGGGCCGGGCTCTAGTTGGGGAATAGTTGACTGCATGGGAGGGTAATAGCAGTCACGCACAGCTTACGGTTGCATTTGCTAAAGCCTGGTTAAGATCGCCAAAGAAAAGCGCAAAGGCGATTCCCGAACCGGAACGGAAAACGGCTGATAGTAGCGAGGGCGTGCATCAGCAATGTCGTTCGTTATTTGAAGTGGCCGGCCATTGCGTGGACCCCGGTCAAGCAAAGCCGGGAAGCATGTCCGAGGACTGCGCCGGCAATAGACCCAGCCGCACTTCCGAACGCCACGCCCGTCAGGTATTCAGGCGCGTATCGCGGGTAGGTGGATACATCTATCACGCAAACGAGGGTGACGAATATCGTCAGCCCTAATAGCCAAAAACCTGCCTGTTTGGCCTCACCTTTCACGAGATCCATTTCCGACTCCATTTGGTTCGTCAGCCAGCCGGTCATTCGAACGGGGTCACTGAGAGGGAATCACGCCGCTAACGGGAGGCGCTGCATGGCCTCGCATATACGGTCCGCCACAACACTGACCTTCACACTGACGGGGACAGCTTTTTCGCCGTTCGGAGGCCAGAATGCGCAAATCATCGTCTCGATCCTGCGAACGTCCATGCTGCTTTGAACCAAGCCGCGCGAGGTCAGGCAGGAGGCGATCGCCCGGGCAGCATCAGGCACCGTTTCCCGGCGCAAAGTGATCGTGCCGTCGATCGCCAGAAAACACGAACATAATGTTTTGCGTACAAGCACCCTGGCGTCTTCCCGTGCGGCAATCATGTTCCGTCCCCCGGTATTCAGCACCGAACAGAAACCACGGAAACGACTTCGCCTCAAATACTGTTCAAAGTTATCGTAAACAAACACTTGCCGTTAAACATGAGAACAATGCGAGCACGTTGAACAGCGCAACTTAAACTCAATTGTAATTTTCCGGGTGATAACCGTCACCCGCGAACGGCAGCAAACCGATCGCAAAGTCATTGGCCGCAACCAGTCTTTCAAATTTGGGGGGACCAAATTCGATGACTATCCGTACACAGTTTTCGGGCTTTGCCCGGCATTTCGGCCGTTCTCAATCCGGGAACATCGCAATCATGGCCGGCTTCTGCATGCCCATTCTTGTGGGCTTTTGCGGGTTTGGAGTTGACACGGCCGCCTGGTTCTATCGCGCCCGGCAATTGCATGCTGCGGCGGATATTGCCGCGTTCAACGCCACTGTTGCAATGAATGCGGGCGCCAGCGGATCGGCGCTCACGACGGCGGCGACCACCGCCGCCTCGGCGAATGGCTGGCAGAGCGCAAACGGAACGATCACCGTAAATACTCCGCCCACATCCGGCAGTCACGAAACCACTAATTCGATCGAGGTCATCCTTACCGAAACTGTTCCCCGTTATTTCACGTCGATCTATTCCTCCGCAGGCGTGACAATCCAGGCGCGGGCGGTTGGCACGAGAAACGGCTCGCACGTTGCATGCGTGATCGCCCTCAGCACGAGTGCATCGCCCGGAATATCGGTCGGTGGTTCGGGCAATCTGTCTTCAACGAATTGCGACGTCGTCGCGGACTCCACCACCAACGATGCGATTGGGGTGAGCGGCTCAGGATCACTGACTGTCCCGTGCGCCGTATCGGTCGGCAGCAGCACCATGAGTTCAGGCGTGCACCTGTCGAAATGCACGACTATGACGAACGGTGCCCCGCCGGCAACAGATCCGTATGCGAGCGTACCGGAGCCGTCGATTCCGGGCGCTTGCCAAACCGTGGCCAACAAGCAGACGAGTTTTTCGCCGGGATATTATTGCAATGGCATATCGATCAACTGGAGTAACGCCGTTACCTTCCAGCCCGGTGTCTATTACATCAGCGGCGGCGGTCTCACCATCAACGGCAACGCGACTGTCAGCGGCACTGGCGTCACATTTTACCTGGCCAGCGGCAATAGCGTGCACATTAATGGTGGTGCGAACGCCACCATTACCGCGCCGACCAGCGGCACCTATTCCGGCGTTGCGTTTTTTGGCGACCGGTCCGACACAACCAGCGCCCCAAGCTTCAACGGCGGTTCCGGACAGGTGGTCACCGGCGTGATGTACTTCCCGGGCCAAAATGTGACTTATGCCGGCCACAGTGCGTCGGCCAGCACATGCACGCAGATTGTTGCCAATACCGTGACAGTGACCGGTAACGCGGACTTCCAGGGCACCTGCACGGGAGACGGGATGTCGACATCGAATGTCGCGGACGGTGCGCCGGGAAGCGTTGCGCTCACCGAGTGACCGGACGAAATCGTCCCGTGACGTGATGGCTCGGCGCTGCACAACTGTGAAAAACCTGCCTGCGCTTCTTTGGAGCTACGGCAAGGCCGCAAATCTGATGTGGTGCGGTCGAGAAGACTCGAACTTCCACAGGTTGCCCTACTAGCACCTCAAGCTAGCGCGTCTACCGTTCCGCCACGACCGCACATTGGCGGGCCGATGTAACAAACGCCGCTATTGATGGGAAGCAGAGACTATTTCAGCCAGTGCATCATGGCGCGGGTGCGGCGCGACACCTCATCTGGCGGCAAGCCCTCATCCCGCCATTCCTGGCGCGCATTGGCCACGGCTTCGACGATGCCGTCCCATTCCGGACCGAACAGGGTTTCGAGATGTTCCCGCAGAATGCGCGCGAGACCCGGGGCACGGCCGGAGGTCGAGACCGCGAGCAGCAGGTCGCCACGGCGAAGCTGGGCCGGGACATGGAAATCGCAAAGTTCCGGCTGGTCTTCGACATTGACCAGCACGCTTGCGGCGCGTGCCGCGTCCGCGAATTTCCCGGATTCGGTCTCATCCAGTCCCGCTACGAACAGCACTGCCAGCCCGCCAAGTTTGCCCGGTAACGCCGCGGTGACGAGTCGGGGCGAGTCAAAACCCGCCGCCGACAGCATGTTGAGGCGCCGCTGCAGCGAGGCGCCGCGGCCGGCCACGCCCACTTTGATTTTCACCTCGTCGAGGATGATCGGCAGCAACGGAGACTCCCAGGCCGCGACGTCCCGACCATACAATACTGGCTTGCCCGGACTACATATCAGCTAAGCTCCGAGCCACCATGAGTGCAGACCCGTTACCCGACGCCATCGACTGGAAGGTCGAACCTGGACTGACCGGCTATGAGCCGGCGGTCGCAGAGATGGAATCGCGGGTTGAAGCCATCCGTCGCGGACTCGCGCCCGAACGCGTGTGGCTGCTGGAGCACCCGCCGCTCTACACAGCCGGCACCAGCGCGAAATCCGGAGATCTGATCGACAGCCGGTTTCCGGTTTTTCAGTCGGGCCGCGGCGGCCAATATACCTATCACGGGCCGGGGCAGCGGGTTGCCTATGTGATGCTGGACCTGGGTCGCCGGCGGCCGGATGTCCGGCGCTATGTCGAAGATCTGGAAGAGTGGCTCATCCGCACATTGGGTCGCTTCGGCGTCAGTGGACAACGCCGCAGCGGGAGGGTCGGCATCTGGGTCGTTCACGGCGACGGAACAGAGGACAAGATCGCGGCCATCGGCGTGCGGTTACGCCACTGGATCAGTTTCCACGGCATCAGCCTGAATGTGGATCCGGATCTCAGGCATTTCGGCGGCATTGTGCCATGCGGCATCCGCGACGAGAATTTTGGCGTGACCAGTCTCGCCGCGCTCGGCATCCCAGCCAGTATGGCCAGCGTCGATGACGCGCTCCGCCACGCATTTGAGGAGGTCTTCGGGCCTCTACGTGAGGTCAGTTAAACGCTGGGACGGCGAACGAAGCCAAGCGATTCGGGTGGCTCGGCCGGCTGAAGATCGACAGAGGTGACGTTTGCCCCGTTTGGGCCTTTGATGCAGACGGCGATGAATTCCTCGACGGTGCGCGTCGGGCCATGGGCGAGAGCCTCGACCGAGCCGTCGGAGCGGTTCCGTACCCAGCCCTTCAGCTTGCGTCCATTGGCTTCGCGCATCGCAAAGTCCCGAAAGCCGCAGCCCTGGACCCGGCCTTCGATCCGGATGTTCATTGTCGTGATTTCGTCGGCAGCCATGGAGACTTAGTAGTTCACCGCAACGGGTTTGGGTTCAGCGCCAAGAGCGCGGAAACCCTGTAGCATGAAAGCCGCCGCCGAGCGCGCGGCATCATCGACATCTGACCATTCGGCCAGCGCGTCCGAAAGTCCGGACGCCACTCCCCACATTGCAGCGGCGAGGACTTCTGCGTTCACCGGCGGCAAGACCCCTCGCGAAATCGCGTTCTGAATGTCCTGTTTCAGCGCGACAACGCCGAGCGTCGCCGGCTGGTTGAGGAGAGGGTCGGGACCGACGCCACTGGCACGGCGCTCGGCGATATGGGCGAAAAATGCCTTGAAAGTACCGTAGAAGAATGTCTCCGAGTTTTTTGCCTTGTGCCGGGCCTCGCGCATCGCCGGACCGACACTGCGGGCAGCCTCATCACACAGCGCCTGGAATACTTCCTCCTTGGACCGGAAGTAATTGTAGAAGGTGCCGGAGGCAAGCGGTGTCGCGCGAATGATGTCGCGCACCTTGGCCGTGTTGTAGCCCATCTGGGCAAACACGCGTTTGGCGGCGTCGAGAATGATACGCCGGTTCGCCGCTTTGCCCTGAGCGCGCTTGCCAGTCGGAATGGCTTTTCTGGCCCGGATGGGGACGACCTGCATGGGCCAAATTCTAGCTGAAGCTCAGGCTCCGTCAAACCGCCCGGGCAAAGCCGAAAAACTGAGCAATAACAGATAGTTCGAATAACCGCTTGGCGTTGCGGGACACGAGTAAGGGGTCCTCGCCCCAGACCCGCTGCTGGTAGGCACTGTCAACTTCAGCGGCCGCAATGGCTTGATCGGGATCAATTCGTCTCTCGAACAGGGCGAGTGCCAAAACAGCCGAGCCGAGCAGTTGCGCAGCAGCGACGATTCCGGCCAGCGAAAATTCGTCGAAGCGAAGCAGGAAAGATTCCAGCGTACCCAGATCATCCGGGTCCTGCTGAACCGCGGCAATGCAGGTACCGGTCCTGAGGAGCACCCCGTACTCATCGGCCAGCCATTCGAGCAGCGGGTCCCAGGCTGCGGCCTCGACTTCGACGAGCCGTTCAGGTGCCGGCGCCCGGAAGCAGAGCAGGTCGTTTGCAGCGAACCTCATCAGTTCCTCGACCGCCGTCTGCCGTTGGGCCGCAATACGATCGATTGCGGCGTTGGCAAGCCGGGTCAGCGACATGGTTTCGGGACGGATTTCTCCGGTCTGGGCATCCCACTCCGCGGCAATCGCGCCGGCAAGGGCGCGGGTCGGAAGATCCAATGCGTTTCCGGCGGGCGTTTTGGCCCCCCATCCGTCCAACCGGACCTGCCAATGACCGGAAGCAAGCTCGTCGATCTGGACAGTTTTGTAGAATCGCTTCGGCCGTTTGATCACGTGAAAACAGCCAAAACGCGATCCGGATCGAAACCGAACAACTTCCACGCGTGCAGCATGTGGGGCGGGAGCGGCGCCTCAACCGAAAGCCGCCCGCCGTCAGGGTGGGCGATATCGATCGAACGGGCATGCAGATGCAGGCGGTTCTCCAGTTCCCCCTGCCCGGCTGCGGCATCACCACCATATTTGAGATCGCCGACAATCGGCGTGCCGATATGGGCGAGATGGGCCCGCAGCTGATGGGTTCGACCGGTGATCGGCCGCAAGGCAACCCAGGCGAAACGGTCCGCGGCCGCCTCGATCACCGCGTAGCGGGTGACCGCGACCTTCCCCGTGTCACTCCCCTCCTCCATCACGACCATGCGCTCATCCGTGCCGCGCGGTCCAAATCCCGGCTGCTTGTCCAGCGCCAGGCGAATGGTTCCGCGGAGCGGACTTGGCACGCCCTTGGTCAGCGCCCAATACGTCTTTCCGGCATCTCGCTGCCGCAGGGAGAGCGACAGCGCCGAAGCCGCCGGAACGGTCCGTGCGACAACCAGCACGCCGGAAGTGTCGCGGTCGAGCCGGTGAACCAGCCGGGGCCGCTGATTTTTTTTGCCCTGCAGCGCCGGCAGCAACCCGTCGATGTGGCGGGTAACGCCCGAGCCGCCCTGGGTCGGAATGCCGCTCGGCTTGTTCAGCACGATCACCGAGGCGTCCTCATAAATCACCAGGCTGCGCAGCCAGGCAGAGTCCCGGTCACTGACAGGATTCGCCGGCGCTGTATGTTTGGCCGGCAGATGCGCAAGCTGCGGCGGGATGCGAATGAGCTGGCCGCGCTGAATACGTTCGGAAGCGCGGACGCGTTTGCCGTCGATGCGAACCTGACCGCTGCGCAGGAGCTTCTCGAGGGCACCGTGACCAAGCGCGGGATAGTGACGCCTGAACCACCGGTCCAGTCGCAAGCCCTCCTCATCGTCAGCGACAGCGATCCCCTCAGTCATTTTCCGGCTTTGCTTGCGCGCAGCCGCGACCAGTGGGCCAGGCGCTGGGCAATGTCCTTTTCGAAGCCCCTGCCGGTCGGGCGGTAGAATTCCTGCCGGTCCATTCCTTCGGGAAAGTAATTCTGCCCCGAAAACGCGTCTTCGGAGGCGTGGTCGTACTGGTAATTGGCGCCGTAACCAAGTTCACGCATTAGCCCGGTCGGCGCATTCAGGATATGGGCCGGTGGAACAAGCGATCCATGTTCGCGCGCCGCGTCTTTGGCAGCCGCCATCGCCACGTAAACCGCATTCGATTTCGGCGCCGTTGCGAGGTACGCGACCGCCTGCGCCAGCGCCAGTTCGCCTTCCGGCGAGCCGAGGAAATCGAAGGCATCCCTCGCGGCAAGCGCCTGTTCCAGCGCCCCCGGATCGGCCAGGCCGATATCTTCCGACGCCGCACGCACCAGGCGGCGGGCAATGTAAAGCGGCGATTCTCCACCGGCCAGCATGCGCGCCAGCCAATACAGTGCCGCGTCCGGATCCGAACCGCGGATCGATTTGTGGAGTGCCGAGATCAGGTTGTAATGCTCGTCACGTGTCTTGTCGTAAAGCGGCGCGCGCTTTTGCACGGTCATAATGAGCGCAGCCGTATCCAGCGGCGTATCGGTCGCGATCTCCGCCAATTCCTCGGCGAGATTCAGCAGATAGCGGCCGTCGCCGTCGGCCATGGCGCGCAAGGTCGCGCGCGCCGGTTCGTCGAGCGGAAGCGCGCGGCCAAAGAACTGTTCGCCTCGCTGCAGCAACAGTTCCAGATCGTCATCCGTCAGCCGGCGCAGAACCAGAACTTTTGCGCGCGATAGCAACGCGCCATTAAGCTCGAAAGACGGATTTTCGGTCGTCGCCCCGACCAAAGTCACGGTTCCGTCTTCGATCACCGGCAGGAAGGAATCCTGCTGCGCCCGGTTGAAGCGGTGGATTTCGTCGACAAACAGAAGTGTGCCTTCGCCTAGCTTGCGGCGCGCGCGGGCGGCCTCGAAGGTCTTCTTCAAGTCGGCAACGCCGGAAAACACCGCCGAAAGCTGGACAAAATTGAGCTGGAACACAGTCGAGAGCAACCGGGCAATGGTGGTTTTGCCGGTGCCCGGCGGGCCCCAGAGGATGAGCGACGACAATCGTCCCGCCGCGATCATCCGGCCGAGCGGAGCTTCGGGTCCGAGCAGATGATCCTGACCGACAACCTCGCCAAGGTTTTTCGGGCGCAGACGGTCGGCAAGAGGACGCGGCGCGTCCTTATCCATACCGGCGGCGGTAAAAAGGTCGGTCATTCAGGTGAACGTATAGCAGCTCGCGTACTTCAAAACGCCCTTCCGTCCTCCTTCGCCGCGTTGGGGCTAGGGATGACACGTTCCCCCACAAAGCGGGGGATCGAGAAAAAAGAGGCCGGAAGACTACTGGACGTCCAGTTGCAGGATACGATCACCGCGCTGGACCGACATCTGCCACGAGTCGGCGGCGGCAAGTCCGCGTTTCAGCTGTGCCACGCTGGTGATGCTGGTCCCATTCAACTGGCGGACGATGTCTCCGGTCTGGATTCCGAAACGGGCGGCCTGCGTGCCGTCGCGGACATTCGTCACGACGACGCCTTTGGCCATCAAATCCATTTGCATCTCGTCGGCCAATGCGGGGGTGATATTGGCGACTTTGGCGCCCTGCATGGGATTCAGGGTGGTGATGGCTTCTTCATCACGGCCCTGGTCCGGCGGCAGCGTAATTTTGGTTGTCGTCTCGCGCAACGAACCGGAACGCCAGTATTTTATATTGACCGCATCACCGGGGTGATGTGTCACCACACGATAGCGGAGCGCATTCGAATCGGTGATCGGGAACCCATCGATCGCCAGAACGACATCGCCCTTGACGAGCCCGGCCTGTGCCGCGGGGCTTTGTGGATAGACCTGTGACACTAGAACGCCGTCCGGGCGCTGCAGTCCGAGCGCTTTGCTGATATCCGCGGTTACGGCCTGACCGTCGGCGCCGAACCATGGACGCTTGATGCCGCCACCAAGCGCACCATCGACGACGATGCGGGCCATATTCGACGGGATCGCGAAACCAATTCCGATATTGCCGCCGGATGAGGAAACGATGGACGAATTGATCCCGATCAGCCTGCCGTCCATGCTGACCAGCGCGCCACCTGAATTGCCGGGATTGATCGCGGCGTCGGTCTGGATGAAGAACTGGTAATCGGAGGCACCGCCATTGGAGCGGGCGAGAGCCGACACGATACCGCTGGTCACGGTCTGGCCGACACCAAAAGGATCGCCGATCGCAAGCACAAGGTCGCCCACCTGCAATTTGTCGCTATCGCCGAGTTCGAGCGCCGGCAGTTTCTCTCCTTTGGTGTCGATGCGAAGGACAGCAAGGTCGGTGCGCGGATCGGCCAACACCACTCTGGCCTGAAATTCGCGGCGGTCCGGCAGTGCGACCTGAATGTCCTGGCCACCCTCTATGACGTGATTGTTGGTGACGATAATGCCGTCGGGGCGAACGATGACGCCGGAACCGAGCGATTGCTCAACGCGGCTTCGCATCGCGCCCTCACCGAAGAATTGCTGGAACAGGGGATTCACCGGCTGGCGAATGACGCGGCGCGCGTAAACATTGACGACAGCGGGCGTGACCTTTGATACGACTGGCGCGAAGGAGAGTTGAATTTGCGCGGGGCTCTGCGGAAGTACCCGGTCGGCCGCGCCGGCACTGGAAACGACCCCGACACCAAGCAAGACCGCAAACGCCAGCCGCATTGCACCCTCCAGCTTTCGACGCGGGATATAGTCGCCAGTTACGGCGAATAAAGGGCGGAGTTGTCCCCCCAATCCTGGTCTGGACACGGTTAATTTCCTGCAACACTCTGCCGAATCGCCATCAACCCCGGCCCGTGCGTGAACACACTCATTGAAATTGCTGTCCTGGCCATTCCCATCGTGCTTGCCGTCACATTGCATGAAGCGGCGCATGGCTTCGTCGCGCTCTTCTGTGGCGACGATACGGCCAAACTCGCGGGGCGCCTGACGCTCAATCCGCTCAAGCACATTGATCTGTTCGGCACGATTATTCTGCCGCTGCTACTGATCTTTTCTCATGCCGGTTTCCTGTTCGGTTATGCCAAGCCGGTTCCGGTGAATTTCGGCGCGCTGCGCCACCCCCGTCGCGACATGCTGCTGGTGGCCGCTGCAGGCCCGGGCATGAACATTCTGCTGGCGCTGTTGTCGGCAGGACTGATTTATGGCGTGGGAACAAATTCCGGGGCCAATCCGGATTTGGTCCGGGAAGCAATCCTGCTGTCCGTGCAGCTCAATGTGGTGCTGGCGATTTTCAACCTGCTGCCCCTGCCGCCGCTGGACGGAAGCAAAGTGCTCGCGGCCTTCATGCCGGCTGGTCTGATGCGGCGCTATCTGGCGTTTGGGCGGTACGGGATGGCGCTGCTGTTGCTGGTCCTGATCGTTGTACCGCTGATCTCGGCCCGCACCGGGCTTGGGCTCGATATATTCGGCGTGCTGGTGCAGCGTCCGGCCGATTGGCTGGTCCGGGGATTGTTGGGCGGAATCGCATAACGATCCCGCCACAAATGAAAAATGTCAGCTGGCGGGGGCTTCTTCGGCTTCGTCGGTTTCGACCGGTCCGGAGTCCTTGCCCTTGGCCTCGGTGTCGCGATCGACAAATTCGATCACGGCCATGGCGGCACGATCGCCATAACGGAAACCCGCCTTGATGATGCGCAGATACCCGCCATTGCGCTCAGCATAGCGCGGGCCCAACACGTCGAACAGTTTGCTGACCATGGCGGCATCTCCGACGCGCGACAATGCCAGCCGGCGGGCATGCAGGTTGCCTTTGCCATTCTTCGCGGCGGTGACCAGTTTCTCGACGATCGGACGAAGGTCTTTTGCCTTCGGCAGGGTCGTCTTGATCTGCTCATGCTTGATCAGAGCGCAGGCCATATTGGCAAACATCGCCTCGCGATGTGCCGAACTGCGGTTCAGCCGCCGGCCCGATTTCAGGTGACGCATGGCATTCCCCTCATCAACCTCATTAACTCTCCCCTCACCCGGCGCGCCAACCCGCACATAACAAGCTATGTGCGGGTGCGCCGCCCTCTCCCCAGGGGGAGAGGTGGGACTCAGTATTGGTCTTCGTAACGCTTCGCCAGTTCTTCGATATTCTCCGGCGGCCAGCCCGGCACTTCCATGCCGAGATGCAGGCCCATTTCCGCCAGAACCGCCTTGATCTCATTCAGTGACTTGCGGCCAAAATTCGGTGTACGGAGCATTTCCGCTTCCGTCTTCTGGATCAGGTCGCCGATATAAACGATGTTGTCGTTCTTGAGGCAGTTGGCTGAACGCACCGACAATTCCAGTTCGTCGACTTTCTTGAGCAGCACGGGATTGAACGCCAGATCCGGCTTGGTTTCGTCGGTGACCCGCTCTTTGGGCTCCTCGAAATTGATGAAGACCTGAAGCTGATCCTGCAGGATACGCGCCGCATAGGCTACGGCGTTGTCGGGCGATACGGCGCCATTGGTCTCGAGGCTCATGGTGAGCTTGTCGTAGTCGAGAATCTGCCCTTCGCGGGTATTCTCGACCTTGTAGGAGACCTTCTTCACCGGGCTGAACAGCGAATCCACCGGAATGAGGCCGATGGGCGCATCTTCCGGACGGTTACGGTCGGCCGGGACGTATCCCTTGCCGGTCGCGACCGTCAGTTCCATGCGCAGTGCAATGCCTTCATCGAGCGTGCACAGCACCAGATTGGGATTGAGAATCTCGACATCGGCCATCGGCGTGATCTGGCCCGCTGTGACTTCACCCGGACCGTCGGCCCGCAGCGTCAGACGCTTCGGACCTTCCGCATGCAGACGAAGCGCGATCTGCTTCACGTTCAGCACGACGTCGGTGACGTCCTCGCGCACGCCGGCGATGGATGAGAACTCATGCAGCACGCCATCGATCTGAATCGCGGTCACCGCGGCGCCCTGAAGCGACGACAGCAGCACGCGCCGCAGGGCGTTTCCCAGCGTCAGACCGAAGCCGCGTTCGAGCGGTTCGGCAACAATCGTCGCGACACGGGTGTGCTCGTGCCCCGAATCCACTTTGAGCTTCTGGGGTTTGATCAGTTCTTGCCAATTTTTCTGAAACACGTCGTTACCTCATCGTTTCCCGGACGGGTCGAGCCCGCCCAATTCGTCCGATGCTAAAAAAATTCCGTACTCGCCAGTCGTCAGACGCGGCGGCGCTTGGGCGCGCGGCAGCCATTGTGGGGAATGGGCGTCACGTCCCGAATGGCGGTCACATTCAAGCCAACCGTCTGCAGCGCCCTCAGTGCGGACTCGCGTCCCGCGCCCGGACCGCTGACCTCAACTTCGAGCGTGCGCATGCCGTGCTCGACCGCCTTCTTCGCGGCATCCTCGGCCGCGACCTGGGCGGCATAGGGCGTCGACTTGCGCGAACCCTTGAACCCCAATGAACCGGCCGAAGACCACGACACAGTGTTGCCCTGCCCGTCCGTGATCGTCACGATCGTATTGTTGAACGTGGCGTTCACATGGGCCACGCCGGTGACGACATTCTTCTTCTCTTTCTTGCGCGTGCGCGGAGCTGCCTTGGCCATGTTATTTGGTGACCTTTTTCTTTCCTGCAATGGCGCGCGCCGGCCCCTTGCGGGTGCGTGCGTTGGTGTGCGTCCGCTGGCCGCGAACCGGCAGACCACGGCGGTGCCGCAAACCGCGGTAACAGCCCAGATCCATCAGGCGTTTGATGTTCATGGCCACTTCGCGCCTGAGATCGCCCTCCACGACGTAATCATGGTCGATGGTCTCGCGGATTTGAATGACCTCATTTTCGGTCAAATCGCTGACCCGGCGATCTTCGCTGATGCCGACCTTCTTGCAGATGTCCTTTGCATTCGACGGACCGATGCCGTGAATGTAGCGAAGTGCAATCTCGACGCGTTTATTGGTCGGAATATTAACCCCGGCGATGCGGGCCACGGCATTCTCCTATTCGATGATCCGCCTTCGCTGAGCTTCGACGGACAAGGCGGCCGGTATGCGGCCCGCGACAGAAAAGCCGGAATTCGCACAAAATTCCAGCCGCAAGGGCGCGGATTATAAAAACCGCAGGCCCCAAGTCAACCGTCAATCCCATTCAAGTGCGTGACACGCGACTGAGCGCCTGACGAATCTCTGCCGCCACCTGCGGAATGGGCGCCATGCCGTCCACGACGGTCAGCTTGGCCTGCGCCCGATAGAAATTCAGCAGCGGTTCGGTGTTTTTTCGGTAGACGCCTAGCCTGTGCCTCAGGGTCTCCGGGTTATCGTCGGGTCTGGCCGAGCCGCCGGATTCGCTGATCCTGGTTTCCATGCGGCCAATCATCGCTTCGTCATCGACCTTAAGCTCGATCACCGCATCGATTTGCATGCCGCGCTTCGCCATCATGCGGTCCAGCGCTTCGGCCTGCGCGATTGTCCGTGGGAACCCATCGAACACCGCCCCTTTGACGCAATCCGGCTGGTCCAGGCGCTCCGAGATAATGCCGACGACGGTTTCGTCCGAAACCAGGTCACCCCGGTCCATGATCGTCTTGCAGCGCTTCCCCAACTCGGTTCCAGCCGCAATGGCGGCCCGCAGCATATCGCCGGTAGAGAGTTGAGGCAGGCCAAGTTCACGCTGCAGGATTTGCGCCTGCGTGCCCTTGCCGGCCCCGGGTGGTCCGAACATGATCAGATACATCGGATCAGGCCAGGCTATTTGAGACGCGCGCCCTTGAGCCGCGCCTTGCGGATAAGCCCTTCATATTGTTGTGCGATCAGATGGCTCTGAATCTGCGCCACCGTATCCATCGTCACGCTGACCACAATCAGGAGCGACGTCCCGCCAAAGGCGAATTGCTGCACATTATAGGCGCCCCCAATGATCTCCGGGATGAGACAGACGCCGGTGAGATACAGTGACCCGACGACGGTCACGCGGGTCAGGACATAGTCGATGTATTCAGCAGTCCGTTTGCCCGGCCGAATGCCCGGAATGAAGCCGCCATATTTCTTGAGGTTGTCGGCGGTTTCTTCCGGATTGAACACGATGGCCGTGTAGAAAAAGCAGAAGAAAATGATCCCGAGCGCGTAAAGGATAATGAACAGTGGCTTTCCGTGGCCGAGCAGCACGACGATGTTCTGCAGCCAGCCCGGGATGTTGGCGGCATTGAAATTGGCAACAGTTGTCGGCAGCAGCAGCAGCGAGGATGCGAAAATCGGGGGGATGACGCCCGCGACATTGATCTTCAGGGGCAAATGCGATGACTCGCCGCCGAACACTCGATTGCCCTGCTGTCGCTTGGGATATTGGACAAGCAGCCGCCGCTGGGCACGCTCCATGAACACGACAAATGCGATCAGGGCGCCAAAAAGCGCGAACATCGCGATGATCAGCGCAGGGTTGAGGGCTCCGGTACGGACCTGCTCGAAGACCTGCACCAGGAAGGTCGGAAGCCGCGCGATAATGCCGGCCATGATGATGAGCGAAATTCCGTTGCCGACGCCGCGGGCGGTGATCTGCTCACCGAGCCACATCAGGAAAATCGTGCCGCCGGTCAGGGTGATGACGGTGGATAGCCGGAATGCAAGGCCCGGCGCGATCACAACGGCTCCCCACTGTTCAAGGCCAATGGCAATGGCATAGGCCTGAACCGCTGCCAGCATCACCGTTCCATAGCGGGTGTACTGGTTGATTTGTTTCCGCCCGGCTTCCCCCTCCTTCTTGAGCTGTTCAAGCGTCGGAGAGACAGTCGTCATCAGCTGAATGATAATGGAGGAAGAAATATAGGGCATGATGCCCAGGGCGAAGATCGCCATGCGGCCGATCGCGCCGCCCGCGAGAAGGTTGAATACATCGAGCAGGCTGCCCTGCTGCTGCTGGATCTGGCGCGCAAGTTCAGCCGCATCGATGCCGGGCATCGGGATATAGGTACCCAGTCGTGCCACAATCAGCGCGATCGCCGTGAACAATATGCGCTGCTTCAGTTCCGTCGCTTTTGCGAAGGCCGAAAGGTTGAAATTGGCGGCTAATTGTTCGGCGGCCGACGGCATGGCGTACTCCGATCCGAGAGCCCTTCGGCTCGACTATACAGGAATCTGAATAAAACGCGGGCCCGCATTATATGGGTCCGCGTCCTGCCGGTTTCAGGGGGCAGGCGTCTGTTTTGCGCGCCTTTCCGCCGCCGCGTTGCGGCGCTGTACGCGTTTGCCAGGCTCACCCTTGCGATTCAGCCGCACCGGCTTGGAGAATGTCGTTTTGACGGAACCACCAGCGTTTTCGATGGCCTTGACCGCCGCGCGCGAAGCACCCGCGACTTCCAAATTGAGTTTCGCGGTGACAGCGCCTTTTGCCAGCAGACGGACCCCGTCCCGCGCCTCGCTGACGAGCCCGGCTTCGAGGAGCTTCGCCCCGGTGATTGTCGCGTCGTTTTTCAGCAGGCCGCGGTCGATCGCGGCCTGAATGCGGCCGACATTGATCGCCGCGAACTCGCGCGCGAAGTGATTGTAGAACCCGCGCTTCGGCAGCCGCATATAAAGCGGCATCTGGCCGCCTTCAAAGCCGTGAATCGATACACCGGCGCGCGCTTTCGCGCCCTTTACGCCGCGACCGCAGGTCTTGCCCAGTCCGGACGAGGAACCGCGTCCCACGCGCGTGCGCCCGGTGCGGGCACCACTGTTGTCGTGCAGCTCGTTCAGTTTCATGACTATTCTTCCGTGACTTCGATCAGGTGTGCGACCTTGCGGATCATTCCCCGGATCGACGGGGTATCCTCAAGCTGTTTGCTGCGGCCGATTTTGCCCAATCCGAGTCCGCGCAAAGTTGCGTCCTGGTGGTAGGGGCGGCGCGCCTGACTTCTGACCTGCCGGACTGTCACTTTTTTTCCCGCCTTCGCCATGACTTATGCCCCTGCTGTGGCCTCAGACTTTTCCTTCACGCCGGTGCCGCGCTTCTGCACGATTTCCTGCACGCTCTTGCCGCGCCGCTGCGCGATATGGCGCGGACTCTGCTGCTGCTTGAGAGCATCGAAGGTCGCCCGGACCATATTATACGGGTTGGAAGTGCCAAGGCTCTTGGCCACAACATCACCAACGCCGAGACTCTCGAATACGGCGCGCATTGGACCGCCAGCAATGATACCCGTGCCCTGATCGGCCGGACGCACGACGACTTTTCCCGCACCGTGACGGCCGACGGTCTCGTGATGAAGTGTGCGGCCATCCTTCAGTGGCACCCGCAGCATCGCCCGCTTGGCAGCATCGGTCGCCTTGCGAATGGCTTCCGGAACTTCACGCGCCTTGCCATGGCCGAATCCGACCCGGCCGCGCTGGTCGCCAACCACGACCAGGGCCGCAAAGCCGAAACGGCGGCCGCCTTTGACCACTTTCGCGACGCGATTGATGTGCACGAGCTTATCGATGAAATCGCTGTCGCGATCCTTGTCGTCACGCTCGCGGGGTTCACGTGCCACGGATTATCCTTTCTGTCAGAATTCGAGGCCGCCCTGCCGGGCCGCTTCTGCGAGCGCCTTCACGCGCCCGTGGTAGAGATAGCCGCCTCGGTCGAAGACGACTTGCTTCACGCCTTTTTCCACCGCGCGTTGGGCAAGGAGTTTGCCCACTTCGGCGGCGGCAGCGATATTATAGGTTTTCCCGCCGCCGTTCTTCGCCTGTTCGAGCGAGCTCGCCGCCGCGATCGTCTGCTTGGCAGCGTCGTCGATCAATTGGGCGTAAATATGCTTGCCCGACCGATACACAGACAGCCGCGGACGCCCACCACTGATCTGCCCGATGTGATAGCGCACCCGCCGGCGGCGGCGCTCAAACAGTTCTCTTCCCTTGGCCATGGCGCTACTTCTTCTTGCCTTCCTTGCGGCGGATTCGCTCGCCGGCATAGCGCACGCCCTTGCCCTTATAGGGTTCGGGTTTGCGATAGCTCCGGATTTCCGAGGCGACCTGTCCAACCAATTGCTTGTCGATGCCGGTGATGGTGATCGCGGTCGGTTTTTCGCACACGATCTGAATGCCGGCCGGTATCGGATGCAGCACGTCATGCGAAAAGCCGAGCTGCAATTGCAGATTCTTCCCCTGCACTGCGGCGCGATAGCCGACGCCGGAAATCTCCAGTTTTTCGGTAAAGCCTTCGGTGACGCCGCGCACGATATTGTTCAACAGCGTGCGTTGCATGCCCCACATGGCCCGGGCGCGGTCGGATTGTTCGCGTGGACTGATGGAAACTGCGCCGTCATTCACCGCGGCTTCGACTTCCGGCACCAGCCGGAGCTTCATTTCGCCCTTCGGCCCCTTGACGGATACCGTCCCGGCTTCGACTTGCGCGGTTACGCCCTTGGGCAGGGGAACCGGTTTTTTGCCGATACGCGACATCAGTTTGTCTCCAATCGCTGAGCCAGGTCAGAAGACCCGGCAGAGCACTTCTCCGCCGACATTTTTCGCCCGCGCATCGGAGTCGGACATGATTCCCTGAGGCGTGGAAAGAATCGAAATCCCCAATCCGCCGCGGTGAGGTTTCAACTCACTCACGGAGTTGTACACGCGGCGTCCCGGAGTCGAGATCCGGGTCAGTTCGCGGATAACCGGGCGGCCCTCATGATATTTGAGTTCGATTTCGAATTGCGCCGCGCGGCCTTTCATCTGGACTTCGGAATAATCGCGGATGAAGCCCTCTTCCTTGAGAACGTCAAGCAGGCGCGCACGCAATTTCGACGCGGGAGAAGTCACCTTGGCAAGACCCCGCAATTGTCCATTGCGAATTCTCGCCAACAAATCGCCGATAGGGTCGTTGATGGACATCCTGTGCTCCTTACCAGCTGGCTTTCGTCATGCCGGGGACCTGTCCAAAATTCGCCAGGTCCCGGAGCGCAATGCGCGACAGCTTCAGTTTGCGATAAAAACCCTTGGGGCGCCCCGACAGATCGCAGCGATTGTGCTGCCGGCTGGGCGCCGAATTGCGCGGCAGTTTCGCCAGCTTCAGACGGGCGGCAAAGCGCTCTTCGGGTGCCACGGTCTGATCCTTGGCGCGCGCCTTGAGTGCCGCCCGCTTCCCGGCGTAGCGCGCCGCCATACGCTCGCGCTTCTTGTTACGGTTGATCTGGCTCAGTTTCGCCATACGTTTTCACAGCTCCCGGAATTCAGTTCATGAATGGCATGCGGAAGCCGGCAAGAAGCGCCCTGGCTTCGTCATCGTTACGTGCGGTTGTCTGAATGACAACATCCATGCCCCAGACGGTTTCGGTCTTGTCGTAGTCGATCTCAACAAAGACGATGTGTTCCTTGAGACCCATCGCGTAATTGCCACGGCCGTCAAAACTTTTGCCGGAGACGCCGCGAAAATCGCGCACGCGCGGCAGCGCCACGGTGATCAGCCGATCGAGAAATTCATACATCCGGTCCTTTCGCAGTGTGACTTTGACGCCAACCGGACGCCCGGCCGTGATCTTGAAGGCGGAAATGGCTTTCTTGGCGCGCGTGATCACCGCCTTCTGTCCGGCGATTGCGGTGAGATCGTTTTGCGCGCTTTGAATCTTCTTCTGATCGGATGCGCCTTCTCCGGCACCGATATTCAGGACGATTTTCTCGATTCTTGGCACCTGAAGCTGATTTTTGAAGCCAAATTTCTCCATCAGCTGCGGCCGCACGACATCAAGATAATGCTTCTTGAAGCGCGGCACATAGCTGGCGTCGCGCTCGGCTTCCATCGCCGGCGCCGCCGCCTTATCGTCGGCTTTTTTCTTGGCGGGCTTTGCCTGTTTTCCGGCGCCCGCATCGGCTTTGGCCGGCTTTGTTTGCTTACCGGTATCGGCCGGCTTGGCTGCCTTTGGCTTTTTGCCCGGTTTCGCTTCGCCTGCGTCAGACATCGATTACCTCTCCGGACTTTTTCGCGAACCGCACCAGACGGCCATCTTCGAGGCGCTTAAAACCAATGCGCGTTGGCCCGCTGCCCTTGGGATCGGCATGGGCGACCTTGGACAGATGCACCGGCGCCTCTTTGGAAATAATCCCGCCCTGCTGGCGCTGCGTCTGGCGCTGATGCCGCCGGACCAGATTCACCCCGGAAATGAGCACGCGGTCCTCCGAGGGATAGACCCGCAACACCTGCCCCGATTTGCCCTTGTCGCGGCCTGCGGTAACCACGACGCGATCACCCTTTTTGACTTTGGCCGGCATCACAGCACCTCCGGCGCGAGCGAAATGATCTTCATGTGATTCTTCGCCCTGAGTTCACGCGTGACGGGGCCGAAGATGCGCGTCCCGATCGGTTCATTCTGGGCATTGATCAGCACCGCGGCATTGCCGTCGAAGCGGATCAGCGAACCATCGGGACGGCGGATGCCGTGGGCGGTACGAACCACCACCGCTTTAAGCACTTCGCCCTTTTTCACGCGTCCGCGCGGGATCGCCTCTTTGACCGACACGACGATGGTGTCGCCAACATCGGCATATTTGCGGCGCGAACCGCCAAGCACCTTGATGCACATGACGCGGCGCGCGCCGGAATTATCGGCCACATCGAGTTCGGTGGTCATCTGGATCATGGTTCAGGCCTTTCCGTCGGCTTCATTGGAGCGTCCGACGACTTCCCATCGCTTCAGTTTCGAGACCGGTTTGCATTCGCGAATGCGAACAATGTCGCCGACCTTGAACGACTTGTTCTCGTCATGGGCGTGATATTTCTTCGAGCGCCGGACGGTCTTGCCCATCACCGGATGAATGAAGCGGCGCTCCACCTTGACGACCACCGTCTTCGCATTTGCATCGCTGACCACGACGCCCTGCAGGACCCGTTTTGGCATGGTTCAAATCCTATTCGCTTTTGGCCGGCTGCTTGCGGCGAACCCGATCGGCGGTGCGCCTGAGAATTCCCTTGCGCGCGGCTTTCGGCTTTTCCACAGGCGGAGCTTTGGCCGGCGCCGCTCCGGCCGGCACCGTGCGCTGCCCGAGCACCGTCATGATTCTCGCGATGTCGTGGCGTACGCTGCGAAACCTTGCAGTGTTTTCCAATTGGCCGCTTGCGCGCTGAAACCGCAAATTGAATTGCTCTTTTTTCAGTCGCACCAACTCGTCACCGAGCTGATCGTCGGTTTTGTCGCGAAAATCGGCAACTTTGGTCATTGCCGTTCTCCTACGCCTGAAGCCGCGCGACGAATTTCGTCGCGATCGGCAATTTGCCGGCAGCCAGGCGCATGGCCTCTTCGGCCAGCTCACGTGGCACGCCGTCCACCTCGAACAGAATGCGGCCGGGCTTGATTTTGCAGACCCAGAATTCGGGCGCGCCCTTGCCCGATCCCATGCGCACTTCAGCGGGCTTCTTCGACACCGGAACATCCGGAAACACCCGGATCCACACGCGTCCGGCGCGCTTCATGTGACGGGTCAGAGCGCGGCGCGCGGCTTCGATCTGGCGCGCTGTGACACGCTCCGGCTCAATTGCCTTAAGACCAAATGAGCCGAAGGCGAGCGAAAAACCGGCCTTGGCAGCGCCGTGAATCCTGCCCTTATGCTGTTTGCGGTATTTGGTTCGTGCCGGTTGCAACATGTCGGTTTGTCCTGCTTATGCCGTGGCTTGCGGCCGCGCGCTGCTGCGGCCCTGGCTCTCTGCCGCCTCGCTCAGGCGCTTGTCCTGCGCCATCGGGTCGTGCTCCATGATTTCGCCCTTGAACACCCAGACCTTCACGCCGCAGGTGCCGTAGGTCGTTTTCGCGGTCGACACGCCATAATCGATGTCGGCGCGCAATGTGTGCAGCGGCACGCGCCCTTCGCGGTACCATTCGACACGGGCAATTTCGGCGCCGCCGAGCCGGCCGGTGCAATTGATGCGAATGCCCTGTGCGCCGAGGCGCATTGCCGACTGAACCGCACGCTTCATCGCACGGCGAAATGCCACCCGGCGTTCCAGCTGCTGAGCGATATTGTCGGCCACCAGCTTGGCGTCAATTTCGGGTTTGCGAATCTCGACGATGTTGAGGTGAACTTCCGAAGTCGTGAATTTTCCGAGATCGGCTTTCAGCTTCTCGATATCGGCACCTTTTTTGCCGATCACCACACCCGGACGCGCCGAGTGAATCGTGACGCGGCATTTTTTGTGCGGGCGCTCGATGAAGATGCGCGACACCCCCGCCTGCTTCAGCTTGTCGAGCAGGTAATTGCGGATCTTGATGTCTTCCTGGAGGAGTTTCGAATACTCCTTTTTGTTCGCGAACCAGCGCGAATCCCAGGTGCGGTTGACACCGAGCCTAAGCCCGATCGGATTGACTTTCTGACCCATCAGGCCTGCTCCCTTTCGCCCGCCTCGGCCGGCGCCGGTTTTTCGGATTTCTTCCTTGCTTTCTTTGGCGCTGCGCTTTTCTTTTCAGCCAGCGCCGATTTTGCCGATTTCTTCGGTGTTGGCTTTTCCGCTTCGCGTTCGGTGACCACGATTGTCACCTGCGAGAACGGCTTTTCGATGCGGGCGCCACGGCCGCGGGCACGGGCGTGGAAACGCTTCATCGTCAGGTTCTTGCCGACCGAAGCCTCGCTGACGAAAAGGCTGTCGACGTCGAGGTCATGATTGTTCTCGGCATTCGCAATCGCCGATTCCAGCACCTTCTTGACGGTGTGCGCGATGCGCTTGGGGGAGAAGGTGAGGGTGGCGAGCGCCGCTTCGGCCGTCTGTCCACGGATGGATTGCGCCACGAGGTTGAGCTTGCGGGGGCTGGTGCGGATGTTTCGGCCAATGGCCCTGGCCTGTGCGTCCGAGAGCGAGCGCTTGCGTGCCGGCTTGCCCATGCTCAGGCTCCTTCCTTCTTGGCTTTGCGGTCGCCGGAATGGCCGTGGAAGGTACGCGTCGGCGAGAATTCGCCGAACTTGTGCCCAATCATGTCCTCCGTGACCATGACGGGGATATGCTTCTGCCCGTTATAGACACCGAAGGTCAGGCCGACGAATTGCGGCAGAATGGTCGAGCGGCGCGACCAGATCTTGATCACTTCCTTACGGCCCGAATTGCGTGCAGCTTCCGCCTTCTTCAGCAGGAAGCCATCGACAAACGGGCCTTTCCAGACGGATCGTGTCATCTTTAACCCTTGCTTCTCGCGTGCCGCGAACGAACGATGTCGCGTGTGGTGCGCTTATTCTTGCGTGTCTTGCCGCCCTTTGTCGGCTTGCCCCATGGCGTCACAGGATGACGTCCACCCTTGGTGCGCCCTTCGCCGCCGCCATGCGGATGGTCGATCGGGTTCATCGCGGTGCCGCGCACGGACGGTCTGCGATTGCGCCAGACATTTCGGCCGGCTTTGGACAGCACTTCATTCATGTGGTCGGGATTGGATACAGCCCCGACGGTGGCGCGGCATTCGAGCCGGACCCGGCGTACTTCGCCGGAATTGAGGCGCAACAACGCGTAACCGGCATCGCGGCCGAGATATTGCGCGTAAGTCCCGGCGGCGCGCGCAATCTGGCCGCCTTTGCCCGGCTTCATTTCGACATTGTGGACGATTGTACCGACCGGCATGGCCGAGAGCGGCATGGCGTTGCCGGGTTTCACGTCCACCCTGTCGCCGCACATCACGACGTCGCCGGGCGCCAGACGCTGGGGCGCGAGAATATAGGCGAGATCGCCGTTCCGGTATTTGATCAGTGCAATGAAGGATGTGCGGTTCGGATCATATTCGAGGCGCTCGACCTTTGCCGGCTCATCATTGCGCTGGCGCTTGAAGTCAATGATGCGATAGCTCTGTTTGTGACCACCGCCCTGCCAGCGCACCGTGATGCGGCCGAGATTATTCCGGCCGCCCGGCCGCTTCTGCCCCTTGGTCAACTGCTTGACCGGCGGCCCCTTGTGCAGCCCGGCACGATCCACCAGCACCAATTGGCGCTGTGCGTTGGTTACCGGTTTGAATGTCTTGAGCGCCATGTTTCGTCTCTTACAATCCGGTTGTCACGTCGATCTGATAGCCTTCGGCCAGCGTCACGATCGCTTTCCGGACATCGCTCTTGCGGTAACGCCGGCCGCGAAAAACCTTCAGCTTGCCGTGGGTGCGCAGCGTATTCACCGCTTTGACCTTGACCTTGAACAGCTCTTCAACGGCTTTGGCGATTTGCGGCTTTGAAGCATCGGGCGCGACGCGGAAAATCACCTGATTGGCTTCGGAAAGCCGGGTGGATTTTTCCGTAATGACGGGCGAGAGGATCACGTCGTAATGGCTCATGACAGGCGCTCCTCGATCGCCTTGATGGCGGATTTCGTGACGATCAGCGTATCGCCACGCAAGACGTCATAGACGTTGAGGCCATCGGCCGGGAGGAGCGACACTTTCGGCAAGTTGCGGGCCGAGAGCGCGAATTTCTCGTCGAACGCGCCGTCGACCACAAGCATGTGGCCATCTGCGAGCTTGCCGAGCTTCTTCGCCACGGCGTTAGTTTTTACCGAATCGACCTGCGCGGCATCGAGGATCACGAGTTTCGAGTCCTTTGCCTTCGCCGATAGCGCGTGTTTCAGGGCCGCGGTGCGGACCTTCTTCGGCAGGTCATAGGCGTGGCTGCGCACGACAGGCGCCATGGCCTTGCCGCCGCCGACATAGAGTGGCGCCGAACGGGCACCGTGACGTGCCGAGCCGGTGCCCTTCTGCCGGTACACTTTCTTGGTCGTACGGTTGACCTCGCCGCGGGTCTTGGTCTTGTGCGTGCCGGCACGGCGCTTGGCCAACTGCCACACGACAACGCGGTGGATGAGATCGGCACGCGGCTCCAGCCCGAAAATGTCGTCTTTGAGCTCGATTTCGCCGGCATCGGCAGCATCGAGGGTCAGCACTTTGGCCTTCATGACTGCGCCCCCGCCGCGGCTTCCTGCTTCTTCACCGAACCCGGCAACGGTACATCCTTGTGCGGACGTTTCACGGCATCGCGTATCATGACCCAGCCGCCTTTGGCGCCCGGGACCGCGCCGCGCAGCAGGATCAGTCCGCGTTCGACATCGACTTTCGCCACTTCGACATTCTGCGTGGTGACACGTTCGACGCCGTAATGGCCGTGCATCTTCTTGTTCTTGAAGCTTTTGCCGGGATCCTGTCGCCCGCCGGTGCCGCCGAGCGAACGATGCGAAATCGATACGCCATGCGACGCCTCAAGCCCCCGGAAATTCCAGCGCTTCATCGCGCCGGTGAAGCCGCGGCCGATGGTGATGCCGGTGACGTCCACCTTCTGGCCTGGAACGAAATGCGAGGCGAGGATTTCGTCCCCGACATCGAGCAGGTTCTTCTCATCGACGCGGAATTCCGCGACCTTGCGCTTGGGTTCGACCGAGGCTTTGGCAAAATGTCCGCGCTCGGCCTGCGTCAGGCTTTTCGGCTTGACGAATCCCGAACCGAGCTGCACCGCGGTGTATCCGTCCTTTTCGGCGGTGCGCACCGCAACCACCTGGCACTTGCCAAGTTTCAGCACTGTCACGGGCACATGCCGTCCATCCTCAAGGAACAGGCGGGTCATGCCCATCTTCTGGGTGATAACTCCGGTTCGCATGGCTTCCCGTGCTCCTAGAGCTTGATCTCGACGTCCACGCCGGCAGCGAGGTCGAGCTTCATCAGCGCGTCCACCGTCTGGGGCGTGGGGTCAATGATGTCCAACAGCCGTTTATGCGTGCGGATTTCGAACTGTTCGCGGCTTTTCTTGTCGACATGGGGCGAACGGTTCACGGTGAAGCGCTCAATGCGCGTGGGCAGCGGGATCGGCCCCCTGACCTGCGCGCCGGTGCGCTTCGCCGTGTTGACGATTTCCTTGGTGGAATTGTCGAGGATACGGTGATCGAACGCCTTTAGCCGTATACGGATATTCTGTCCCTGCATTTCTATTCTCCTCCCGGCTAAAGCCGTCCCCTCGCAAGCGTCCTATTTCAGGATCTTGGTGACGACGCCTGCGCCCACCGTGCGGCCGCCTTCGCGAATGGCGAAGCGCAGCTTTTCCTCCATCGCAACCGGCACGATCAGTTCGATTTCCACGGCGACATTGTCACCCGGCATGACCATTTCCGTACCCTGCGGCAGCTTGACGATGCCAGTGACGTCGGTGGTGCGGAAATAGAATTGCGGGCGGTAATTGCCGAAGAACGGCGTGTGCCGGCCGCCTTCATCCTTGGTCAGAATATAGGCTTCGGCGTTGAAATTGGTGTGCGGCGTGACGCTGCCGGGCTTCGCCAGCACCTGGCCGCGCTCCACCGCTTCCTTGTCGATACCGCGGAGCAGACAGCCGACATTGTCGCCCGCTTCGCCGTGATCGAGCAGCTTGCGGAACATTTCCACGCCAGTGACGGTCGTAGTCGAGGTCGGACGGATGCCGACGATCTCAACAGTCTCGCCGACCTTGATCTTGCCACGCTCGATGCGCCCGGTGACCACGGTGCCGCGGCCGGAGATCGAGAACACGTCTTCGATCGGCATCAGGAACGGCTGATCCACCGGCCGTTCGGGGAGCGGCACATACGTATCGAGTGCTTCGAACAGTTTGATGATGGCTTCATCGGCAGTTTCGCCCTTTTCGCCGTTCAAGGCCTTGATGGCTGAGCCGCGGATGAGGGGCGCATCATCGCCCGGGAACTGGTACTTGGTCAGAAGCTCGCGAATCTCGAGTTCGACGAGATCGAGCAGTTCGGGATCATCGACCAGATCAACCTTGTTGAGGAAGACGACGATGTAGGGAACGCCGACCTGGCGGGCGAGCAGGATGTGCTCACGGGTTTGCGGCATCGGACCGTCGGCGGCTGAGACCACGAGGATCGCGCCGTCCATCTGCGCGGCGCCGGTGATCATATTCTTCACATAGTCGGCGTGGCCCGGGCAATCGACATGAGCATAGTGGCGTTTCTCAGTGGAGTATTCGACATGGCTGGTCGCGATGGTGAGAATCTTGGTGGGATCGCGACGGCCCTGGCTCTCGGACGCCTTCGCGACCTGATCATAGGATATGGCGGTCTGGGTCCATCCCCGATCGGCAGAGACCCGCGTTAACGCCGCGGTCAGTGTGGTCTTGCCGTGGTCAACGTGGCCGATGGTGCCGACGTTACAATGGGGCTTGTTCCGTTCGAACTTAGCTTTCGCCATGATCTTCTCTCCGTGGTCAGTACAATTTTTACCGGGGCGTCAGGCGTATTTCGCCTTGACCTCTTCTGCGATCGCCTGCGGCACTTGCTCGTAATGATCGAATTGCATTGTGTATTGCGCCCGGCCCTGGGTCATCGAGCGCAGCGTATTGACATAGCCGAACATGTTGGCGAGCGGCACCATGGCCGTCACCACCTGGGCGTTGCCGCGCGTATCTGTGCCGTGCACATGGCCGCGGCGCGAATTGAGATCGCCGATGACGCCGCCGAGATATTCTTCCGGCGTGACCACTTCGACTTTCATGATCGGCTCGAGCAGCTTGACCACTCCGCGGCTGGCAATTTCGCGGAACGCTGCGCGTGCGGCGATATCGAAGGTCAGCGCATTCGAGTCGACTTCATGATATTTGCCGTCGATCAGCTTTGCCTTGAAGTCGATCACCGGAAATCCGGCAAGGAGGCCGGTTTCCTTCTGGGCCTTCAGGCCCTTTTCGACCGCGGGAATATATTCCCTCGGTACGGAACCGCCGACGACCCCGTTTTCAAATTCAAAGCCCGATCCGGGCGGCAACGGCTCGAATTCGATTTTCACTTCGGCGAACTGGCCGGCGCCGCCCGTCTGCTTTTTATGCGTGTACAGAATGGTGACGGGCTTTGACAAAGTCTCGCGATAGGCGACCTGGGGCTGGCCGATATTGGCGTCGACCTTGTAGGTGCGCTTGAGGATGTCGACCTTGATCTCCAGGTGGAGTTCGCCCATGCCTTTCAGGATCGTCTGGCCGGACTCCTGATCGGTGGAAACCCGGAACGACGGGTCTTCCTGCGCGAGCCGGTTCAGCGCGACGCCGAGTTTTTCCTGATCGGCCTTCGATTTCGGTTCGATCGCGATCTCGATCACCGGATCGGGGAATTCCATCCGTTCGAGCACGAGCGGCTTCTGGACATCACACAGCGTTTCGCCTGTCGTGGTGTTCTTCAGGCCCGCAAATGCGACGATGTCGCCGGCATAGGCTTCCTTGATGTCTTCCCGGTTATTCGCATGCATCAGCAGCATGCGCCCGACACGTTCCTTATTGTCCTTTACCGAATTCAGCACCGAAGTGCCGGAGCTCACCATGCCGGAATAAATCCGGACAAAGGTGATCGAGCCGACGAACGGGTCGTCCATGATCTTGAAAGCGAGCCCGGCAAACGGCGCCTTGTCGTCGGCAGGGAGCGTGATCTTTGCATCGGAATGGGGTTTGGTGCCTTCGACCGGCGGGATGTCCATGGGCGAGGGCAGGAAATCGACAACCGCATCGAGCAGCGGCTGCACACCCTTGTTCTTGAATGCCGAACCACACAGCACCGGAACAAAGTGGAACCCGCAGGCTCCCTTGCGGATGCATGCCTTAAGCTGCTCCGGCGTGGGCATATGCCCATCGAGATAGGCTTCGAGAAGCTTCTCGTCCTGCTCGACCGCCATTTCGACAAGCTTGGTGTGATAGGACTCCGCCTTCTCAGCCAGGTCCTCGGGAATCTCCACGACCTCGAATTCGGCGCCAAGGTTTTCCTCTTTCCACAGCACCGCCTTCATGGCGACCAGGTCGACAACGCCCTTGAAGCCGGATTCCGATCCGACAGGGAGCTGGATCACCGCAGGCTTGGTGCCGAGGCGGTCAATCATCATTTGCACGCAGCGGAAGAAATCCGCGCCGGTGCGGTCCATCTTGTTGACGAAACAGATGCGCGGCACGCGGTATTTGTCGGCCTGCCGCCAGACGGTTTCGGACTGCGGCTCGACGCCGGCGACGGCGTCGAATACCGCGACCGCTCCATCGAGCACGCGCATGGAGCGCTCGACTTCAATGGTGAAATCGACATGGCCCGGCGTGTCGATGATGTTGATGCGGTGATCGCGCCAGAAACACGTCGTGGCAGCCGATGTGATGGTGATACCGCGTTCCTGTTCCTGCTCCATGAAGTCCATGGTCGCTGCGCCATCATGGACTTCACCGATCTTGTGTGACCGGCCGGTATAATAAAGGATGCGTTCGGTGGTCGTGGTCTTGCCCGCATCGATATGCGCGGCGATGCCAATATTTCGGTAGTGGTTGAGTGGAGTTTGACGGGGCATTCGTGATTCCTTGATTACCAGCGGTAATGCGAGAACGCGCGATTGGCCTCGGCCATCTTGTGCGTATCTTCGCGTTTCTTGACAGCGGTGCCGCGATTGCTGGCAGCATCCAAAAGTTCCCCCGATAATCTCCCCTGCATGGTCGGTTCATTGCGGTTGCGCGCAGCCGAGATGATCCAGCGGATCGCGAGCGCGCGCGAACGGTCGGTGCGGACTTCGACCGGCACCTGATAGGTCGCTCCGCCGACGCGGCGTGAGCGAACTTCCAACGCCGGGCTGACATTGCGCAGCGCTTCGTGAAAAACGCCGAGCGGTTCCTGTTTCGTCTTGGCCTGGATCGTGTCGAAGGCGCCGTAGACAATTCCCTCGGCGACCGATTTCTTGCCCTGATACATCAGGCTGTTCATGAATTTCGCGAGCACCACATCGCCAAATTTGGCGTCGGGAATAACCTCGCGTTTTTCTGCACGGTGCCGCCGGGACATGACGAAATTCCTCTTTCTTCAGTTCACTGGATCCCCGCTCTCAGCTTCGCTGAGGCGGGGATGACTTTCAGCCTTTGGGCTGAAAGTCACTTTGGCCGTTTGGCGCCGTATACCGAGCGGCGCTGCTTTCGGTCCTTGACGCCCTGGGTATCGAGGACACCGCGCAGGATGTGGTAGCGCACCCCCGGCAGATCCTTGACACGGCCGCCCCGGATCAGAACCACCGAATGTTCCTGCAGATTGTGGCCTTCGCCCGGGATATAGCTCACCACCTCATAGCCATTGGTCAGGCGCACTTTGGCGACCTTGCGCAGGGCAGAGTTCGGCTTTTTCGGCGTGGTGGTATAGACCCGGGTACACACGCCGCGCTTTTGCGGGCAGTTGGTCAGCGCCGGAACCTTGTTGCGCCTCGGCTTTTCCCCGCGCGGACTTCTGATCAGCTGGTTCACTGTCGGCATTTGCGTTTCCCGTCGTCAAAACAAAAAATCAATGGCGGACAGCCACTTGGCCGCCCGCAACACGCGTAGGATCCGGGCGCGTTCTGCCCCGGATCGCGCTTGATCCGTGTGTACACTGGCTTCAGACAGCGTTTCGGTTTGCGACCGACGGCCTGTCGCGAAGGTGCGCGTGTATATCCAAGGCGGGCGCGCTGCGTCAATAGCTGAACCGCCAGCTTTTCCGCCTATCTCACGGCGAATTCAGGTCGAGAAGCGAGGATCGAGGATCGAGGAGCGAGAGCCGCCCTATTCTCGCTCCTCGATCTATTTTCTCGCTCCTCTTTATGTACCGGTTCAGCTTGAGAGCGGCGGTTGTTCGGCCGATATAGGGTGCATGCAAATCCGCTGGTCTCTACCCCGAAAGCCGGACCAGAGACGCGAACCGGGGCTTGGCTGGAGAGACCAGCTGGCCGTGGTCGGCCGCGTCCTGCCGCTGCTGTGGCCCAAAGGCAAGACCGAGCTGAAGCTCAGGGTCGTGTCGGCGGTCGGGCTGATCTTCGTTGCCAAACTGGTCAATGTGCTTCTGCCGATTGCCTATAAGCGCATTATCGACGCACTCACCACCCATCCCGGCGCGGTGCTCAGCGTGCCCCTGTTGCTGATCGTCGGTTACGGAATCATCCGGATCGCCTCGTCGGCCACGACCGAACTCCGGGACATGATTTTCGCCAAGGTGCAGGAGCGCGCCCTTCGGCTGATCTCCCTGAACGTACTCGCGCACCTGCATGAGCTGTCGCTTCGGTTCCATCTCGACCGGCAGACCGGCGGGTTGTCGCGGGCGATCGAGCGGGGCACCGAAGGCGTCGAATCGCTCCTCACTTATCTCCTGTTCAACATCGCTCCCATCTTCCTCGAACTGGTGCTCGTTGCCGGAGTGATCTGGCATTATCTCGGCTTCGGCCTCGCCGCGGCGACTTTCGTCGTGATCATCGGATACGCGAGCTACACGGCCGCGGCGACGACCTGGCGGATGAAATACCGCCGCGAGATGAATGCACAGGACCGCGAAGCGAATACCCGCGCCATCGATAGTCTTCTGAACTTCGAGACCGTCAAATATTTCGGCAACGAGCAGCACGAAATCGAGCGCTTCGACGAGGCGAAACAGGACTATGTCCGCGCCGCGATCGCCAATCAGCGCTCACTGTCTTTGTTCAATATTGGCCAATCGGGAATTTTATCGGCCGGCATCGTGGCGGTGATGGCGCTCGCCGCTTATGGCGTCACCACCGGCCGCATGACACTCGGCGATTTCGTGATGGTGAACGCATATCTTCTGCAGCTCTATCAGCCGCTGAACATGCTGTCCTGGGTCTGGCGCATCCTGCGGCAGGCTTTCACCGACATCGAACAGATGTATGGATTGCTGGCGGAACAATCCGAAATCGAAGACGGTCCGAACGCGCCAGCGCTCAATCGCGGGCCGGGCCGGGTCGTGTTCAGCAATGTCGATTTTGCCTATGACCTGCGCCGGCCGATCCTGAACAATATCAGCTTTGAAATACCCGGCGGCCGCACACTTGCGATCGTTGGCCCGACCGGCGGCGGCAAATCGACAATCGCCCGGCTGTTGTTCCGGTTTTATGACCCGCAGGGCGGCGCAATTACCATTGACGGCCAGAACTTGCGCGACGTCACGCAGGCAAGCCTCAGGTCCGCCATTGGTGTCGTGCCGCAGGACACCGTGCTGTTCAACGACAGCATCTATTACAACATCGCCTATGGCCGGCCCGAAGCTTCGGAGGACGAAGTGAGGGACGCTGCGCGGCGGGCGCAACTGAGCGATTTCATCGCCAAACTGCCGGATGGTTATGCGACACGCGTTGGCGAACGCGGGCTGAAACTGTCGGGCGGTGAAAAGCAGCGTGTCGCGATTGCACGTGTGATCCTGAAAAATCCCAACCTGCTCATTTTCGATGAGGCCACAAGCTCGCTCGATTCACATACCGAGCATGAAATCCAGGCCAGCCTTCATGAACTGTCGGCGCGGCGCACCACTCTCATCATCGCGCACCGTTTGTCGACCGTCGTGGATGCGGATGAGATCCTGGTGCTCGACGACGGAATCATTGTCGAACGCGGCACGCATGTGGCTCTGCTCGCCCGCGGTGCGGCGTATACCGCAATGTGGGATCGCCAGCAGCGCGCCGAACGCCTCGGCGAAGCGGCAGAGTAGATCAGCAGCACAAATTAAGCAGTGGTCCGCACGACCTCGATTGCGAGCACCTGGTAGCAATCCCCCTCTGCCCCCCGGTAATCGCGCTGAACAAAAACGCGTTTCGCAGTGATGCCTATGATTTTCGTCATCGAGGCATCAATTCCACCGCCGACCAGTCCTCCGATCAAGGGCATCATCTTGCCGACATTGACCAGCCCCGTTCTGCCCATCCTGGTGAAGACCCGAGAACCAACCTTGCTGGTAATGGTTTCGCGGCCGATATGATGTATGGCTGACGCAGCGAATCTGATGCCAACATCCTTAAGAAGGTCCGCCGCGCGCGTGCCGCAGAGACTTGCATAGGCCAAACTGCGGACCTGGTCAGACTGGAGCGAGTATCCCCGGATCAGAGCAATCGCGGATACCATTCGAAGCTGAATATAAAGGACGCTGGCGAGATTGGCTGGAAGTCCAATCGGCAAGAACCACAGCCCGCCGACACCGGTCACAAATCCCGCCATTCCCGCACTGCCGGTCTGCCATCTGATCAGCGAGTCGATTGCGTCATCCGGATTTGAAAATTTTCCAAGGTAATCCTGCGCGAGTACCTCGGCACTCGCCCAGCCGAAATAGCCCGACTGGGTCTTATCGTAGGCCCAGTCCAGCATCTGGACGAGTTTGGCAAAAAGGCGCCCTCGTTCGTCTGTCATATCGCAGTCCCGAATGAATCGGCGATCAGGGAACATCTAATCCCGCGGCTCCGCCGATGTTGCCATGCCGCGCCTCTCAAGGCAGCCGAGATATATCGGCTTTGATGTCGTCCAACAGAGAGATGCCGATATTTTGAATGCAAAAAAGCCCCGGAAGCGATCCAGGGCTTTTGTTTGCTTCGCGATGCGCTCGCTTCGCTCGCTGTCCCCTCCCCGAAATCGCGAAGAGCGATTTCGACCCTCCCTCAAGGGCAGGGTTGAGGAAAGTGAGCGATTACTCTGCCGCAGTGGCCGGAGCTTCGAGCGCCGGAGGTGTGGCTGAGGCCGCAGCGCGCTCGGCCTGAATGGCCTTGTCACGCTCGGCTGCGATGCGCCGGATGCGCGCAATGGCGCCGCCGGTGCCCGCCGGAATCAGCCGGCCCACAATCACGTTCTCCTTCAGCCCTTCGAGCGTATCGACCTTGCCGTTCACCGCAGCGTCGGTGAGGACACGTGTCGTCTCCTGGAAGGATGCAGCCGAGAACACCGAACGCGTCTGCAGGGACGCCTTGGTGATGCCGAGCAGTACCGGCCGGCCGGTCGCAGGCTTCAGTCCCTGCTCGACCGCCTTCTTGTTGGCCTCTTCCAGTTCGAGCAGATCGACCTGTTCGCCGGCGAGCAGCGTCGTGCCGCCGCCATTCTCGATCTCGAACTTCTGCAACATCTGACGAACGATCACCTCGATATGCTTGTCGTTTATCTTCACGCCCTGGAGACGATAGACCTCCTGGATTTCATTGATCAGATAAACGGCGAGCTCTTCGACACCCTTGATGCGCAGAATGTCATGCGGCGACGGATGGCCGTCGATGATGAAGTCGCCTTTTTCGACGTAATCGCCTTCCCGCACGCTGACATGCTTCGCCTTCGGCAGCAGGTATTCGACCGGCTCCTGCTCCTCGTCCTTGGGCTTCAGAATCACGCGGCGCTTGTTTTTGTAGTCCTTGCCGAACTCGATATAGCCATCGGCTTCGGCGAGAACCGCGCAATCCTTGGGCTTGCGCGCCTCGAACAATTCGGCCACGCGCGGCAAACCACCGGTGATGTCGCGGGTCTTTGCACCTTCTGTCGGGATACGTGCCAGCACGTCGCCGGCTTTGACATGGGCGCCGTCTTCCACCGAGAGAATTGCGTCCACGGACAGCGGATAGCGGGCTTCCCCGTTTTGCAGCATGATCGACTTGCCCTTGCCATCCACCAGCGTGATCGCGGGCCTGAGGTCGGAGCTCTTCGACCCCGAACGCCAGTCGACAATCACCCTCTGGCTGATGCCGGTGGTTTCGTCGGCGATCTCCTTGAGACTGAGACCCTCGACGATGTCGTCGTAACGCACGACGCCGGCGACTTCAGTCAAAATCGGCAGCGAGTTCGGATTCCACTCGGCAATCCGCTCGCCACGCTTGATGTTCTGTCCCTCATCGACCATCAGCCGCGCGCCGTACACGATGCGGTGTGCTGCCCGCTCGATACCGCGAGCATCCACGATCGCCACCTGCATGTTGCGTCCCATCGCCACGAGCTGGCCTTGCGAGTTCTGCACCACGTTGCGGTTGACGACCTTGATCTTGCCGTCATGTGACGCCTCGATCTTCGATTGCGCCGCCACCTGCGCCGCACCACCGATATGGAAGGTGCGCATGGTGAGCTGGGTACCGGGCTCGCCAATCGACTGAGCGGCAATGACGCCGACTGCCTCGCCGATATTGACCGAGGTTCCCCGCGCGAGATCGCGCCCGTAGCATTTGCCGCAGACGCCATCGAGCAATTCGCAGCACAACACCGAGCGGACCCGGACCTTTGGCACATGCGCGTTGTCGATCTTCTCGGCGAGCTCTTCGGTGATCTCCTTGCCGCGCCGGACCATGATCTCACCGGTTTCAGGGTGCTTCACGTCTTCGGCAGCAGTGCGGCCGAGGAGACGTTCGGCGAGCGAAGACACAACCTGCCCACCGTCGATCACGGCCTGGACGCTGACGCCGGCCTTGGTTCCGCAGTCTTCCGCTGTAATGATGCAGTCGTTGGCAACGTCGACCAGACGCCGCGTCAGATAGCCCGAATTGGCGGTCTTGAGCGCGGTGTCCGCGAGGCCCTTGCGTGCGCCGTGCGTCGAATTGAAATATTCGAGCACGGTCAGCCCTTCCTTGAAGTTCGACAGGATCGGGGTCTCGATGATTTCGCCCGACGGCTTGGCCATCAACCCGCGCATGCCGGCCAGCTGCTTGATCTGCTGCTGCGAGCCGCGGGCGCCGGAATTGGCCATCATGAAGATGGAGTTGATTTCCTGCGTCCGCCCGGTTTTCGGGTCGATCTTCGGTTGCGAGATCTCCTTCATCATTTCGGCTGCGACCTGATCGGTGCATTTCGACCAGACATCGACCACCTGATTGTACTTCTCGCGATCCGTGGTGACGCCTTCGAGATATTGCTGTTCGAACTCGCGCACCTGGTGACGCGCGGTTTCGATCAGCTTCTCCTTCGCCCGCGGGACGACCATGTCGTCCTTGCCGAATGAGATGCCCGCCTTGCAGGCTTCACGGAAACCGAGCGCCATGGCCGCGTCGCAGAACAGCACAGTCTCCTTCTGGCCGCAGTGGCGATAGACCTCGTCAATGATCTGGCTGATTTCCTGTTTGCGGAGCTGCCGGTTGACGAGTTCGAACGGAATCGCCGGATTGCGCGGCAGCAACTCGGCCAGCAGCATGCGGCCGGGCGTGGATTGCACACGGCGCGTGATCGGTTTGCCTTCGGCATCCACGGTTTTGTAACGCGCTTCGATTTTCGAATGCAGCGTTACCGCGCCGGAAAACAGCGCGTGTTCGATCTCGCCCATATCATTGAACTTCATGCCCTCGCCCGGCTCCTTGTCGCGGTCGAGCGACAGGTAATAGAGCCCGAGCACGATGTCCTGAGTGGGCACGATGATCGGCTTGCCATTTGCCGGCGAGAGAATGTTGTTGGTCGACATCATCAGCACGCGCGCTTCGAGCTGTGCTTCCAGCGACAGCGGCACATGCACCGCCATCTGGTCGCCGTCGAAGTCGGCGTTGAACGCGGTGCAGACCAGCGGATGGAGCTGGATCGCCTTGCCTTCGATCAGCACCGGCTCAAATGCCTGAATGCCGAGACGGTGCAGCGTCGGCGCGCGGTTCAACAGAACCGGATGCTCGCGGATGACTTCTTCCAGGATATCCCAGACTTCGGGTTTTTCCTTCTCGACAAGTTTTTTCGACTGCTTGACGGTGGCCGAGAATCCCTTTGCTTCCAGCCGCGCATAAATGAACGGCTTGAACAGTTCGAGTGCCATCTTTTTCGGCAAGCCGCACTGATGGAGTTTCAATTCGGGACCGACCACGATCACCGAACGGCCGGAATAGTCGACGCGTTTGCCGAGCAGGTTCTGACGGAAGCGGCCCTGCTTGCCCTTCAGCATATCGGCGAGCGATTTCAGCGGGCGCTTGTTGGCGCCGGTAATGACGCGGCCGCGCCGGCCATTGTCGAACAGCGCGTCCACCGCCTCCTGCAGCATGCGCTTTTCGTTGCGCACGATGATATCCGGCGCTTTCAATTCCATCAGGCGCTTCAGCCGGTTGTTCCGGTTGATGACGCGGCGATAGAGATCGTTCAGATCGGAGGTGGCGAAACGGCCGCCATCCAGCGGCACCAGCGGACGCAGTTCCGGCGGAATCACCGGCACGACCGTCAGAATCATCCATTCCGGGCGATTGCCGGATTCGAGGAATGCCTCAACGACTTTCAGCCGCTTGACCAGCTTTTTGGGTTTCTCGGTGCCCTGCGCCACCGCGATTTCGGCGCGCAGATCCTGCTTCAGTTTCTCAAGATCGATCTGTTCGAGAAGGATGCGGATCGCCTCCGCGCCGATCATGGCCTGGAAGCTGTCCTCACCATATTCTTCCTGCGCCTTGAAAAACTCTTCTTCGGTCAGAAGCTGGCGCTGTTTCAACGGGGTCAGACCCGGTTCGAGCACGACATAGTTCTCGAAATAGAGCACGCGCTCGAGGTCCTTCAGCGTCATGTCGACCATCAGGCCGATGCGCGAGGGCAGCGACTTCAGGAACCAGATATGCGCCACCGGCGATGCGAGCTCGATGTGGCCCATGCGGTCGCGGCGCACTTTCTGCACCGTGACTTCGACGCCGCATTTTTCGCATACGATGCCCTTGTACTTCATGCGCTTGTATTTGCCGCACAGGCACTCGTAATCCTTTACCGGACCGAAAATCCGGGCACAGAACAATCCGTCCCGCTCCGGCTTGAAGGTGCGGTAGTTGATGGTTTCCGGTTTCTTGATCTCACCGTGCGACCAGCGAAGGATTTGATCCGGGCTCGCCAGCGAAATGCGAATCCGGTCAAATGTGGGAATTTCTTTTCCCTGCTGGAAGACATTGATCAGTTCCTGATTCATGTTTTCTCTTCTCCTGGAGAAGCCCGCCATTTTTTCCGGACGGGCTATCGAAGAATCACTGGTTCACCAGCTCGACATTGAGACCCAGCGAACGCATTTCCTTGACGAGCACGTTGAAGCTTTCAGGGATGCCTGCCTCGAAATTGTCCTCGCCGCGAACGATGGCCTCGTAGACCTTGGTGCGCCCGGCGACATCGTCGGACTTGACGGTGAGGATTTCCTGCAGCGTGTAGGCAGCGCCGTAAGCTTCGAGCGCCCAGACTTCCATTTCGCCGAAGCGCTGACCTCCGAACTGCGCCTTGCCGCCCAGCGGTTGCTGGGTGACGAGGCTGTACGGCCCGATCGAACGCGCGTGGATCTTGTCGTCCACCAGGTGGTGCAGCTTCAGCATGTAGATGTAGCCGACAGTTACCTGGCGCTTGAAGGCCTCGCCGGTGCGGCCGTCGAACAGCATCACCTGACCGGTTCCGTTCAGCCCTGCTCCATTCAGCATCTCGACGATGTCTTTTTCCTTGGCACCGTCGAACACCGGGGTTGCAACCGGCACGCCGGCGCGCAAGTTGCCGGCCATTTCAACCATGTCCTGTTCGCCGAGCTCACCCAGGCGTTCATCACCGCCATAGATGGTCTTCAGCGTTTTGCGCAGCGGATCGAGTTTTCCGTCGCGGCGCACTTTGTCGAGGATGTCGCCGATCTGCTTGCCAAGTCCTGCCGAAGCCCAACCGAGATGGGTTTCCAGAATCTGCCCGACATTCATGCGTGAGGGCACACCCAGAGGATTGAGCACGACGTCGACCTGTGTGCCGTCCTCGAGATAGGGCATGTCTTCCATCGGTGTGATACGGGAGATCACGCCCTTGTTGCCATGACGTCCGGCCATCTTGTCGCCGGGTTGCAGCTTGCGCTTCACCGCGACGAACACTTTGACCATCTTCATCACGCCCGGCGCGAGTTCGTCGCCGCGGCGGAGCTTCTCCACCTTGTCGGCAAAGCGCTTGTCGAGTCGCGCGCGCGATTCGTCATATTGCTTTTTCAGGCTTTCGATTTCGGCCTGCGCCTTCTCGTTGCGCAATCCGATCTGCCACCACTGATGACGCGCGGTGGCGTCGAGCAATTGCTGCGTGATCTTGGTGTCCGGCGCAATGCCCTTGGGCCCCGATGCGACCACCTTGTTCAGCAGCAACTCCGACAGACGCGCGAAGATATTGCGTTCGAGGATCGCGAGTTCGTCGTCGCGGTCCTTGGCGAGCCGTTCTTCTTCGGCGCGTTCGATCGCGAGTGCACGCTGGTCCTTGTCGATACCGTGGCGGTTGAATACGCGCACCTCCACCACGGTGCCGGTGACGCCGGGCGGGACACGTAACGATGTATCGCGCACATCGGCGGCCTTCTCGCCGAAAATCGCCCGCAGCAGTTTCTCTTCCGGGGTCATCGGGGTCTCGCCCTTGGGCGTGACCTTCCCAACGAGAATGTCTCCGGCATTCACTTCGGCGCCGATATAGACAATTCCCGCCTCGTCGAGATTTTTCAGCGCCTCTTCACCGACGTTGGGAATGTCGCGCGTGATTTCCTCGGGCCCGAGCTTGGTGTCCCGCGCCATGGTCTCGAACTCCTCGATATGGATCGAGGTGAAGACGTCGTCGCGGACGATGCGCTCGGAGATCAGGATCGAGTCTTCGAAATTGTAACCGTTCCACGGCATGAAGGCGACGAGCACATTCTTGCCGAGCGCGAGTTCTCCCAGCTGGGTCGATGGACCGTCGGCGATGATGTCGCCCTGACGGACCGTGTCACCAACCCGCACCAGAGGCCGCTGGTTGATGCAGGTGTTCTGGTTCGAGCGCTGGAATTTCGACAGGCGGTAGATGTCGACACCCGGTTTCGTCGTATCGGTTTCTTCGGTGGCGCGGATGACGATACGGGTCGCGTCCACCTGATCGACGACTCCCGTCCGGCGGGCGGCAATCGCAGCCCCCGAGTCGCGCGCGACCACGTCCTCCATGCCGGTACCGACGAGCGGTGCTTCGGCAGTCAGTAGCGGCACCGCCTGACGCTGCATGTTGGAGCCCATCAATGCCCGGTTGGCGTCATCGTTCTCAAGGAACGGGATCAACGCGGCGGCGACGGAAACCAGCTGCTTGGGAGACACGTCGATGTAATCGACCTGTTCCGGCGTGGTCATCATGAAGTTCCCGCCCTTGCGGCAGGACACCAGTTCGTCGGTGATGCGATTGCGCGCATCGAGCGTCGCATTGGCTTGGGCGATGGTGTATTTCGTCTCTTCCATCGCCGAGAGATAAATCACCTCATCCGTAACGTGCTTGTTGTGCACCTTGCGATAGGGGCTTTCGATGAAGCCGTATTTGTTGACGCGGGCATAGGTCGCCAGCGAATTGATCAGGCCGATATTCGGGCCTTCCGGCGTTTCGATCGGACAAATCCGGCCGTAATGCGTCGGATGCACGTCGCGGACTTCAAATCCGGCGCGTTCACGGGTGAGACCGCCCGGTCCCAGCGCCGACAGGCGCCGTTTGTGGGTGACTTCGGAAAGCGGATTGGTCTGGTCCATGAACTGGGACAGCTGCGACGAGCCGAAGAACTCGCGCACGGCCGCCGCAACCGGTTTCGCGTTGATCAGATCGTGCGGCATGACCGTGTCGATATCGACCGAGCTCATGCGCTCCTTGATCGCGCGCTCCATGCGCAGGAGGCCGATGCGGAACTGGTTTTCCATCAGTTCGCCGACCGAGCGGACGCGGCGATTTCCGAGATTGTCGATATCGTCGATTTCGCCGCGGCCGTCGCGCAGGTCTGCCAGCGCCTTGACGATTGCGAGGATATCTTCCTTTCTCAGGGTGCGGGTTGTATCGGGACAATCGAGGCCGAGCCTCATGTTCATCTTGACCCGGCCGACGCTCGAAAGATCGTAGCGCTCGGAGTCAAAGAACAGCTGACCGAACAGCGTCTCAGCGGTTTCCGCGGTCGGCGGTTCACCGGGACGCATCACGCGGTAAATCTCGATCAGCGCTTGCTCCCGGCTGTGGCTCTTGTCCATCGCCATGGTGTTGCGGATATATGAGCCGATATTGATGTGATCGACATTGATGGTGACGATTTCCTGAAAGCCGGCGTCACGTAAAACTGCGATATTGTCGGGCGTCAGCTCGTCACCGGCTTCGACATAAATCTCGCCGGTCTCGTAATTGACCATGTCGAGCGCGCAGTAGCGGCCGGCCAGTTCCTCGTCGGGCATTGCGACGGTCTTGATGCCCTCTTCCTGCCATCTCTTCAGCGCGCGAACGGTGATCTTCTGGCCGGGTTCGGTGAGAACTTCGCCAGTTTTGGGATTGGTCCAATCATTGTTGGGCTTGGCATTGCGCATCCAGTTCTGATCAACCGGAGTCGTCCACTTGCCGTCTTTGATCGCCTTGAACGGGACCTTGCCATAGAAATAGTCGAGGATTCCCTCCTGATCGAGGCCGAGGGCATAGAGCAAGGTCGTCGCGGGAAGTTTTCTGCGCCGGTCGATCCGCACATAAATATTGTCTTTGGCGTCGAATTCGAAATCCAGCCACGAGCCGCGATAGGGAATCACGCGTGCAGCGAACAGGAGCTTTCCCGACGAATGCGTCTTTCCCTTGTCATGGTCGAAGAACACGCCCGGGCTGCGGTGCATCTGTGAGACGATTACCCGCTCCGTGCCGTTGACGATGAAGGTACCGTTCAAGGTCATGAACGGGACATCGCCCATATAGACGTCCTGCTCCTTGATGTCCTTGACCGACTTCGCGCCGGTTTCCTGATCCACATCGAACACGATCAGGCGCAGCGTGACCTTCAGAGGCGCCGCATAGGTCATCGACCGCTGCTGACACTCCTCCACATCATATTTTGGATCTTCGAAATGGTAATCGACGTATTCAAGCAGCGACGCCTCGGAGAAATCGCTGATTGGGAATACCGACTTGAAAACCGTCTCCAGGCCAATGTCGAGGCGCCCCTCCTGAGGCTTCTCGACCTGCAAAAACTGATCGTAAGAGGTCTTTTGAACCTCGATCAGATTCGGCATCTCCGCGACTTCGACCATATGGCCGAAGAACTTCCGGAGTCGTTTGCGGCCTGTGAAGGAAAGTGTCATGAGCGATTCCCGTTGATTTTATGTTCCGGACAAAAAAACCCCATCCCCCGGAAACCGGTGTTTCCAGGGGAGAGTGGAAATGAGCGAAATTGCGCGTCAGCCAGGGCCAGCCGCCACGCCTCCTTATTTCAGCTCGACCTTCGCGCCTGCGTCCTCAAGCTGCTTTTTGAGCTTTTCAGCTTCGTCCTTCGACACATCCGCCTTCACCTCTTTGGGAGCGCCTTCAACGAGGTCTTTCGCTTCCTTGAGGCCAAGTCCTGTGATGGCGCGGACTTCCTTGATCACGTTGATCTTCTTGTCACCGGCGGACGCAAGCACGACGGTGAACTCGGTCTTTTCCGCTGCTGCAGGTGCAGCACCGCCTGCCGCACCGGGGGCAGCCGCAACCGCGACCGGAGCCGCGGCAGAAACGCCCCATTTTTCCTCAAGAAGCTTGGACAGCTCAGCTGCCTCGATCACGGTGAGCTTCGAGAGTTCGTCTACTAACTGTTGGAGATTTGCCATTCTTCGGGTTCCTATATGGTAGTTGATTGTGGATTTACCAGAGCCAGTTCACGCCGCTTCCTTTTTTGCATAGGCCGCGAGCACCCGCGCGACATTGCCGGCAGGTGCCTGCAGAACTCCTGCGATTTTGGTCGCGGGCGCCTGCAGCAGGCCAAGCAGCTTGCCTCGAAGTTGATCCAGGGACGGGAGTTCGGCCAACGACCTGATCCCCTCCGGATTGAGCACCGAGCCAACGGCAAAACCGCCGATAATCTTGAGCTTTTCATTTTCCTTCGCATAAGCGACCAGGACTTTCGGGGCCGCGATGGGATCGGCGGAATAGGCGATCCCGGTTGGTCCCTTGAATAGCTCGGCGATTTCGGCGGCCGGTGTTCCTTCGAGCGCACGCACGGCGAGACGGTTTTTGGCCACCCTGAACGATGCTCCGGCCTTGCGCAGGCGCAGGCGCAGTTCGCCCATTTGGGCCACCGTCATGCCGCTATAGTGGGCGACGATGACAGCTCCGGCATCGGCAAAAAGCCCATTCAGGCTTTGGACCATTTCCGCTTTTTGAGTTCTGTCCATACCCACTCCCTAACATCGAAAGTCCGGCCCGCGTTCGCCAAACCTTCCCTTAAGACCAGCCACGGAAGCATGTGCTTCGGCGGCACCCCGTCCCAAGGCAAACCCGAATGGCAGGGATTCTCCTCCCATGATCCGGCTTTTCGCCCCGTCTGCGCAGGTCATTAAGTCCGTCCACTGACGGACACCTGCGGTCTTGGACAGGTTTTCCCGGCTCACGCGTGCCGGAAACTCTCTATTCTCCTTCTCAGGGCCGCCCTGACACTGCGGCCCCCTCTGTCGCGCCGCCCGGCGGCGCGACACCTCCCCGTAAGAAACGGGGGAGGAATTTCGGTTACACCATCCCGGCATGGCCGACGGAATCGAGCGATATCTTGATTCCGGGACCCATGGTCGAGCTGATGGAAATCTTCTTCAGATAGTGCCCTTTGGCGCCTGACGGTTTGGCGCGCACAACCGAGTCGATGAGCGCGCGAACGTTTTCGCTGATCTTCGCTTCGTCGAAGCTCGCCTTTCCGACGCCGGCATGAACGATGCCCGCCTTTTCGACGCGGAACTCGACCGCACCGCCTTTGGCATCCTTCACCGCCTGGGTGACATCCATGGTCACTGTGCCGACTTTGGGATTGGGCATGAGGCCACGGGGCCCCAGCACTTTTCCCAGGCGGCCGACGACGCCCATCATGTCCGGCGTTGCGATGCAGCGATCGAAATTGATTTCGCCCTTCTGCACCTGCTCGGCCAGATCTTCCGCCCCGACGATATCGGCGCCGGCTTTGCGTGCTTCGTCCGCCTTCGGACCTTTGGCGAAAACCGCAACCCGCGCCGAACGGCCGGTGCCGTTGGGCAGCGAAACCACGCCGCGCACCATCTGGTCGGCATGGCGCGGATCGACACCGAGATTGATCGCCACTTCGATAGTCTCGTCGAATTTGGCCCTGGCGCGGGCCTTAAGCAGCTTCACCGCCTCATCCAGCGGATAGGCTTTCACCGCGTCTATGCCCTCGCGCGCCGTACGAATACGCTTTCCTGCCTTCGCCATGATCAGCCCCTCACTTCGATTCCCATGGACCGTGCCGACCCGACGATCATCTTCATGGCCGCCTCCACGTCATTCGCGTTCAGGTCTTTCATCTTGGCTTCGGCAATGGTGCGCACCTGCGCCATGGTGACCACGCCCTTGAAATCGCGGCCCGGCGCCTTCGACCCGCCATCCAGTTTCGCCGCCTTCTTAAGGAAGTGCGACGCGGGGGGCGTCTTCATTTCGAATGTGAACGACTTGTCCGAAAACACGGTGATGGTCACCGGGATCGGCATGCCTTTTTCCTGATCCTGGGTTTTGGCGTTGAACGCCTTGCAGAACTCCATGATGTTCAGTCCGCGCTGACCCAGCGCCGGCCCGATTGGGGGCGACGGATTGGCGGAGCCCGCAGGCACCTGCAGTTTGATATAGCCGACAACTTTCTTCGCCATCGAACACGCCCTCCTTTGGCGTTCGCGGTCGTGACGGTCCGGCGAGGACCTTCCGCATGATCCGGCCGAAACCCGCCGGGGTTAGATTTTCTCGACTTGGGCAAACTCCAGTTCGACCGGTGTTGCCCGGCCGAAAATCGACACGGCAACCTTCAGCCGGGAGCGGTCCTCATCCACTTCTTCCACCGTGCCGTTGAACGAAGTGAACGGCCCATCGGCAACGCGCACCTGCTCACCCACTTCGAAGGTGATCGACGGCTTCGGACGCTCTGCTCCCTCCTGAACCTGGTTCAGTATGCGGTCCACCTCGGTTTGGCGGAGCGGCATGGGTTTGTTGTTCTGACCAAGAAAGCCTGTAACTTTGGGCACATTTTTGATCAGGTGGTAGGCTTCGTTCGTCAAATCGGCGCGCACCAGAATGTAGCCCGGCAAGAACTTGCGCTCGGCGTTGATTTTATGCCCGCGGCGGATCTCGACGATTTCCTCCGTCGGAACCATCACCTCTTCGATCAGATCATTCAGCCCCTGGATCTGCGCCTGACGCTTGATCTCCTCCGCTGCCTTCTTCTCGAAGTTGGAATAGGTGTGCACGATGTACCAATGCGCCGTCATGTTGTCTTGCATCCTCCGGCCCGTCAGCGGATGCCCAACAGGAAGTTGAGCAAAACGCCAAGCCCGTAATCGACCACCGCGAAAAACACCATGGTCACCACCACCATGATGATGACCATGATCGTGGTGAGATAGGTCTCCCGCCAGGTTGGCCACGTGACTTTCGAGGTCTCGCGCCGGACTTCCTGAAAGAACTGTACCGGCCCGCCGCGTCTCGGTCCGCCGGGGGCGGGCGTCAGTTCTCTCGATGTTTCGTCTGCCATTTGTTCCGTACTCGTCGCGATAGTCTGGCAGGAGTGGTAGGATTCGAACCCACGGCCTACGGTTTTGGAGACCGCCGCTCTACCAACTGAGCTACACTCCTGTGCATTCAACCAACCTGTCCGCGGCCTCCGTGGTGACGGTCAGCGGCGGTATTCTGGAGCGGGTGAAGGGAATCGAACCCTCGTATTCAGCTTGGAAGGCTGCTGCTCTACCATTGAGCTACACCCGCGGCCCGTTCGCGGCCAACGCACATCGGGTTGACCGTCAAGTTTCAGACCCACTCCCTTTCTTCGATCCGTTCCTCTTCGACTGGCGGACCAATCCGAATAGAACCTCGGAACTCTGGCCGCTTGCCGAGCCGTAGCTCGCCGTAACTCACCCGTGCTTCGGCGCGGCAGCCGTCACTCGCTTCTCGAGCGAAGGCTGGTGGGGGAGGTAGGACTCGAACCTACGAAGGCTGCGCCAGCGGATTTACAGTCCGCCCCCTTTGCCGCTCGGGACACTCCCCCGTTGAAGATGGCGTCTAAATCCCTGCACCCTGGCCGCATTCGCCCTAAGTTCATGCCAAAAAACCGGCTGACAAATAGACATGACAGCCGGCAAGCGCATTCTGCTCCGGAGGAAGTCTGCGGACCGCGCATATTGGTTAAATGTTTGCTGCTGTCAACAGGATAATCGCTGGCATAGGTGACGCTTTCAACGTGCGGCGGAACTTGTCAAAGGAAGCCCTTGTGGAGCCACGAAATGCGTGCTTTTGGCTCGCGAATGACCCACCGGGATCGTCCCTCTCGTATTGACCAGCGCAGAGCGCTATCGGGACGAGGCTATTGGCTCTATGGCTTCCACGCCGCGCGGGCGGCGCTTGGAAACCCGACGCGGACAATCACCCGCGCCTTACTGGCGGAAGCCGTCGCGCCCAAGCTGGAAGGAGTTCTGGGCGAAGTTCCCACGGAGATTTGCAATCCGCAAAAGATCGCGCAGGCGCTTCCGAAAGATGCCGTCCATCAGGGCGTTGCGCTGTTATGCGAACCCCTGCCCGAACGCGATCTCGACGAAGTGATTGAAACCAGCCCCCCCGGGACCCGGCGGTTCGCAGTCCTCGACCAAATCACCGACCCCCACAACGAGGGAGCGATCCTTCGCTCGGCTGCGGCATTTGGTTTCACCGGGGTGGTCGTGCAGGCGCGGCACTCGCCGCCCGAATCCGGCGTGCTCGCCAAGGCGGCATCGGGCGCGCTGGATCAGATCCCCCGTATTACGGTCGTGAACATCGCCCGTGCTCTGGAGGATATGGCCAGGTTCGGCATCTGGCGCATTGCGCTGGCCGCGGATGGACCTGAGGACATCCGTGCAGCGCTCAATGGAAATGATGTCGCCCTCGTACTCGGGGCGGAAGGCAGTGGCGTCCGGCGTTTGGTCCGCGAGCGCTGCGACATCACCGCCCATATTCCCATGCGTGGCAAAATCGAGAGCCTGAACGTGTCGAACGCGGCGGCGATCGCCCTTTACGAGATCGCACGTTCTGCGAAATAATTGCTCAGTACCGGGAACAGAGTTGTGGTCAGCCTTATTTACCTATCCGCGAAACTCGAGAGCTCAATGATGCGCTCACTGTTGCTATGGCTGATTGGGATTCCCATCCCGATCATCATCATTATCTGGCTTATAAGCGGGCACGCCTGACCGGAAATCGCCTGAACCGACGGAATGGCCGGGCGGCCGGGGTTCACCCCTGGTGGCTCATTTGCGGAGTGGCAAGCTGCGAGGTCAGGAGGCCGTTCTCCAGATCCTCAACAATGACGAGCACCCGATAGCCATGGGCCATGACGATTTTGCCGTCTGCCCCGCGCGCGAATTCGCCGGTGTTGCTGATGGTCCGCTTTTTCTTGTCATAGGCAAACTGGCCGACCTCTCCTTCGAAATCGCCAGTGATGAAGTTGAACAACTCGCGCGAAGCATCCAGCGAAATCTGAACACACCCGGCGCTCGCGCGATGCCCGAGCGCCGCGATGGAAGGCGCGTCGCTGACGCCATGGATGGCAAGCCCGGTTTGCACGCCTTTATTCTGCCAGTTGAAGAACATGGAATTCGGCATGTCTTCCTGCCACTGCCGGGAATGGTGGCCGGTCTCGAAACGTTGCGGGTCGAGTTCATAGAAGCCGGCCGGTGTCGCCGTTGAAACAAACTGGCCGTCTTTCGCGTGCTCCATTGTCTCGCGGCCGGTGGATGCAGCCGTGTCCATCATCAAGATCATTTCGGCATCGGGATTTAGCCCCGACGGTTTGGCGAAGGCGTAGAGGTGCTGAGCCCAGGGACCCTGCTCAGCCTTGTTCACGTAAATGAACAGGTCAAAGTTCGTGTACAGCTCGGGAGAAAGTCCGGATTTGAGCCTTGACCACAGCGTTTTCGCATCTGCGGACGCGTGCGACAGTGGAACCGGCGTGAAGCTCTCTTCATGTCTCGGTGCCGCAGTGGCAGACTGACCGGCAATGGGCGCTACTGCACATATTGCCAGTGCAAATAACAGACTGCGTACGACCTGCATGACGGCAATCGCGCGACTGAATTTGCGCGTGATCTCCTCTCATCTCCGTTACCGTAAATGCGCATTGCTCCGATGGGTTGCCGTGACCAAACTGTGTCATCCGAAGGCTTGGGCTTAAGCACATGAGAAAGAATGGAACGTGCACGGACGACGTGGCCAACCAGCCCCCGCGCTTCGAGAACATCAACCTTTTCGCCGGCGACCGCGTGCTGACCGAGGCGATCCAACGCGAAGGGCCGGCGATCGAAACAGCACGCCTGGATGAATTCGGCGCCGCCATGGGGGCCGCGGGAATGTGGGAGATGGCTGCGACGATCCATCGGCATACGCCGGAACTGCGTAGCCATGACCGCTACGGCCGGCGCATTGATTGCGTGGAATACCACCCCGCCTATCACGCGGTGATGAGTGAGGCGCTTAGGTGCGGAACTTCGGCCGCGCCATGGCGGGGCGAGCGGTGCGGCCATACCCTGCATGCGGCGCTTGAATATATCCTCGCCAAAGTCGAACCATCCACATGCTGTCCTGTGACCATGACCTATGCCGCTCCGGCAGCGCTGAAGCATGCACCCGAAACGGCAGCGGAATGGATCCCGGCGATCGCCGCTGCCGAATACGATCCATCCATGCGTCAGGCAGGTATGAAACGTGGCGTGACGGTGGGTATGGCGATGACCGAGAAACAGGGTGGGTCCGACCTGCGCGCAAACACCACGCGGGCAGAGCCGCTGGATAGCGGCTGGTATCGGCTGGACGGACACAAATGGTTCTGCTCCGCGCCGATGTCGGACGCGTTCCTGACGCTGGCGCAGACCTCCAATGGTCTGACCTGCTTTCTGGCGCCGCGGATGCGCCGCGACGGGAAGCACAACGGCATTCACCTCATACGTTTAAAGGACAAGCTCGGCGACCGTGCGAACGCGTCGTCCGAGATCGAATATCACGGGGCCGAAGCGGTGCTGATCGGTGAAGAAGGCCGGGGGATTCGTACCCTGATAGATATGGTGCATCACACGCGGCTCGACTGCGCTGTCGCGCCCGCAGCTTTCATGCAAACGGCTCTCGCGCAGGCGGTGTGGCATACGTCGCACCGGAGCGCCTTCGGCAAGCTGCTGATCGATCAGCCGCTGATGCGCCGTGTTATGGCCGACCTCGCCGTTGAGGCCGAAGCAGCCACCATGCTCGCTTTCCGGCTGTCGCGGAGCTTCGATGAAATGCAGCATGACGAATCGCAGCAGCTCTTTTCCCGCCTCGCCACTCCGATCGCCAAATTCTGGCTGAACAAGCGCGTCGTCGGCCACGTCGCGGAATGTATGGAGTGCCACGGTGGCGGTGGTTACGTCGAAGAATGGCCGATTGCCCGGTTTTATCGCCAGGCGCCGCTGAACGGAATCTGGGAGGGTTCCGGAAATGTCATCTGCCTCGACGTGCTTCGAGCGATGGCACGCCATAGTGGCGCGATGGATGTGTTGCTTTCGGAACTGAAGCTCGCCGCAGGCGCGAACCGGCATTTCGACAAAGCCATTTCGGGTCTGACCTCTTTATTCAACAATGCCGGCGAAGAAAACGCTCGCCGAATCTCCGAACGTATTGCCGTACTGCTCGAAGCGAGTCTGATGTTGCGCTATGCGCCGCCGGCGGACGCGGATCTGTTTTGTGCGTCGCGACTCGGCGACGATCTTCATTTCACTTACGGCGCATTCGCCGACAGCACGGATGTCGATGCAATCATCGCTCGCGCAATGCCACTCGCGTAGAGTCAAAGGCTTAACTGAACTTATTCGACTTGGCGAAGCCGCGCGGCACAATTCGGCCGGCATGGCTGCGTTCGCCAATATACTCCTTGAGTTCGGCGGCCGTGAACACGCGCCCATTGGCATCGCGCAATCCGTCCTTGCGGTCGAACGCACAGGCGTCGCTGAGTCTTGCGTCCTTGTAGCGCTGCAGAATCACGCCGCGGCCGCGCGCCAGTTCCGGAACTTCGCTCAGGGGGAAGACCAGCAATTTGCGGTTCTCGCCGATCACCGCGGCCATGTCTCCGGCTGCGACCCGGCACACGGCTGCCTCGACACCCGCTGGTACATTCATGACTTTTTTTCCGGAGCGAGTCATCGCGACGGCGGTGTCTTCGTCCGTGACGAATCCATGACCGGACGTTGCCGCCAGCAGGAGTTTTCGCCCCTCGCTGTGGACGAAGGCTGCGACGATATCGGCTTCCGGCGGCAAGTCGATGAAGTCGCGTATAGGTTCTCCGAGACCGCGCCCGCCCGGAAGCTTTGAACAATCGAGCGTGAAGAACCTGCCATCGGTCGCAAACAGCATCAGGCGGTCCGTTGTCTCGGCATGGACCCAGAAACGGCGCTTGTCGCCTTCGCGATATTTGATGCTGTCATTCTCCTCCTGCTGCCCCTTCAGCGTCCGAACCCACAGCTTCTCCGAACACACGACGGTGATCGGCTCGCGCTGCACGGCAGCGATGACTTCGGCCGCTTCGTCCGCCTTGGCGAGAATCTGTTCGAGTTCCTTTTGTCCGGTGATCACGGTGCGCCGTTTGCCGATCACCGTTGACTGTCCGAATTGGCCGTCGATGGACTTGATCTCATCGATGAGCTTTTCCGATTGAAGCTTTTCGGACTTGAGCAGCCGGTTCAACTCCTTTTGCTCTTTTATGAGCGCATCGTGTTCGCGACGGATTTCGGTTTCTTCCAGCTTGCGCAACGACCTTAGCCGCATGTTCAGGATGGCTTCTGCCTGCCGTTCGGATAGTTTGAACGCCTTCATCAATTTGGGCTTCGGTTCATCCTCAGTGCGGATAATGCGAATGACTTTGTCGATATTCAGATAGACGGCGAGATATGCCTCCAGCACTTCCAGCCGGTCGGCGATTTTCGCCAGCCGGTGTCGGCTGCGGCGGCCGAGCACTTCTCGCCGATGATCGATGAATGCCTGCAACGCCTCCCGCAGACTCATCACGCGAGGCACGAGGCCGCGGTCGAGTACATTGAGGTTTAGCGGCACCCGGGATTCCAGCTCGGTTTCCCGGAACAGCTGTTCCATCAATATGTCCGGATCCATGGTTCTGGACTTCGGCACCAGGACAATGCGGATGTCCTCCGTGGACTCGTCGCGGATATCGTCGAGCGCCGGAATTTTTTTCTGTTCGATCAGTTCGGCGATGCGTTCGATCAGCTTCGATTTCTGGACTTGATAGGGAATCTCGTCGACCACGACATTCCAGGCGCCACGCGCACCCTCTTCGCGGCGCCATCGTGCCCGCACACGAAAACTTCCCCTGCCGGTGCTGTAGGCCGTCCTTATGGCTGCGGGATCGTCGACAATAACGCCGCCGGTGGGAAAATCCGGGCCTTTCACAAATTTGAAAATCGTGCGGTCCTGCACATTTGGATTTTCAATGAGTGCGATCACTGCCTGGCACAGTTCTCCGAGATTGTGCGGCGGAATCGAAGTCGCCATGCCGACGGCAATGCCGGTGGCGCCATTGGCGAGCAGGTTCGGAAACGCCGCAGGCAGTACAATGGGTTCGCGATCCTCGCCGTCGTAAGTCGCGCGGAAATCGACCGCGTCCTCGTCGATGCCATCGAGCAGAGCACTCGCAAGCGCAGTCAGGCGGCTTTCCGTGTAACGCATGGCGGCGGGGTTATCCCCGTCGACATTGCCGAAATTGCCCTGCCCCTCGACCAGCGGATAACGTACGGCAAAGTCCTGCGCCAACCGGACCAGCGCATCGTAAACCGCCTGATCGCCATGAGGATGAAATTTGCCGATCACATCGCCCACGACGCGGGCGCATTTCTTGAAACCGGCCGCCGGATTGAGGCCGAGTTCGCGCATCGCATAAAGCAGCCGCCGGTGCACCGGCTTTAGCCCATCGCGGGCATCCGGCAAGGCGCGCGATGTAATTGTCGATAGCGCATAGGCCAGATACCGCTCCGATAAGGCCCGGGAAAGTGGTTCTGGTCTGATATCGTCGGCTTGCGGAACATCATCCATTTTCGTCACTCACTGAAATGCGGATCGCTGCTAAGGGTGGCCAGATCCGCCAGTCGCTGCCGCGCAAAGGGAATCTCCTTGCCGTAGGGACTGAGCACCCAGCGCGACAGGAAATGCGCGGTGAGCTGTAGTCCGGCCGCGACACCGGCCATATCCGCTTGGATCCCCGTACCGGCAAGAAATTGCGGCAATGGCAAAAGCCTGTCGCTATACTCCCGGCCGGCAGCACGCGAAACCGCGCGTCCGCTCCGCGGCGACACATAGATGAGATCGTCCGTTGTTCCGGTCACTGCACAGGCGGTCAGATCAAGGCCAAAACCGAGTTCGTGCAATAGCCCCAACTCCCAATATACAAACAGCGCTCCCCAGTCGGCGAGATCGCCACCGGAAACCGCATCGAGCAGGGCGCCGAGGCCATCATATGCGGCCTCATGCGGTTCACGCTCCGGCAGAACCGCTGCCGCAATGGCAATGGCTGCATTCAAACCCGTCAGCGAGCTGCGTCTTTCAAAAGACTGCGACGCGCGCGTGCGCATCAATTCGCTTTCAACGACGCCCAGATGTTCGGCAATACGGGCCCGCCAGGTGACGTTCAGCTGGTTTCCGGGCTGGAGCGCGCCACGTATTCGCGACGACGAACAGCCATGGACGACCCCGAGATGGCGGCCGTGGATGCGCGTCAGCAGTTCGAGGATTCCCGCAGTTTCACCATGCGGCCGCAGAGAGAGCACAATGGCTTCGTCAGACCATTGCACGTTCATGTTCTCCGGGTTTTCGCGGCCGGCTGAGCTTCTGCCGGAAATTCGAGCCCCCATTCGCGATAATAGGCGGGGCGATCCTGCCAGTTCTCCAGCACCTTGGCGTGCAGAAACAGATGAACGCGGCGGCCAAACAGATTCTCCAATTCAATGCGCGCTGCCTGACCTATCGCCTTGATCGCCTGCCCGCCTTTGCCGACGACGATCGCCTTTTGATTTGGGCGCTGAACCAGGATGAGTTGATCGATTCGCACAGAACCGTCTTTTTGCTCTTTCCAGCTCTCGGTCACAACGCTGGACGCATATGGCAATTCGTCGTGCAGACGAAGATAGAGCTTTTCACGCGTGATTTCGGCCGCGAGCAGGCGCGACGGAATGTCGGCGGCCTGATCCTCGGGGTACAGAAATGGTCCTTTCGGCATCAAATCGGCGCAACAATTCAGAAGCTCCGCGAGCCCTTCACCGGTGGCCGCCGAAATCATGAACACCTGTGAGAAGTGACACCGCGAGCTCAAATCCTGGGTGAGCGGCAGCAGCAATTCCCGCTGGATGGCATCGGTTTTGTTCAGCACCAGAATTGGTGGTTTTTCAGTCTCGCCCAAACCCTCGAGAATCAAATTGGTATCGGCCGCGGCGTGGCCATGCGGTTTCGACGACACGTCCGCGGCATCCACCACCACCAGGATTGCGTCCGCACTATCGGCGCCCTTCCAGGCCGCACTCACCATTGCCCGATCGAGCCGGCGCTTTGGAGTAAAAATCCCGGGCGTGTCGACAAAGATGATCTGCGTGTGGCCGCGCATTGCAATGCCGCGCACCGGAACGCGCGTGGTTTGAATTTTTTGTGTAACAATCGATACTTTCTGGCCGACCAGCGCATTGACCAAAGTCGATTTGCCGGCATTTGGTGCGCCGAGAATGGCCACAAATCCGCAGCGTGTTTCGGCCTGTTGGTCCTCAACCCCGGTCATGTCCACAGACCCAGTCGAACCAGCATTGTCCGTGCGGCAGCCTGTTCGGCAGCACGTTTGGTTGATCCTTCACCACTCGCTGGCTCATAACCCGGCAATTCGACCTCGACATTGAATAACGGTGCATGGTCCGGCCCGGAGCGGTTCTTGAGCCGGTATTTCGGTTGTGGCTTGTCCGGCAGGGCTCCTGACTGCGCCCATTCCTGAAGTGCCGTCTTGGCGTCCCGCAGTTCGGGGAGACTATCTTCGAACATCACCTGCCAATAGCGGAGGATGAATGCTTTGGCCGCGTCCAGTCCGCCGTCCAGATAAAGCGCGGCAATAACAGCTTCGCAAACACCGGCCAGAATTCCGCTCTTCTCCCGGCCGCCGCTCGAGGATTCCGAACTCGCCATCACAATGTAGGGCGCAAGTCCCGCGTCCCGTGCGACATTGGCGCAGGCGTCGCGCCGAACCATTGCGTTCAGCCGCACCGCGAGACTCCCCTCCTCGTCGTTCGGGAAATCGGCGTAAAGCTTCCCTGCGATGACCACGCCAAGGACGCGATCGCCAAGGAATTCCAGCCTCTCATTATCGCCGGTGCGCCCTGCGCTCGAATGTGAGAGCGCCAGTTTTAGCAGATCCGGATCGGCGAAATGATGCCCCAAACGCTGTTGGAGCGCGGCGATATCTTCGGTGTCAGCGGATGACTTCACCGATCCTGTTGAAGCGGATGGTGAATGGCCATTTCCAGAACTCCCAGAAGTGAGCGTCACCATTGGTAGAGAAGAAAATGAGTTCCGCCTTGCCGACGAGATTCTCAAACGGAACATACCCGACATTCGCGCGGCTGTCCGCGGAATTGTCCCGATTGTCGCCCATCATGAAATAATGGCCTTCCGGTACCACGAATACCGGCGTGTTGTTCAATTCGTTTTGCGGATCACACTGGAGAATATTGTAGCTGACGCCGTTGGGCAGCGTTTCGCGGTATTGGGGAATACGATTTTGGCTGCTGCCGTAACCAATGCAGGGTGGCATGTCGCCCGCCGGCACGACATAGTCCTGCAACCTGACGCGGGGTACCACCTTGTCATTGATGTAAAGGATGCTGGTCTTCACCTGGACCCGGTCGCCGGGCAGACCGACGAGACGTTTGATGTAATCCGTCGAATTGTCGCCGGGAAACTTGAATACCACGACATCGCCACGCGCCGGCTGGAACGGCACAATCCTGCCCGAGAACGGGATCATCGCCCACGGGAATGAGTAGCGGCTATAGCCATAAGAGGATTTGGAAACGAACAGATAGTCTCCCACCAGCAGCGTCTTCTCCATCGAACCTGAGGGGATATTGAAGGGCTGGAAAATCAGGGAGCGGATAACGCCGGCAATCAGCAGCGCATAAATAATTGTCTTGAGGACTTCGAGCCACGAATCACGCTTTACCGGCTTCGCCTTGCGGGGCGTTGCCGTGGCACTTGTCCGGTCAATATCTTCAGGCGGCATTCGTCGGCCTTTTCGTTAAAATCCCAGCAGTCCGGCAATTCCGGAGGAGTCTGCAGCCGTCGGGCAGGTGGCAGCAACGCGGATTAGAGTGCATGCGAAGCGCCGTCAACCTTCCGCGGTTCCAGCAGCCGTGGATTCCGGCTCCGCACTGATGATCACAATTGCCTGAGCCAGAGGAAAGTCGTCCGTCAGGCTGAGTGCGATCCGTGCCGCCATGCCCGGCGGGGTGATCTGCCGCAGGCGCCGGGCTGCGCCTCCCGTCAAATGGATCGTCGGCTGGCCGGTCGGCAAATTGATCACGCCGATATCGCGCCAGAACACACCGTCACGCAATCCGGTCCCGAGCGCTTTGGCACAGGCCTCTTTGGCGGCAAAACGCTTGGCGTAAGTCGCCGCTCGCTGGACACGACGATCTGATTTGCGCTGTTCGAGCTCGGTGAAAACCCGATCGGTGAACCGGCGGCCGAACCGCTCGAGCGTGCTTTCGATGCGCCGGATGTCGATCAGATCGCTGCCAAGGCCAATGATCATCGTGCAGCATCCATCAGTTTGCGCATCTGCCGGATGGCGGCTTCAAGGCCTGTAAACACCGCCTCCCCGATCAGAAAATGCCCGATCTGGAGTTCGATAATCTCCGGAATTGCCGCGACTGGACCCACATTTGCGAAAGAAAGGCCATGGCCCGCATGGACTTCGATCCCACGCCGCGCGGCTTCGCGGGCGCCGTTTTGCAGCGCTGCCAGAACGCGGCTGGATTCATCTCGATCACTGGCCTCCATGGCATTCGCCCAGGCGCCGGTATGCAATTCAATGGCATTCGCTCCCACATCGCGCGCAGCCGTAATCTGCTGCGGATCTGGTTCAACAAACAGGGAAACAGAAATCCTCGCATGTTTCAGCGACGCGACCACCGGCCTGAGCCAGTTCGCATTGCCCACCACATTGAGTCCACCTTCCGTGGTGCGCTCTTCGCGGTTTTCGGGGACAAGGCAGCACCAGGCGGGGCGGGCGGCGAGCGCGAGCTTAAGCATTTCATCTGTGGCCGCCATTTCCAGATTGAGCGGAAGTTTTGCCGCGATCAGCGCCGCGAGATCGTGATCATCGATGTGGCGCCGGTCTTCGCGAAGATGAGCGGTTATTCCGTCAGCCCCCGCGGCGAGTGCAAGCCGCGCGGCGCGCAGCGGATCTGGATGCGCTCCGCCCCGCGCATTCCGGAGCGTCGCCACATGATCGATATTCACGCCAAAGCGGAGCGGGGCATGCGGAGTGGCCATAGGCTAATGCCGTGTATGTTCCAGAGGCAAAATTCCCTGGCCGGCCTCCGGCCCTCCCGGAATTGACAATCCATGCTCGTCGGGATCAAGGCCGCGCATGCGTTCGACAGCTTCGACAGTAGAGTCCACTTTCAGGGCGCGAATGAGGTTTTCGAGATGGGCTGCGTCCCGCACTTCGGCATCGATCTGAAATTCGAAATAGAGGGGATTTCGGCTGGAGATTTTGAGGTTGGAAATATTCGCCCCATTTTGGCCAATGACATTGGCGACCGCGGCAAGCGCGCCGGGGGTATTTTTCACCCGTACGACAATGCGCGCCACCGACATCGCACCGCCATGATCCTTCCAGCGCACATCGATCCAGTCGGCCATGCTGTCCTGGTATCTTTCGAGCACTTCACAATCGATGGTGTGCACGATGCAGCCTTCGCCCGGAACCATCAGGCCAATGATCCGGTCGCCCGGAATCGGATGGCAGCACTGTCCGAGTCGATAGCCAATTCCTTCCGTGAGTCCTGCAATCGACAGGCCGGTTGACTTCGGTTCCACATAAGCCGGTCTTTTGCGATTGGGGTCGCGCTTCAGTTCCGGATAGACAGCCTGCAACACGTCATCGGCTCGCAGCGCGCCCCGGCCCACCGCCGCATACACATCCTCGGCTTTGGCCAGACGTAATTTTCGCAAGACGCCTTCGACCGCCTTGTCGGTGAGCTTGAAACCCTCATCCGAGAAGACTTTTTCGAGGATTTTCCGCCCCAGCGACACCTGCTGGTCGCGCTGGGCATGGCGCAAGAAACGGCGAATTTCTGCGCGAGCGCGTCCCGTCACTGCAAAGCGCTCCCATAGCGGCGAAGGCGTTTGTTCTTTTGAACAGATGATCTCAACCTGATCGCCGTTTTTGAGCGGCGTGTGCAAGGGCGTATGTACGCCATTGACCTTGGCTCCGACCGCCGTATTGCCGACATCGGTGTGGACGAAATAGGCGAAATCGATAGGGGTTGCGCCACGCGGAAGCGCGATCAGGTTGCCCTTGGGTGTGAAGCAGAACACCTGATCCTGATAGAGGCTGAGTTTGGAATGTTCGTAAAATTCTTCCGGGCTCTCGCCGCGTTCGATCAGGTCGACCATGTCGCGGAGCCATTCATAGGCCCGGACCGCCGTCGGATCGTTCTCATCTGCCTTGTCGCGATAGCGCCAATGGGCGGCGACTCCGCGTTCGGCGACGTCATGCATTTCCTGTGTCCGGATTTGCACCTCAACACGCTGGTTTTCGGGCCCGAGAACGGTCGTATGAATAGACCGGTAACCATTGGTTTTCGGTAATGAGATGAAATCTTTGAAGCGCTCCGGAATCATCCGCCAGGTGCGGTGCAGGACACCCAGCGCGCGGTAACAGTCTTCGACATTGGCAACCACGGCGCGGAAACCGAAAACGTCGGAAAGCTGTTCAAAATTGGTTTTCTTGTCCTTGAGCTTGCGCCAGATAGAATAGGGACGCTTCGCCCTTCCCTGCACCCAGGCTTCGATCCCGTTCTCTGCCAGCTTGCGGCGGATTTCATCGGCAATGCGGACAATGCGTCCGGACGACTGCGCATCCAGAAGCTCCATGCGCCGGACAATGGATTCTCGCGCTTCCGGATCCATGACCGCGAACGCCAGATCTTCCAGCTCCTCGCGAAAATTCTGCATCCCGATCCGCCCCGCCAGAGGCGCATAAATCTCGATCGTCTCCTGCGCAATGCGCACCCTGACATCGGGATTGCGAATGTGCGACAGCGTGCGCATATTGTGCAGACGATCCGCGAGCTTCACCAACAGCACGCGGATGTCGTTCGACATGGCGAGCATCAGCTTGCGGAAATTTTCCGCCTGCTTCGTGCTTTCCGAAAACAGTTCGAGCTGTGTCAGCTTGGTGACGCCATCGACCAAGCCGGCGATCTCCGATCCGAAATTGGTCTGGATGTCGGAAATGGTCGCGCTGGTATCCTCGACAGTGTCATGAAGCAGGGCGGTCGCAATCGTCGCCGTGTCGAGCTTCAAATCCGTGAGGATTCCCGCCACCTCGAGCGGGTGGGAAAAATAGGGGTCGCCCGACGCGCGCAGCTGCGGACCGTGCGCCTGCATGGCGAACACATAGGCCCGATTCAGGACCGATTCGTCCGCATCCGGATCATAGGCCCGGACGCGCTCCACCAGCGTCGCCTGGCGCATGAGCTTGTTGCGGCCGGCCGTCATCTTTCCGCCTGCCGTTCAACCGCCGTCCGGGCGAACGGCCGCTCGCGGTCCGGCAGGATCACATCCCGGCCCGGATTCCCGGAGGCCGGAGCGGGATTATTCTTCGTAATCTCCGGTGTCTTCGGGCTGGGGTTCGGCACGGCGTTGAGCTTCGGAAGTGAGTGCCCGGAGGAGTTCTTCCTCGGTCAATTGCCGGTGAAGCATGTCTTCGCTCGCCGTCTCTTCGATCGGCGGCAATGTCTCCGGCTCATCCACTTCGGCGTGGCGCTGCAGGCTTTTGATGAATTCTTCCTTGAGCTCTTCGGGCTCGAGCTCCTTGCCGGCGATCTCGCGCAATGCCACAACCGGGTTCTTGTCACGGTCCCGGTCAACCAGGGGATCGGCACCTCCGGAAAGCTGGCGGCCCCGATAGGCTGCCATCAGGACGAGATCGAAACGGTTCGGGATCTTGTCCACACAATCTTCGACAGTAACGCGTGCCATCAGGTCCTCATAAAGCCGCAAAGAGTCTTACAATGTATGGGACAAGCCGATATGCCGCAAGTACACATACCCGCGACGAAGACGGCTGTCGAAACCGTAAATGCTAACCCTGCCCCCTGGAACTCAATTGTTTGAGCGCCATTTGACCAACACTTGCCGCGATCTGCCGTGCAACCTATGATTCGCGGTTCTCCCCAACGGTTAAGCCTATGCTCCAGCAACTCCGCGCTCTTTCCAAATCCTGGGTCGCCTCTGTCGTCATCGGGGTCCTCGTTCTCGCCTTTGCCTTGTGGGGGGTCGCAGACATTTTCCGCGGCGGCGGCGACACAACCGTTGCGAGCGTCGGCGGGACCGATATCTCGCAACAGGAATTCAGCCAGCAGCTGCAAAACCAGCTTCGGACGCTTTCGGCGCAGACGCAGAATCAAATCACGCTCGAGCAGGCCAAGGCGATCGGGCTGGACCGGAGTGTGCTTGATCAGATGATCAGCCGTACCGCGCTGGATGACGAAGCCAACCGGTTGGGCTTGACCGCATCACAAGCGACGGTTGTTGCGCAAATTCAGTCCGATCCGAGTTTTCGCGGCACCGATGGAGCATTCGACCCCAACCTCCTGGCGCGCACACTGCAGGACAACGGTCTGAGCGAACAAGGATTTATCGATCTCACCGGCAAGAACATTGCGCGTGAACAGTTGCTGGATTCGCTGGTAGACGGGATCGCGGCTCCGCCCGGCCTGACGCGGATTCTTTACGACTACGCGAATCAGACGCGCACTGTTCAGTACATTGTGCTGACGCCGCAGGATGCCGGCACCGTGCCCGAGCCGAGCGAGGCTGATCTGGCGGCGTATCACAAGGCGCACGCACAGCAGTTCAGTTCACCGGAGTATCGCAGCCTGGATTATGTCGAAATCGGCCCCGACCAGGTGGCCGGCCAAGTCCAGATTTCCGATGCGGACCTGAAGGCGCAGTATGATTCCCACCGGGCCGATTATCAGAAGCCCGAACAGCGCGAAGTGCAACAATTGTCGTTTCCCGACAAAGCGGCTGCAGACGCTGCTGCAGCAAAAATCACGAATGGAATGGATTTTCTGAACGTCGCGCAGCAGCGCGGCTTGAAGGACCAGGATCTGACGCTGGGGACCTTCGCCGCTGGCGCGCCGGGACTCGATCCGACGCTGTCGAAGGCCGTGTTCGCCGTGCCCGAGGGCGGCGTGACCCCGCCGGTCCAGGGACCATTTGGTTGGGTGATCCTGCGCGCCGCAAAAGTCATTCCGGGTGAAAACAAGAGTTTCGATGATGTGAAAGATCAGATCAAAGCCGATCTGCTCAAAGCCCGTGCCGCCGGCAAAGTCGCTGATATGGCCAATGCATTTGAGGACGCACGGGGCGGTGGTGCATCGCTCGCGCAGGCCGCCGCCAAACTGGGTCTGACTGTGCAACATGTTCCTGCCGTCGACCGGCAGGGCATGACACCCGAGAACACGCAGGCCGACCTTCCAAAGTCGATGCAATTTCTCGATCAGGCGTTCCGCACGGAAGCCGGCGAGGAGAGCGATCTGTTCATGGACGAGGCCGGAAATAATTTTGCGATCAAAGTGACCAAGGTCACCCCTCCAGCGGTGAAGCCGCTGGATTCCGTGCGCGAAGTGGTCAAGGAAGAATGGCTGAAGGAACAACGCGCAAAGCTGCTGCAGACCAAGGTTGAGCAGTTTGTCGCCGATGCGCGCAAATCCGGTAACATCGAAGACGCTGGGAAGGCTGCAGGTCATGCACCCGTCACCAGCATGCCCATGAAACGCGATGCCATGAGCGACGTGTTTTCGATGGATCTGATGAATCAGATTTTTTCCGTTCCGCCCGGTTCGGTGGTGAGCGGCCCCGCCGGCAAGGGTGACGGGATGGTCATCGCCAAAGTGGTTACGGCCAGCACGCCGCAGGCAGACGTCACGACTGCGGAGTACACGAATTTCCGCAAGGCGGCTGCCCAGCAACTCGGCGAAGGAATGGTGGATTCCATCGCGGCTGCAGCAAGGCAGAGGGTGGGCGTGAATATTCATCAAGCCACTCTCGAACGCGCTACACAGCAGTAGAGCATGGAAATTTTCCCCGCTTACGCGGCCTTTGCTTCGGCCTACGAAGCTGGCCGGGCGCAACCGCTGCACATGCGGCTGATTGCAGATCTCGACACTCCGGTTTCCGCTTTCCTCAAACTGGCGCGCGGTGCGGCAAACACATTCCTGTTCGAGAGCGTACAAGGCGGCGAAAACCGGGGGCGATATTCGATCATCGGGTTGAAGCCGGATCTGATCTGGCGGTGCCGCAACGGCAGTGCCGAGATCAATCGAAACGCGCTTGGCGGCGAAGATTTTGTTCAGGATGCAGAAGGGCCGATCGCCTCGCTGAAACGGCTGGTGCAGCAATCGCGTATCGATCTTCCGGCGGAATTGCCGCCGATGGCCGCCGGTGTGTTCGGCTATCTCGGCTATGACATGGTGCGGTACATCGAAAAGCTGCCGCCCCCGCCGCCCGACACGCTGAATTTGCCGGAATCCATTTTGTTGCGGCCCACGGTCACAGCCATTTTCGATAATATCCGGGACGAGATCATCGTCGTCACGCCAGTTTGGCCGGACGAAAAAACCGGCGCCAGGCGGGCTTACGACGCCGCCGTGGCCCGGCTGCACGACATCGCTGCGAGATTTGAAGTGCCGCCGGTTGAAACTCCGATGTCGGTTGGTCCTGATCGTGGTTCCGACTCGATTCAGTCGAACACGTCGCATAACGATTATCTGGAGATCGTCCGCAAAGCCAAAGAATACATCCTGGCCGGCGACATTTTTCAGGTCGTTCCGAGCCAGAGATTCCGGCGTGAATTTCCGCTGCCAGCCTTCACATTGTATCGCGCGCTGCGCCGGCTGAATCCGTCGCCATTTCTCTATTTCCTCAATTTTCCCGGGTTCGCTGTGGTCGGTTCAAGTCCCGAAATTCTCGTCCGGCTGCGCGACGGCGTAGTGACGATCCGGCCGATTGCCGGCACGCGTCCGCGCGGCAAGACACGCGACGAGGATCATGTGTTCGCCGAAGAACTCATGGGCGATCCGAAGGAACGCGCCGAACATCTGATGCTGCTCGATCTCGGCCGAAATGATGTTGGACGGGTTGCGAAAACCGGGACTGTGAAAGTGACCGACCAATTCTTCATCGAACGCTACTCGCATGTGATGCATCTGGTTTCGAATGTCGAGGGAATCATCCGCCCGGAATTCGACGCGGTCGATGCGCTGATCGCCGGATTTCCCGCCGGGACATTGTCCGGGGCGCCGAAGATCCGTGCCATGGAAATCATTGACGAACTCGAGCGGGAAAAGCGGGGAATTTATGCGGGGGCGGTTGGCTATTTCGCCGCCAATGGATCGATGGACACCTGTATCGTGCTGCGCACCGCGGTCGTGAAGGACGGGATGATGTATGTCCAGGCTGGCGGTGGAGTCGTGGCGGATTCCGATCCCGAATCCGAATTCCAGGAAACCGTCAATAAGGCGCGGGCATTAATGGCAGCCGCCAATGAAGCGCTGAAGCAATCGTCAGGTTAGCGGCCTGAAGTTATGCAAGACTACGTCCAGCCCTTGTTGCATGAACGCATGCAGCAGCTGCAGCGATTCGGCGGCTGCGTGACTGGTCCCCTCCGGGTCCACCCATGACCACGCCGCTCCCGCTGCGGCGCCCAAAATGATGAGCGGCCACAGTGATCTCCGGTGCTCCCCGGCACGCTCCGGCGATTGCAAGTGGATTCGCTTGGTCATGTGGCCATTTGGCCGCAAAACATTGTGCCAATCAACCAGGAGTGGGTTTTAAGCTGAACAAAGCTTAAATGGGCGATGTTGCAATTTCTTGAATTGCAACGGAATTGTTTTGAAAGGGCTTCAACCGGAGCTTTCGCGGTTTCGCGGAATTCGAAGCAAATCCCGGACCCAGTCATGAGGCCAAACGCAACAACTTGAGCAGAACGCTATTTTAATCGCACACCGCGTACGGTCGAAACGGCACCGGCTGGATTGAATCGGAGAAACTCATGCAGCGAGTTCTCACAGCAACTGCAGCGGCTTTGTTCGTGTTGGCGACGGCCTCCGCTAGCGCCCAGACGCCGGTTCAGACCGATCCCCAAATCGCTGCCGCCATGGATTTCGTGCAGGCGTCAAACGCGAAACAAAATGTCATGACATTGATCGATGCAATGCAACCGTTGGTAATCGCCCGGCTCCGACGGGAACGTCCCGATGCGAGCGATGCTGCAATCTCGGCATTCCAAAAAGCATTCAGGGCGGAAATGCTGGCGAGTGTAGACGGCTACCTCATTGTCGCTGCGCGAGTCTACGCGACGCATTTTTCCGTAAGCGAGCTCAACGCCATGTCAGTATTCTGGCGATCAGACGTCGGACAGAAATACCTGGCGGCAGTCCCTGATATCACCAAAGAAGTCATGCCGGTTGCCCAGGCATGGGGCGCCGCCGCGGCTGCAAAGGCCGTCAAAACCGCTACCGAACGCGTAAAACAACGCGGGTTAACCTTATAATCGCTCACCTACACCATCGGTCGCGAGCAGCAAAACGACGCAAAGAAAACGCCGGATAGCAATTTCTTCATCGTCCCCTCCCGCAAAACTCGCGAAACCATTCGCATAATTTTGTGCCCGAATTGTAGCGAGGAGGGCAGATGCTCCGATGTGCTTCTGCGACGTTCCTACAAAGCGCGTTTGATATCAGTCCGGGAGAAATCGTCCCCCACAAACAGCAGAGGACAGTCGTGTTCCTTGGCAAGTTCGTAAGCGAAGCAATCACCAAAATTGAGACCGGCCGAATTCATTCCCCTGCCCCACTGCACGTAAGCCTGAGCAATGCGTGCAGCGGAGGCTGCTGTCACAGGAACGACTTCAAATCCCAAACTGGAGATGACCGCCTGCATTTCGGCGGCAACTTTGCGGGCGGCAGCCACGATCATGGCTTCGGCCACCGTTCCTGCGGAAACCAGTACCTCGTGCTCCCGTTCCAGGACGGCTATGCAGGGGGCAGCATCGGCTTCGTCCAAAACGATCGTCATCAATGCCGAAGTATCAACGACGATCACTTCGGCAGGCCGCCCTCATCGTAAAGAAAGTCCTGGCTTCGGGCAGCATTGGGGCCACTGGTCGCTTTCCGCCGACCAGATTTCCGGGCGGCTTCCAGTATCCGGCGCCGATCTTGCCCGGTGGGTGTCGTCGTGACCGGCACCAAACGCACCGCAGCCTGGCCGTGACGTGTCAAAATGATCTCGTCACCGGCTTCCGCCCGGCGCACAAGCTCGGTCAATTGGCCTTTCGCGTCGCTGACAGAGATTTTCATGTCTGTTCCCGTGAAGCCCTCATATATTGGACCATTCGTGGACCAAATCAAGGATGCATCTGCCGTTTTACGCCACCGAAGACGGCCGCTCAGCAGCTACTCAGGGACATCCATTGGAAAAATGTATAAAGCGAGAGTCTAAAGAGCCTGAACGCTCCGACATGGCCATACGTGGATTCAATAGATTAACTGCAAATGATCCTGCTGATCGATAATTATGACAGCTTCACTTACAACCTGTTCCACTATCTGGGCGAACTGGGTGAGCCGGTCACGGTTGTGCGCAACGACCGGATTTCGGCAGCAGATGCAGTCGGTATGCGGCCGGATTCGATTGTTCTGTCTCCCGGCCCTTGTGATCCGGACAAGGCGGGTATCTGCCTTGAACTGATACGTTTTGCAGCCGGCAAGATTCCCATCCTCGGCGTCTGCCTCGGCCATCAGGCGATCGGCCAGGCATTTGGCGGCCGCGTCGTGCGAGCCCCCGAGCCGATGCACGGCAAGATGTCGAGAATCCATCACACCGGCGCCAGCGTCTTTCGCGGTTTGCCGAACGATTTTCTTGCCACGCGTTACCACTCGCTGGTGGTTGAGCGCGCGACTTTGCCGGGCGTACTGGAAGTGACCGCTGCCACCGACGATGGAATCATCATGGGAATCGCCCACAGGCGTTTCCCGATCCATGGCGTGCAGTTTCATCCGGAAAGCATTGCGTCCGAATACGGCCACAGGATCCTGCGCAATTTTCTCGATCTCGCGCGGGTCCACGCAACTGCCGTCTCATGAGCCTCGACCGTCAGGATTTTGCTCACCTGCTGAAGAAACTGGCGGCGGGTGAATTTCTCGCCGCCCCGGAATCCGCGGCGGCCGTCGGCGCCATGATGGCAGGTGATGCCGCCGAAATTCACATGGCGTCATTCCTCAGCCTGCTGGCATTGCGCGGACCGAGTGTCAGCGAATTGACCGGTGCCGCGACCGCCATGCGCGCCGCCATGACTCGCGTTGACGCACCGCCGAATGCCATCGACGTGTGCGGGACCGGTGGCGATGGTTCGGGCACGCTGAATGTTTCGACGGCAGCCGCTTTCGTTGTTGCTGCTTGCGGGCTGCCGGTAGCGAAGCACGGCAATCGCGCAATGTCTTCGCGCACCGGCGCCGCCGATGTTCTGGAAGCGCTCGACATTCCGATCAATAATGATGCGAATGCCGCCAGTGCGCGTTTGCGCGATCCGGGCTTCAGTTTTCTCTTTGCACCGCTTTACCATCCCGCGATGAAGCATGTCGGGGCGGTTCGCAAGGAACTTGGTTTCCGCACGATCTTCAATCTGCTTGGCCCTCTCTGCAATCCGGCCGGAGTGAAGCGGCAATTGATTGGAATTTTTTCCGATGCCTGGCTGCTTCCGGTCGCCGAGGTATTGCGCGAACTCGGCGCCGAAGCAGCATGGGTTGCGCATGGCAATGATGGCCTCGACGAATTGAGCACGACCGGTCCGACGAAGATAGCCGTGCTCGAACACGGCGATATCTGCTTACGACAAATTTCACCAGAGGACGCCGGTCTTGAACGCAGCACGCTGGCCCGGTTGAGGGGCGGGACCGCCCGCGATAATGCCCGCGCGATCCGGGCATTGCTTGATGGCGAACGCTCGCCCTTTCGTGACATCGTCTTGCTGAATTCCGCCGCGGCGCTGATCGCCGGCGGAGCGGCAAAAACCATCCCCGAGGGCGTTGCACTGGCCAGCGAGGCGATCGACCGCGGCCGGGCAGCCGGAATTCTCGAGCGTAGCCGGCGGCAATGAACATCCTCGACGAAATCGCCGCCTATAAACTGAGCGAGATTGACGCCGCCAAAGCGGCGAAACCGCTCAACGGCCTGGTGCGCGATGCACGTGAGGCCGCGCCGCCACGGGGATTCCGCGCTGCCCTGCAAGCCGCGTCGCGCTCTGCCCGGCCCGGATTGATCGCCGAGATCAAGAAGGCCAGCCCAAGCAAAGGGCTGATCCGTCGGGACTTTCATCCTGAATCCGCCGCACGGGCCTATGAAAGAGCCGGCGCCGTGTGCCTGTCGGTCCTGACCGACGGCCCTTCATTTCAGGGTTCGTCCGAACATCTGATTGCCGCGCGCGCAGCTGTGCACCTGCCTGTGCTGCGCAAGGATTTCATGCTCGATCCGTACCAGGTCGTGCAGTCGCGCGCGATCGGAGCGGATTGCATTCTTGTGATCCTCGCAATGCTCAATGACCAGGCTGCGAGTTCGATAATATCAGCGGCGCGGGAATGGGGAATGGACGTACTCGTCGAGGTGCATGATGAAACCGAGACACGGCGCGCGGTCGATCTTGGCGCCGAAATGATCGGCATCAACAATCGCGATCTCAAGACATTCGTCACCAGCCTCGACACTGCGGTCCGGCTGAAGCCGCTCATTCCTCCAGACCGGCTTGTGATCGCCGAAAGTGGGCTTTCCACGCCGGCCGATTTGCGCCAACTCGCAAAGGCAGGGATCGCTGCTTACCTTGTTGGCGAAGCACTGATGCGCTTCGATGATCTCGAAGCGGCGACCGGGGCCCTGATCGCGGATTGGCATCCATGAGCAAACTTTCTCACCTCGATGAGCGCGGACAGGCATCCATGGTGGATGTGTCCTCCAAAGCGTCCACCGAGCGCACGGCAACGGCCGAAGCCCGGGTCGTCATTTCCGAGGATGCATTCAGGCAGGTGGTGGACGGAACGCTGCCCAAAGGCGATGTCGTGGCGACAGCGCGCATCGCAGGGATCATGGGTGCGAAGAAAACATCCGAGCTGATTCCGCTGTGCCATCCGCTCGCGATTACGCATGCCGGCATCGAAATCGTGCCACAGCCGGACGGCCGCACTTTGCAGGTCACCTCGACGGCGAAAACCACCGGCCATACCGGCGTCGAAATGGAAGCATTGACTGCGGCTGCGATCGCGGCACTGACGATTTACGACATGGTCAAAGCCGTAGACAAATCCGCAGTGATCGAATCCATTCGCCTGCTGACGAAGTCGGGCGGCAAAAGCGGAAGCTACCAGGCACCGCAACGGCCGGCAGCTGAGCGTGAAATGCCCAAATCCGCCCCGGGCAAGCGCGGCGGCACGAGAGCGACGCCGCGGGTGATTTCACACGAGACAACAAACCCGCCCGCTGCCACGGGTGCAGACGGACGGGAAAATCTGCGGCAGTTCATGATTGCGCGCGGACTGCGGCCAACCGAGTGGGCACAATCGGCTTCCGTGCCGCTGAATGAGCTGTACGGTTATCTGTCCGGTCATTCACGCAAGCTCTCCGCAGACGCGATTGAGAAGCTGGCAAAGGCCGCAAAAACCACACCCGAGCAGATGCTGGCGGGGAAGCGGTCGCGATGATCGCGGTCGATGAAGCGATCTCGCGTATCGTCAGGAGTTTCACCGCCCTGTCGGCCGAAGATGTCGCGCTGACGGATGCATGTGGGCGCGCTCTCGCCGCAGATGTGACCGCTGGTTTCGATCAGCCGCCGAGCGATGTGTCCGCCATGGATGGATATGCCGTCCGCGCCGCCGATGCTGCGCCTGATTCGCGTCTGAAGGTCATTGGCGAATCGCCCGCCGGCAAGCCGTTTGGCGGCGACGTCGGCGAAATGGAGGCGGTGCGCATTTTCACCGGAGGGGTCATGCCCTCCGGTGCAGATGCCGTCGTGATCCAGGAGGACGTCCGCCGGACGGACGATCTCATTACGATCTCAGAGGCCCCGAAACCGGGCGAGAATATCCGCGCCCGCGGCCTCGATTTTTGCAACGGCGAAATCCTGATCCCATCGGGTAAACGTTTGACGGCGCGCGACATCGCCGTGATTGCCGCGGCCGATGTGCCGGTGGTGCGGGTCACGCGCAAGCCGCGTGTCGTGCTGTTTGCAACCGGGGATGAACTCAGCCGGCCGGGTGAGCCGCGCAAGGACGGCGGTATCGTCGCGTCGTCGACTTATGCGATTCAGGCAATGATCCGGAACTGGGGCGGAGAAGCGATTGATGGCGGAATTCTCCCCGACAGAATCGAGGCATTCGAATCCCTGCCACGCCTGACCAAAGATGCGAACCTGATTGTCACCCAGGGCGGCGCCTCGGTCGGCGACCATGATCTCGTGCAAGCCGCACTTGGCCGCCACGGCTTCGTGCTCGACTTCTGGAAGATCGCAATGCGGCCGGGCAAGCCACTGATTTTTGGCCGCATGGGCGACACGCCGCTCATCGGCCTGCCGGGCAATCCGGTTTCGGCGATGGTTTGTGCTCAGCTCTTTATTCGTCCTGCCATCGCGAAAATGCTGGGCTGCGCTTATCAAGCTCCCGTTGTCTCTGCCTTTTTGACTTCACCGCTGCCCGCGAATGGCAAGCGGCAGGACTATGTTCGCGCGCGGCTGGACACGGGTTCAGGTCAGGTCGTCGTCACGCCATTCCGCCTGCAGGATTCTTCGACCCAGAAGATCTTCGCCGAAGCCCATGCCCTGATCATCCGCGCACCGGACTCCCTGGCAGCGGCGGCGGGTGACCGCGTTGACGCGCTCTTGCTCGATAATTGAGCCGCAAAGCGCGCGCAGTCAGCGGCAAAAACGCATTCATTACAAAGCCGTATGTTTCATTCGCGATCAATTAAAGCGCAAATGACGGACAAGGCGGCGTCAGGATTCTGCAGCCGTTTTGAGTTCCCTCCGGATGTGATGCTGATGGAAGCCCAATCCAGCTGACCGGTACGCTCCTGGAAAGCACAACCGACAGCGGCCCGTCACCGGTTTGCGCCAGCCAACACTCGTTGACCGAACAGAAGAACTAAAGTAGAACGATTCGCGCGTTTTCGCTTTGTTCACTTCGAACTCTGGGTGGGGGTAGCATGCTGACGAAAAAACAACACGAACTGCTCACTTTCATTGATCAGCGAATCCGCGAAACCGGCGTACCCCCGTCGTTCGATGAGATGAAGGATGCTCTGGATTTACGGTCGAAATCGGGAATCCATCGCCTGATCACGGCACTCGAAGAGCGCGGGTTTATCCGCCGCCTGGAAAAACGCGCTCGCGCACTTGAGGTCATCCGGCTGCCCGAAAATGCCTCGGATGGCCTCAGGCCGGCAGCCACCCGGCATCAGGCGCAAAGGCTCACCCGGTCTGAGCCGGGAATCAGGCCGCTGCGGCTGGACCGCGATCATCGCGTGGAACACAGGATTCCGCCGGATACCAGACAGGCTTCCCACATTCGCCGGACCGACACTGAACTCTCTTGCAGCGTGCCGGTTCTCGGGCGGATCGCCGCCGGTACACCCATAGACGCCATCGAGCAGAAAATTTCCGACATTGGCGTACCGTCGAATTTGATGGGCAGTGGCGAGCACTACGCCCTCGAAGTCACTGGCGATTCTATGATCAATGCCGGAATTCTCGACGGCGATACGGTCATCATCCGCAAAACCAGTACGGCAAATACCGGTGATATTGTCGTCGCCCTCGTAGACAACACCGAAGCAACCCTCAAGCGACTGCGCCGCCGCGGCGATTCCATCGCTCTGGAGGCCGCAAATCCGGCCTACGAGACGCGGCTCTATGGTGCAGACCGCATCGCCATTCAGGGCACCCTGATCGGTCTTATCCGCCGTTATTGAATCACCGGCCTTTGACTTTCGTCCATGGACGGTCACCGCGGCCTGCGGCGACTGTATCGACAATTTTGGTATTGCCATAGAACGTAATTGACATCGCCCCATTGCGCAGGGTGTCCGACCTGTCCACCAGCAGCCCCGGTCCACTGCAATTCCCGTGCAATGGAATCGTGCTGATAACGATACGGGCCCGAAGGCAGTCATCAGGCAACGCCGAAGTCGCAGCGGGAATTGCAACAACTCGGCCCTGCCCGCCCGAACCGGCACATCCGGATTCATCGCAATGCGACGCCGCGCGCGCTGTTGCCAAGTCACGGCGATCCCCGTCGCGGATCAGCCATTGGCTCGCCGTGTAACCGTCCGGACGGGCGCCGATGACAACAAGCCGACCGTCCGGTCCGCGTATCGCCGCAGACTGCAAGTCGCGGGCAATCAGCAAATCCGGCGGCCTGTCGGCCACGATGAGCAGAATAGCGGCAGCGATGGGGGCAACACCGAACCAGCGCCATTTTTGCCGCCATAGTGCAATCCACAGTCCGCCCAGCACCATGATCGCGAGCGCCGATGCCGGCCACGCCCGGACCATTGCGGTCGCTCCGGGCAAGCCTGCCGTCCAATGGGCAATTCCGCTCATGACATGCACGCCCCAGCCCATCAGATGTAGTGGAAGAAGTTCGCCTCCCATGGGCATCAGGACCACAGCCACGGCGGCCGCGGGCATGATCACGAAGGCAACGACGGGTTCGGCCAAAAAATTCGAGATCAGCGAGTAAGCGGCCGCACGATCGAAATGATAGATGGCCATCGGTGTCGTCGCCAGTGTCGCCACCACACTGACGACAAGAGCTCCGAGCACATAATGCCGCGCTTTGTACCAGGCTCTGGAGATGCGGCCGGCCGGCTGAACAACCGGCGCTTGCCTCGACGATTGCCACTCGGCAAGCGCGATCAATCCGACCACCGCACCAAAAGACATTTGAAAACTCGGGTCGATCACGTCTTCCGGCTGAAAAATCAGAATCAGCAGCGCCGCCATCGCGACTGAACGCATGGAAAGCGCAGGACGGTCCAGGAGGACACCAAGCAGCATCATGGACAGCATCAGAAACGACCGGTCGGCCGGCGATCCGCCGCCACTGATCGCGAGGTAGAACGCCGACCCGAGCAGGGCTCCGAGAGCGGCCCATTTCTTGATCGGCTGGGTCAATGCCACCCGGGGCCACAGCGCCAACAGCGCACGCAACACCCAGAAAGCGCCGAGACCGGCAAGAGCCAGATGCACGCCCGATATCGACAGGACATGCGCCAGTCCCGAGTCACGGTAGGCCTGATTGTCGTCGGGATCGATTTCGCCGCGCTCGCCGGTTATCAATGCTGCCGCGATGCTGCCGTCCGGCCCGGGAATGGCCTGCTCGATCCTGTTGGTCATCGACAGCCGCAAGTCGTCGAGCCGGCTGTTCAACCGGTCCATCAGATCCGGCGGTGAGGCACGGATGGTCCGCGGTGTCCCGTAAACAAACCCGACCCCGCCGATGCCCTGAAACCAGGCCCAGCGCGCGAAGTCATAACCGCGGGGCAAGGCCGGTTCCGGCGGCGGCCGCAGCACGGCAAGCGCCGAAATGACGGCGCCGGGTTGGGAGGCTGCGATTGCCCGGGTGCCCGAGACGGTCAGCCTCACGAGATCCGGTTTGACATTCCCGCCGGCTATACTGGACACGGTCAATATAATCCTCGCCCTGTCCGGAGCCCGGATATCAACGTCCTCGACGCGCCCGGTAATGCGAACGGGTTCCGTCTCATGTGAAATGACGGGAGCGGCAACGATCCGTGTACGCAATAATGCGTCGGCAAAGCCCAAGGCTGAGCTGCCGGCGACCAGCAGAACGAAGCTCGCGACTACGGCCGATACTCGCCGCCGCAGCACGAGTGCCGTGATACCGCCGAGCATTGCGGTCACGGCCAAAGCCGGACCTGGTTCGCTGCCAAGCGCGAAATAGACGGCTATTCCGGTTCCGAACGCCACCACCGACCACGCGAACCAGCGCTCATCTTCGCGCGCCAGCACAGCCGAAATTGCGCCAATCCCAAAGATCTGCCGGGAATGTTGGGACGCGCCGGGAAAAACCCGCCGGAACAGCACCGCGAGCGGATTCCGGTCTGTCGTCAAGCCGAAATAATCTATAAGCGCTGTGCGCACTCGTGTCCCGCAAGGTCCTTCGATTTCAGCCGCCTACCCAGGACATAATGACCCAAAAATCCGCACCCGTCCTGCGCTTTGCACCCTCGCCGACCGGATACCTCCATATCGGTGGCGCACGCACGGCTCTCTTCAACTGGCTTTATGCGAAACATACCGGCGGTACCTTCCTGCTGCGCATAGAGGACACCGATCGGGAGCGTTCCACGCCGGAAGCTGTGAGCGCGATATTCAATGGCCTGTCCTGGCTCGGCCTCGCCTGGGATGGCGAACCGCTGTTTCAATTTGCCCGCGCCCAGCGTCATCGCGAAGTTGCCGGGGACCTGCTGGGACGGGGCCTCGCCTATTGCTGTTATGCGACGCCGCAGGAACTGGAGCAGATGCGCTCCGAACAAAAATCAAAGGGCCAGTCGATCCGCTATGACGGACGCTGGCGGGACCGCAAGCCTGGGCCGGAACAAAACGGCATGCCTTTCGTGATTCGCCTCAGGGCACCGCAAACCGGCGAAACCGTGGTCGAAGACAGAGTGCTCGGAACCGTCCGCTGGGCCAATGACCAGCTCGACGACATGGTGCTGCTGCGCAGCGATGGTACGCCGACATACATGCTCGCAGTTGTCGTCGATGACTTCGATATGGGTGTAACGCACGTCCTGCGCGGCGCGGACCATCTGAACAATGCAGCGAGGCAGCTTCAGATCATCCAGGCGATGGGTTGGCCCGAGCCGGTCTATGCCCACGTGCCACTGATTCACGGCCCGGACGGCGCCAAATTGTCCAAGCGGCACGGCGCGCTCGCAGTCGAAGCCTATCGTGACATGGGTTACTTGCCGGAAGCCATGCGCAATTACCTGTTACGACTGTGCTGGAGCCATGGCGATGAGGAGATCATCCCTACCGACAAGGCGATTGAATGGTTCGATCTCGATGGAATCGGGCGTTCGGCGGCACGCTTCGATCTCAAGAAGCTCGATAGCCTGAACGCCCATTACATGCGCGAAATGTCGGACGTCGCGCTCGCCGATGAGGTGATTGCTTTTGCGGAGCGACGCTCCCCTGAACGCAATTTTGACAGCGCAGCGCATGCCAGGCTGACCGCGATGATGCCACAACTGAAAACGCGCGCGAAAACCCTGGCCGAACTGCTCGACAAGTCTGAATTTCTCTTCATTTCAGGACCGCCCCCATTGGACTCCTCAGCCGCAGCGACGCTCAAAGGCGACACACGCCGTCGCCTGGGCGAATTCGCACGTGAGCTGGAAAATGCCGATTGGGATCTCGCGGGTTTGGAAGCCAGAACACGCGAATTCGCACAAAAACAGGGCATCGGTTTGGGCGATATTGCCCAACCGTTGCGCGCAGTCCTGACGGGGCGTACCGCCGCTCCTCCGGTGTTCGATATTCTTGTCGCATTGGGACGTGAAGAAGCCTTGACACGCATTCGCGCCCAAGGCGAATAAGTCCTGAGAACACGCGTGCAACCATGGCTTTCGCCCAAGCAGTCGGCGCCCCATCCCGTTGCCGGACCACGGAGTTTGAGTATGAACACGAAAGCCAGCGGGGCACGGCCCAACGGGACGGCTACGCTCACCTATGGCAACAAGCGCATCGAACTCCCGGCATTGAAGCCGACCGAAGGACCGGATGTCATCGATATCCGCAAACTCTACGGCGAAGCGGATATTTTCACCTACGACCCCGGCTTCACCTCCACGGCGTCCTGCGAGAGCGACATCACCTTCATCGATGGTGAGGCCGGTATCCTCCTGTATCGTGGTTATCCCATCGACCAGCTGGCGAAGGAATCGAACTTCCTCGAAGTCTGCTATCTGCTGCTTTACGGCGAACTACCAACTGCGAGCCAGCTTGAGCAATTCGATCACACCATCACCTATCACACGATGGTGCATGAACAGATCAGCTTCCTGTTCCGGGGTTTTCGCCGCGATGCCCACCCGATGGCGGTCATGGTCGGAGTTGTCGGCGCGCTGTCGGCTTTTTATCACGACTCGACCGACATTACCGACAAGCGTCAACGCGAAATCGCGACCCACCGCCTGATCGCGAAAATGCCGACGATCGCCGCGATGGCGTACAAATATTCGATGGGGCAGCCGTTCGTTTATCCGCTGAATCACCTCGGCTACACCGAAAATTTCATGCGGATGTGCTTTGCCGTTCCATGTCAGGAGTATCGCAGCAATCCGGTTCTGTCGAAGGCGCTGGATACGATTTTCATTCTGCATGCGGATCATGAGCAGAACGCATCGACTTCGACCGTGCGGCTCGCGGGCTCGTCCGGCGCGAACCCCTTTGCCTGCATCGCTGCAGGCATTGCCTGCCTGTGGGGGCCTGCGCATGGCGGTGCAAACGAAGCGGCGCTCAAAATGCTGCAGGAGATCGGTTCCATCGACCGGGTGCCGGAATATGTGAAGCGGGCCAAAGACAAAAACGACCCATTCCGCCTGATGGGCTTTGGGCATCGGGTTTATAAGAACTACGATCCCCGGGCGCGGGTAATGCGCGACCAGTGTTATGCCGTCCTGGACGAACTGGGGAAGCACAACGATCCGCTGCTCAAAACCGCGCTCGAACTCGAGCGCATCGCGCTGCAGGACGACTATTTCATCGAGAAGAAACTCTATCCGAATATCGACTTCTATTCCGGCATTACGCTCAGCGCGCTGGGCTTCCCGACCGACATGTTCACCGCTCTTTTCGCTCTTGCGCGGACCGTCGGCTGGGTCGCACAATGGCAGGAGATGATTGAAGACCCTCAGCAGAAGATCGGGCGGCCCCGGCAAATCTATACCGGTGCGCGGCGGCGTGAGTTTGTTCCAAAGGACAAGCGCGTCTGAAAGGGCACCAAGATATGCGCCGCAGAACCGATGGTGATTGGGATTTGCGGCACGAGCCATTCCGCGAATATCGTTTGCCGCTGTGGCGCAAACTGCTGACAATTACGGTCGCGGCAGTCTTTACCGTCGTGATGATGTCGCTCGGACTTATCCGCCACAAGCACGAGCGGTTTGACGGTCCAATACTTTCCCCGCCCCTGCCGTCGACTGTCCAGAACGGAGCAACGCCATGAGTCTCATGGGCCGAATTGCCCTTCCGCTTGTTGTCGCGGCGAACTTTCTCTTCGGCGGCCTGGCATCCGCCGCAGACCAGCCGCGAGAAGTGACACTTCCCGCTACCGAGCGCCCGGTGAAAGCGGAATTTTTTCCCGCACCCGGAACTGCCAAACGGCCGTCGGTGCTCATGCTCCATGGCGGCCAGGGCTGGGGCGGCGCGGAAGGTCGGATCGAGGACTTCCGGCACTACGCGCGCGAACTCGCCGCGCACGGATTCGACGCCTATATGGTTTATTACTACAGCGATCAGGACGTCGCGGACCGCAAGGCCAATGCACCAATGGTCAGTATCCTCCGCTTTCCAGCCTGGGCCAAACTGGTCAGCGACCTGACGGCGGATGTGAAAAAGCTTCCGTCCTCAAACGGAAAAGTCGCGCTGGTCGGATTTTCCAATGGCGGAAATCTCTCGGCACATGCGACACCCCTCGATCCGAACATCGAGGCCGCGGTGGTCTATTATGGCGGCGTATCGCGCGTGCCGGGGTATGTCGCAAAGCGCTTTCCTCCATTGCTGATTTTCCACGGCGAGGCGGACACTCGCGAACCGATCGACCGTGGAATTAAACTGTTCGAAACGGCAAAGGCACTTGGCGGTCCGGTGGAATTTCACTCCTATCCGGGCATCAATCACGGTTTCGGCCAGAATCTCGGTACACCGGCCGCCGATGACGCATTCGCCAGAACCATTTCCTTCCTGGAAAAGAACCTGAAGGGAGATTGAGCCATGCTGCAATCGGTGCAACGCGCGTTTGCCATCGGAATCATGATGTGTTTCGCCGCTGGAACTGCGTTCGCCGCGGACATCCAGGGCAAGAAGATGACGCTGCCCTCGGCGGAGCGTCAGGTGAGCGTTGTTCAATTCAAGGCGCCCGGCACTGCCCCGCGGCCTTCCGTCCTGTTGCTGCACGGCGCTGGTGGCTTTGGCCGCCGGATCGCAGATTACAATCGCTATGCTTCCGATCTGGCCAATCAGGGCATGGATGCCTATCTCGTCTACTACTACAGCGACATGGACGAGAAATACATGTCGAACGGCGTCGATGTTTTCGAACAGCGCTATCCGGCCTGGGCGAAAATGGTTGGCGATCTGGCGGAGTATCTCGAAACACAGAAGGACTCGAATGGCAAAGCCGCGCTGATTGGATTTTCAAATGGCGGTATTCTGGCCACCGGCGCATCGACACTCGATTCGAAGATCACTGCTGCCGTGATTTATTACGGGACAGAGCCATGGCCGCTTGGTGCTCCGGCGAAACGCTTTCCCCCGCTTCTGATCCTGCACGGCGATGCCGATCAGATCATTCCGGTGGAAAACGGAAAGCAGTTGGCGACGCTGGCGAAGAAGCTGGGTGCGCCGGTTGATCTGGTGATCTATCCCGGTGAAATGCACGGTTTTGGCGCGGATTTCTCCAAAAAAAGCGCCCAGGACGCCTTGGCGAAGACTATCGCGTTTTTGCGCAAGCAATTGGCCGTGAACTGATTTATTCGCGTTTACGCACGGTAGGCCAGCGAACGTCGCAGTTTGAACAACTGTGCGCTTAAAGGTAATTTGACGCCTGCGGAATTCGAACCGGGGCGAATGATGCGTATCAGCTATTTGCTATCCGTTGCAGCGCTGAGTGCCACATCTGTTCCAGCGATCGCCGCTGCGGATGACTGCCCTCCTCTGACGCGTATCACATCCGTCGATACGACGACCGGCCCCGGTGGCTATATGCTCGTGCCGGTAAAGTTCGGCGATGCACAGCGCCTGATGCTTTTTGATACCGGCGGATCGCTGAGCAGTATCTCAGAGACCGCTGCGGCGGAACTGCACATTCCAACCTACGACTCGAGAGTGAGGATTGCGAATGTGGCGGGCAAAGTCTCCGACCGCATGGCTATCATCCCCTCCATTACGATCGGGACGATTGAAACCAGGCGCGCTGAATACATGGTCTTTCCCGGTGACATACTGCGCGGCGCCGGTGGCGTTGCGGGACTCCTTGCTCCTTCCCCCGGTGTCGATATCGACCTGGATTTTGCTGGCCACAAGCTCTCCTTCTTCTCCCCTAAGCACTGCGAGGGGAAAGTCGTCTATTGGCAGGCCGAGGCTGTAGCCGTCGTACCGATGCGCAATGCCGGGTTGCGGACAGCGCCTGCTTTTTCATCACAACGCAATGTCATACAGACTGATCGGCTCACGATTCCCGTAACGCTGGACGGAAAACAGATCGATGCCGTCATCGACACGGGTTCAACCAATAACGTACTCAATCTGCGAATTGCGCAGGACCGGTTCGGCGTTGACGTAAACGCTCCCGATGTGAGGCCGTTGGGCCAACTTGGTAACGTTGCTTCGGCGAAAACGTATCGCAAGCAGTTTGCGACGATGTCGTTCGACGGTGTGACGGTCACCAATCCGATTATCGATCTGATTCCGGACAGGCAGTCAGGCGCTTTTGGTGATCAGCGTCCTACCGGCAGTTTGATCAAACCGGCGGATACAGGGCTTCCTGACCTCATTGTTGGCATGTCGGTTCTGAGCAAGCTTCATATGTACATCGCGTATGATGAGCACAAAGTTTACGTCACGGCAGGTGCCGCTCCTGCGGGCGTTCAGAATGCATCCGTCTCCGCGCGCACCGCACCGGCTCTTCAGATTTCGGGGTCCTGGAACATCCAATCGCAGGCCGTTCGGCCGGTATGCGCGATCGTTCAAGCTGGCGGCGAACTGACCGGATCATGCACCGGCCCGCAGGCGAAGGGCGAATTGACCGGCACGGTCGCCGGCCAAGCGATTCGCTGGCAATGGAAGCGCGTCGCCAACGCGAATGGAAACATCGTATTGTGGAATTTCTCCGGCACATTATCGGCAGACAACTCGATTGCTGGCTTCGTTGAATTGAACGGCCGCACATTCCCATTCACCGCCACGAAGCAATAATGGGTCGCTAAAGTCCGACCCATTTTGCCATGACGATGTTGTGCTTGCCCGGTCCATTCGCGTCCGGAATCACACCGGTGACGGCAAAGCCCATGCGCAAGTAAAATGTGACGGATGCCCTGAAGCCGCTCGAAGCTTTTTCAAAGCTTCCAACGGCTCCGGATAGAGATTGCAGCCGAACAGGTTTGTGCCACCAAATCCATCGTCGGTGCCGCCAAACAGAGTCACCGCTCCGTCCGCCGCCGCCCGGATTTCAAGCGCCGAAAGAAGTGCGCTGCCGACGCCCTGCCGTTGTGATTCAGGATGAACGGCAAGCGGATGCAATTCCCAGGCATGGCCGCCATAACTCTCAATGGCGCCAATCCAGCCGATCACCTGGCACCGTTCAGCGCTGCGAAGCCAACCCAGTCAGAACTTTCCGCGAGTGATTCGACTTCGCCCCGCGCGAGCGACATGTTCCCGTAAGCCCGGGATACACCCGAAAAACCGATGCAGGACGGCTGCCGCCTGGTCACTTTGCAACTCAGACAGGGTTGCAAAATCAACGATATTGAAATCCGCCATTGCGCGCTCACATTACATGAATGTGAAGCATTCTTGATGCGCAGCACGGCGCCGGCGGGTAAAATTGGCACTGGAGACCGCAATGGCCAAAGACAATTTGCCGGCCGGACGTTCCTCCTCACGCGAGGTGGACGCATTTCTGTCCAAAGCTGCGCGCGTTCCGGCGCTGAGTCAGGTGAAAGGCCGGCTGATCTTCGCCATTGACGCGACCATGAGCCGGCAGGCGACCTGGGATCGGGCGGCCGATATTCAAACCGACATGTTCTCAGTCGCGGAAGGCATCGGCGGTCTCGGTGTGCAACTCGTATATTTTCGCGGCTTTGGTGAGTTTCGTGCCAGCGAGTGGACGACTTCGCCGTCGGTTCTGGGCCAGCGCATGCAGGACGTGACGTGCCTCAGCGGAGGCACCCAGGTCTGCCGCGTGCTCAGTCACGCGAATGAGGAAGCACGGCGTTCAAAGGTCAGCACTCTTGTTTACATCGGCGACTGCTTTGAGGAGAGCGCGGATATTGCCAGCAATAAAGCCGCCAAATTGGCGCTGCTGGGCGTGCGGACATTCATGTTTCACGAAGGATTTGATCCGGTTGCCGCAAACATGTTCCAGCAAATCGCGCGGCTGACGAATGGCGTTTATGCCCGGTTCGATGCCGGTGCCGCGCGGCAGCTTCGCGAGCTTCTGACGGCCGCGGCAGTTTATGCGACCGGCGGTGGATTGGCGCTCAAGAAGTACGGCGCCAAGGTTGGCGGCGAAGTGCTGCGGCTGTCGCGCCAGATCGGGGACAAATAGTTGGGGCCGATCCTCCTCGGCGTTGCCGCACTCGGCGTGATCCTGCTGATCCTGCGCGGTCTCGCCTATGCGGACACCAAACTGCTGCTCCGCATCTTGCGCTATTCCGGTGCGGGAGGGCTCGGCCTGTTTACCGTACTTCTTGCGCTCACCGGCCGCATGGGTCCGGCGCTTTTCCTCGGCAGCATGGCCTGGGGGCTGGCAACCGGCGGCCATGTCTGGCCCCGTGGTTGGCCGCATTATTCCCGCGGATCATCCCGGCCGCGAGCTTCATCTGGTGGCAAGAGTTCGGTTCGCGCAGCCTGGGTGGAAATGGAACTGGACCACGACACCGGTGAAATGCAGGGCACCGTTCTTAGAGGTGCTCATGCGGGAAAACCCCTCGACCGTCTGAACCAGGACGATTTGACCGATCTCTATTTCGAAGCCAGTGCCGATGACGCAGAATCGGGCCGCCTGTTGGAAGCTTGGCTCGATCGCGTGATTGGCCCCGACTGGCGGAACGATGCGCGCGAGCGCGAATCGGGTAACAGCAGCCAAGGCCCGATGTCGCGCGACGAAGCGCTCAAAATCCTCGGCCTGCATGACGGCGCCGGCGATGAGGAAATCCGCGCGGTACACCGGCGGCTGATGCTGCAAAACCATCCCGACAGAGGTGGATCGGATTATCTTGCCGCCAAAATCAACGAGGCACGCGACACATTGCTGGGTGCCTGATCAGGCTGACATCATTTCTGCACTCTGCTTTTGTGCAATCGCCAAAACTGCGCGGGCGGCACGCTCGCTCGGAGATTCGCTGCCGAGGCCGAAGGCCAGGTTGGCCTCATCCAGATCGCGAAGTTGGCTATCGCGCGCCTGCTGATCGACCAGCAGCGGCTTGAGAGCGTGCGCAAGCGCCTCGGGCGTGCATGCGTTCTGCATGAATTCCGGAACCGCCTGACGTTCGAGAACCAGATTGATCAGGACGATGGAGGGTACATGCATGAGTTGACGCGCGAATTGGTAGGTCAGCCAACCCATCTTATAGCCGACGACCATAGGTTTGCGCGCCAGCGCCAACTCGGTCGTGACCGTCCCCGAAGCTGCGAGGCCGGCGTCGGCCGCATCCATGGCGGCAAATCTCGCATCGTCATCCTCGACGACCCAAACCGGTGTCGGCCAGTCCGCAGCAGCCAATCTGACGAGTCCGGCGACGTGTCCAATCGTTGGGATGACCGAAACCAATCCGGGAATCTCGCGCGCCAGAATCGCCGCGGCCCGCCGGAAGGGTGGCAGAATAAACCGGATTTCATTCCTGCGGCTGCCCGGAAGAACAGCCAGAACCGGTGTGCGGGCATCGATGCCATGCGCTTTCCTGAACGCTGCGCCACCTCGTATCCGGTTCGCCCGTTCCACCACCGGATATCCGGCGCAATAAGCAGGAATTCCGTAACGCCGGAAAAATTCGCTTTCGAAGGGAAAGAAATTGATCACGGCGTCGACATATCGTGCCATTTTTTTCGCCCGATATGACCGTGATGCCCACACTTGCGGCGGCGCATAATTGATGACCGGGATCGAACGGTCAAAGCGCTTCACGCGTTGCGCAATCCTGTGCGTGAAGTCTGGGCTGTCGATGATCACCAGAGCATCGGGCCGTGACTTCAGCGCAAAATCTGCGGCCTCGCGCACGCGGCGAAGAATTGCCGGAAGGCGGGGCACGGCTTCCCGCAGGCCCATTACCGACGTGGCATCGATCGTGAACAGGGGCTTCAATCCCTGTGCGATCATGGCCGGCCCGCCGGCGCCCACGATATTGATCTGCTTGTCCAGTCCGCGGAGCGCGGCCATGAGTTGCGCGCCCAACTGATCACCGGAGGGCTCACCCGCGACCAGCATGAGCGTTAACGCGCCAGGCTTATGCACCCGGTATTTCCGCCTTTTTAACTCCGTACACGAATAATCCGGCATTGTCGGCAAGTTCGATTACCCGTGGCCGATTCAGGATCAGGACACCTTCCGACTGCAATGCAATGCCGGCGAGGCCCGCGGCGGAGGCGAGATCTACGGTCCGGGCACCGATCACCGGCAGGTCCACGCGCTTGTCCTGATGCGGCTTCAGCGCCTTCACCAGAACCCCGCATCGCGCTGTCATGCTTCCGCGCAGCGCCGGAGGCAAATCGGCAACCCTCTTGAGCATCGCATCGGTACCCTCCGCCGCCTCGACGGCCAGGACCAGTCCGCCGGCAACGGCAGCCGCCTGCCCGATATCGAGTGCGCCAAGTGTGCTCACCACTCTAAAACCGTGCTCAATGTCCGGCAGTACTTCGGCCCCGGGCTCAAACCGGCCGAGCGCGCCGGACGGCGCCAGCAGTACCCGCGTGATGTCGCTCGTTCCGGTAACCAGAAATCCCTGCTTTTCGAACATCGACATGACGGCCCGGAGCAGCGCGTCGTCGCCCTGGCGAGCGGCCGCCAAAATCGGCGCGATATATTGCGCTCCCAAATCATCCAATTTGAGCTTTGAGAAGTCGGGCCGCACGACTTTTCCTGCGAGCGTGACTTCCGAACAGCCGGCCTGTTTGAGAAGCCGGACTGCTGTCCCAACATCGCCCAACGACGCCATGGCATGGGGAAGTTTGCTGAACGCCTGGGCGTCGGCAATGCCGTCCAGCGCCAGAACAAATACAGGTCTACCATCTTCGTGGAGCGTGCGTGCGATGGCGAGCGGAAGCTCACCCGCGCCCGCGATAATGCCCAAAGGACCGGCCGTCGCCATCTCAGGCGATGACACTTTCGCTACCGCCCTGTTCGCGCTCGGGCATGCAAAGAGGACGCTTGCGTTTGGCTTGCATGAAACGCGTGATTTCCTGAATCTCGGGAACATCGTGCCAGCGCTCCGCAGCCTGCGCAACCCGACCGGAAAGCGAGCCCTCGCCGAAAAAGATCGCACGGAAAGCAGCGCGCAAAGCGTGAATCCTGTCGCGCGACAGACCTCGTCGCTTAAATCCTACAAGATTCAATCCTTGCAGCCGAGCGCGATCGCCCCAAACCATACCATAGGGAATGACATCGCCCGGCACGCCCGTCACGCCACCGACAAATGCATATGAGCCGATTTGGCTAAATTGCTGAACCGCCGCCAACCCGCCGATATTCACTCCCTCGCCAATCTCGCAATGTCCGCCCAACTGCGCCCCGTTGGCGAACGTGGCACCGTCACCGACATGACAGTCATGTCCGATGTGACTGTAGGCCATGAAATAACCGCGGCTTCCTATCCGCGTCAGTCCACCTCCTTTGTTCGATCCGCGGCTGATCGTGACATGCTCGCGAATGATGTTGTCTGCCCCGATGATGATGCGAGTATCCGTGCCTTTATCGCTGCGAAATTGCGGGGCGCCCCCGATCACAACATGCGGATAGATGACCGTTCTTTCGCCAATTTCAGTTGCGCCGGTGATCACGACATGGGACTGGACACGAACACCTCCAGCCAACGAAACGCCGTTCCCGATAATCGAAAAAGGTCCGACTTCGACATCGGAATCCAGCTTCGCGCCGTCTTCGACGATCGCCGTGGGATGAACCTTCGCCATCCGCTCAGGTCCCGGTCGAAGCGTTCGGGGCCGCGTTCATGATCTGATTGGTAATCATGGCGCTGTACTCGGCTTCGGCGCAAAGCTCCTCATTGACATACGCTTTGCCCTCGAAGCGCCACACTGTCCCGCGATGGCGTATCACTTTGACCGGCATTCGCAATACGTCTCCGGGATGCACCGGCCGGCGAAACCGCGCTTTATCGATGGTCATGAAATAAACCAATCGATTCTGACCCCGCAGCCCCAACATATGCACGACGAAAGCGCCGGCCGTCTGAGCCATGGATTCGATAATCAACACGCCTGGCATGACAGCGTAGTCGGGAAAATGTCCGGCGAAATACGGTTCATTGAAACTGACGGATTTCCAGCCGGTGGCCGACTGACCGGCCACAATATCGGAAATGCGTTCGACAAACAGAAATGGTGCACGGTGCGGCAACAGCCGCTTGATCTGCTCCATATCCAAAACAGGATGTGCCGCAGCCTCCATCATCGCCGCTTCATATCGCCTCGTGTGATCCTCGAAAGATACGCGGTTTGCCGGTGCCATTCACGGATCGGACGCGCCGGGACACCGCCATAATCGCGGCCACCTTCCAGATCATGTGCAACTCCGGCAAAACCGGCCAGCCGCGCACGGTCACCAACCGTAAGATGATCGGCAACGGCGGCTTTGCCTCCCATAACAACGAAGTCGCCAAGCGTGACACTTCCCGAGAGACCAGCCTGGCCGGCGATCAGGCAATGACGGCCGACACGCGCGTTGTGGCCAATCTGAACAAGATTATCAATTTTTGTACCCTCGCCAATGACAGTATCGCCAAGGGCCGCACGGTCGATGGTTGAGTTGGCGCCAATATCAACCCGGTCCTGCAGGATCACACGCCCGAGCTGTGGAATTTTGACATGGCCGCGCGGTCCTGCCGAAAAACCAAAGCCCGATGCGCCGATCACGGCACCTGGCTGGATGACGACTTCATCCCCCACATACGCGAATCCAAGCACGGTTTGCGCGCCAATTTCACACCCGCGCCCGATGGCTACCCCCCTGCCGACCGTGGCATTGGGCCCGATTCTGGTGCCATCGCCGATTTCAGCATGGGCACCAATAACCACACCCGGTGACAGGATTACGCCCGCACCAATTTTCGCGGATGGATGGACCGGCACGTCTTGTGCAGAAAACGCCGACTCGCACTCCGGATAGAACATCTGCGCCACGGCGGCGAAGGAAGATTGGGCGGATTTGGCTCTCAGAAGTACCGTGCGGGAGGTTTCCGGTGCACCTTCGCCCAGCCCAATAATGCACCATCCTGCATTGGTGGGACGGGGTCCCGGGGCCTTTCGCTGTTCGCGAAAAGTAAGGTGGAGCAGACCAGCACAGTCCAGCGCGGCAACGTCGTGAACCGAGTCGTCCTGGTTTGCAGAATCCGCTTCAATCTGCGCCGCGCGGCAGATTTCCGAAAGCCGGAACGGACCGCGGTTGTCGTAAAATCGCGGATCCGCCATCGAATTCTACCCCGTCCCGATTTATTTCTTGGGTGTCGCAGCCGGGAGAACAGGCGATGCAGGACTCTTCGCCGCAACAGCAGCACCGGCCGCCGGCGCCGCGGCCAGTTCCACTTTGACATGGGGCAACGCTTTGTCGAGCCGCTGCACTGCAACCGGCGTGACGTCGACGTCCACCGTGGAAAGAATCACGGCTGAGCGGTCAAAAACCATATTCGCTCCACGCTCGACCATGATTGTCTTGAGTATCGGTTCGAGTGCGACTTCGATCTGGTGTGCGGCCTTCTGGAATCCGGCCTGAATTTCCGCCTGGCGCTGTGAGACCTTGGTCTGGAATGCCTGCTGCTTTCCGGTGAATTCCTTTTCTTTCTGGTCGCGCACGTTAGGCGCGGCGATAGCGAGATCCTGCTGCAGCTTGGTGGCCTCCGCCTGCAGCTCGGTTTCCTGGGATTTGAACTCAGTCTCCGCCGCCTTGGAGAGGTTCTGCGTCTGGTTCAGAATATCCTGTCCTGCGGACGAACGCTGAAGGATGTAGTTGCGATCTATGACGATGATGCGCGGGGCGGGAGGGCCATTTTGGGCAGCCGGGGCTGGCGCCGCTACTGTTGCGGTCGGATTGGAGATCACGGCGCGCGGCTGAGCGGTCTGGGTCGCGGCAAATGCCTGCAACGCGACACCTGATCCGATGCCGACTCCGGCCAGCGCGAGAAGAACCGTCAGGTGCTGCGTGAAGGGCCTTTTCATCAGCGTAAATCCTCTTGCGTCAGAATTGCGTGCCGGCATTCAACCAGATCGCCTGGGGTTTATCATAGCTTTGCTTCAGTAATGGATAGCCTACATCTATCTCAATGGGGCCAAAGGGGGATTTCCAGTTGATAGCCACGCCCGCGGTGACGCGCATGGCAAGATTATCACGGATACAGCTGGCCGCGGTGCAGGTGGTGTTCTCACCATGGATCAGACCCACGGTGCCGAAATCCGTATAGGCCGAAAGATTGATACCGTAATCGGGCGGCAGAATATCCGGCAGGCGCACCTGGTAGGTGCCGATGGCGAAGAGCTGACCTCCGACGGAAACATTCGGTACGGTGTCGCGCGGTCCGACACCAGCGATCTGAAATCCGCGAAATGACGGGCCGCCCTTGAAGAAGCGCTCATTGATTGGGATCTGTGTGCCGCCATACGCGGTGATGTAACCTGCATTGGCCGCAAACTCGCCGACCAGATTGAAAAAGAACGGGTGATAGTACTGAAAGCCCGCTGTCGTGCGCAGATAATCGAGATCTCCGCCCAGGCCTGCAACGTCCTGGGTCAGGTAGAAGTCCACACCCGTCGTCGGTTTGACCGGATCGTCGCGCGTGTCATAGGTGTAAGTGTAGCCGATCGAAGAAGCCGAATAAGCACCCTGAGCAAACAGAACTGCCGTCGCCGTTGTGTTGGTTGGCGAAATATTGGTGTAGGCAAAATTGTAATGCGGCGAGAAGCGGCCAAATTCCGACACCGGAAATCCGAACTCGATTCCAAGGGCTTTCACACTCGAGACATAGCCCAGAAATTGCGAAAAGTCGGTGATGACGTCATAGGCGACGAAGCCAGCCGATAGCGGCCGCCCGAGGAAATATGGCTCCGTGAAGCGGAAATCATAGTCCTTCTGAAACGTTCCGACGGAGATATTCGCCCGGATGAATTGTCCGCGTCCGAACAGATTGCGCTCGGTATAGCTGAAATTCAGCAACAGTCCCTGAAACGAGGAATAGCCGGCGCCAAGTGCAAGTTCGCCGGTCGGCTGCTCCGTGACCGTCACTGTCAGAACGGTCCGGTCCGGCGTGGTGCCCGGATCCTCCTTGATCGTGACGTCCTTGAAGAATCCCAGTGCCCGGATGCGTGTGCGCGAACGATCCGCAAGTACACGGTTAAAGGCGTCACCTTCCGATAACCGGAATTCGCGCCGTATCACCTCGTCGCGCGTGCGGGTGTTGCCGACAATATTGATGCGCTCGACATAGACGCGGGGCGCCTCGTTGATCTCATAAAAAAGATCAATGGCTTTCGTCTCCGCATTACGCTGAACGCGCGGACGGATGTCGATGAAAACGAAGCCCTGGGTGCCTGCCGCGAAAGTCAGCGCCTCGATCGACTTGTCGATCAGGTCGGCATTGTAAACGTCGCCCGGTTTGGTTAGCAGCAGCGCTTGGAGCGTGTTCGGATTCAGATCGCGTATTTGCGACTGAATTTGAACATTGCCGAAATGGTAGAGGTCGCCCTCGTCCAGCGTAAACGTGATGTAGAAATTTCGCCGGTCCGGCGCCAGTTCGGCGACCGCGGAAATGACCCGAAAATCCGCATAGCCGCGCGCAAGATAAAACCGGCGCAATTGTTCGCGGTCGAATGTCAAACGGTCCGGATCGTAATTGTCGTTGGTGCTGAGGAGTTTCCACCACGCGCTGGTCGTCGTCGCGATCTGACTGCGGAGATCGGAATCCTGAAAGACGCGGTTGCCGATGAAATTGATCGCGGCAACCCCGGTCGTGGGGCCTTCATTGATCTCGAATACAAGATCGACCCGGTTCTGCGGGCGCTGAATGATCTTCGGTTCAACGGTTGCGGCAAATCGCCCCGACCGGCGATAAAGTTCGATAATCCGCTGCACATCGGCCTGGACGCGGGCACGCGTGAACACCATGCGCGGACGAACTTGCACTTCCTTGTTCAGGTCGGTATCCGAAATCGCAGAATTACCTTCATACACCACCTGGTTCAGAATCGGATTTTCGACGACTCTTACGGTCAGCGTCATTCCGTCCCAGTCCATACGCACGTCTGAGAATAGGCCGGTGTCGAAAAGCACTTTGAGTGATCTGTCCGCGACTGCCGGGTCGTAGGGCTGGCCCTGACGCAACAGCAGATACGACAGCACGCTGTCGGGCTCGATGCGCTGCGTTCCTTCGACGACGATGCGCCGTATGATCCCCTGGCCGGGGGGAGCAGGCATTGGCATGATCACCGGCGCCGCCTGTTCCAGCGTCATCTGTTGGCCCGGTGGCGCCGGACCACTCATCGGCAGAGCGGGTGGTTCAGGGGCGGCTTGCGCAGCTGCAGTCGCTGGTGGCGAAGGGGCCTGGGCCAATGCCCCCCCGACACTGTAGTTCAGCACCAAGGCGCAGGCCGAGAGGCGCGCGCTTCGGGCGATAAGGTGGCCTCTCGAGGTCATCGCTCGCCTTTTATACGCCGGCGAGCGATTGCGCGACGTACTTTGGATTAAAAGAGGTTTAGGCGGACCAGGTCATTAAACGTCGCAAGAAGCATCAGGCAAAGAACGAAAGCCAATCCCAGCCTGAAACCAACTTCCTGCGCGCGCTCCCCCAACGGCCTGCCAAGTACCGCTTCACATCCATAGTACAGCAGGTGCCCGCCGTCGAGCACCGGAATGGGCAAAAGATTCACAAGCCCGATGCTCACCGACATCAGGCCCGCCAGACTCAAGAGGGCCATAAACCCGATCTGCGCCGCCTCGCTTGATACTTCGCCGATGCCGACGATTCCATGCAACTGATCCGGGCTTTCTCTTCCGGTCACGATCTTGGCGACGTAGGAACCAGTCTGTGCAATGACGAACCAGGTTTGATTGACGCCGCCTGCGAGTGCTTCTCCAAGTCCCACTTTGACCAAAGTGTCGCGGATTCCAAGCCGGCCGAAACTGTATTTGGCGCCCTTTTCGTCGCTCCCCTCGACGCTTGACGGCACAACCGGAACGACAGACTGATGGTTGTCACGCAAGATCGTCAGCTGCAGTTGGCGGCCGGCATTCGCGGAAACGACCCGCTGCAATGCGGTAAAATCCTTCACCGCCAGGTTTCCGACCTTCACGATGGAATCGCCTGGGCGAATTCCTGCCATTTCCGCAGCCGATCCTTTGGTCACTGCTTCAACCACAGGGGGCGCGGCCGGTTTGCCTGTCGCCAGCAGCACGGCGGCAAAAATAACGATTGCCAGAAGGAAGTTCGCAACCGGTCCGGCCGCGGCGACCATTGCACGCTGCAAGACGGGTCGCATGTGCATGGGCTCGCCGTAGATCTTCGCATCCGAATCTGTCCCGGCGAGTTTCCGCTCGTGATATTCGCGCATCACATTCGGATCGGGACGGCTCGAGACATCCGCGTCGCCGAGAAATCTCACATAACCGCCCAGCGGTATCCACGAGATCTTCCAGCGCGTGCCCTTACGGTCGGTAAAGCCAAAAATTTCGCGGCCAAATCCCACCGAAAACGCCTCCACGCGCACGCCACACCAACGCGCGACAATGAAGTGTCCGAGCTCGTGGAAAAACACGACCAGCGTGATGACAAACAGGAATGCCGGGAACCCAACACCCAGCCAGGAAAAGAAATGTTCGATCACTGCAGGCACGGTCCGAACTCCCTATGCAGCCCTGCCCGCGGCCTGGCGGGTGAACTCGCTCGCCCGTGCCCTCGCGGCGGCATCCAGTTCCAGCACGTCATCCAAACCCGAGGGTGCGGGCCCGTAATTGATACGCTCAAAACTGTTAAGCGTTTGCTCCACTATTTCGGCAATTCCGAGGAACCCGATTCGGCGATCAAGAAAGCTCTCCACGGCGATCTCATTCGCCGCATTCAGGATCGTTGGTGCGTTGCCGCCCAATTGGAGGCAATCCCGTGCAAGACGAAGACACGGGAACCGCTGATAATCCGGACTCTCAAAGGTCATCTGGCCCAGCTCGGCAAGGTTCAATACGCGTGCAGGCGAAGCGATCCTGTGCGGCCAGCTCAGGGCCAGCGAGATCGGCGTTTTCATATCTGGGGCCGAGAGATGGGCGAGAACAGACCCGTCGGTGTATGACACGAGACAGTGAACCACGGACTGTGCGTGCACGATCACATCCAGCTTGTGCGGAGCCATCCCGAACAAAACATGGGCTTCAATGAGTTCCAGCCCCTTGTTCATAAGAGTCGCGCTGTCGACGGAAATCTTGGCCCCCATCGACCAGTTTGGATGACGTACCGCCTGTTCCGGTGTCACAGCCGCCATGCGTTCCAGCGACCAGCTGCGGAACGGGCCTCCCGAGGCGGTCAGCGTGACTTTTTCGATCGCCTGCGCCTGGGCAAAATCGAGAAGCTGGAATGCCGCACTGTGTTCTGAATCCACCGGGATCAGAACACCGCGGGAATCGGCAGCAGCCCGGCGGAAAACTTCACCGGCGGCGACAACACATTCCTTGTTCGCCAGGGCGACGATTGCGCCGCGTTTGGCGGCCGCCAGCGTCGGCGCCAATCCGGCCGCGCCGACAATCGCGCTCACAACCATTTCCGCCGGTCTTTGCGCGGCGTCGATCAGCGCGTCCGGGCCGGCAAGAGCCTCCACGCCTGTGCCTGCGAGCGCCTCGGCCAGTGCAGATTTCATCGACACATCGCCGATCACTGCGACGGCTGGGCGCAGCTCGCGCGCCTGCGCCGCGAGCCGGGCGACGTTCTGTTGGGCGGTGAGCGCTTGCAGGGGAAACACATTCGGCCCGTAATGTTCGCGGGCAAACCGAATCACGTCCAGCGTCGAAGTTCCGATTGAACCCGTACTGCCCAGGATGGTGACCCGGCGTCCGAGCACTGGCAGCAGATGGATGGCCGGATGATTTGACGCAGAAACACCGTCCCTCATGGTGGTAGACCCTGAAATGGATTGAGGCCGGTAAAGAGCACCAAGAATGCACAAACTGGCGCTACGAAAAGCAGGCTGTCAATCCGGTCGAGTACGCCGCCATGACCCGGGATAAGACCACCGCTGTCCTTGGCCTGAAAATGTCGCTTCACCCAGGACTCGAACAGATCACCGGCATGGCCAAACAGCGCGATGGTGATTCCGAAGCCCAATCCGGTGATGGCGCTGCCACCGAGCAGCGCGATGTACAGGGCTTCCACCAGACCTGCGGCGAAAGTGCCGCAGATAAAGCCGGCCCAGGTCTTGTTTGGCGATAATCTCGGCGCCAGTTTTGGCCCGCCAATCGCCCGGCCACCGAGCAGTGCGCCGGTATCGGCGGTCCACACGGCAAGCAGGATGCCGAGCAGCAGATGGGCGCCGCCCGCCCCGCGAAGCAGAATCAGGGCAGTCGCTGGAATTCCAAGATACACCGCCCCCAACGCGTGCCACGCCGGTGATCGGTTCCCGAATAAACACCAAACCAGCGTGCACATTACTCCGGCAAGAATAGCCGCCAACCCGAATAGGAGATCGTTTGATGCGAGCACCAGAGCAACCGCCGCCACCACCGAAATCGCCGTGACAAACATTTGTGGCGCCAACTTCCCATTGTTCACCAGCCGGTGCCACTCGCGTAGCCCGGCAACGGCACCAATGACGACGAACGCGCCGAAAAGGATTCCACCGGCAAACACGGCCAGTACCGCGGCGACAATCAGGATGATCCCCGAAATCGCCCGGGCCGGCAACTCAATCGAGGCAGACATGGATGGCTGTGATCCCATCAGCGCCGTGGCTCAAAAAGTGCCGTCGCAAAGCTGCGCAACGCGGAATCCCCGCGCGAAGCATCGGCCGAAACTCCGCCGAATCGCCGTTCACGCCGGGCAAATTCGGCAAGTGCCGCCTCCAGATCCGCGGCGCCAAAATCGGGCCAAAGCTTGTCGACGAATACGAGCTCCGCATAGGCCGCTTGCCAGAGAAGGAAGTTTGATAGCCGACGCTCGCCGCCGCTGCGGATGACCAAATCGGCATCCGGTATTCCCGCACTCTGCATGCTGCTGCCCAGCAAGTCAGGGGTAATGGAATCGGGATCGGTGTCCCCGGCCATGGCGGATTTCGCGAGTTGCCTCGCAGCATCCGCCAATTCTTCGCGCGATCCGTAGTTGAAGGCAAAAGCCAGATTGAGCGCGGTGTTGCGCGCGGTCAGCGTTTCTGCGCCCTCGATCAAATCGGCAATGTCGGGCGCCAGCCCCGTCCGGGCTCCGATAAATCGGACACGGACATTATGGGCGTGAAGTTTCTCGATGTCCGCCCGGCAATAGCGCCGGAAGAGGCCCATCAAGTGACGAACTTCGGATTCCGGGCGGCGCCAGTTTTCGGTCGAGAAAGTGTACAGCGTCAGATATTGCAGTTCCAAAGCGCGCGCAGCGCGCACGACCTTGCGGACGGCCGAGATCCCCTTGACATGTCCGGCTTCGCGTGGAAGCAGCCGGTTTCTCGCCCAGCGCCCATTTCCGTCCATGATGATCGCAACGTGCCGCGGCAGTTTCGCCGGCGGAACGGGCAATGTGGGATTCGGATCGGACACAGGCTTGGTCAAATCACTTTCCTTTTCTCTGCACCGAACCGGTCCGCTCAGACATGCATGATTTCCTGTTCTTTCGCACTCAGGATTCCGTCGACCTCGTGGATCGATTCGTCGGTCAGCTTCTGAAGCTCGTCGGACAGCTTGCGATGCTGATCCTCGCTGATGCTGTGCTCCTTTTCGAGACGCTTCAACTGATCCATCCCATCGCGCCGGACATTGCGCACGGCAATTCGCGCCTGCTCGGCATATTTTGCGGCGAGTTTCGCCAGTTCACGACGCCGTTCTTCGTTCAGTTCCGGAATGGGAATCCGAATCAGTTGACCATCCAATTGGGGGTTAAGTCCGAGGCCGGCATCGCGGATCGCTTTGTCGACCGCTTTAGCGAGGCTCCTGTCATACACCTGGACCGTCAGTAGTCGTGGCTCCGGCGTGCTGACCGTCCCAAGTTGATTGACGGCCATTGTCCCGCCATAGGCCTCGACCGTGACCGGTTCCAGAATTGCCGGATTGGCACGGCCGGTCCGAAGCCCTGCGAACTCGTGACGAAGAGTTCCCACGGCGCCTTTCATGCGCCGCTTCACGTCTTCCTTGTCGAACGGCGGTGTCTGGGCCATTCGTATCTCCCCTAAATCCGGCCCGCACTGTTTAACTCAAGCGGGCTCGCCAATCACCGTGCAGCGGCCTGTCCCTCGCAATACCGCGCTCAAATTTCCCTTGCTCCGGATGGAGAAAACGATAATGGGAATGCGGTTTTCTCGTGACAGCGACACCGCCGAGGCGTCCATGACCTTGAGGTCCCGCGACAGGACGTCGTGGTAGGTCAAAAATTCATACCGTTCTGCATTGGGGTTGAATTTCGGGTCGCCGCTGTAGACGCCATCCACCTGGGTTGCCTTGAACATCGCATCGCAGCCCATTTCCGCAGCCCGCAATGCCGCGGCGGTATCGGTGGTGAAAAACGGATTTCCGGTCCCTGCGGCAAAGATGACAAGCCTGCCCTTTTCCATATGGCGCATCGCGCGCCGGCGGATATATGGCTCGCAGATCGACATCATCGGGATCGCCGACTGCACCCGCGTGGGCAAACCAATCCGCTCCAGCGCCGCCTGAAGCGCCAAAGCGTTCATCACAGTTGCGAGCATCCCCATATAATCTGCGGTGGCCCGTTCAATCCCGGCTGCGGCGCCGGAAAGTCCGCGGAATATGTTACCGCCGCCAACCACCAGACATACCTCTGCGCCAAGGTCTGACGCTTCTTTCAGGTCACCAGCGATGTCCTCAACGGTCGCGGTATGGATGCCGTAATCCTGTGTCCCCATAAGCGCCTCGCCTGAAATTTTGACGAGGACCCTTTTGTATTTGGGGACAGTTGCCATCGATCGTCCTGACATGCCGAATTAAGATGTTCCGGCCGTCGCCCTCACTTCGGCGGCAAAATCAGTTGTCGGTTTGTCGATTCCTTCACCCACCGCAAATCGCACAAATCCGGTAATCCGGACCGGAGCCCCGACATCCTTCGCGGCGTTTTCCAGGACCCTCGATACCGGCGTCTCGCCATCGACGACAAAGGTTTGCGACATCAGCACATTCTCTTCGTAGAATTTCCGCATCCGCCCGTCGACCATCTTGGAAATCACACCTTCGGGCTTGCCGGTTTGCCGCGCCTGATCTTCATAGATCGAGCGCTCGCGCGCGACAGTTTCCGGGGGCAGCGCATCGGCCGTCAGAGCCAGGGGATTGGCAGCCGCAACATGCATCGCGAGTTGCTTGCCGAGGCGTTGCAGCGCATCGACATTTCCTTCGGATTCCAGTGCGACGAGGACACCGATCTTGCCGAGATCGGGAGCGGCGGCATTGTGGATGTAGGAGGCGACAACACCTGGCGACACCGCCAGACCGGCGCTGCGCCGCACCGACATGTTCTCCCCGATTTTCCCGACCAGCGCCGTCAGCGCCTCCGCCATGGTCTGGCCGTCGTCGAATGGCGACAGAAGCAAACGCTCAAGCTCGCCCTCTTCTTCCAGCGCCTGTTGCGCGGCCTTGCGGACGTAGTCCTGAAATTCGCCTCCCCGGGCGACGAAATCCGTTTCCGAGTTGACTTCGACGACTGCACCGCAGTCGGTTTGCGTGGCAATTCCGATCAGCCCCTCGGCGGCCGTGCGGCCGGCCTTTTTCGCCGCCTTTGCCAATCCCTTTTTGCGCAGCCAGTCCACTGCCTGCTCGAAATCGGCATTCGTTTCGGTGAGTGCGGTCTTGCAGTCCATCATTCCGGCGCCGGTCTTGTCGCGCAAATCCTTGACCATGCCGGCAGGTATATTTGCCATGATTGTTCCTTTCGCCCCCTCTGTGTTTTTTGGTGGGGCGTATCAGCCGAGGGGGCTTGCCTCGACTTCTGCATGCGCGGAGCCGCGCCCGACCTGTCCGGAAACGTCCTCGGCCGCGCCAATATCGACCCCGGACGCCACCTGGCCTTCGGACAAACCGTCGATCACGGCGCGGGCCGCAAGGTCGCAATAAAGTGCGATGGCCCGCGAGGCGTCGTCATTACCGGGAATCGGATAGGCAATTCCTTCCGGCTCGGAATTGGAATCGAGGATCGCCGCCACCGGAATTTCCAGTTTGCGGGCTTCAGCAACGGCAATCGATTCCTTGTTGGTATCGATGACGAAAAGCATGCTGGGCAGGCCACCCATCTCCTTGATGCCGCCCAGCGAGCGCTCGAGCTTGTCACGCTCGCGCATGAGCTGCAGCAACTCCTTCTTGGTCAGACCGGAGCTGTGCGCCGTATCCAGGGTCTCTTCCAGATTCCGCAGCCGCTTGATTGAGTGCGAGATCGTTTGCCAATTGGTCAGCGTCCCGCCGAGCCAGCGGTGATTGACGTAATATTGGGCGCAACGCTTGGCCGCTCCGGCGACCGGCTCGGCCGCCTGCCGCTTCGTGCCGACAAACAGCACGCGCCCGCCACCGGCAACCACATCACGCATCGCCAGCAAGGCCTGGTGAAACAGCGGTACGGTCTGGGTCAAGTCAATGATGTGAATGTCGTTGCGGACTCCGAAGATGTACGACGACATCTTGGGATTCCACCGCTGAGTGCGGTGGCCAAAATGCGCGCCAGACTCCAATAGCTGACGCAAACTCAATTCTGGCAGTGCCATGATAACTCCTTTTTTTCCGGTTCATCCTGGCGCGGGAGTGGTTCGCATTTGCGAACACCGGAGGGGCGGGAGAGCCTTTTTCGCCATCCGCCCTGAACCCGCGTTGTGGGGTGCCGGGCTTATAGGAACTTCAGAGGCCGCACGCAAGCTGGGCTGGGCAGCCGGTGCCGCCGGAGGTGGTCACGAATTGAACAGAAAGACCAGCAGGAAAAGCGCGTAAACCCACGGCGCGGCGAACAGGGCTACCAGCTGGGTCTGCGGCCGGTTTCGCCGGGCAGCCTGGCGAGCGGCGAAAGGCGCAACGAGGCAGAAAACCGGTAAGACTGTAAATAGGACGGCGATTGCCAGCGGGGCAGTATCTCCCCCGGTCCGAATGGCGATATCCGCGGCGGATTTCGCCATATAAACGCCAAAGACGAGCAGGACCAGGTCCAAAATCAGAGCGGCTGCGAGCCAGCCCCGGCTCAAACGGATTCCACTTCGGCCACACCCGAGAGTGCTGCCAAAGCCGTCTTGATGCGCGGATTCACCTGAACGCGTCTGGGCAATGCGATCTCGATTTCGCGCCGGTCCGGGCCCGGGACAACCAGAGTGACAAGGCCTTTGCCCGGCGCATTCAGTTCCTGGGCAATCCGTGGAATTGGGGCCATATCGTTGAGGCGTATTTTCAGGCCCTCGCCTGCCCCTGCGGCGGCGGCATCCAGATCCTCGATCGAAATCGCACGCAATTTCAGCTCGTCTTCGACCCAGTCTCCGACGGCACGGAGCAAAACCGGCTTGCCGATTTCCAGGAATTGCCGCGAACTGGCCAATGCTTCGGAGAAAACCATCACTTCGAACATGCCGGTCGGATCGGACAATGCCACGAATGCAAACGGATCGCCGCTCTTGCCCCGCCGCTCCTGACGCCGGATCACCACACCTGCCACCGTGGCTTTGACTGCCGATCGTCTGGCATCTGAGAGCAGGTCGGCAAATGTCGACACACCGAGGCGTTTCAGCGCGGTCGCGTAGCCATCCAGCGGGTGTCCCGAAAGATAAAAACCAACCGCGGAGAACTCCTCGGCAAGCCGCTCATGGGGTGGCCAGTCATCCATTGCGGCGAGCACTGGTTCGTCGCTGCCGCCACCCGTTCGGCTATTCGAGCCGGCCGCCGGAGCAGATCCGAACAGACTGGACTGCCCTTCGATCCGGTCACGCATTCTGCGCGCCGCATGGTTAAGGATCGCATCCGCCGATTCGACCAATTGTTTGCGGTTGCGATTGAGCGCATCGAAAGCCCCCGCCTTGATCAGACTCTCAAGTGCGCGTTTGTTGACCAGTTTCGGATCGATCCGCGCGGCGAAATCACCAATGGAGCGGAATGCTCCGCCCTGCTGGCGAACGGCGGCAACATGCTCCATCGCCTGTGGCCCGACATTCTTCACCGCCGCAAGCGCATAATTTATGATGCCGCGATCTCCGTCTTTTGCACAGGAGAAGAAAACGTCCGAGCGATTGACATCCGGCGGACGCACGTCGATGCCGAGCCGGCGGGCTTCCTGACGGAAAACATTCAGCCGGTCGGAGTTGCCGATATCGAGCGTCATCGAGGCGGCGAGAAATTCAACCGGATAATTGGCCTTCAGATATGCGGTCTGATAGGCGACCTGCGCGTAGGCGGCGGCGTGGCCCTTGTTGAATCCATAACCAGCGAATTTCGCCGCCTGATCGAAGATCTGGCCCGCAATATCGCCGTCGATCTTGTTGTTGACGGCGCCGCTGATGAATTTTTCCCGCATGATCGCCATTTTCGCGGCGATTTTTTTGCCCATTGCATGGCGCAGCAGATCGGCCTCGCCCATCGAAAATCCGGCAAGTTCGCGGGCGATGCGCATGACGTCTTCCTGATACGTCATGACGCCGAATGTATCGCGCAGAATGGGTTCGAGATTCGGATGCAGATATTCCGGTTTCTCGCGGTCATGTTTGCAGGCGATGTATTTCGGGATCGAATCCATCGGCCCCGGGCGGTACAGTGCGACGAGCGCGACGAGATCGTTGATGTGATCGGGTTTCAGCCGCTTAATCAGGTCGCGCATACCCTGACTTTCGAGCTGGAACACGCCGACGCTTTCGCCGCGTGCCAGCATTTCGAAGGTCGGCCGGTTATCGAAGCCGATCCGCTGGGTATCGACATCGATTCCGCGCTGTTTCAACAGCGCTTGCGCCTTGGCGATCACGGTCAGCGTCTTCAGTCCGAGGAAATCGAATTTCACCAATCCGGCTTTCTCGGCATCTTTGAAATCGAATTGCGTCACCGGAATTTGGGATCGCGGATCGCGGTAGAGCGGAACGATCTCGTCCAGCGGCCGGTCGCCGATCACAACGCCGGCCGGATGCGTCGAAGCGTGACGGTAGAATCCCTCGATCTTTTGCACCGTCGCGAATAACTGCTTTACGCGTTCGTCTTCATCCGCGGCCTGCTTCAGCCGCGGTTCACCGGAAATCGCGTCCTTGAGCGCAACGGGTTTGCCAGGCGGGTTTGGGATCAGCTTCGCCAGCCGGTCGACAAGACCGAAGGGCAACTGCATCACCCGCCCGACGTCGCGCACCGCGGCGCGCGGCTGCAGCGAACCCAGTGCAATGATATGGCCGACCCGGTCCTTGCCATATTTCGACTGCACATAATGGATGACTTCGTCGCGCCGTTCCTGGCAGAAATCGATGTCGAAATCCGGCATCGAGATGCGCTCGGGATTCAAAAAACGCTCGAAGACAAGGCCGAAACGGATGGGATCCAGATTGGTGATTTCCAGCGACCATGCCACCAGCGACGTGGCCCCCGAACCGCGCACGCCCACCGGAATCGACTGAGCGCGCGTCCATTTCATGAAATCCGAAACGATCAGGAAATATCCGGGAAAGCCCATCTTGATGATAATGCCGAGCTCGTAATCGAGCCGCTCGACGTATACCTTTTCGTCCGTGAACAGATCATTCTCGCGCAGCCGCTTTTTCAGTCCGGCCTCGGCCTGGGCGCGAAGTTCTTCTTCGGGCGACAAACCGGATTCGGGGACGAATTGCGGCAGGATGGGCGCGTGGCGGCGAGGCCGAAACGCGCAACGGCGGGCAATTTCGATCGTGTTGGCGACCGCCTCCGGCAGATCTGCAAATAATGCCGACATTTCCGCCGCGGACTTGAACCGGTGCTCGCGAGTCAGGCGGCGGCGGTCCTCGACGTCGATGTACGTCCCGCCGGCGATGCAAAGCAGCGCATCATTGGCCTCGTACATGTCGTTCGCCGCGAAATGCGCATCATTGGTCGCAACCAGCGGCAGTCCTTTTTGGCAGGCGAACGCAATCAGGCGGTCTTCGGTCGCGCTTTCGCCGGAACGCCCATGCCGCTGCAACTCAATATAAAGCCGGTCGCCGAAAGCATCCGCCAGCCGGTCGAGCATCCGCTCCGCTGCCTCCGGCTGCCCCGTCGCAAGCAACCGGTTTACCGGGCCGTCGGGACCACCGGTCAGTAGAATAAGACCCTGCGAATGACGGATCAGCCGTTCCATCGTCGCGTGCGGAGCATCCTCCGGCGCGGTTTCGATATAGGCGCTGGAAACCAGCTTCGAGAGCTGAACATACCCCTCGGCATCCTTCACCAGCAGGGCCACTGAAGGATAAGCCATGTCGGCACCTGTCTGACGTGCCGGCACCGACACATCAGCCGGCGAGGCGAGCGACAGGGTCACACCGGTGATCGGCTGTATTCCCTGGGCCGCCAGCGCCCCGGATATCTCGTATGCGCCGAAGAGATTATTCGTGTCGGTCACCGCAACCGCAGGCATGCGCAACCGCCGTGCGGTTTCGGCCAAT
>DASUHP010000040.1:0-5829 GCA_036273455.1 Micropepsaceae bacterium | reverse complement strand
ATTTGGGGGGGGGGGGAGGGGGTTATGGCCGGGGACGAGATGAGCACAACAGCTGAAGCCGGTCGCACTGATCAGCGAGACACAAGGCTTCGACTGGAGTTTTGGCCGATTGGTCGCCTGGTTCCCTCGCCACGCAATGCGCGTTCCCACAGCGACGCGCAGATTGCGCAAATCGCCGGCAGTATCCAGACTTTCGGGTTCACGAATCCCATCCTGGTTGGCGACGAAGGTGCAGTTATCGCCGGCCACGGCCGATTGGCGGCGGCGCGAAAACTAGCGATTTCCGAGGTTCCTGTCGTCGCCCTTCACGGTCTATCGCAGATTCAGCAGCGCCAGCTGATGCTGGCCGACAATCGAATTGCGCTGAACGCCGGATGGGATCTCGAAATGCTTCATCTTGAGTTGACGGAATTATCAGCGTTGGGAGCTGATTTATCAGTTCTAGGGTTCGCAAAAGGGGAGTTGGCCAAGGCTTTGACCCCAGCCGACTTCGGTGGTCACCGCGATGAAGACGAGGTGCCCGTTGTTGAAGAGAGTCTCGTTACCACGGTGGGCGACATTTGGTGTCTCGGCGATCATCGAATTATCTGCGGTGACAGCACCGATCCCACAACGGTCAAGAGTCTGCTTGGATCGGTTAGACCCGGTTTGATGGTGACTGACCCGCCCTATGGAGTGAACTACGACCCCGAGTGGCGGCATCGTGACGGCTTAAACAACTCCAGTCGCACAGGCAAGGTGGTGAACGATGGGCGAGCAGATTGGAGCGAGGCTTGGCGTCTATTCCCAGGCGGCATTGCTTACGTGTGGCACGCCGCGCTGCATGCGGCGACGTTCTATCAAAGCCTGGAACGCGAAGGCTTCACTATCAGGGCACAAATTATCTGGGCTAAGGAGCGTTTGGTAATTGGACGAGGCGACTACCATTGGCAGCACGAACCCTGCTGGTATGCCGTGCGCTCAAAAGGCAATTGGACCGGCGACAGGAAGCAGACCACTCTTTGGAATATATCGAGTAAGGACCAGGACGCCGAGACAGTTCACAGCACTCAAAAACCGGTTGAGTGTATGCGCCGGCCAATCCTCAACAACTCAAGTCCAGGCGACTCTATTTACGAGCCGTTTCTCGGCAGCGGTACCACACTGATCGCGGCCGAGACGGTAAAGCGCGTATGCTTTGCGGTCGAACTGACGCCGGCTTACGTCGATGTGGCGGTGCGCCGCTGGCAGGCCTTCACCGCTCGCAAGGCAGTTCTGCTCGCCGATGGACGCGAGTTTGACGCGGTTGCCGGAGATCCAACACGAGCGCCGGAACCGTGAGATGCGCGGCCGGCGTCCAAAACCCACCCGCCTAAAGGTCCTAACCGGTAATCCAGGAAAGCGCCCCTTGAATATGCATGAACCCAAACCCGAGCCGACGATCCCCGAATGCCCCCCGGAGCTTGGTCCGATCGCACGGCGGGAATGGGATCGGCTTGCAGGTGAACTCGGAAAGCTGAACTTGCTAACCGCGCTCGACCGCGCAGCACTCGCAGCCTACTGCGGCGCATTTGCCCTATGGGCGGAGGCGACGGCGGCAATTCAGCAGTTCGGCACCATGGTCAAGTCGCCAACCGGTTTTCCGATCCAATCGCCCTATGTCTCCATCGCCAATCGTCAGGCAGAAATCATGATGCGTATCGCGTCGGAATTCGGATTTACCCCGGCCAGCCGAAGCAGAATTTCGACCCCAACCGAGCGTCAGCGGACCTTGTTTGATTTTCCCAACGATTCGGCGGGCAAAACAGCTGAAAAATTAGGCCGGCCTGATCGCGGAACGGTAGATGATAACCAATAGCCGATAACTCGAAATTATTCGCCAATGAGATCGTTGAGCGGACAAGCGTCGCCCAACCAACCTTGTTATCTGCTGGTTTTGCCGCGGGCTGCCAGCGGTCCGCGGGGACAGGTCGTTATCCCGGTTGCTTTCGGGGTAAGAGCGGACATTGGGCCACGGCACCGGAAACGACGCGAATGACCCCTAAATTAGCTGACTTCGTCATCGGCTGGATTGAGTTGTCGTGAACCGGTCAAATGTGACACACGCGGCCGGACGCGTGGCGGGAGATCGCCGCCGGTCAGAGTGAGTTTGGGGCGAAAAGCTATGCCACGCCGAGTTGCTGCCTAAGCAGGTCCCGGTCGATCTTGCCTGAGGCCGTTTTCGGCAATGATTCGATGAAAGTGATCCGCGCAACCGGAATGCCGCGCTCGGCGCACCAATCGATCAGCGTGCTGTCTGCGACCGGCCGGTTGGCGGCGACTACGATCATGATCTCCTCGATGCCGGCTGCGCCGAACGTGCCAAAGGCCGCCGCTTCGTTCACCGCGGGATGTTTGCAGAGAATATCTTCGATCGCCTCGGGAGCAAGCTTCAGACCGCCGGCATTGATAACGCCGGAGGTCCGGCCGGCCAGGACGATCATGTTGTCGGCATCGATGCGGCCCCGATCGCCGGGATAGAACCAGCCCCCGCGGAAACTCGGATTGTCGGCGCCAGGCGGATAAGGCGCGCCCTGGCAGGTGGCGCGGATGCGAATGCTGCCGTCGGTGCCGGGCGGCAGCGTCCGGTGATCATCGTCGACGATTTCCACCTCGGCCCAAGGCGCGGCAAAACCGATCGAGCCTTCGATTGCCGAAAGCCGGTCGGTGGTTGCGAAGGCCGTGCCGCCCGCTTCGGTCGAGCCGTAGAGAATGACAATGCCGCTGCAGAGTTTGGCGCGCGCCTCCGCGATCAACGACAGCGACAGCAGTCCGCCGCCGGTCAGGATCGTGTGCAGCGATGGGCATGGGACCGGCGCGCGCGTTTGCTCGGTGACGAGTTCCCGCAATTGCGCGCTTGACGCCACCATCGCGTCGGCGCCGTACACGCCGGTCATGTGCAGGCTCTCGCGGGGATTGGCCGCGAACACCAGCGTGCGTCCGGCAAACAAGGCATGGGCCGCCAGCGTAAAGCCCCAGCTGCTGCTCAGGCCCACCAACATCAACAGCCGCTCCCACGAACCGTAGCCGAGCGTGGAGTAGTAATTCATCACCCACTGCTGGAAGGCCTTGATGGTGAGCGAGATCGCCTTCGGCCGTCCGGTGGTTCCCGATGACAGGGCGACACAGCAGATGTCGCTCTCACTGGCAAAGCCCTGCGGCGGGCTTGTCGGCGTGCCTTTTGTCTCGCCGGCAAACCAGGCGTCGTCGATGACGACATGGCGCTGTCCCGGAATGAGCGAGATGCCGGATCCGTGTAGAAACGCAGCGACCGCAAGGCGCAGCGGAACGGCTTGATCGGGATGCGACGCCAGCAACACCGGGTGGCCGAGCCGGAACAGCGCGGCGCCGACGATCATTTGCCGGATCGGATTGTCGAGCGACAAGCAAACCAGCGCGCCCGGCGGCAGTCCGAGGCCACGCAACCGGGCCTGCGCGCGCAGAATTCCCTGCGCCATCATGCCATAGGTGGCGACGCGGTCGGTGAGAATGATCGCCGGCTTTTCCGGCCGCGACAGCGCGTGATGGAAGATCAGATCGGCAAACGAGACGACCGGAGCCGCAGCATCCATAGCGGCCCTCTCAGATGAGGCGATCAGAACTTGTAGTTGATGCCCACGCGGCCAATGTCTAACCGGTCCCTATAATCAAAGATATAGCCGGCAACGTTGGTCGTCGCTGCCCGTTGGGAAAAGCCGACGTGTAAATATTCGGCCTTGGCGGTCCAATGATCGGTAAATGCGTATTCGACGCCGAGGCCCGCAGTCCAGCCAGTAACCGAGGAACCCGTCCTGTCAGTGAACGGAAATGCTGGATCGATGAGTTGATCTTTGAGGTTGGCGAAAGCGACGCCGCCCGTGCCGTAAAGCAACGTGCGATCGAAGGCCCAGCCGAGCCGGCCGCGGATGGTGCTCAGGGTGTTCAGGCGCGACGAGAAGGTGGGAGTGGTGGCGCCGAGAGAGGTTCCGTTGGCGCTTTGCTTGAGCGAGGACACCGACACGTCGCCCTCGATGCCCAACACGATTTGCGACACCTGCCAGTTGTATCCCGCTTCCAATCCGCCGATTATGCCAACGCTATTAGTGTTGATCGGACTGACAAGCCACTGAACGGGGCTTGCCGGATCGTTGGAAACCCTGTCGTTGCCGACGACGGCGCCGACAGTGCCGCCGACATAGAAGCCAGTCCATGTCCAGGCCGGAAGCCGCGCCGGTGGCGCCTTGTAGACCGGGCGAGCAAGGTCGGCGGCCTGTGCGCCCGTCGCCAAGATGAGCGCGCCGACGGAAGCGCTGGTCAGTAGCATCGCTCTCATTGCGAATATCCCAAATTTTGGATCCCAGTGGCAATTTAGCATTGCGCGGGGTCCGCAGTCTGTGGTTTTTCAGCCACACCCGCCGGCAAAGTGGGGGGCTCGTCAGTTCCGGGAGTGGTTATGCACGCCGAAATTCCGCCACCTGAGCGCATCCTGACCATCGGCTGCGGCTACCGCGCCAGCAAGGTTTTGCTCAGCGCCATCGAACTCGACATCTTTACCGTTCTGTCCGATCGGCCGCTGGATACCGCCGCGCTGGCCCGTCGCATCGGCATTCAGGACCGTGGTGCAAGGAATTTTTTCGATGCCCTGGTCGCGCTCGGCTTGCTCGCGCGCGACGCCGATGGCCGGTACGCGCCAACGCCCGAGACCGGCTGCTACCTCGATCGCCAAAAGCCGACCTATATCGGTTCGATGTTCGAGCAATATAACGCCAGCGAGTACGGGCTCTGGGGCTCGCTGACGCAGGCCCTGCGCACCGGCTCGCCGCAGACCGGCATCGCTGCCGCGCAGCACTTCGCCAGCCTCTACGCCGATCCCGAGCGGTTCCGCCGGTTCGTCAAATCGATGACCGGCGGCACGCTGCTCACCGCCCGGGCGATTGCCGCGCAGTTTCCCTGGCGGCATTATCGCACCGTCATCGACATCGGTACTGCGGAGGGTTGCCTGCCGGTCGAGGTAGCGCTCGCTCATCCGCATATCAGCGGCGGCGGCTTCGACCTTCCCGAGCTTCGCGCCATGTTCGAGGCCAATGTCCGCGAGCGTCGGCTGACTGGCCGTATGCAATTCCACCCCGGCGATTTCTTCACGATGCCGCTGCCTTCGGCGGAAGTTATCGTGCTCGGCAGGATTCTGCACAACTGGAATCTCGACATCAAACGCATGCTGCTCGCCAAAGCCCACAACGCATTGCCGACAGGCGGTGTGCTTATTGTCCATGAGACGCTAATTCCCGAGGACCGCCGGTCAGGCACGCCTGGGCTGCTGGCAAGTTTGAACATGCTGCTGTGGACTGCCGGCGGTTACGATTTCACCGGTTCCGAATGCGCGCGGTGGATGAAAGAGGCCGGCTTCGGTGACATCCGGGTCGAGCCTCTTTCCAGCGAGCAATCCATGGTAATCGGAAGGAAGTAGTGAACCCTGCCGCGGCAGTGGACGAACGTTTGCTTCTGGCACCTCACGATCCGTCTGCGCGTCGCTGTTGCCGACGCGGTTGGGTTGAAAGCCGATACCGCATGCGAACGCCAAAGCGTCGTTTCTGACCCACTGCGTCATTTCAGGCGGACGCGGCAGCACCTCCTCGCGTCCCGCTTTCAATGTAAGCGGGATCCTGCTCATCGCGCTTTGGCTTGAGTCGGTCTAGCCTACCAAAAGAGGCCCCCCGGCTCTGCCGGGGAGGCAGCAAAAGTTTGACATTTAAAGCAGTCGTCCATCGGTGAAACTCCCCGACGTGAGCCATCACTCACACGAAAGGGAGCTTCACGATGGACGAGTACGAG
>DASUHP010000039.1:0-62125 GCA_036273455.1 Micropepsaceae bacterium | reverse complement strand
CGCAATCTTGAGGCGCCTCGCCCTCAACATCGCGAGGGCGCACCCCGATACAAAAACATCGATGCGCGGCAAACTCAAACGTGCGGGATGGGACGAATCCTTCATGTTCGACATGCTCGAACACATGCGATAGCCCTGCCCTTGAGGGAGGGTCGAAATCGCGTCGGCGATTTCGGGGAGGGGACCGGCCACCGGCCGGAGAGGAAGAACACCGATGTTCGCGCATTTCGCTTCTGTAGTTTGTCTCGACACCACAAAAAATCGCCGAGCCAAAAACTCAAACTAACCTCCACCTTGTGGGGTTGGAGCCGTCGCACGGCAGCGGAGCTGACGTGCAGGCGGAAACGAAAAATGCAAGGCATTTTTCGGGTGGGGGTGTGAGCGGCGACGGTGCCCCGATCCGGCGAAATTCCTGCGCCATTATTTCGTCGTTGTGCGGCAGCGCCTTCCGCGACAAAATCCGGCGCCATGAAACGCTTCTTCATCCTCTGCCTCTTCGCACTGCTCGCAGCGCAGCCGGTTGTTGCCAAAACGATTCTCTTCGTCGGCAACAGTTTCACCTATGGCGAGCTGTCCCCGGTCAAGACTTACAAAGCCAATACGGTCACCGATCTGAACAAGAACGGCATCGGCGGAGTCCCGGCTTTGTTCAAAGCCTTCATCACCCAAGCCGGTCTGGATTACGACGTCAGTCTTGAAACCGTGCCCGGCGTTGGCCTCGATTACCACTTCGCCAACAAGCGTCCGCTGCTCGACCGCAAATGGGACGATGTTGTGTTGCAAAGCTACAGCACGCTGGACGCAAACCATCCCGGCGATCCCGCGCTGCTGGTGAAATATGCGAACGGTTTTTCGGAGATGCTCCACAAGCGCAATCCAGCGGTGAAAATTTGGCTGACCGCGACCTGGAGCCGTGCGGACCTGACCTATCCCGCCGGCCGGCCATGGTATGGCAAGCCGATTACGCAGATGGGAAAAGATATCGATGCCGGTTACCGGATTGCCGCGAAAGACACCCCGGGGATCGCTGGCGTCATTCCGGTTGGCCTCGCGTGGAACGAGGCGATTGATGACGGTCTCGCCGATGCCAATCCCTATGACGGCATCTCAGCCGGCCAAATCGACCTTTGGGCGACCGACAATTACCACGCCAGCAGTTACGGATATTATCTCGAGGCTCTTCTCGTCTTCGGACGCGTGACCGGCCGCGATCCATTGAGCGTCGGAACACGCGAAGCTTCCCTTCGCGAACTGTCCCTCGATCCCAAAGTCATTGGCAAACTCGAACAGATCGCCCACGCCGAACTGGCCGCCCACTGACATTTAGTTTCCGCCTCCGCCCATGTCCGCCGAAGCCTTCGCGAAGCCGGATGCGGGAGAGGTGTCCTGGGTATCCGCGCGCGGTGGAGGAGGACGGAGCGGGCGTAGCGCGCGGCGTCAGCGCAATGCGAGTGGCACGTTCAGTTTCAGGGACACGCGTCGATCCACGATATTTCACTCGTCATGAGATCGGGAAGCCGCGTTCCAGCGGTTTCGACCTATGAGAAGCTCAATAAAGCGCAGTAATTTGATCCCGAAGCTTTATTGTACATCCCATGTCCTTACGCCAGGCGATAGAAGTCGTCACGAAGCTCACTGAGCAGGGCGCCATCAAGCAATATGCAATTGCTGGTGCCGTGGCGGCTCTCAACTATATCCAACCGGCCCTCACCGAAGACCTGGACATACTTGTATCCGTTGGCGATTTCGCCGAACACAAGTCCGGATTGATCTTGCTTACTCCGATTGAAACCGCTTTGGCCAATATGGGGTACACGAAACGGAGTGACGTCGGCATATGGATTGAGGGTTGGCCGGTCCAGTTTCTGCCCGTCGCTTCGCCACTGGATGACGAAGCCCTTCGGGAAGCCGAGGACGTGGAATTCAGTTACGGCAAGGACCCGCCTATCCGTGTAAGGGTTCTGACGGCCGAACACATCGTGGCGATCGCACTACGATTGGGCAGACTCAAGGACCTGGCTCGCGTTGAGGCTTTTTTCGACCAGAAAGCTGTAAATCCAAACGCGCTTAAGGCCATTCTGGAACGTTTCAATTTGATATCGGCCTGGAAAAGCTATTGTTTCAAGGCTGGAAAACCTGACCTCCTGGGTTAAATTTGAATGATGGAAAGGCAGTATCCCAACATCGCCGATATCCTCGCCCGCAAGGCAGCCGGGCGGCGCGAACGCGCACAACTCAGCTTCGGCGAGAAATTGGAAATTCTCGATCGTTTGAGGGACGATGTTGCACCCATTGTTGCTGCACGCGAAGCGCGTGCACGGGAAACACGCTGACACGATCAGCACCGCGGCACCATTGCTCGTGGTGCGATTATAAACACACTCAGCGCCGCCATTTCGGGGCGGACGGCAGAGTTTGGAGGTTGGCGACCACGAAACCTCCATTCGCGAACTGTCCCTCGATCCCAAAGTGATTGGCAAACTCGAACAGATCGCCCACGACGGATTGTCCGTACACTGATGTCTGCCTGGACTCTCCGCGTCGATCGTGGCGAGGACGGGTCAGCTGGAGCGCAATCCGGCGAAGTGTGAGCGGTTCGCCGACAGATTGCGCGACAATCAAAAGAATTTAGAGCGTGATCCGATTCCGTCTCATCGGATCATGCTCAAAACTGCGCGAGATAGCGCTTCAGCGCCGTTTCCTGCCCAGCGGCGAAGAATGCGCCGATATAGCCGTCGGGCCGGACCAGGACTGAGTCACCCCCGTTCAAACCATAGGCCGAGGCAACGAATCCATCGCTATCGCGGATATCGCCGTTTGCGCCCACCACTATGCTGCGCACGGCGCCATCCACCGGCAGGGGCTGAGACATTGCGGCGCCATATTGCATCAGCGTCCAGTGGGGGCCGCGGAACAGATCGAACAGGCGAACCGGCGTTCCAACGCGCGCCTGACCGTGGGCATCCGGCGCACGCGCGCCCGGTTTCAGCTTCCCTGGCACGGCCCGGAAATCCCGGGAAAGCGGAGAATCGAAATAGCCGAGATCCATCTCGTGCGCCTCTCGCCCGCGCCTCATGTCACCGCGCTGCGCGGCGCGCAGGAAGGCGAGAGTCAGTTGCAGCACGCTGAGGGCAATGGGCCGCCGTTCGGCCTCATAGATGTCAAGCAGCGTGTCCGGCGCACCGCGCAAAACCGCAGCGAGCTTCCAGCCAAGATTATACGAGTCCTGAATGCTGGTGTTCAGGCCCTGACCGCCCGTCGGCGGGTGCACATGCGCGGCATCGCCGGCCAGCAACACGCGCTCCATTCGGTAGCGATCGGCAACGCGCATATTCATTCCGAATACGGACGACCAGTGGACGGCGCGCACATGGATATCGGTCCTTCCGCTGCGTTCGGCGATCAGGCGCTCAAGACCGGGCGCGGAGGTGTCGATCTCGCCATCCGCCGGAACCGGGGCCTGAAACTGAAACAGGTCTGTCCCGGCCAGCGGAAACAACAGAATCTGTTCAAAGGGACGATCGGCATTCCAGCGATGGGAAATGTCACGGCTCAATCCCTCCAGCATGACATCCGCCACAAGGCCGCGGCCGGGCAGCGTCTCGCCGGGAAATCCGATATCGAGCGCGTGGCGCACCAAGCTGCGTCCGCCATCGGCGCCGACCAGGAAACGCGCGTGAATGGTTTCAACTCCATCCGGCGTTTCGATCCGCGCGACGACCGACCGGGAATCCTGGGTGAAACCGATGAGTTCGGAGCTGAATTGCGGAGCGTGGCCACTCTCTGTCAGCTTTTCACGCAGCACGGCTTCGATCAGATATTGCGGCAGCATCAGCGGCCGGGGAAATGGTTCGGCGGGAGTGGATGGCCGCGTCTCGACGAAATCGGCATCGGTATAGCCGTCACCGCGATAGTTGCGAAACGGGGGATAGGGACCACCGATTGCAGCCATGGCTTCGAGGACGCCGAGATCCTCGAAAATCTCAAGGCTGCGCGGCTGAATGCCCTTGCCGCGCGATCCGCCGAATGGCGTCGCCGACTTGTCGATGACACGGAAATCGATGCCGGAGCGCGCGAGATCGAGTGCCAGCGTCAGTCCGGCGGCGCCGGCGCCACAAATCAGCACATCGGTTGAGTCCACAGGGTTCGTCCTCAATTTGCACCCGCCGGCGGGGTCAGCGGTTTATGCCATAACCGGGAAACCATCGCCCACCCGCAAATTTCCGCAACGGACGGGCTGATGAACCCGGTCATGCAATATTTCTCCCTGTCACCTATAGTTCGGCTCTATGGAGTACGCGACGCAGATCTGGTTCAGATATCCTTGATCGTCACGGTTTCGATCCACGCGCCCGCACGGGGCGCGAACGCATCCAAAATTTCCGCGGGCACCCGCTCCAGTTTCGATCCACGACGGGCTTGTCCTGGCCGAAATTCGTTGTGGGCATATCGGCGAGCGCGACGATCAAGTCGACCAGCAGCGCAATCGCCGCTGAAACGGCAACGCGAGTCCTAATCATAATTCCTCATTGCGTGTTGTATCATGCCGTGATACCTTGGCTCATGCTCAGTGATTTCCCGCGCATCAGCCAAAACCCTGCCGTCATGGGTGGCCGGCCCTGCATCCGCGGCCAACGCGTCACCGTCGGCATGATCGTCGGCCAGATCGGCGCCGGCCGGACCATTGACGAGCTTCTCGCCGATTATCCCTATCTCGAGCGCGAAGACGTCCTCGAAGCGCTCCGCTTTGCGGCGTGGCGCGTCCAGGAACGCGATATCGAACTGACCGATTAACGTGCGCGTCCTCGTGGACATGAACCTGTCACCCGGCTGGACCGCGTTTTTGCGCGCCGCCGGGATTGAGGCCGTTCATTGGGCCGAAATCGCGGACCACGGCGCGGCCGATTCCAGACTGATGGAATGGGCGGTGCGCAACGATTGCATTATTCTGACCGCCGATCTGGATTTTTCGGCGCTGCTCGCCGGAACGCGCCTCAGCAAACCAAGCGTGCTGCAAATCCGCGCCGACCTGTTGACGCCTGGGGCCATCGGACCGTCCGTCGTTGCCGCCCTTGACCGCCTGCGCGCCGAACTCGAAGCGGGCGCAATCGTCACGCTGGACCGTCACCGGATGCGGCTGCGCGTGCTTCCACTAAACCGGACCCAACCGTGAGCAAGAAACTCAAGCCCATTCATCCCGGCGAAGTCCTGCGCGAGGAATTCCTCGTGCCGCTCGACTTGTCCGCCGGCGCGCTGGCCAAGGCCTGCGGTTTGCCGCGCACGCGGATCGAGCGCATCGCCACCGGGCAGACCGCGATCACGGCCGATACCGCGCTCCGGCTTGCGAAGGCGCTCGGCACGACTCCTGAACTCTGGATGGGACTCCAGTCACAATACGATCTTGAACGCGCGCAAGACGAGCTCGGCAAAACGCTGAGCCGCATCGAGGTCGTGAACAAACCGGCCTGAGCGGGATTGTGCCATCCAAAGGCGTTCGAAGAGCTCATCTGCAGTGAGCCGCCGGCGCCCTCGAGCTTATCCTGCTCGATGATGCCGGCGAGGATCCGAGGGTTTCGATCCACGCGCCCGCACGGGGCGCAGCCGCCGGGATGAATTGAACCTCGAACATGTACCTTCACCTCAGATTTCCATTGCACCCATTCCTGGATTTCGCCAACAATCGCACGGGGGCCGCAAGGAGGGGGACCTGACGCTCCCACGCCGATTGATCGCGTGGGCCATGTCGCATAATTTTTACAACCGTCGGGTCCTGAATTACCCGTCTGCAGGTCCGCAGCGGCACGTCTGCGCGACGATGGAGTGGAATCACCGAACCGCTGCAGCTTTCGAAGAACATCCGCGTACCTCTCAGACTTTGCCCGGAAAGCTTTTCCCGGCGAAGAGACTGGCGCAGGTCAGATGACCAGCGACTTGGAAAGTTTTTGCGAAGTTTTCCGACCGCTAACCGGCAATGAGCGGCCGATGAAATGGCAGACCCGATTTTTTCAGCGGCTTGCGTCCGGCGAGGTTCCAGCCGCGCTGGATTTGCCGACCGGCCTCGGCAAAACCTCAGTCATGGCGATCTGGCTCGCCGCACGCGCACTCGCGAGGCCAGACGCCCTGAAATCTATTCCGCGCCGCCTCGTCTACGTCGTTGACCGCCGGGCGGTTGTTGATCAGGCTACGGAGCAAGCCAAAAAGCTTCGAACCGCGCTCGGCGGTGATGCGAAGCACGTGGCTGAGCGGCTTGGGCTGAACGGCCGCAAACTTCCGATTTCAACTCTACGAGGTGCGCACGTCGATAATCGCGAATGGCTCGATGATCCAGCTTCGATAGCGATCATCGTCGGCACAGTTGACATGATCGGCTCGCGGCTTCTGTTCGAGGGCTACGGCGTGTCTCGAAAGATGCGCCCTTATCACGCGGGTCTGCTCGGCGCGGATACCCTGATCGTTCTCGACGAAGCCCATCTGGTCCCACCATTTGCGGATTTGCTGCGGGCTATCGAAAGTGAAGCCTCGCTTTGGCCGGATGATCCTGCGCCGCTGCCCCGCCCTGTTGTCCTGCCGCTCTCGGCAACACAACGCGAGCGGCCCGCGAACAGCGGCGGCCGCGAAGTCTTCAGTCTGGAGGACGAGGATATCTCGCATGACGACTTTGCAGAGCAGCGAATCAATGCACGCAAAATGCTCTCCCTCAAACCTCCTGTGGCGAAGGACTGGGATGGAGCGCTTGCGGCGGCGGCATGGAAGCTCGCCGCAAAGGACGACGACTGTGCACGTGTTGCGGTATTCTGTAACCGTCGCGACAAGGCAGATGATGAATCGAGCGGCCCGAGCGTCATGCGCGTGCTGGAACAACTCCAGGTGCTTGCCAAAGCCAACCGGAAGGCTGGTGTTCCGGCAATTGACTTCGCGTGCGAGTTGTTGGTCGGCGGCCGGCGCGTCAGGGAGCGGCAGAATGCGGCCGATAACCTGACGCGGCTCGGCTTTGCCGGGAACGGCGAAAGACCAGCGCCCCCGGGCGGGCCGACTTTCTTGCTCGCTACATCTGCCGGCGAGGTCGGCGTGGATTTCGATGCCGATCACATGGTCTGCGATCTCGCGCCATGGGAACGGATGGTGCAGCGCCTGGGACGTGTCAATCGGCGCGGCGGCAAAGGGCGGCAGGCGACAGTCGTCGTGTTCGATACGTCGCAAACTGAGAAGGACGATTCCCGGGAGCGGCCGAACAATACGCTCGTCCTGCTGCAGCGCATTGGCGAGGGTGGAGAGTTGAGTTCGGCGGCGCTGAATGCGCTGCGCAAGCAGGCAGGCGAAGCGGCCATAAACGCTGCCTCGACCCCCGATCCCCTGCGTCCCGCGCTGACGCGGGCGCTGGTCGATGCCTGGTCGTTGACCTCGCTCGAACAGCACACGGGCCGGCCGGATGTGGCGCCCTGGCTGCGCGGCTGGGTGGAGGACGACAAGCCGCAAACAAGTGTCATCTGGCGCGCGCATTTGCCGGTGCGAACGGACGCAAATGGGAAACCGGTCGCGCCACCGAAAACGGAAATCGAGGCATTCTTCGAAGCTGCTCCGCCGCACGAAAGCGAAAAACTGGAAACCGAGACCTGGCGCGTCACTAACTGGCTTATCGAACGCGCGAAACATCTGACTACACGTTCCCCGCTTGCCCCAAGCAATGAGGCGAACGACGACGAAGCCGCGTCCGGGGAGCCGGCAACGGACGATGCTCGGACGGCCGACGGGGAAGAATTGGCGGCCAGAACGCTGAAGCCCGCGAATATCGTCGCTTTTGTCCTTTCGTCTGCCGGCGACTACCGGAACGAATACTCGTTGGGAGACCTGAAGGACGATCATGACAAAGCCTTCAAACGCGATCTGGAAGCCGCGCTAAGTGGCGCGACTCTGGTCGTCGACGCGCGATTTGCGGGCCTGAAGGACGGCATGCTGGACAAGGACAGCGATCACTTACCGGAAGCGGCCGACAGCGACGACACCTGGAGCGAGAAAGCGGGATTTCGCGTGCGGTTGTCGAAGCAGAAAGGGGCGCAGGAAAGTGAGAAGCAGCAGGAGCAGGAGCGGAAGGTCTGGCGCGCTGAGTACAGGTTCATCGTCCGGCAGAACGACGATAGCGGCGATGCAGCGGAATGGCTGGTCGTCGAGCACTATAAAGATCGCCCACAATCCGAGGATGGTCGATCTGTGAGGAACGAGCCGCAGGAGCTTGGCCAGCATCAAAGCCTGGCGGAACAGAAGGCTGGGGACATCGCGAGCAAGATCGGCATTTCCGGCCCGGCGCTCGATGTGCTGACGCTCGCCGCGCGGCTGCACGACGAAGGGAAGCGTGCGGAGAAATGGCAGCGTGCCTTCAGAGCCAAGCGTGATGCGGTGAAGTACGGCTTGACCGGCCCACTTGCCAAAACGACAGGATTCATGCCCAACCTTCTCGGCGGCTACCGGCATGAGTTTGGTTCGTTGGCCGTTTTCGAATCCGGTCATCCCTGGGCTGAGGCGCTTCCCGACAATATCCACCAGCGCCTGGAAACGCTGCGGACATCAAGCGAATGGTTCGACCTCTTGCAGCACCTGGTCGCTTCGCATCATGGCGGCGCGCGGCCGGTAATCGCAACATGCGGCTGCGAAGACGCTCCACCTTCGGCGCTCGAAGACCGCGCCCGCGAGGTCGCGCTGCGCTTCGCAAGGCTTCAGAAGCGGTGGGGGCCGTGGGGCCTTGCCTGGTGGGAGGCGCTGCTCCGCTCCGCCGACCAGCAAGCTTCGCGCGACAATGACAGGGGCGAAGGTTCGGGCGCTTCGCGCGGGGAGGAAAAATAGTGGCCGACGCGAAGATCCCGGTCGATCTGCTCAATCCCGGCCAAGTCTTCGCCTGTCTCGGATTCATCGAGGCAGCAGATATTCTGCTGGGCGACGCTACCGGCGGCTTCGACTGGTCTGACAATTCGAATGTTCGCTTCGCACTTCATGCCACAGGAGAGCGAAATCCATTCGAGGCGGTGCTGCAGTTTCTTGTTGATGCCGAAGTGCAGTGGATAAGTCCATCGGCAGATATTCGGGAGCGCGACGGCGGAAAGACCATTGTGATGCGAGGCATTTCAAACGCATCTGAACCCAAAGCGTCGGACCTGCCCGCGCTGCTGTCTCTAACCCTCGATGGCGCCTGCTATGCAGTCCCGTTTGGCTATTGGGCGGACGATAGTAGTCGTTTCAGCACGACATTTAAGAAATCAACGAATGGCGCCTCTTCGCATATCAGGTTCGAGAACGCGCGCACGGCAGTCCAAACACTCCTCATTCAGGATAAAATCGCGCTCCGAGATGATCCGTTTGGGCAAAGGGCGCTGACAGAGTCTCTCTTTCGGCTTGATCCAAGAGGTTACGTTGATCCCATCAACTCGGGAAGTTCGCCCGACAAACTTCGCAAAGGTGGCATCGAAGTGCGTGTGGCGACCTATCCGGTTTGTGAAGCGCTAGCTGTTATCGGCCTTAAATACGCACGTCCGTTCCGGATCGGAGCGACGCAATTTCGATACTGCACTTGGCGTAACCTATTGCCGCCTCCATTGGCGCGGGCTGCGCTGGGGACCCGGCTATCCTTCACGGAAACTCGGTTGTTCATCGTTCATCACGACGAAGTAAAGAAGGGGGGAGACAGAAGGATGATTTCAATCGAAGAGGAAACAGGCACATGACCGCGCTCACAACCGAAAGCATCAACGACTGGGCTGATAATAAAAATGGTCCCGTTGCCCTGACCTGTACGCAGAAACTTCTGCCGGTTGAGGGCGAGGGCGGTGTGATCTTTCCGCCCACTTATGCCGACATCGGTTACAACATCGACGCCCTCTCAGACGGCACGAGAGTGGCTACCATCGACAGCGTCGGCAGCCAAGCCAATCGGATGGAGCCGATCTTTACTTGTGACCCTTACGCGGCACTCGTACCGCAAATCACAATCGACCTGCGTAAGGAGGATAAGGACGGAGGAGTATACGTAGAGAGAAGGTCGATCTTTGATCTCGCGCATCGAAGCGCGGATGCAGTCGTCTATTCATGCCCGAAATTGGCGCCAATTATCACAAAGGCCTATTTGATGTTGAGACGTCACGGAGATGCAGGCCCTTTGTGTAGCCTGGCGCCGACCTCGCTCCTTTTTGGCGTTTGGGATTCGCGCGGCGGATCTGGAGAAAAGCGTCCGCGGCTTATCCGTTCGATTATTCGTGCATGGGACGTGGAACCGCTCTACGCCGCCGCCCAATTCAATTCGATTTGGAAGGCCCTGAGTGAGGAGCAGCAAGCAGAGCTACAAAAGGAAGCGAAAACCAAGAAGACCAGACTGTCTGAAAAGGGGTTTGCCGACGCTCCCGCAACTTTCCGGAAAGTCAGCCAAGCTGCTGCGAAGCAAATGCCGGAATTTCGCAACGGCACGCCGAATTCGGACCGCCGTGTTCTCGGAGGGGTCGTGACGAAAAAAGACTCCATTCGGCGAGACATTACGGTCAACCTCGTTGCTCTCCGCAACATACATGGTGCAACAGAAGAGAGGTCGCAGGCAATTCGGCGCTACCTGTTAGGCCTGGCGCTCGTCGCTGCCACAGCCGATATCGAACTCTTTCTGCGCGAAGGCTGCAATTTGCGGTTCGCCGATACAGAGGATCATTGGACTGCTGTGCCGCGACGTGGTGAACCTATGGCGGTTGAATTATCATCGGCAAGAGAACTTCTGCTCGATTATGCAAAAAGCGCATCTGTTCCGTTCAAAAAGGAATGGCCGACCGACCTGTCGTACACGTTCGATCTGAAGGAAGCGAAGAAGCTCCTCGCTAAGAAGGAAGAGGACGAAGAGGAGTAGGAGGTGGTCAACACTCTTCTCATCTCGGTCCATTTCCATGACGGCCGGTATCACGGCAGCGGAGAATGGCCTCCATCGCCCGCCCGGCTGCTTCAAGCTCTGGTCGCCGGCGCCGCGCGCGGCGACAGTCTCACCGATGACGACGTTCTGGCGTTCAATTGGCTCGAGAGCCTGACCGCACCCGCCATTGCAGCACCCTCTGCCTTTGCCGGGCAAAGTTTTAAGAACTTCGTTCCCAATAACGATCTCGATGCCGTGGGTGGCGATCCGGCGCGGATCGGCGAAATACGGGCAGGTAAAATCATCCGCTCACGTACATTCGATGCCGCCGTGCCAGTGCTCTACGGATGGACGTTTGAGCCAGGTGCCGACGCTGAGCGGCATGCGCGCGCGATCTGTGGGATAGCCAATAATCTTTATCAATTAGGCCGCGGCGTCGACATGGCCTGGGCGACTGGCGAGGTTGCTGACGAATGCGAGGCAACCAGCCGCCTGTGCGGGCATGGAGGCGTGCTCTGGCGGCCGAACGAAAGTGGCGATGGCACCTCGCTTTCCTGTCCTCGCCCGGGTTCATTGGCGAGCTTGGCAAAGCGCTTCGTCGCGATGGGCGGACGGTTCAGGACGGTCAGCACTGGAAGGAAGAACAGTCAGCTTTTCGCCCAGTCGCCAAAGCCGGATTTCAGGCAGGTTCGATACAACAGTCCATCTCTATTTCTTCTCTTCGAGATCAGGAACGACGATGGTTTCGCGCCGCAGCCGCTTGAGCGCGCCGTTGCACTGACGGAAAGAATCAGAGACCTGGCCGTGAAGCGGCTGACGGATTCGGCATGGCGGCGGGACGATCCGAAGCGGCAAAGCCGTGCGGATAAAGTTTTTGTCGGGCGCGATTCGCAGGAAGCTGACAAGGCGCAGCGCATCCGAATCGTACCACTACCGTCGACCGGCCATGCCCAAACCGACCACGCGATCCGGCGCGTGCTCGTGACAGTGCCTCCGGACTGCCCCGTTGCGAGTGGCGACGTGGCGTGGGCGTTCTCCGGCCTCGCACTGGATATCGATTCGGAAACCGGTGAGATCCCGGACAATGGCGCCGAATTGGTTCGAGCCGGAGATCGCACAATGCTGACTCATTATGGCGTCGAAGCGGCTGCGCCTGCATGGCTTTGGCGCACCGTAACGCCGGCCGCGCTTCCCGAACGGGCCGCCCGCCGGCGGATTGATCCGCAGCGAATGCGCGAAGAGGCCAAGGGCGGTGCGGAGCGGTTGCGGGAGAATGCTGCGGCGGAACGAGCCGTGATCCAGGCGGTGCGCCATGCCGGCATTGCGACGCCGGCACAGACGATCCGTGTGCAGCGAGAACCGTTCGATGCCAAGGGACAGCGCGCGGAAGCCTTCGCCACCGCCCCGCGGTTTGCCAAAGAGCGGCTGTGGCACGCTGAAATCAACTTCGGAAAGCCCGTGGGAGGACCGGTTCTGATCGGCGACGGCCGGTATTTGGGACTTGGTCTCATGGCGCCCGTGCGGCGGGCGGAGGGCGTTTTTGCTTTTGAGATTGCAGATGGGCTTGCGGATTGCGCGCAACATCTTGAGATCACGCGCGCGTTGCGGCGTGCCGTCATGTCACGCGTCCAGGCGCAATTAGGCCCCCGCGCCACTCTGCCACTTTTTTTCACCGGACACGCCGCGGATGGCGCTCCGGCACGTTCTGGCGGACACGAACATCTCGCTTTTGCATTTGATGCGCCACGCCGCCGTTTAATTATCCTTTCGCCACACGTCTTTCAGAATCGTGACGCGACCGGAAACGAACGCAGATGGCTGACGGATTTGGAACTCGCACTCGAGAACTTTTCCGAATTGCGCGCCGGGAGATCGGGACGACTTTCAATAGCTCCCTGCGTTCTCGATCAGGATTACGATCCGCTGTTCGCGAAATCATCGAGTTGGGTAAGTCTCACGCCGTATCGCGTGACACGACATGCGAAATTGAGGGATGCAGCGGCTGCTGTGGAGAGCGATATCCTCAGTGAATGCCGCCGCCACGGCCTTCCGCGGCCTGAGGTGAAAATTGACCAGGTGACCGGAAAGCCGGGGGCGGGACTTATTGGCCATGTGACTCTCAGGTTTCACAGCGCTGTAAGCGGTCCGCTACTTCTTGGTCGAGATCGGCATTTTGGCGGCGGTCTGTTCACCGCTGCGAATTGATTCCTGCTTTTATAAGGGGCGGGCTTTGGCGGATGACCAGCTCACGTTTGACCTTCCGGCGCCGCCTGCGACGGGTGAGATTCCGCTCGTTCCCGCGCGCATGGTGAATGAGTGGGTGTACTGCCCACGGCTCGCCTGGCTCGAATGGGTCGATGGTCAGTGGGCAGAATCAGGCGATACGGCGCAGGGCCGCCGCGTGCATGCGCGGGTCGATTCCGGCGGGCCGCCGCTGGCAGACGCGGACGCGGTGGCCGCAGGCGTGGAAATGAAAACGCGCTCGGTCACTGTCTCATCGGAGCGGCTGGGGTTGATCGCAAAAATCGATCTGGTCGAAGCCGATGGCGGGGTGGTAACGCCGATCGATTACAAGAAAGGCAAGCGTCCCCACGTCGCGGAAGGCGCCTATGAGCCGGAACGGGTACAGGTTTGCGCCCAGGCATTGGTGCTGGAAGATAACGGCTATCGGGTCGATGAAGCCGCATTGTGGTACGCCGAAAGCCGCGAGCGTGTTCGCATCGAGCTGAGTGGTGCATTGCGGGAAACAACGTTGCGCGCCATTCACGATCTGCGCCTGGCCGCTGCGAGCAGCCATCCGCCACCCCCGCTCGACAACAGCCCGAAATGTGTCCGTTGTTCGCTCGCCGGAATCTGTTTGCCCGACGAAGTGAATTTCTTCCGTGCGCGCTCGGTGCCGCGTCCGCTTGCGCCGGCAGATGACCCTGCCCTGCCCCTTTATGTCCAGACGCCGGGCGCGCGTGTACGCAAAGATGGCGAGACGGTCGTCATAGACACCGACGAAGGCAAATCGGAAGCGCCGATCAACGATGTCTCCGAGCTGGCGGTGTTTGGCCCGGTTTCGGTGACAACACCCCTGCTGCATGAATTGATGCGACGCGAGATTCCGGTAGCCTGGCATTCGAGCGGCGGATGGTTTTTGGGACACACAACCGGCGCGGGCGGGCGAAGCATCAACGCCCGCATCGCCCAATATCGTACGGCATTCGACGATATCCGATCGCTGGCCTTCGCGCGCGGCCTGGTATCGGCCAAAATACGCAACAGCCGGACGATGCTCCGCCGGAACTGGAAGGATGAGACCGCGGCTGAATTGCGCGAGGCCGCGATGAACGATCTCAAGCGGCTCGCCGAGCGCGCCGAATACGCGCGCGAGCCGAACGAATTGCTCGGCCTCGAGGGGGACGCAGCGGCGATTTATTTCCGGAATTTCGAGCGGCTGCTGTCTCGTCCACCGGGTGAAGGCGCGCTGCCGGAATTCCGTTTCGACAAGCGCAACCGCCGGCCCCCGGCCGATCCCGTCAATGCGATGCTGTCGCTGGGCTATGCCGTGTTGACGCGCACATGGCTGGTCGCGCTTTCAGGAGTTGGTCTTGATCCGTATCTCGGATTTTACCACCGGCCGCGGCATGGCCGGCCTGCGCTTGCGCTCGACATGATGGAGCCTTACCGGCCGATCATCGCCGATTCGGTGGTGATCAACGCGATCAACAATGGCGAAGTGAAGGACAAGGATTTCACGATTTCCACCCCCGCATGCTCGCTGACGCCGGCAGGTCGCAAGTCATTCCTTGCCGCATATGAACGGCGGCTGGACCAGGAAACCACGCATCCGGTGTTTGGCTACCGGGTAACGATGCGCCGGCTGATCGCGGTACAGGCCCAATTGGTTGTGCGTTATCTCCAAGGCGAACTCGATCCGTACCCGCACTACACGCCGAGGTAACGCGATGGCAAATGAGCGGCTTTACATTGTCGCGTATGACATCAGCAGCCCAAAGCGATGGCGCCGCGTGTTCCGGCTGATGAAGGGATATGGACGCTGGCTCCAGCTTTCCGTGTTCCAGTGCCGCCTGACAGCGCGGCGGCGCGCCGATCTGGCGGCGGCTCTTGAGCTGCTGATCAAACGTGAAGAGGACCACGTATTGATCATTGATGTCGGAGAAGCCGACCGCGTCGATCCACAGGTCGAAAGCATCGGGCGCACCTTTGAGGCGGTGCGACGCGAGGCGATTGTGGTATAGTTGCACAAAAATTTGCGGGCTTCGTTAGAGCCGCCGTAGCGCTGCGAGACCTCCGACTCGACGCAAAGAACGGGCACCGCTCGCAACCCGGCAAGTGTTTGTATTGCAGAAGATCTTTGACATTGTGGTTGAACGGAACTCCACGCCGGTTATTATAATCGACAGTCTCTCCCGTGACCGCTCGCACACGGGCAAGATGTGCCGGGTTCTTGAAGGGCCTGGAAGTAAGGCGTCATCCGCAGTGAAATCGCTGCGGCCTCATTGAAGCCAATGCGTCGGCGAAAACTTGGCCATAGTTGATTTTGTCATCCGCAGTGAAATCGCTGCGGCCTCATTGAAGCCGGACCGGGCGAGCGCACGCAAGGCGTGATCGATCATGTCATCCGCAGTGAAATCGCTGCGGCCTCATTGAAGCGCAGCCGCGCCTGTCCGGCGCTAAAGGTGAGCAGATGTCATCCGCAGTGAAATCGCTGCGGCCTCATTGAAGCCTTGAGCGCGGCATCGGACATGGCGAGCGCCATGAGGTCATCCGCAGTGAAATCGCTGCGGCCTCATTGAAGCCTCCGCCGCCTGACCACACATCCACGCCACAGGGGAGGTCATCCGCAGTGAAATCGCTGCGGCCTCATTGAAGCGAGGTGGGCTGGCTGATGACCGTGGCAACCTCACGCTGTCATCCGCAGTGAAATCGCTGCGGCCTCATTGAAGCCGGCGAATTGGTCTGGGCAAATTCATGATTGAAGCGTCATCCGCAGTGAAATCGCTGCGGCCTCATTGAAGCTCAAATGGTTCGCGTCACTGGATGAAGTGCGGTCGCGTGGTCATCCGCAGTGAAATCGCTGCGGCCTCATTGAAGCGGCTTGACTAACCTCTTGAGTAAATAATCAAGTGCCTGGTCATCCGCAGTGAAATCGCTGCGGCCTCATTGAAGCGGGTCGGCGAAAGCCAAACAGGTCAACCTCGATTACACGTCATCCGCAGTGAAATCGCTGCGGCCTCATTGAAGCCTTCGCGCCGGAATTTCGCCTGGGCCCGGCGCATCCGTCATCCGCAGTGAAATCGCTGCGGCCTCATTGAAGCTCCAGCAGAATCGGCCGCAGGTAATTCCAGCTGTCGGGGTCATCCGCAGTGAAATCGCTGCGGCCTCATTGAAGCCCGCTGTGCCTGATGCCGCAAGGCGCGTGAATCAACCGTCATCCGCAGTGAAATCGCTGCGGCCTCATTGAAGCGATTACGGTCAGATTGAGGCGCGCGTGATCGCCATGGCGTCATCCGCAGTGAAATCGCTGCGGCCTCATTGAAGCCGGTTGCGCTTGAGTGCAACGAACGCACTGCGCTGAGTCATCCGCAGTGAAATCGCTGCGGCCTCATTGAAGCCTCAGCCATCGGGTCACCCTGCGCCATGCGCCAGGAATCGTCATCCGCAGTGAAATCGCTGCGGCCTCATTGAAGCATTGGGTTGCCCGCCCTCGTTACGCTGTTACGCTATGTGTCATCCGCAGTGAAATCGCTGCGGCCTCATTGAAGCGTACGGCGTCACCTGACGGCATTGTTTGCTCCTGTTGTCATCCGCAGTGAAATCGCTGCGGCCTCATTGAAGCCGGTCAATCAGCGCGAACGGCTCGCCACGAAGCTTTGGCCGTCATCCGCAGTGAAATCGCTGCGGCCTCATTGAAGCTGAGTGGCTCTGGCTGTTCGGTGCCTGCAAATGACCCGTCATCCGCAGTGAAATCGCTGCGGCCTCATTGAAGCTGTGTCGGTCGGCGGCGGCCGGTCATACGAGACCCTCCCGTCATCCGCAGTGAAATCGCTGCGGCCTCATTGAAGCGTCACGCCGACGAAACACGCAAGAAAATCCAAACCAGGTCATCCGCAGTGAAATCGCTGCGGCCTCATTGAAGCGCGGCTTCGCCCTGCCCCTTTCCAGGGCCCGACGCGTCATCCGCAGTGAAATCGCTGCGGCCTCATTGAAGCCACGAATCCGGTTCCGATTCACGCTTTGAGCGGCAGAGTCATCCGCAGTGAAATCGCTGCGGCCTCATTGAAGCCGCAGTACGAGAAAGTCGATTGGGCACGGCTGCGCGCGGTCATCCGCAGTGAAATCGCTGCGGCCTCATTGAAGCCATTTTTACCCCCCGATTTGCGCGAGAAAGAGCTGTAGTCATCCGCAGTGAAATCGCTGCGGCCTCATTGAAGCGCCGCTACGGATGGGCATCGTCTTGCGCAGAGGCGATGTCATCCGCAGTGAAATCGCTGCGGCCTCATTGAAGCCCGGCTGAACCGAACACGTAGTCGCTGACCTCGCACGGTCAACCGCAGTGAAATCGCTGCGGCCTCATTGAAGCCATCCACACACATCCACGCACGGGAGAGGGAAATGGCGTCATCCGCAGTGAAATCGCTGCGGCCTCATTGAAGCCGCCGGGACCAAGCTGCTGCTGGCCGGGAGAATCGAGAGTCATCCGCAGTGAAATCGCTGCGGCCTCATTGAAGCCCCACACGCGAATTTAAGGAGCCACCACAATGGCAGTTGTCATCCGCAGTGAAATCGCTGCGGCCTCATTGAAGCACGCGCAGTTTTCGCGCAGGTCTACCGGTAGGTCTGGTCATCCGCAGTGAAATCGCTGCGGCCTCATTGAAGCGCCAATACCATTGGCTCCCTCCGCGCTGACCTCGCGGGTCATCCGCAGTGAAATCGCTGCGGCCTCATTGAAGCCTGGGCAGCTTGCCCGCCGTCCCGGCGAGGCGCGGCGTCGTCATCCGCAGTGAAATCGCTGCGGCCTCATTGAAGCGTCCAGCATCAAGAACGACCGCGAGACCGTCGCGATAGGTCATCCGCAGTGAAATCGCTGCGGCCTCATTGAAGCCGTCAAAACAATGGAGTAGCACGGCGACAGACCCCCGCGTCATCCGCAGTGAAATCGCTGCGGCCTCATTGAAGCCATGCATGCAATGAAATGTCTTTTTCTTGGCGTCGCGTCATCCGCAGTGAAATCGCTGCGGCCTCATTGAAGCCGGAAGGCTTGGGAAACCCGCTAATTCCGGGCGTCGGTCATCCGCAGTGAAATCGCTGCGGCCTCATTGAAGCCTGCGTTATCGTGGCGCGGACCGCTTCTTCCGAGGCGGGGTCATCCGCAGTGAAATCGCTGCGGCCTCATTGAAGCATCGCTTCGACCTGGCTGCCGGTACCGAGCGACAGCAGGGTCATCCGCAGTGAAATCGCTGCGGCCTCATTGAAGCGCGGCAGCACCGTTAGCACCGCCTGTTAGCGGTGCTGTCATCCGCAGTGAAATCGCTGCGGCCTCATTGAAGCCGCCCGGCACCAGCGAGGCCGATCAGAACGCATTGATGAGTCATCCGCAGTGAAATCGCTGCGGCCTCATTGAAGCAACATCGCGGAAGAGCGATGCATTGCTGAAAACCCGAGGGGTCATCCGCAGTGAAATCGCTGCGGCCTCATTGAAGCTTGAGCAGCTGCGCGCGAAGGATCGGTCCTCACCGTTGTCATCCGCAGTGAAATCGCTGCGGCCTCATTGAAGCCCCCCATTGAAAGACATGGACGATCTTCTGCGCCGGTCATCCGCAGTGAAATCGCTGCGGCCTCATTGAAGCCGGCCCTGCCGAGGTAGACGAAACGCCTGAAGTGATGTCATCCGCAGTGAAATCGCTGCGGCCTCATTGAAGCCCTCAACATATTTGAGGATGGAGATATTCCCCGCCTGGTCATCCGCAGTGAAATCGCTGCGGCCGACGTGGTTGCCCGGCCGGCCCTATTGGCCGGCCGGGCAACCACGCGCTGCGCTAGGGGTCCTGAAGTACTGGATTGTGTTCGTCAATTCAGCGCACGGGCGTGACGCCGATTCAATCGGCGTCAACGCTGTTCCAGTCCGGCGGTTGGTGGCCGGGTCACAAGCGGTCCTGAAAATCCTGCATCTTCAATGCGGCATGCGGATAGGCGGCGGGAGATTGTGTCATGCCGAATGCGACGCAGGCTTCCGCAAAGCGGATGGCAATGGCTTTGGTATTGAGCACCGGCACGCCAACCGATTGCGCCAAATCGTTCGGATCGACCACATAGGGGATGAGCGCTCCGCCCAGCGGCACGATGATTTGCGCACCGTCGTCATCGACGAGTGAGCGCATCGCTTTCACGGCGGCGTCGGAAAGATCCTTTTTGCGCTTCTGAATATCCTTGCTGAAAACGCCAACCGGTTTGATGCCGGCGACAAAGGATTCCAGGCCATAGGCGCGCAACATGCGCCGCGTCTGCGCGACATCCGATGCCAGCGGCGTGGTTACGCCGATGCGGTCGCACAGCATCAGGGCGGTGTGCATTGCGGTGCGGAACGGACCGATGACCGGAATGGTGACCGCCAGTCTGCCGCCCTCCACACCGGGATCGAAGGTGTTGCTCTGAATCACGGCGTCGTAGCCATTTTGCTGGGCCCAGACGATTTTCCGGATCAGCGCCGGCGCTGCCATCAGGTGATCGAGGCCGTTGAGCTTGTCCTGATCGCCGAGCAGAAGCCCGATTTTCGACCCGTCATAATTGTCGGGAAAACCGAGTTCAATCGTGGTGCCGGGACTGGCGTAGGAATTGAGCATCCGTTCGATCGGTGTGGGATCATACAACCGGTCCGCCGTCTGCTTGCGCGGCGCGTGGTCGAGGAAAAGTATGCGGATCGGCTTTACGCCGGCGCCACCACGCGTGCCGGTTTCGGCCGCAGACGAGATTCCCATCGAGGCGGCGACAGCAGCGGGCACGCCGGTCTGAAGAAGTGTTCTGCGGTCCATGTCATGGTCCTCCATTCCGCCATCTGCGTGTGCGCGAAGTGTAGATTCAGACCGGCTTCGTCACAATGTCCAAATCGGGCGTTTCAGACGGGTGAAAAAGGTTTGGAGAAGCCCTGGCGTTATGCTGGAGATCGGCAAAGCATTTGCCGCGAATGCGCGTGGCCGCGCGACCTTGGCGCCAGAATTCAGCGACCCGAACAGGGCGTTCGTAGAATGGCAACATCAGTTTAGCGCTGGGGGCGGCTTGTCTGTAACCGGCGCGGTGACACCGCAGGTTTGTGGCAAGAAAGATGGCGCCGGTGGAATTCCCCCCTTCGTCATCATCGCCGCAAAGCGGCGTTGATGACACCTCCCCCGCAGGCGGGGGAGGAAAACAGCGGCTGCTTATGCTTCAGCGCGAAATATGTTTGCAGCTCGCGCTCTTTGCGCGGAGGGGGGAGGAAAAACGGTTGCTGCGGGATGCATTTTCCCAGGGTTCCAATGAGACGGGAAGATTGCGATCAATCCTTTTTATCTCCGGTAAATCTTATCGGTCCAGCATCAGACTCTTGATTTCGTTGGGACGGAGCCGAACCGGGCTTGGTCGTCTGTGCACCAGGAGGGACCAAATGAGCGAGCAATCTGAGGCATTGGACGACACGCCGTCTGATGTGAATCTTATCGGGCCGCCAATGCAGGAGGTCCCCGACGACGTCAAAATGAAGATTCGACGGCGGCTCCCAAAACAACCGATCACGACGATCGACCTGACCAGCAACACCTGCAGATGGCCATTCGGCGACCCCACCGAACCAGATTTCCACTATTGCGGCCAACGGCCCCAACCCAACACGCCTTACTGTGGCGAGCACGAGGCGATGAGCCGTCCGTCAGGCCAGCATAGAAATCGTGCTTAGGCCGCGGCGACGCCGCGCAGGTTGATTTAGGACCAAGCGCGGGCACCGGGATCGAACGATCAGGCCGGTGGAATTCCCCCCTTCGTCATCATCGCCGGAAACCAGCGATGGCGGGGGAGGAAACTGGCGAGCGTGACTCCTCATCATCTTTCATAGTTTTCGCGGGACGAGAACCGCCGGCTGTGGGACACATCTCTTGCGCGGCGCGGACGCGCCGCGGATGGGTCCCCTTTCCTCGGCGCTTCGCGCCTCGCCGGGGATGACACAGATTGTTTTGCGACTCCGACGGTATCGCAGCGTCGAGGGCTGTCCTCGTTGCCTGTGGCTGGTCCCCTCCCCGAAAAATGCCGCGCATTTTTCGACCCTCCCTCAAGGGGACGGTTGATAAATTGCGCTAGCGCGGGCGACAAATCGAACGGGCGCCGGTGGAATTCCCCCCTTCGTCATCATCGCCGGAAACCGGCGATGATGACACCTCCCCCGCAGGCGGGGGAGGAAAACAGCGGCTGCTTACGCTTCCGCGAAATTCATTTGCAGCTCGCAGGTGGGGCGGAAAGCGGGGACGATCCTCGGCCTAGTTTAGGTGGAGGACGAGCATTTGGTCGGTCAGGGCGAGGCCGCCGCAGCGCATGGTGCCACCCGGGAAGTAGGCGGCGCCACCGACTGTTGCGGCGCCAAATGCCTGGCGCGCGCCGGGGAGACTGGTGAGGGATCGCCAGCTGTCGGTTTTCGGATCATACGCCTGGACCTCGTCAAAATCCTGGCCACCGCCGAATGGCGCGTTGGGGTCGCGCTTGCGGCACTCGCCGCCGGCATAGATCAGTAGGCCGGCATAATTGACGGCGGCTCCGCCGCTGCGCGGTGTCGGAATCGGCGCCGCCCGCGACCATGTATCCGTATGCGGATCGTAGACGTCGTGCTCGGGCGTGTTGTCCAGCGGAGTATTGGTGCGCCCGCCGATGATGTGAATCTTCCCGTCCACCACCAGGACGCCCATGTGATCGCGCGCAATCGGCATCGGCGCCGCCCTGGTCCAGCGATTCGATGCGGGGTCGTAAACCTCATGCAGCGCGAGCGGTGTGGGATCTTTCGGCCGGCCGCCAAATACGTGGATTTTGCCGTCGACTTCGGCCACTCCGGCAGAACCCCGGGGCGATGACAGCGGGGCAAGACGCCGCCACGTATTGGTGGCGGGATCGAAGGCGAGCGCGACAGCTTGCGCGTTGGCGTGAATGAGACTGGTGAATCCGCCGAAGACGTAGAGCCTGTGGTTATAGCCGATCACGCCGGGATGGCTTAATCCGGCCGGCATGGCTGCGCGCTGACGCCACTTGTCCGTGGCCGGATCATATTCGTAGTTGACTGTCGATCCCCAGGTGCCTGAACCCATGTCGGAAGACCCGGACAGAATATGGGGAAAGAAAGCTGCTCCGCCGATGACGTAGATCTTGCCATCGAGAGCGGCGACGCCGGAATCGCCAGTCCCCGACGGCATTGTGGAGACGGCCGACCAGGTGCCGCGGGACTGTTCGACGCCGGACGCGGGCGCGCCGAGAAGGGAGAGCAATGCGAGTGGGAGGAGGAGTTTGTGGCGGTGGGACATTTGGGGATAGGAGCAGGGTTTGCCGGAAACGGCAATGTTGGCGACGGCGGGGCCTGGTGCTGACCGGCGCTAATTTGTCTTCAGGCGTTCGATTCGGGCTCGCATCTGCACGTCGTTGGTCACGTCTTGCGCGTCGCGGGTGATCGCGTTCCAATCCGACTCGGTGTGGCAAATCCGGCGCGGGGCCAACAGGCTGCCGATCGGCGGTGGATAGGTCTTGCAAATCACCGGGTCACCTGGCGCGGCAGCGGCGGCAGATGTTTCCGTAACCTGCTGCGGAGTATTTGTTCCGCTGACGCCTGTTTGCGCGGCACAGGAAGCACAGGTTAGCAACGCGGTAAATCCGGAAATCGCCAGCAAAACTCTGCGCATCGCAGTTTGCTCCGACGGGCTGCCAGAATACACTACGCCTGCGCCTTTCTACTCTCAACTTGAGGATCGCGCGCCCGGTTCTATACTCCCTCGCGAAATTCCCGCGGATGCAGTTTTGCAAAGCATGGACAGGTCCGGCGACGCCCTCGACCCACAATGACAGCGCTTCAGGAACGGCGTCCCTGGCACGGCAAACCCGTCGAAACGAATCGATGGCCCGGGATTTTGTTCGCGCTCGTGCTTCATGTCATTGCCATTTACGGACTGACGACAGGATTGTCTTATTCGACGATCGCGTTGGTGCACGAAAAAAACTCGCAGGCAGCCGTCATCGCCGACCTTCCTGCGAATGAACTTCCACCGCCGCCCATTCCCGGCTTCGAACCGCCGCCGGTCGTCGCAGTCGTACCGGATATCGAGGTCAGTCTTTCCGCCGCTCCCTCATCAGTTGCGACGCTGACGCGGCCTCCGTCCCCTGCCCCGAGGACGCGTGCGCCAACCGAGACAACGATAACACCGCCGGTACCGATTACGAGCCATGCAGTGACAGCAGACGATTATCCTGACGCATCCGTTCGTGCGGCCGAGGAGGGAGTCGTGAACATCAAGTATCTTGTCCAGGCAGACGGAACTGTGGGTGAATGTGGCGTTGTCACGACCAGTGGCAGCTCGCGTCTTGACGCTGCTGCCTGCGCGATGGTCAAGCGGCGATGGAGATTCATGCCCGCAACCGCGAAAGGCAAACCGGTTGCCGTATATTTGGAGGCCCAGGTGAACTTCCGGCTGTTGCCCTCTTCCGAAGAATAATCCGCGCCTACTCCGGTTATTCCTGCTCGCGTTCGGCGGCGAGGAGGTCCCATGATACCGCCAGCATCAGCCACTCTTCGCGTTCGGCTTCGTCGCGCGCGCGCTGGGCCTGGGCACGGCAATCGCGCGCAGCTTCGCGGCATTCTGCGGACGTCTTTTTTACGCCAGGTGTGGTTTGCTTCGGCATGCACACGTAACGCCGCTCACGCGACGGACGTTTGTTAGGATTCGGGGTGATTTCGCGACCATTTTGTGACGGCGGGGAACTGCACGGAACCTGACAAGGTTCCGCATCAGACAAATTTGGAAAGAATTGAACATAAAGGACGTGTACGGATAAATAGGCGGTCGCGCGGATCGAAATTATTCGGCGGTGGAAATCCCCCCTTCGTCCGGCTGATCGCAAGCGCTCATCCGGCCACCTCCCCCGTAAACGGGGGAGGAAAACAGGTAATTGCGGGCCCTCTTGTCATCAACTGTTTACACGGAGGAGAACGCGCGGCGATGGGCTATTGTTTGGGGAGGGAGAAGGAGATGATTTCGTCGTTGGTGGTTTCCGAGCCGGTCAGGCTGCCGCCGGTGCTGACCACGGTAACGAACTGCCGGCCATCGGCGCCGAGATAGGTGATCGGCGTTGCCTCGATGGATGATGGCAGCCTGATCTCCCACAGCTTCTCGCCACTCGCGGTGGCAAAGGCGCGAAAGCGGAAATCATCGGTGCCGCCGACAAATGTCAGGCCGCTTGCCGTCAGGATGACGCCGCCGGTGCTCGGGCGGCCGGTGTCCTGAAGTGCGGGCGGGAAAATATCCGTCACGCCCAGCGTCTTGCGATACGCGATGTCGCCGGTATCCATGTTGACGGCGACGAGTTCGCCCCACGGCGTCGGCCCGCAGGGCAGATGCCGCTCGGCGTCACCAAAGCGGCGCAAACCGGCAAGCGGGCCGTCATTGATGTAGCTGCCGTCCGGCCTCTGCACCATGCGCATCGGCTGGAACAGATTGTTGGTGTTCGACACGAACAAATGCAGCTTTGGATCGTATGAGCCGCCCCAGAAATTGATGCCGCCCTGCGGCCCCGGCGGCGAAATGCTGTAGCGGTTGAGCGCGATCGGCATATAGGGCCCGCCGAGCTTCATGTTGTTGTCGTCGACCATGTGCTCGCAATAGGCCTGATGCTGCGGCTCACCCTTGTAGAGATGATCGCGCGAGATCGTCATCTGCGTCAGCGGTTCGGGTTTCACCGGGAAGGGCTGCGTCGGAGACACCTGCTCTCCCGGAACGTCGCTTGTCGGCACCGGACGCTCGACGACATCGAAGAGGGGTTTGCCGGTGACGCGATTGAGCGTGAACAGCAGACCGGTCTTGTTCACCATGATGAGCGCGGGGATGGTGGCGCCGTTGCGGACCAGGTCAACGACGAGCGGCGCCGACTGCGTGTCATAATCCCAGACGTCGTGATGGACCATCTGGAAGTGCCAGAGATATTTGCCGGTGTTCGCGTCCACCGCGACGATGGAAGACGAGAACAGGTTATTTCCCGGGCGGTCGCTGCCGATGCGGTCATTGTTCGGAGCGCCGAGCGGCATGTAGAGAATGCCGCGTTCGGCATCGAGCGAAGTGTAACCCCAGACATTGACGCCGGAGCGGTTCTTCGCGCTGTCGCCACCCCAGGTGTCATATCCGAATTCGCCGGGGCGCGGCACGGTGTGGAAGGTCCACACCAGTTTGCCGGTTCGGGCGTCCCAGGCGCGCGTATCGCCTGCGGGTCCGGAGCCGCCATTCGATCCGCCCGGCCCTTCGCCGGTGCCCGCGCCTGTGATGATCAGATCCCTATAGATGCTGGGCGACGACAGCAGCGAATAGGCCTGATCCATGCCGGTCTGCATGACTTCGGGTGTCTTGAGATTGACGACGCCGTTGTTGCCGAAGGCATCGTTCAACACCCCGTTTGATGCGTTCACGGAATACATCCCGCCCGAAGCTCCACCGAAGATGATGGCCGGTGGAGAGCCGTTGCCGCCCGGCCACCAGGCGACGCCGCGCTTGGACGGGATATCGTTATTGGGAAGCCGGAATTTCCATTTCTCCACGCCGGTGGTGGCGTCGAGCGCGTGGACAAAGCCGTAGGGCGACGCGATATACATCGTGTTGCCGATCACGACCGGGATGGCTTCGTCAAGTTTCAAAGGGCCGGTATAGCCGGCGGGCTTGAGATGAAAGCGCCACGCGGGTTGCAGCGTGGCGACATTGGCCGGAGTGATCTGATCGAGCGGGCTATAGCGGTTACCGGTGTCGCTGTAATTGCTGACCGGCCAGTCGGTCCGATCGGATGGTTTCTGCGCGGAGCTGGTGCCGGCGAGGAGTGCGGTGAGGGCGACGCCCAGAGCAAGTCTTGAAGTGAGAGTCGCCATGGTTTGCCTCCCGGTGGTGCGTTGCCACATGGTAGCACGGATGCGGGGCTCCCCGCCTTCGTTATCGCGGGGCGTGACGTACTCAAAAATCGGGAGCGGTCGCGGTGGGGACGTGTTCGAAGCCCTGGTGCAGCACGTCGGTATTATTTTCGGCGCACACGGTCTCCGCCCAGTCCCGCCTCACATGCATATAGGTCACATTCGCGGTCCACGGCGTGGTGAACACTTTCGGATCTTCGACCCGCACCTCGACGCGCAAACCCTCGTCATACATTTCGTCGATCCGCGCCGCGCCGTTGGGGCGAATGAATGCGGACCTGCCCTCGCCGCCACACACGCAGCCATCGCGCTTTTCCTGTTCGGTCAGCGCATCCCTGGCTTCATTCGCAGTGACCAGGTGGTAACGTTCGATCACATGCATCATGTCGCTTTGCGGCGTGCCAAAACGGTCGGCCGTCGTCCACGGCATCACCTTTATGCCGGCCGTATCGACGACCAGCGTGTCACCTTCGTAATGGCCGACGGAATCGCCGGTGGCAGTTGGTTTCAGATTGCGCGGATGCGTGGCGTTCAGGCGCACATGCCGCACCTGCTGATTATTATTGTACAGGATGACGACTTCGTCCTTGCGCTGCAGCAATTGCATGCCGAGCTGAATGGAGAACAGATAAGGCGGCGAGTACACAGCGCACTGATTGGAGGGGTCGGGAAAATCGTGACCCGCGGCCGACATTTCGCCGCGCTGTTTCACCACCGCGGCGGCTTCGGGCCGAAGAATCGGATTCATGTAATCGCCGACCAAAGGCACCGGATCGCCAACCACGATCGGCTCACTCGCCAGCGTTCCGGCGCGGCGCAGGTTGCGCAGCGGCTGCGGACCCGTAGCGCCGGTGGGCTCGAGATTGAACACACTGCGGCCCCAGACGCCGGTGAAATCCGGAATCGCGTTCTGGGCATTGCCGATTGTGGGGGCAATCACCGCCACCAGGGCGCTTACGAAGAAGCATGTTTTCATGTGCGCACTCCCGGAACAACGACAAAAGGTTTGTCATCCCCGGCGAGCCGCAACTTCGTTGCGCCAACCTGTTTGTCATCCCCGGCGAGCCGCAACTTCGTTGCGGCGAGGGAAGGGGACCCAGGTAGATCCGGTAAACAAATCTCTCCGCGCAGCCGCTCGTACAAATCATTCCAGCCAGAATTGGCCTTTTCAATCAGTTTGATTTTCCAGGCGCGATTCCAGCCCTTCAATTGCTTTTCCCGGGCAATGGCCTCGTCAACCTCGCCGAATGTTTCGTAGTAGACGAGAATATGAACCCCGTATTTTTTCGTGAAGCCCTCGATGAGCTCGTTTCTGTGTTCCCAGGTTCGGCGCATCACGTCATTGGTCACGCCGATATAGAGCGTCCCATTCCGGCGGCTCGCGAGGATATAGACGAAGTAGAGACGGTCTCTCATGGGATGATAACCGTGTTTAGCCCCTGCATGTCCGGGGCACCTCTCATGCTACGATCATTTCTGGCAGACGTGCAAAGCCAAATGTCCCGGGTACCTGGGTCCCCTTCCCTCGCCGCAACGAAGTTGCGGCTCGCCGGGGATGACAACGGTGGCGTTAGTTCAGGTCGCCGCGTTTGGACAGGGCGGTGATGCGATCGCCGATGCGGCATGCCACCGCCTGAATGGTGAGCGAGGGATTCACGCCGGCGCTGGTGGGAAATAATGAGCCGTCGCAGATCCAGAGATTTGGAATGTCCCAGGTGCGGCCATCGGCATTGGTGACGCTGGCGGTGGGATCGGTGCCCATGCGGCATCCACCGAGCAAATGCGATGTATCAGCCTGGTCCCAGATATCCTTGCCGCCCGCCGCTTCGAGGCAGTCGCGCATGAAGCGGAGCGAGTGGCCATAAAGCTTTTTATCGTCTTCGCCATAGCCGAAGATCACCCGCGGAATCTTCAGGCCCAACTCGTCTTCTTCGTCGGCAAGCTCGATCCGGTTTTTCTCCTGCGGCAGAACCTCGCCGACGATCTTCAGCCCGGCATAGTGATTGTATTTCGCCATTTCATTGCGCAGCTCCATGCCCCACAGGCCATGATCACCCGCGACGGCGTGCGACCATTCCATCGGCAGCGGCCCCTGGCTCAGGAAACAATAGCCGCCGGGAAAATCCTTGCCGCTTTGGGTGTAATTCCAGTGTTCGCAGATCGCCATGCAGGGCGGGCCTTTGTACCAGCGGATTTCTTCGTCCATCACGCCCCAGACCGCGTGATTCGACTGCGGCATGAAATATTTTCCGACCAAACCGCTGCTATTGGCGAGACCGTTCGGGAACATCGGACAGGCGGAGTTCAGCAACAGCCGCGGTGTCTCGATGGCGTAACCGGCGACAACGACATTGCGCGCACGCTGCCGCCGCCATTGTCCTTCGCGATGATAGAGCACGCCGGTTGCCCGGCCGTACTGTCCGATTTCGACGCGGCCGACCATGGCGAGATCGCGGATTTCTGCGCCGGCTGCGATCGCACGCGGAATCCAGGTGACGAGTACGCTCTGCTTCGCATTGGTGGAGCAGCCGACAGCGCAAAATCCGCGATAGACGCAGGGATGCGCGCGGCCACGCGGCGCAGACAGGGTTGCCAATGGTGTTGCAGCCCAGGCCACTCCCATTTTCTCGCAGCCGCGCGCGAGCACGAGCCCGGCGGCGTTCACTTCATGCGGACGATAGGGATAACGGGGGCGCGGCGGACCCCACGGATAATTCACCGGACCCGCGATTTTCAGCGCATCTTCGACTTCATCGTAGTAGCGCCACATCTCTTCCGGTTCGATCGGCCAATCCACCGCATAGCCAAGCCGCGAACGGGCTTTCAACTGATCCGGACTGATGCGCAGCGACACCATGGTAAAATGCACCGTGCTGCCGCCGACACTGCGGCCGCTATTGTTGCTGCCGAGTGACACGGGATCGTCGCCGCCGGTGATGCGCTCGGACAGCCAGTAGAGTTTCTGCTGATGCAATTCGTCGGAGGCGAAGTCTTCCAGCGGACGCCAGAATGGGCCGGCGTCAAACGCGACCACGGAAAATCCCGCTTCGGCGAGTTTGCAGGCCAGCGTTCCGCCGCCGGCGCCGGTGCCGACAATGGCAAAATCGACTTCGTCCTCGTCGTTGTGACAACGCATGGGAATCCAGCCGCCGGGACGAAACACGTCCGGCGCAAGGCCGTTGACGGCGCGCGGTGAGTCAGTCATCCGCTTCCATGGCCTCCCACGGATCGCGGCGATCGAAGCCGAGGCGGACATAGCCGCGAGGCGACGCAGGCCCGCCAAAGCCGATCTCGTTCCACGCGGCGGGATGGGCGTAATAGATATTGGCCATCTGCCGCAGCATGATTTCGAAGAATTTCTTCGCCGGCAGTTTGTGCCAGGCTTCGCTGCGCACATCGCCATGCTGGATTGCGCGCAGGGTTGCGTCCTTGAGATTGTCGGCGATGCCGGCAAAGCCGGCGCCGTGCCGCGCGTGGCTCTCCGCATCCACAGCCGCGACGCCGCGCTTCCAGGCTTCGCGCATCGACGGCATGTTTTCGAAGCGGTAGCCGTCGCCCTTGTTCTGGTGCAGCTTGCGGTCGATGAAGGGCACGATCGGGATTGGTGCGCCAGCGCGGTCGGGCTGCGGAATCAGACGGTCACAAATGGCCTGCAGCGTGTTCCATTCCTGCTCGCTGAAGAATTTGCGTTCCGGTACATTCTCCAGCCGGTCCTTGATGACATTGCGCGTCTGTTCGTTCCACGACGGCGAATTCCATTTTTCCAGCACGTCGTAATCGGGAAAGCGATGACGGAATGTGTCGCTCACGCGCCGTCCATCAATTGCAGGCCGGCGAGGCCCGCGAGGGCGACGCCGGTAAAGGAGGGTGGCGCGGGCAACGGCGGGCCGTTCAGCAGATTCTGGCTCAGATTGCGGAACCCGCCCATGTTGCGGCTGATGCCGAAGAGGTGGAAGCCGACGCCGGCGAGGCCCAGCGCAAAGGTCACCTCTAACAACCGGCGTGCTGTCCCGATCATCCGTGGACCAACGAGCGTCGAGGCGAGACCCGCCGCCGCAACGACCGGAATGGTCACCGGCGCATACATGAACGGATCCTGGAAGGCGCCGCGAAAATGCATCAGAGCCGCCTCCTCTGCTGTGCCGAGCAATGCAATGGCCGATCCTGCGGCGATCACGCGCCCGGCCGGGCGGCCCAGCAGTGCCGGGCCGGTGCCGGTTTGCGCCAGCAGACGCGACGCAGCGAGACCGGACAGCCCGGCAAGCGCCAACGCGAAGGGGGCACCGATCGGCGCGCCATAGAACAGGTTCAGCCAGTCGATTCCGCCTTCACGTTTGGCGATGTTGTAGATGTGAAAGCCGAATCCGGCGGTGCCGATCGCGAGCGCAAATCCGCACAGCGATTTGCCGGCAAGACCCAGCCGTTCGGGCCGAAACACCGCATGCGCGCTGCTGGCGAGGAGCGCCGCGGAAGTCAGCGGCGCGACATACATGCCGGCGTTCTGAAACGCGCCGCGATAATGTTCCATCGCACTGTCGGCGAGAACGCTGAACGACAGAATGGCAGCGGCGCCGGACAGGCGGCTCGCAGCCCGCTGATGTGCTTGCGGCGTTTGCTGCTGCACGCGCGGCCGGCTGAATGTGCGCCACAGCGCGAATCCGGCGAGCGCAGCCACGGCGCCGATCAGGGCGGCGGCGCCCAATATGCGCGCGTTCGATGCGGGCTGCGGCGGCTGAGGCGGAAGGGTCAGCGGCGCAACGGGAGAATGCGTGCTTACCCGTCGCCTCTCCGCTGCCGGGGAAGCGAGGAGACGGGGAATCGCTTCCTCCGGAACCATGTGTGCGAGGGCCATGCGATTACCGCGTGAAGAGGTTTTCAAGAATCTCCTTGGCGGATTCCGCGATGATCCGCCCCTCGCCCGGGTCGCCCTTGATCAGCGTTGAGGTGAACGCCTTGGCGTTCTTCAGCGTGATGTGTGGCGGCAAAGGCGGAATTTCCGGATCCGTATAGGCTTCCAGCACCACTGGACGGTCGGCGGCAAATGCCTCGCGCCAGGCATCCGCGACGTGATCGGGATGATCGACAAAGATCCCCTGCAGGCCGAGCAATTCGGCATAGCTGGAAAAGCGGACATCCGGCACATCCTGCGACGCTTCGAATTTGGGATCGCCGCTTTGCGCCCGCATTTCCCAGGTCACCTGGTTGAGATCGCGGTTGTTCAGCACAAGTACGACGAGCCGCGGATCGGACCACTTCTTCCAGTATTTCGCGATGGTGATGAGACCATTCATGCCGTTCATCTGCATGGCGCCATCGCCGACGATGGCGAGCACGGTGCGGCCCGGATGCGCGAATTTTGCCGCAATCGCATAGGGAATGCCGGGGCCCATGGTCGCGAGCGATCCGGATACCGAGGCCATCATGCCGCGGCGGATTTTGATATCGCGGGCGAACCAGTTGGTGCCCGACCCGGTATCGCAGGCGATGATGGTGTTTTCCGGCAACAGCGGCGACAATTCCCAGAACACGCGCTGTGGATTGAGCGGCTGACCGTCGTTCATCGCGTGCTTTTCCAGCACTTTCCACCAGCGCGCGACACTTTCCTCGATCTTATCGCGCCAGGAGCGGTCCTGTTTCTGTTCGAGAAGCGGCAGCAGCGCGCGCAAGGTTGCCGCGGAATCGCCGATCAGGTTGACGTCCATGGGATAGCGCATGCTGACCATGCGCGGGTCGATATCGATCTGCACGCCCTTCGCCTGGCCTTCAGCCGGCAGGAATTCGACATAGGGAAAGCGCGACCCGATCATGAACAGCGTGTCGCAGCCCATCATCATCTCGTAACTCGGGCGCGTGCCGAGCAAGCCGATCGAGCCGGTGCAATATGGCAGATCGTCGGGCAGGCAGGCTTTGCCGAGCAGGGCCTTGGCGACGCCGGCGCCGAGTTTTTCCGCGACCTGCATCAGCTCATCGGTGGCCTTGAGCGCGCCGGCGCCGGCGAGGATCGCGACTTTTTTGCCGGCATTCAGGATGCGCGCGGCTCGTTCCAGATCGGCTTTCGCCGGCAGGATTTCCGGGGCGCTATAGCGGGTGCCGGTCCAGACGGCGCCGTGCGCGTGCGGCGGCGATTCGACTGCCTTCATCTCCTGCACGTCCTTGGGAAGGATGACGCAAGTCACGGTGCGTTCGGCTTTGGCGATGCGCGCAGCGCGGTCGATCAGTTGCCGGACCTGGGCGGGCGTGGTGGCCATCTGGACAAATTCGCCGGCGACATCCTTGAACAGCGAGATGAGATCGACTTCCTGCTGATAATTCGCGCCGAGCGCGGTGCGCGCCTGCTGGCCGACAATCGCCAGCACCGGCTGGTGGTCCATGCGGGCGTCGTAGAGGCCGTTCAGCAGATGGATCGCGCCGGGACCCGATGTGGCAACGCAGACCCCGAGTTCGCCGGTGAATTTCGCATGCGCGCAAGCCATGAACGCGGCCATTTCCTCATGGCGCACCTGCACGAATTCGAAACGGGGTTTGGCGCGGGCGAGCGCGCCCATCAGGCCATTAATGCCGTCTCCGGGGAACCCGAAGATGCGCTTCACGCCCCATTCCGAGAGGCGTTCCCAGACAAAATCGCCGACCGTTTTGCTCATGAGCAGAGTTCCAGTTTGATGAGGGGCGTCCACACGTTTCGGCAGAAGTTAAGCGGTTGCCGGCCGCAACAGCATTCAGTTGACGCCTGGACAGACGAGGCGTTCCGGACGACAGAGCGCAATTTTCCGCGCTTGTTTGCGATTGAACGCGAGTGGCGCTATCCGGGACCCCGGCTGCAAGACAGGAAGTGCGATTAATGTCATGAATTTCGGGGCGCCCTGGTCTTGACGTGTTGTAGGAGTTGTCCTATTAAATCTTGGATTAAGCCGCCAACGTGAGGAATTATGAAAGGGATGAAGCTGGGCCGCAGCGAGGAAACGGAAGTTCCGGTTCGGCAGCGCGTGCCTGATACCTGTTCACGGTTATGCGGTGCAATGGTGCAGTAGGTGCAGTTTGAAAAGTTGTGCAAAGCCAATGTTACTTTTACTGTTACGGTTGGTTTTTGAAAAAACCCAGGGAATCCCTCGATTGTTACTTTGTGACGGTTGCGGTGGAAAAAATGCGATGTCGGTTGTGCCAGAGCTGTAATGTTTACACCCGCCTGCACACTGGTGCAGTAGTGCAGTTGCGATTCACGCCGCCAACAGTTCGAGCCTCATCGCACCTGTGGCGGCGAACGCCCGGGCGGGCTGATATGACGCCGGCACGAGCGCGATGATTGGAAAATCCGTGACTTTGAACAATGGGGTGGTGATGCCCACGCTGGGGCTCGGCGTGTGGCAGATGCGCGAGGGCGCAGAGACCGAAAACGCGGTGCGCGCGGCGCTCGATTGTGGTTACCGGATGATCGACACGGCGCGGCTGTATGGCAATGAGCGCAGCCTCGGCCGCGCTGTGCGCGCCAGCGGCATTCCGCGCGAGCAGATTTTCGTCACCACCAAACTGTTTCCGACCGGGTTCTTCGATCCGGAAAAAGCTTTCGAGACCAGCTTTGCCAGGCTCGATATCGGCTATATCGATCTGTATCTGATCCATAATCCGGTGAATTTGCTGCCGGGATTTCGCGGATTGCGAACCCGCGCCTGGCATGTGCTGGAGAAGCTTCTGGCGAGCGGCCGCGTGCGCGCGATTGGCATCAGCAATTATTCGATTGCCAATATTGAGGAAGTGTTGGCGGCCGGAAAGATTGTGCCGGCGGTCAATCAGGTGTTGTTCAATCCATTCGCCTATAAGGCTGCGCTGCTGGACTACTGCAAGTCGAAGAACATAGTGGTCCAAGCCTATAGCCCGCTGACCCGGGCAAAGCGGCTGAACCATCCGGTGATCCGAAAGATTGCCGATGCGCGTGGCCGCTCGCCGGCGCAAGTGCTGATCCGCTGGGCTCTGCAGCACGGGACTGTGGTCATTCCCAAGTCGTCGAATCCCGTCCGGATTGCCGCCAATACGCAGGTGTTCGATTTCGCGCTGACGGATGGCGAGATGACGGAGCTGGATGGGTTGACGGCGTGATTTCCCCTCCCCTCGCGTCAAAAACGCGCCCCTCATCCGGCGCGCCAGTGCGCGCGTAGCGTAGCTACGCGCGGGCGCGCCGCCTTCTCCCGCAAGGGGAGAAGAGATTCAGTCCGCGATGGGAGTCGGACGCAGCTGGAAGTGGATGACTTTCGGGGTCTGGCCTTTGCCGCCTTCGATATGGGTGCTGGCGCTGCCCGAAAATGTCGCCCAGATGCCGTGTCCCTTCCAGCCTGCCTTCGCGTCGTCGATGCGGCCGTCCATGCCCTTGGCAAAGAATCCCATGGGATACGGCACACGCAGCGTCACGAACTTGCCGCCGGAATAAGCGAACAGCGCATCCGACAGATTGCCGGTCGCGATCGGTACGTCCTTGCCGAGACCGAGCGTGTCGAACCGGTCGACCCAGTCGTAATAGGGCGCTTCGGCGCTGCCGCCCTTCATCGCCACCCCCTTGAATTGCGGGGCGGGAATGGTGTGCAGCTTCCATCCTTCGGGACAGGCTTTTCCGGTCGCCGCGACGGGGCCGGTGAGCGGGCCTTTGCACAGCCGGCGGTCGAAGCTGGCGAGATGCCCACTGGCGAGCACGGCCCATACCACACCGTCGCTGGTGACATCGGCGCCGCGCGGACTGAAGCCCGAATCCGGATTCTTCGGATCATTCCACGGCACTTCGTAGAATTCGGTCAGCTTTGTCTTCGGATCGAAACGCAATGCGGTTCCGGGGAAGCCCAGCACCACCGCCCAGATGCTGCCGTCCAGCGGACTGGGCGAGACGGAATAGAGCCCCTGGAGCACGCGCTTGTCCTTCTTCGGATCGGCCGGCTGGTTGGGTTCGACATAGTCGTCCGCTTTGCCGTTGGCGTTGACATCGACAATGAATGGCGCCCAGCCCTGACTCGCCTGTTCGTCATGCGTGGCATCCCATTTTTTGGTGTCGAACCAGCCGATCACCGGATCGGTCGGGCTGCCGCTGGAAAACCAGATTACGCCGTTGTTGTCGAAATTCAGGTGATGCGTCGTGAAGCAGAGATCGAAAGTCGTGATCTTCTTCGTTTTCGGATCATACATCTGCAACTGGCGTTGCGATTCATTGAGCGGGAAATTCTCCGCCGATGCAAGATGCGAGCCCTTTTTGCAGAAGGCGGGATTGGCAGCCGGGCGAATGCGCGAGGTCAGCCAGATGCGCCCTTTATCGTCCATCATGGGATTGTGGTTGATGCTGTGGCTGTCCCAAACCGGCTGTTCCGCCCAATAGGGCGACGGCGCGTAGATCGGCGCGGACCTGGTCGTCGGCGTTTTCGGATCGCGCCATTCGGTTTTGATCAGTCCGGTCTTGCTGTTCACCGGATCGAGCCATGCCACATAATCCGAACTCAGCTCCGGCGAACCATAGATGATGCCGTCCGGATTCAGCGACGGGTTGCGTTTGTCGGTGGATGTCAGGTCATGCATGTAGGATGTCGGCGTCGACCAGTCCCACAAAGTCAGCACGAGATTGCGCTCGATGCCGGACGGGCGCGCAGGCTTCGCGAAGGGCAGTTCGCCTTTGGCGACGCGGTCTGTCCAGTCGCCGAACAGCGACAGCGCACGCGTCGGGTCAAGGTCGCCGATCGCGTTCACCATTAGCGCACCGGGCTGGCCCGACTGGATGCGCCGTTCCCATGCCGCCGCCGAAGAATCGAAGTGTCCGAGTTGCGGTTCGAGTTCGCGCGTCGCTTTGTCGCCGAGCTGGTGGCAGGAATTGCAGCCGTCGGTCTTGAGGAAGCGCAGCCACTGGCCCTGATCGCGCAAGCTCACGGGCATGCCGTTGCCGGATGCGCCGCTGCCGGGAAACAGTTTGGGCTCGGGGATTTTCAACAGCGACCACCAATAGACCGCCGGATAATACTGGGCCGCGGCGGCTTCGGTTGGCGCCGCGACAGCTTTCAGGTCAAGCTGCTTGCCGGGCGCCGATTTTTGTTTTGGCGAATCCACGAGGCCATAACCGCGCACCCAGATATCGTAACTCGCTTTCGGCAGATCGGGCAGCAGATAGCGGCCGGAATCGTCCGTCACCACGATCTTCACGTATTTGGTCGGCAGGTCGCGGGTTTCGGCAATCACCCAGACGCCGGCTTCGGGACCGCGTGCGCCGGTGACCGTGCCGGAGATGTCGTTGGCAGGTTGGGCGAGGACGGGAGATGCGATGAGGAGAGCCGCAAAACTGGCCGAAAGTGCGAGTGAGGTGCGGGTCATGTCGTTATATCCGGTTGCGTCGATCCCAAAACTCTACCAGCTTGACGACTGGCGAGAAACCGCCGGACGGGGAGAATCGACGTGCCACGCGAAGACGCGGACCGGATCATCGGTCTGTATGACCGCCATGCAGAAGCATGGTCAGCACAGCGGCACCTTCCCCGCAAGGAGGGAAGGAGAAAACTAGCGTAGCGGGGGCAGGCGAATGCTTAACTCAGTTCGCCGGCAATAGTGACGAGACGGATTTGTGGGCGAGGACAGCGTCGGGCAGGCGCTGCAGGGCGGCCGCATATTTCCGGCCAAACTCGTCATCGGGATTTGGTTGAAGGAGCAACTCGCGAATCTGCACCAGCAGATCGGTCGCACGCAACGCGGCATCAGGTTCATCCGATTCGGTCAGCTCATCGATCTGCACGATCAATTCGGAGATGCGCCGCAGCCAGGCGAATTGCGCATCGCCGATGACCAGCTGCAGCATCTTTGCCGGAGCGATGCGTCCGTGCTCGCGTTCATACGTCGCGCGTTCGTCGTCGAGAAGAAGTTTGTGCAGGTGCAGCAGCGCTGCGTGGAGCTTCTGCAATTGCTGAAGTGTGGCGGCGGGGAGCGAGGTGTTGTTGGGCATGGTATGTCTCAGAGCGGAAGGATGTTAGGTGACTGATCGCGTTGCCTGTGGCGGGTCCCCGCCCCGAAATTTGCGAAGCAAATTTCGACCCGCCCCCAGGGGGCGGGTTGACTCAGAAGTCGGGGGTTTTGGCTTCGGCAAGCGTGGCACCAGGGACAAACTGCAACGCATTACGGCCGTCACAAACGGCTTCGATCAAAGGTCCCTCATCTGGAGTCGCGAGCACGGCGATCTTCGCTCCGGATTTCTGCGCGTTCGTCGCTACCAGCTCGTATTTGCGATAGCGCATCACCGCATTCCACGGCGTTGTAAACGCGCCCGTATCTTCGACATGGAGGTCGACCTGCATCTCCTTGCCGCCATCGATGAGACGAAAGCGCTCGAGGGTATGAAGCTGTGCGGTATGCGGAGTGTGGAAGCGGTCAATATGGGTTTTGTCGTTGAAGCCGTTGGTGTCGACGACCAGTGTGTCACCCTCATAATGGCCGATCGAATCTCCCCACCATGAACGTCCCGGATCGGAGTGGTGCCCGCCGGTCAGGTAGATATGCCGCACTTCGGCAAAGCTTTCATTGATCATCACAACGTCGTCTTTGCCCTGCACGATATACATGGGACGGGTGGACGGCTGGACCAGGAACTGCGTAACGCCACCAGGCAAACATTGCGCGTGCTGGGTAATGATCGGCTTTCCCGCGAGCGTGTCGGCATTCACTTTCCGCAGCACATCCGCCGCCCATGGCTTCAGAATCGGCGAACGCGGATCACCCATCGGATAAGTTGGCTGCTTTCCGGTGGCGCGGAAATCATCATTGGTGATCAGCGGATGTTCGGGGTCCTGCAACACCGGGCCGGGACCGGACGGTGGCGGCAGCAAGACTTCCGAATATGCGTACCATTGGGTCTCCGGCGTGGGCGAGAAGTCTGGCGGCGCAGCGATGGCGGCGGTGGGCAGGAACGCGATAGCGAGTGAAATGGAGATCGCAGAGGTGCGGGTCATGGTGCGATTGTAGAGAGCTTTGGAGGGAGGTGTCACGAGGGCGTGGCGAAACCCTCGTGGTTGATTACGGGCGGCGGTGGCCGGTCCCCGCCCCGAAATTTGCGAAGCAAATTTCGACCCGCCCCCAAGGGGCGGGTTGAATTGAATTCAAAAGTCGGGGGTTTTGGCCACGGGGATGGAGGCGCCCGGGATGAATTGCAGCGAAATTGGGCTGTCGGCGCAAACCGCTTCGCTCAATGGTCCGTCGTCCGGCGTCGCGAGCGCGGTAAGCTGCACGCCCGATTGCTTTGCATTTCGCGCCACCAATTCGAATTGCCGGTAGCGCTGCACCGCGTTCCAGGGCGTGGTGAAGGCGCCCAGGTCCTCGACATGCACGTCGATTTGCAACTCACGGCCGCCATCCACAAGATGGAAGCGCTCGACCGTGTGGAGCTGGGTCGTGTGCGGCGTGTGGAAACCGTCGATCTCGGTTTTGTCGTTGAAGCCGATGGTGTCGACGACCAGAGTATCGCCTTCGTAATGGCCGATGGATTCTCCGTACCAGGATGGCTTGAGATTCTGGCTGTGGTGATCGGTGAGGAAGACGTGCCGCACTTCGCCGAAACTTTCGAGAATCAGCGTGACCTCGTTTTTGCCCTGCAGGATGAACATGGGCCGAGTCATCGGTTCAAGATCGAAATTGGTGACGCCGACGGCGCGGCATTGCGCGTGTTGCGAGACGACAGGAATTCCGGCCAGCGCCTGATCGTTGAATTTCCTGACCACCTCCCTCGCCCATGGCAGAAGGACTGGATTGGAAAGATCGGCAATGGCATTCGTCGGCTGTTTGCCGGTCGCGCGGAAATCGTCATTGGTCACGCGCGGGTGGTTTCGATCCTGCTGAATCGGACCGGGGCCGCTGGCGGGGCGCATGAAATCACGCGAATAAGCAAACCAGCCACTGCTGGCGGCCGGCGCGAAATTGGGAATCGCGTTTGCGGCGGTCGCCGAGAATGCGGTGAGGAGAAGGGCAGCGGTGAGTGAACGCATTAGCCGCTCCTGAATTAGCTGCGAAAAGTATAGCAGGATTTGCGGCCCGCAGGGTGGAATGTCCCCCCTCCGTCGCGCTGCCGCGCAGCGCGCCACCTCCCCCGTAAACGGGGGAGGAAAGCGCCTGCTGAACGTTAGTGGGCCAGTGGGTCCGGACGATACTGGACGTGGACCACTTTGCTGGTCTGTCCCTTGCCGCCTTCGAGATGCGGCTGGGAGCGGCCGGAATATTGTGACCACAGGCCCTTGCCCTTCCAGCCGGCATTCATGTCGTCAATGCGGCCGTCGAGATTCTTGGCAAAGAAGCTCATCGGATAGGGGATGCGGATCACAACAAACTTGCCGTTGACCAGCGCGTTGAGCGAGTCGGAATTGTTGCCGGTGGCGATCGGCACATTCTCGCCCAATCCGAACACATTGTGCTGGTCAACCCAGACATAATAGGGCGCTTCGGCCGATGCGCCGGGCGTGCCCTTGGGCAGATTCTCGAAGTCCGGTCCGGGCATCTGATAGAATTTGAAGCCCTCCGGGCAGAGATTCTGCGGATCGGCCGCCCGCGGCCCATTGAGCGGGCCTTTGCACAGACGGCGGTCGAAGCTGACCAGATCGCCGCTCGCCAGCACCGCCCAGAACACGCCGTTACTGTCGATATCCGATCCGCGCGGAGAGAATCCCGATTGCGGGTTCTTTGGGTTCTTGTACGGGAACTCGAAATATTCCGTAAGCTGAGTTTTCGGATCGAACCGCGCAACGCCGCCGGGGAATCCGGTCACGCCGCCCCAGATGGTGCCGTCGGCCGGATTCGGGCTGACGCCATAGAATCCCAGGTACAGGCGCTTGTCCTTCTTCGCATCGTCGGGTTGCCCCGGGTCGGTCCAGGCGTCGCGCTTCCCGTCGCCATTGGTGTCGATGATGAAGGGCGACCAACCCTGACTGTCCTTGTCGTCATGGGTCGCGTCCCACTTCTTGATGTCGATCCATCCGAGAACGTCGGAGGGGCCGCCGGAGCTGAACCACAGGACATCGTTCTTGTCGAACTGCAGATGGTGGGTGTTGAAGCACAAATCGATCATGTCGATCTTGCGCGTCTTGGGATCATAGACCTCGAGCTGACGATTGGATTTCGTCAGCGGATAGGCCCTGGCCGAAGCGAGGTCCGAACCCTGCTTGCAAAATGCGGGCTCGGTATTGGTGGGACGAATGCGGGCCGTCATCCACACGCGTCCCTTCTCGTCGAACATGGGGTTGTGGATGATGGTGTGCGAATCCCAGATCGGCTCGTTGCCCCAATAAGGCGACGGCGCAAGGATGGTCGCGGTCTTTTCGCTCGGTGTCTTGGGATCGCGGTATTCCGACTTGATGAAGCCGGATTTGTTGTCCACCGGATCCAGCCACGGCACGTTGTCCGAACTGACTTCCGGCGCGCCATAGATCAGGCCATGCGCATTCACCGTCGGATTGCGCTTGTCTGTAGAAATGGTGTCGTGGAGATACATTGTGGGCGTGGCCCAGTCCCATTCGGTGACCACCATATTGCGTTCCATGCCGGTGGGACGCGGCGGATCGGCCTTCGGCAATTCGCCCTTGGCGACGCGGTCGGTCCAGTCGCCCAATAGCGCGAGCTGGCGCGGCACGTCGAATTTGCCGATCTCGTCCATCATGCTGGTGCCGGCCTGACCGGATTGCAGGCGGCGCTCCCAGGCTTCCGCGCTGGTGTTGAAGTGGCCGAGATTCTGCGGCAGCGTCCGGGTGGCGAGATCGCCCAACTGGTGGCAATGGCCGCAGCCATCGGTCTTGGTGACGCGCAGCCACTGGCCCTGGTCCTTCAGCAGCGTCGACATGTTGTTGCCCGAAGTCCCGGTTCCGGGGAACAGGCTTTTGTCGGGAATTTTCATCATCGAGTACCAGTAAATGCCGGGATAATATTGCGCTGCCGCAGCGCGTGTCGGCGCCTGCACCGATTTCAGTTCGATCGTTTTGCCGGGCTGGGTCCTGGTTTTCGGCGAATCGACCAGACCATAACCGCGCACCCAGACGTCATAGGTCCCCTTCGGAAGATCGGGGAGGACGAACCGGCCCTGGTCGTCGGTAGCGACGATCTTCACATATTTGGTCGGCAGATCGCGGGTTTCGGCGATCACCCACACGCCGGCTTCGGGTCCCTTCACGCCGGTGACAACGCCGCCAATATCGTCGGCATCGATTTTCACCTGCGCAGCACCTTGCGCGGCGGCAGGTGTAATCGAAACACCGCTCATCAATGCGGCAAAGCTGGCCGTCATCATGGCGGCGCCTAACACAGTCCTGATCGTCATGTGGTCTCCCTCACCCTGGCGTGGTGGCAATGCGGATTTATGCAAGCTGTATAGCCGATTTGGCTGGGGACGACGAGGCGGGAATGGCAAGAATATGGGCGGGTTCCCCCTGCGTCGCGCGAACGGCGCGCCACCTCCCCCTTAAACGGGGGAGGAAAGCCAGCGCTTGATACGATCCTTCTTAGCCGGGTATTCAGCTTGCCAGCGGGTTGGGCCTGATCTGGAAGTGGACGACCTTGCTGGTCTCGCCCTTGCCGCCCTCGATGTGCGTCGGTGCGAGATTGGAGAAGGCTGACCACAGCCCCTTGCCTTTCCAGCCGGCTTTCGCATCGTCGATGCGCCCATCCATGCCTTTGGCGAAATAGCCGAGCGGATAAGGCACCCGCAGCACGATCCACTTGCCGTTCACCAGCGCCGCCAGCGAATCCGACTCGTTGCCGGTGGCTATCGGGGTGTTTGCGCCGAGCCCGGACGTGTTGTGCTGATCGACCCAGTCATAATACGGCGCCTCGGCGACTGCACCCGGATCACCCGGCTTAAACCCCTCAAATACCGGTCCGGGCATGTGGTGGATCTTCCAGCCTTCCGGACAGAGATTTTGCGGGTCCGCAAGGGCCGGCCCCTTCAGTGGGCCCTTGCACAAACGCCGATCGAAGCTGGCCAGATCACCACTTGCGAGCGCGGTCCAGACCACGCCATCGCTTGTGATATCCGCGCCACGCGGGCTGAAGCCCCAGTCTCTGGTCTTTTGGTTCTTCCATGGCACTTCATAATATTCGCTCAACTGCGTCTTCGGATCGAAGCGCACGATGCCACCGGGGAAGCCCAGCACAGTGCCCCAAACCGAGCCGTCGGCGGGATTCGGGCTGACGCTGTAGATGCCTGCGACGATGCGCATATCCTTCTGCGGGTCGATTTTGCCCTTCGGCTCGACCCATCCTGCGTCACGTTTGCCATTGGCATTGGTATCGAGGACGAATGGCGCCCACCCCTGGCTCGCCTGCGCATCATGCGTGGTATCCCATTTGCCCACGTCGAGCCAGCCGATGACGTCGTTGTCGCTGCCGCCGCCCGAGCTGAACCAGAGAATATTGTTCTTGTCGAACTGCAGATGATGGGTCGAGAAGCACAGGTCGATCATGGCGATCTTGTGCGTCTTCGGGTCGTAGACTTCGGCCTGCCGGCCGGAGCGGGTCAGCGGATATATATTCGCATACGGATTGTTCGAACCGGGCTTGCAGAAAGCGGGATCCGCCTGGGGCCGGATGCGCGCGGTCAGCCACAGCCGGCCGTTGTCGTCATACATCGGATTGTGGACGACGGTGTGGCTGTCCCAGATGGGTTCCGTTCCCCAATAGGCTGACCCGCCATAGATTGGATTGGTCTTCGTTGTCGGCGTCTTCGGGTCGCGCCATTCCGTTTTCAAGGTCCCCGATTTGTTGTCGACCGGGTCAAGCCAGGGAATCGAATCGGAGCTCCAGTCGGTCGAGCCGTAAATGATGCCATGCGCGTTCACGCCGGGATTGCGGCGGTCGGTGGCAATCTCGTCATGGACATATGTCTGCGGCGTGTTCCAGTCCCATTCCGTCACCACGACGTTTCGTTCAATACCGGCCGGACGCGGGGGATCGCTGCGGGGCAGCTCGCCTTTGGCGACACGGTCTGTCCAGTCGGCAAATAATGTCAGTGCACGCTGCGTATCGAACCGGCCAACGGCGGCCATCATGTTGGAGCTGGCCTGACCGGATTGCAGGCGGCGCTCCCAGGCTTCGGCGCCGGTGTTGAAATGGCCAAGCGCGGGAGGAATGGTACGGGTGGCTACGTCGCCCAATTGGTGGCAGGAGTTGCAGCCATCGGTTTTCAGATTGCGCAGCCACATGCCCTGATCCTGCATCTGCTGCGACATGCCGTTGCCGGAAGGCCCGGTCCCGGGGAAAAGTTTCGCCGCCGGCACTTTCAGCATCGAGTACCAGTACTGCGCAGGATAGTACTGCGCCGCGGCGGCCCGGCTCGGCGCCGCGATCGATTTGAGCTCGATCGTTTTGCCGGGCTGAATTTTGGTTTTTGGCGAATCGACGAGGCCATAGCCCCGCACCCAGACGTCATAATTCGCCCTCGGCAGCCCGGGAATGACGAAACGGCCCAGATCGTCGGTCACGACGATTTTCACGTATCTCGTCGGCAAGTCTTTGGTTTCGGCAATGACCCAGACGCCGGCTTCCGGCCCTGTCGCGCTGGTGACGACGCCGCCGATATCCTCCGCGCCGATTTTCGCCAAGTTCGCGGTGGCGGCGCCCTGTGCATTCGCACTGCTGACAGGAACAGCCGAGAACAAAACCGCAAAACTGGCGCTCATCATGGCAGCGCAAACTGTGCTTCTGGTCGTCATGGAGATTCCCTCACCGCGTGGTGACAATCGCCGATTGTATACCGAATGTGCCGGGCGGACGATGTTGAGCGCAGGAAAGAAAAAAGGGCGGGTGAAACCCGCCCTTTTTGTTTGTGGAAGTCCCCCCTCCGTCGCGCTGAACCGCGCGCCACCTCCTCCGTAAACGGGGAGGAAACGCGCGATCAAGACGCTGACTTAACTCGCCAGAGGATTCGGGCGGATCTGGAAGTGGACGACCTTGCTGGTCTGACCCTTGCCGCCTTCGATATGCGTCGGCGCACGATCAGAGAAGGTTGACCACAATCCCCGGCCCTTCCAGCCTTCCTTCATGTCGTCGATGCGGCCGTCGAGATTCTTGGCGAAGAAGCCCAGCGGATACGGAACGCGCAAGACGACCCATTTGCCGTTGACCAGCGCCGAGAGAGAGTCGGATTCGTTGCCGGTGGCGATCGGTATGTTTTCACCAAGACCGGACGTGTTGTGCTGATCGACCCAGTCATAATAGGGCGCTTCGGCGACTGCACCCGGATCGCCCTGCTTGAAACCGTCAAAAACGGGTCCAGGCATGTGGTAGATCTTCCAGCCTTCCGGGCAGACATTCTGGAAGTCGGCCAGCGCAGGCCCTTTCAGCGGGCCTTTGCACAGACGCCGGTCGAAGCTTGCGAGATCGCCGCTCGCCAGCACTGACCAGACAACACCGTCGCTGGTGATGTCGGCGCCACGCGGGCTGAAGCCGGCGTCCCTGGTCTTCGCGTTCTTCCACGGCACTTCAAAGACTTCGCTGAGCTGCGTCTTTGGATCGTAGCGCACGAGACCACCCGGGAAGCCGAGCAGCGTTCCCCACACCGAGCCGTCCGCCGGATTCGGGCTGACGCTGTAAAGGCCGGTGATCACGCGCATGTCTTTCGCCGGGTCCATTTTGCCTTTCGGTTCGACCCAGCCCACATCGCGCTTGCCATTGCCGTTGGTGTCGAGGACGAACGGCGCCCAGCCCTGGCTCTGTTCTGCGCTGTGGGTGGCATCCCATTTCTTCACATCGAGCCAGCCGACCGCTTCGTTGTTGCCGCCGCCCGAGCTGAACCACAGGATGTCGTTCTTGTCGAACTGCAGGTGATGAGTCGAGAAGCACAGGTCGACCATGTCGATCTTGCGCGTCTTCGGGTCATACACTTCGGCCTGGCGTCCGGAACGGCTGAGCGGGAAAACCTTCGCATACGGATTGTTTGATCCCGCCTTGCAGAAGGCCGGATCGGCCTGCGGACGAATGCGCGCGGTCAGCCACAGACGGCCCTTTTCGTCATACATCGGATTGTGGGTGACGGTGTGGCTATCCCAGATCGCCTGCTCGCCCCAATAGGCCGAGGCGCCGTAAATCGGGTCGGTCTTGGTGGTCGGCGTGTTGGAATCGCGGAATTCGGTCTTCAACAGACCGGATTTGTTGTCCACCGGATCGAGCCAGGGAATGTAATCCGAGCTCGCTTCGGTCGCGCCATAGATCAGCCCGTGCGCGTTGAGCGTCGGGTTGCGCCGGTCGGTGGCGATTTCATCATGCAGATAGGCCTGGGGTGTATTCCAGTCCCATTCGGTCACGACGATATTGCGTTCGATGCCGGTCGGGCGCGGAGGATCCATGCGCGGCAACTCGCCTTTGGCAACGCGGTCGGTCCAGTCGCCGAATTGCGCCAGCGCGCGCTGCGTGTCGAAGCGGCCGATAGCACCCATCATGGGGCCACTGGCCTGGCCGGATTGCAGGCGGCGTTCCCATGCCGCAGCGCTGGTATCGAAATGACCCAGCGCGGTCGGGATGGTGCGCGTGGCCTTGTCACCCAATTGGTGGCAGGCGACGCAGCCGTCCGTCTTCAACTCGCGCAGCCACATGCCCTGGTCCTGCATCTGCTGCGACATTGCGTTGCCGGAGGGTCCGGTGCCGGGGAACAGATTGGCCGCAGGAACCTTCAGCATCGAATACCAGTATTGCGCTGGATAATATTGTGCGGCTGCGGCGCGGTCTGGCGCTGCAACGGCCTTGAGGTCCAGCGTCTTGCCCGGCTGTGATTTCACCTTTGGTGAATCAATCAGTCCATAGCCGCGCACCCAGACATCGTAGGTGCCCTTCGGCAGGTCCGGCATCAGGTAGCGGCCCTGATCATCGGTAACGACGATCTTCACATATTTCGTCGGCAGGTCTTTGGTTTCGGCAATGACCCAGACGCCGGCTTCCGGCCCTTTGGCGCCGGTGACGGTGCCGCCGATGTCGCTGGCCTGCACGCGAGTCTGTGATCCGGCCGCGGGTTGCGCGGATGCCGGCGTAATCGGCGCAGCACAGAGCAAAGCCGCAAAGCTTGCACTCAGCATGCCGGTAATGGCTGTTTTCGTCCTCATTTGGCTTTCCCTCACCTGTCGCGCGGCGCAAGAGCCGCACGTGGAAGCCGGTTGTATAGCCTATTTACCGTACGAGAACGAGAGCCCCGTTTCCGTGCTTCGCCATTGACCAGGACCGGGATTTCGGCAGGCTGGGAGACAGGCCAGGTCATCCGCTCCGCGGGCAGTTGCACACGGACCTCCGTACCCACGCCCTTGGTGCTGTTGATGACCAGTTCCCCCCCGTGCAATTCCGTCAGCCGCCGGGCGAGTGGCAACCCCAGCCCCGCGCCTTCATATTTCTTGGTAATTGCGTTCTCAATCTGCCCAAAAGGTTCAAGCGCCAACGTGACTTCGTCGGACGACATGCCGATGCCCGTGTCCGACACAACGAGACTGAAGCCTTGATCGTCACAAACGACGCACACCGACACGCGTCCGGCTTGCGTGAACTTGACCGCATTGGACAGGAGGTTGATCAAGACCTGCCGGAGCCTTACGCGGTCAGCTTTGATCATTGGGCGCGTGAGAGGAATTTCAGTCCCGAGCAATACCTGCTTCTGGTCAGCCTGAACCCGCACTGCCGTTATGCTCTCCGCGACAAGATCGGCAGGATCGAAAATTTCTTCGTTCAGATCCGTCCTTCCGGCTTCGATTTTGGAGATGTCCAGGAGATTGCAAATGATCTCCAGCAGATGCTCGCCGGCACGGCAGATGTCGCCAGCGTATTCTGCATAGGCCGGTTTGCCGACGGGACCGAGGACCTGATTGCTGATCAGTTGCGAAAATCCGATGATCGCGTTGAGCGGGGTCCTCAGCTCGTGACTCATATTTGCGAGGAACAGCGATTTTGCCTGGTTTGCGACTTCAGCACGCTGTTTGCTGTCGAGCAGTTCGGCATAGGCGGTCTGCAGCTTGCCGCGTTCGGTGATGAGCTGCACGTCGCGCTCGGCGCGGTTGCGGATCTCGATAATAAGGTAAAGACCGAAGCCGCAGAGCAGTAGACATGTGCTGGCTGCCAGAATGTAGAGCGTCCTCGCGTGCGCACGCGCCAATGCGAGGCCCTCATCGTAATCCAATCCTACGGTAACGAGCAGCGGATAGTCATAGCCACGGCGGTAAGCATACACACGGGTGATGTGATCGACGGGGCTTTGCTCTACATATGAGCCGCCGCTGTTTTCAACTGCAGACTTCGACTGCTCCACCAGCGCTCTTCCAATGGCGTTGCTGTCGAGCCCGTCCGGATTTGACCTGGCGTAGCGCGCGAGAACCGTTCCATTGGTGTTCGCCAGCACGATAATGCCGTTGTTTCCAAGATTGATCGACTTGTAGAGCGTCAGCAGTTTTGCCGGCGACACAAAGAATGCCAACACGCCAACCAGGCGGCCCTTTGGGGTGAGCACACTTCTGCTGATCGGAATCAGCATCTCGCCATGCGCCGGATCCCTTACCGGAGGTCCAATGAACAGCCCATCGAATTTGCCATCGCGGTGAATGCGAAAAAATTCCTCACGGCTCGCAGATAACTGTGGCAGCACTGGCGCCCAGGTGCCCGCGATGATTTTTCCCTGGGGCGAAACGACCGCTGCCTCGGTGACCGGTGTATTGAGGATCGGAAACTGCCGTGCCAACGCGTACAAATTGATGTCCGAGGGCCGCGCAGCCATGCGATTTGCCACCGCTTCCATGACCCCATCGATATTGTCGAGCGTGTGAGTCACATCTTCATCGAAGGCGTAGGCGAGATTGGCAGTGTCGGAGCGGATTACCTTGACCGCAGAATCACGCGATTGGGTGACGGAGATCGAGACCGCGGTAGACATCGCGATCACAACTAACGTCACCACCACCACGATCGCGCATGTCAGCACGAGCGCACGATGGCGCGGGTCAAAATCCGCGAAGTTCCGCATCAGGAGTTGATGCTCCGCCAACGAATAATCCGCCTGATTTCATATCACTGCGTTTAAGAACTCCATAATAGTATCAAAGTAATTTTTGTATTTAACAAATCCATAACCACGCCAAAGTAATCTCGGAATGTCTGCGGTCAGGGGACGTCAATTCCGATGGCGCGACCATTGGCGTTAACCACATCTCTGTGGTGTGTCGCGACTGTTTTGTGCGCGTGTGGAAGCATGCCCAATCCAGTGTACTTGCTGGATTCGCCTACAGTCCCAAATCCGTTGTACATGCTGCGCTCACACCCGATGGCGAAGCCGGTCGACTCTGACATGGCCGCGGAAGCGGACGATATGCCCATGCCGGTTCAACCGGTATCCCTGACGATGAGCGCAGATTATGAGCAGCAGATCAAAAATCTTGGTGCGGATAATTTGAGATTGAAGAAGCGGCTGGTCGACGAGGAACTTGAAAACGCGAAGCTGAAGAAACAGCTTAACGAGGCGATCGAGGATAATTCGCTGCTGAAAGATCTCGCCGCCAGGAAGATGCGATAGCGCCTGAATTCAGATTGCAATGCGATGGGAGCAGAGCGCGCCGAGAAAAAAGGGCGGGTGTGAACCCGCCCTTTTGAAAGCGCCCGCTCCGCCGTCTCCTCGCCCGTAAACGGGGGAGGAAATCCCGGGGAGGTGTGTGGGATTAGTCCGCCAGAGGATTCGGGCGGACCTGGAAGTGGACGACCTTGCTGGTCTGACCCTTGCCGCCTTCGATATGCGCTGCAGACCGGTCGGAATAGGTCGAGAAGATTCCCTTTCCCTTCCAGCCGGCGCTCGCGTCATCGATGCGCCCGTCCATCCCCTTGGCGAAATAGCCCATTGGGTATGGCACGCGCATGGTCACCCATTTGGCATCCACGAGCGCGAACAAGGCATCCGATTCATTGCCGGTTGCGATTGGGACATTCTTGCCAAGTCCCAACGTATCGTACTGGTCAACCCAGTCGTAATACGGGGCTTCGGCACTGCCGTCGGTCAGCTGAATGCCACGGAATTGCGGGCCCGGGATGGTGTACAGCTTCCAACCTTCCGGGCAGGCCCTGCCGGTGGCGGCAACGGGTCCGTTGAGCGGGCCTTTGCACAACCGGCGATCAAAGCTTGCCATATGGCCGCTGGCCAGCGCGGCCCACACCACGCCATTGCTGTCGATGTCCATGCCGCGCGGGCTGAAGCCGGAATGCGGATTCTTCGGGTCCTTGTACGGGACTTCGTAGAATTCGGTCAGCTTCGTCCTGGGATCGAAGCGGGCGACGCCGCCCGGGAAACCGAGATAGGAGCCCCACACGGTGCCATCCGCCGGACTGGGCGAAGCGCCATAGAAGCCGACCTGGACATGCTTGTCCTTTTTCGGGTCGACCGGATCCTTCAGGCCGACATAGTCGCCGGCCTTGCCGTCGGCATTGGTGTCGACGATGAACGGCGCCCAGCCCTGGCTTGCCGATTCATCATGGGTTGCATCCCATTTTTTGGTGTCGAACCAGCCGATCACTTCATCATTCGTGTTGCCGCTCGAGAACCACATCACACCTTGTTTGTCGAGCTGCAGGTGGTGCGTACCGAAGCACAGATCGATCGGTGTCGCCTTCTTTGTCTTCGGGTCATAGACTTCGAGCTGGCGTCCCGAACGGCTCAGCGGAAACGCCTTAGCCGATGGATTGGTCGAGCCCGCCTTGCAGAAGGCCGGCTCCTGATTGGCCGGACGAATACGCGCCGTCAGCCACAGCCGGCTTTTATCGTCCATCCACGGATTGTGGATGACGGTATGGCTGTCCCACACCGCATCGGCGCCCCAATACGGGGAATCGGCATAGATCGGCGAGGTCTTGGTCGAGGGCGTCTTGGGATCGCGCCATTCCGACTTGATCAGGCCGGATTTGTTGTCCACCGGATCGAGCCACGGAATATAGTCCGAGCTCTCTTCCGGTGACCCATAGATCAGGCCATGCGCATTGACTGTCGGATTGCGACGGTCGGTCGAAATTTCGTCATGCAGATAGGTCGTCGGCGTCGACCAGTCCCATTCGGTGACGACGATATTGCGTTCCATACCGGCGGGGCGCGAAGGTTTCGCGAAAGGCAGTTCGCCTTTCTTCACGCGATCGGTCCAGTCGGCGAGATTGGCAAGCGCGCGGGACGTATCGAAATTTCCAATTCCGTTCATCATCAGCGCGCTGGCCTGACCCGATTGGAGGCGGCGTTCCCATGCGGCTTGCGATGTCTCGAAATGCCCGAGCTGGGGTTCGAGTTCGCGCGTCGCCTTGTCGCCGATCTGGTGGCAGGAATTGCAGCTGTCGGTCTTCATATAGCGCAGCCACATGCCCTGGTCTTTGAGCGACACCGGCATGCCGTTGCCGCCTGCGCCGGTTCCGGGGAACAGGTTGGCATCTGGCACTTTCACCATCGAATACCAGTAGATCGCGGGATAATATTGTGCGGCGGCGGCTTCGGTGGGGGCTGCGACGGATTTCAGATTGACGGTCTTGCCGAGCGCGGTTTTAGTCCGTGGACTGTCGATCAACCCATAGCCGCGGACGAAGACATCATAATTCGCCTTGGGCAGGCCGGGGATGAGGTAGCGGCCCTGATCGTCGGTGACGACGATTTTCACATATTTTGTCGGCAGGTCGCGGGTTTCGGCGACCACCCAGACGCCGGCTTCAGGACCTTTCGCGCCGGTCACCACGCCGGCGATTTCATCGGTTTTGGCCTGGACAGCGGAATTGGACGCCGGCTGGGCACTGGCACCCATCGGCGCGGCAAAAAACATTGCGGTTCCGAGAAGACTGGCCGCCAATATGTGTAAAGACGATCTATGCATGCTCATGCCTCGTTGTTCCTCCCATGCGTGCAGCGATACGGCGTTTGGCAGAAATGCGGGTATGTAGTCTATAGGCAATCGCTGCTCGGGCATAGACCGGCAGCGGCTCAATGAGGCGCTGTTGGCCAAATCCAGAAAAGAATCACGCCCTGCTCTGACGCGCGACACCGTGCTGGAACATCTGGCGGCGCATCCCGGCGATACCAAGCGCGACCTGGTGCGGGCACTCGGCGTCAAGGGCGCGGAACGGCAGGTTTTGAAAGAAATACTGGCCGAACTGGCCGAACAGGGGGCGGTCGCACGCGGGCGCAGGCGCAGCTATGTGCCGGCCGGCGGATTGCCGGACATGGCGGTGCTGGAAATTTTCGGCGAAGACCCTGATGGCGAACCGCTGGCGCGGCCGGTGGAATGGGACGATCCGTCCGAGCCGCCTGCGGTGCTGGTGCTGCCGGGGCGCGATGAGGTTTCGGCGCCCGGCCGGGGAGAACGGATTCTGGCGCGGATCAGCCGTCACAAGACCGACGGTCATTACGAAGCGCGTATCGTCAAGCGGCTTGGTGCAAGCGCCCATCGCGCGCTCGGTGTTCTGAAAATCCAGCCCGGTGAACTGCCGCGCGTCGATCCGGTGGACCGCAAATCGCGGCATGCGTTCATGCTCGACCGGAACAGCGTTGCCGGTTTGCGCGACGGCGACCTGGTCACGGTTGAGCCGGAAGCGCGGCGCGGATTCGGCGGCCCGAAGGCCCGCATTGTCGAACGCCATGGTTCGATTTGTGAACCGCGCTCGATCAGTCTGATCGCCATTCATGCCCATGGCATTCCAACCGGCTTTCCCGGCGAAGCGTTGGCCGAAGCGGAACACTGCAAACCGGCCTCAACATCGGGTCGTACGGATCTGCGTAAAGTTCCGTTGGTGACCATCGACCCCGAGGATGCGCGCGACCATGATGACGCGGTATGGGCCGGGCCCGATCCCGATCCGCGGAACAAAGGCGGGCACATTGTCATCGTCGCCATCGCCGATGTCGCGCATTATGTGCGCTCCGGCTCCGTGCTGGAAAAGGAAGCCCTGAAACGCGGCAATTCGGTTTATTTCCCCGACCGGGTGGTACCGATGCTGCCCGACGCGCTGTCGGCCGATTTGTGCTCGCTGCGCGAAGCCGAAGACCGGCCATGTCTCGCAGTGCGCATGATCTTCGACGGCCAGGGGGCAAAGCGGCGCCATGAATTCCTGCGCGCGGTCATGCGTTCGGCAGCGCGCCTGACCTATGGCGAGGCGCAACGCGCATTCGACGGAAAGCCGGATGAAAACTGCCGGCACCTGCAGGCACCGGTGCTGCAGCCGCTGTGGCAGGCATATCGTACACTGGCCAGGGAGCGGGACCGGCGTTCGCCGCTTGATCTCGATCTGCCCGAGCGCAGGATCGTTTTCGGGCCGGACGGGCACATTGCATCGGTTGCGTTCCGCGAGCGGCTGGAATCCATGCGGCTGATCGAAGAATTCATGATCATGGCGAATGTCGCGGCGGCGGAATCGCTGGAGAAGGCCCGACAGCCGCTGATCTACCGGATCCATGAAGAACCCAGCCGGGAAAAGCTGGTCGCATTCGGGGATTACCTGAGGTCCATCGGCCTGTCCTTCGCCAAAGGCCAGGTGATCAAGCCGACGGCGTTCAACCGCATCCTCGCGCGCGCCAAAGGCACGCCGCAGGAAGAAGTGATCAACGAAGTCACTTTGCGCACCCAGGCCCAGGCCGTCTACGCCGCGGAAAATATCGGCCATTTCGGCCTCAATCTGGCGCGTTACGCGCATTTCACCTCGCCGATCCGGCGTTACGCGGACCTCGTGGTTCACCGTGGTTTGATCCGTGCACTGAAGCTCGGCGACGGTGGGCTTGCCGATGGCGACGTGGGCCGGCTCTCCGAAATCGCCGAGCATGTTTCGATGACCGAGCGCCGCGCCATGGCGGCCGAACGCGATTCGACCGACCGCTATCTCGCCGCCTATATGCAGGATCGGGTGGGTGCGGTGTTTACCGGGCGGATTTCGGGCGTGACGCGCTTTGGACTGTTCGTGCGCCTCGCCGAAACCGGCGCCGACGGACTGCTGCCGATCCGCTCACTCGGCCTGGAATTTTTTAATCATGACGAGAAGCGACACGCGCTGGTGGGCGACCGCAGCGGAACGACATACAAACTTGGTGACACGATCAGCGTTCGGCTTGCGGAGGCAGCGCCGGTGACGGGAGGTTTGCGCTTCGAACTGGCGGAAGAAGAAGGCTGGAGCAACACCGCGCCGCCTGGGCAACGGCACGGTCGCGGGCATCCCCCACGTGGCAGGGGGCGCCAGAGGAGCGAGAAACGAGGAACGAGGAACGAGAGGTAACGAGCGCCGCTTCTCGCTTCTAGTCTGATTTCTGTTGCTCCCATTTGCCAGCCGGGTTTTGCCGCCAGAACGCCGTTTGGTGACCGCAGGCCTGCGCCTCGCGCCAGGATGCGCGAGCGGCGGCGAGAAGGTCCGTATCCTGACCGTTGAACAGGACGACGACGCGCGAATAGCCGGCCAGGCGCGGAACATTCCAATGCGACGGCACTTCGCTGCCGGCGAGGAAGAGGACCGAGGAAGAGTTCGGATTTTCGTCGCCTGTCGTGAGGTAGACAGGTTGCAGGGACGGATGGCCAGTGGCCTCAGTGCCGTGGGCAAGGAAGCTCTCTTCGGAATATGTCCACAAGTGATTGTCGAGCGCATTCATCCGCTCCGTGGAATCGGTGCGCACAACGGCGCGCCAGCCGCGCTCGATCGTGCGTTCGAGCAGACCGGGCAGGATGTCTTCAATGCTTTTGCGTTCGAGGCAGTAGAAGATAATTTCCATTTCTTCGCTTCGGGTTGTTCACCCCTCACCCGGAGCGCCAATGCGCGCTTGCTTCGCAAGCGCGGGCGCGCCGCCCTCTCCCGCAAGGGAATTTAATCTGAGTACTGATCGACAAGGCGGTTGATCAGACGCACGCCCCAGCCGGTGCCCCATGAGGGGATCAGCGGCTTTTGTTCCCCGTCCTGCCAGGCGACGCCGGCAATGTCGAGATGCGCCCAGGGAACCTTGTTGACGAAGCGCTGCAAAATCTGCGCCGCGGTGATCGAGCCCGCATGCGGTCCGCCGATATTTTTCATGTCGGCGATTTTCGATTTGACCATCTGGTCATAAGCATCACCGAGCGGCAGGCGCCAGACCGGTTCTCCTTCGGCGGCTCCGGCTTTGACGATTTCTTTCGCCAATTCGTCATCGTTGCAGAACAGCCCGGCGTGTTCGGCGCCAAGCGCCACCAGGATGGCGCCGGTCAGCGTCGCGAGATCGATCATGAAGCGTGGAGCGAAGCGCGACTGCGTGTACCAGAGCGCATCGGCAAGCACGAGCCGGCCTTCGGCATCGGTGTTGAGGATTTCGATCGTCTGGCCCGACATGGTTTTGACGATGTCGTTCGGCCGCTGGGCGTTGCTGCCGGTCATATTCTCAACCAGCCCGATGACGCCCACCACATCGGCGCGCGCCTTTCGCAACGCGAGCGTGCGCATCGCCCCCGTGACGGCCGCGGCGCCCGCCATATCTCCTTTCATGCCCATCATCGAAGCGGCGGGTTTGAGCGACAACCCGCCCGAATCGAAACAAACGCCCTTTCCGACAAAGGCCAGCGGAGTGCCACGCTTTGCCGACTTCCCGCCGCGGCGGCCGTTCCACCGCATTACGACCAGGCGCGAATCATGCGCGCTTCCCTGCCCCACGCCCAAAAGCGTATTCATTCCGAGTTTTTTCATCGCCGGCACATCGAGGATTTCGACCGACACGCCGAGCTTGCGCAGCTCCGTGCAGCGCCGTGCGAATTCATCCGGGTAGAGAACGTTTGCGGGTTCATTGACGAAATCGCGGGCGAGAAACATGCCTTCGGCAAGCGCGGCCAGTCTGGCCCATAGTTTACGGGCACGAGCCGCCTCGGGAGTGGAAACCACCACGCGCTTCAGCGTCGGACGTTCTTCGTCCTTGATGCTGCGGTAAATATCGAAGCGGTAGCTGCGAAGCATCGCGCCGAAGGCGAGATGGGCGGCCAGTTCGGCGTCGGACAGCGGTGATTTCTTCGGCCGGTCGAGTTGAAATGTCAGGACATCTTCGCCGCCCACGAGCAGGCGTCCGGCAATCGACGCAGCAAGACGCTCGGCCGCCGCGGTGCCAAATTCTTCAGCTTTGCCGAGGCCCGCCAGAATGACTCTTGTCGCATTGACGCCCGCCGGGACCAGTAATTCCAGGCTGTGGCCCGACTGCCCCCTGAAGCGCCCGGCCGCTATCGCGCGTGACAGCGCCCCGCTGGTTGCCTTGTCGGCTGCCGTGGCCGAATCGGTCAGCTTCCCGCCGTCGAGGATGCCAACGACCAGCGCGCCCTGCTGAATCTCGCGCTGCCGGTCAAATGAAATTTCCATTCCCCCACTCCATTGTGCCGTTCGCCCACCAGATAGCAGATGCACGAATGCGGGACGCAATTTTTCTGACGAATCGTGCAATTTCTGCTAGGCAAGACGCACGATGCGCAGCCTTTTCTTCTACATCCTTCGCCAGATCATCGGTCCGTTTCTGCTGTTTACGGTGATCCTGACGCTTGTGATCTGGATGACACAATCGCTGCGGCTGCTGGATGTGGTGATCAACCGTGGCCAACCCGCGGCGCTGTTTGCCTGGCTGACGATGCTGATGCTGCCCAGCCTGCTGGTGGTGATCGTACCAATCGCATTCTTCGGCGCGGCATTGTTCGTGCTCAGCCGGCTGAATTCCGACAGTGAGCTGGTCGTGATGTGGTCATCGGGCGTCAGCCGGTTGCAGACCGCCCTGCCGGTCTTAAGCGCCGCGATTGTGGCGATGGCGATCACTTATGCGTGCAGCCTTTATCTGATGCCGCTCGGTCAACGCGCGATGAACGAAAAATTGTTCGACATTCGCGCCGATATCGGGGCGGCTATCTTACGCGAAGGGACTTTCAACTCGCCCGGCAATGGGCTGACGGTTTTCATCCGCGACATCACCCCACGTGGCGAAATCCGCGGCATCCTGGTGCACGACAACCGGCAGCCGCAACATCCATCAACCTATCTCGCCGAGTCCGGTGTCCTGGCGCAGACGCCAAACGGGCCGCGCCTTATCATGATCAACGGCCATATCGAACGGTCGGAGCAAGGCGGGGCGCGGCTGTCGCTTCTGAAATTCGACCGCTATGTCTTCAACCTCGACCAGTTCGGCGGCCCGCAGCGTGCCGCCGACCGCGACGCGAGCGACCATTATATTGCGGACTTGCTGCATCCGCCGGCTGAGCTGAACGAGCGGCAGCGCTCAGCATTTGTGGCGGAAGCGCATAACCGGATCACCGCGCCGCTATACTGCATTGCGTTTGCGCTTATCGCGCTGGTGGCGACCGGCAAAGGCCCGATGACCCGCGGCGGTTTTGTATTGCGGCTCACCGTGGCCGTGCTGCTTGGCACCGGTCTCAGGCTGCTCGGTTACGCCGCGCAGGGTATCGCGGCCCGCAACATGACAATGACGTTCCTGCTGTATCTTCTGCCGATCCTCGGCACCCTGGTGGCGGCATCCGCGCTGACGGAACTGCGTCTTCCTGCGCTGCTGCAGTTCGGCTCCCGATCCAGGCCTGATGGACATCCGGCATGAATTGGTCGCCGACCCTGATGGCGTATCTGGCGCGGCGCTTCACCCTGTCGGTGGGAACAGTTTTCGCCGCGCTTTCGGCACTGGCACTGTCGCTCGATCTCGCGGATCAGTTTACGCGCAACAGCGACCGCGGGATACCGGCGAGCGTGGTTGTGACCATGAGCCTGTTGAAACTGCCGGATGTCGCACAAAAGCTGCTGCCCTTTGCGGTGCTGCTCGGCGCCGTTCTGGCTTTCGCGCGGATGTCGAAAAACCACGAATTGGTGGCTGTGCGCGCATCAGGCATCTCGGCCTGGGAATTTCTCGCGCCGCCGCTGGCGGTCTCGATTGTCCTCGGGGTGGCGGCGATGACGCTGTTCAGCCCGATGGCGGCGTCATTCCTGGCGCAGTATTCGCGCCTCGAAGCGCGCTATGTCCACGGCCAGGCGTCACAGCTTTCGGTTTCCTCGACCGGTCTGTGGTTGCGCCAGGGCGATGGCGAACACCAATCGGTTGTGCATGCCCTTCGCGTCGCCGATCAGGGCGTGCACCTCGAAGACATCATCATATTCAATTATGAGGGGCAGGATCGCTATGCCGGCCGTATCGATGCCGCGACCGGTGACCTGCAAAAGGGCCGGTGGCACTTGAGCAATGCCTGGGTGAGCGGACTTGATGGCCGGCCGCAACACCGTGACACCTACGACCTGCCGACGGACCTGACGCCGCAGGAAATCGAAGAGAGTTTCGCCTCGCCGGATACCATTTCGTTCTGGGAATTGCCGCGCTTCATCGCCAATGCCGAGGCGGCAGGATTTTCGGCGGTGCGGCACAAAATCTACTGGTACTCGCTGCTGGTGCTGCCGCTACTGTTTGCTGCGATGGTTTTCATGGCGGCCAGTTTTTCGCTGCATCTCGTGCGGCTTGGCGGACAGGCGCGACTGCTGATCCTGGCCGTCATGTCGGGTTTCGGTGTGTATTTTCTCGGCAATCTCACCAGTGCGCTCGGCCAATCTGGAATGCTGCCGCCGCCGCTCGCAGCGGCTGCCCCCGCCGCAGCCGCCCTGCTCCTCGGAATGACGCTTTTGTTCCATGAGGAGGACGGGTGAGTTTTGGGGGGGGCCTGCGGGGGCGAGCAACGAGAAGCGACAAGCGAGGATCGAGAAGCGGGAAACGGAATTTTTCTCGCTTCTCGTTTCTATTTTCTCGCTTCTCGATTTTTGGCATCGCCATTTTGACCGGCGGCGCAGCACCGCAATCCGCGCCGCCCAGACAGTTGCTGCTGCAGGCTGACCAGGTCATCTATGACGCAACGAAGGGCGTTGTCACCGCGCAGGGGCATGTCGAAATTTCGAGCGACGACCGGACGCTGATCGCCGATCAGGTCACTTACAATGAGAACACGGATGTCGTGATGGCATCCGGCAATGTCAGCATCCAGAATGCGGCAGGCGATGTCGCTTATGCCAACAGCGTGGAATTGACGCGCGATTACCGTGAGGGGGCGCTACAGGGCTTTTCTGCCCTGCTCGGCCAACGCGGAAGGATCGCGGCCAACTCGGCGGAACGGCGCGAAGGGCGATTTACGATCACCAACGGCGCTGTCTATACACCCTGCGAGCTGTGTGCCGAAGACGGCGATCAGACGCCGACCTGGGAAATCCGTGCTGCACGCGTCGTGCATGATGAACTCGAGAAGAAAGTCTATTTCGAGGACGCTTCGGTGGAATTTCTCGGTGTCCCGGTTCTATGGCTGCCGATCTTCTCGCAGGCGGATCCCACGGTGCGTTACCAGAATGGCTTTTTGCTGCCCGACATCGGCGACACCGGACTGCTCGGCCCATTCCTCAAGCTGCCTTATTACTACAATTTCTCCGACAGCGCCGATCTGACGCTCGCACCGTTCCTGACAGTGACCGCGGGCGAGTCATTGCAGGGCGAATTCCGCGAGCGCTTTGCTTCGGGCGGAGGTCTGTGGATCCAGCCTTCCCTCACCTTTGATCAACGCGCCCATGATCAGCCAGGCGAGGACACGTGGATGAGCGGGCTGTTCGGACAAGGCTGGCTTCCGCTAAGCGACGATTGGCGCGTAGGCTTCGATGCGCAACTCTCGTCCAACCGCACCTATCTGCACCGCTATAATATTTCCGACACCGACCGCCTGACCAATGACGTCTATTCCGACGTCGTGGACGGACGCAGCCGCGGAGAAATCATCAGCTATTATTTCCAGAGTCTCAGGGCCTCGGATTTCCAGTCCGAAATCCCGCTGGTCCTCCCGTCGCTGTCCTACACCTATATTCCCGAAGACCGGATCTGGGGTGGCCGGCTGAAAGTGGATGCAAGCACGCTGTACCTCAATCGCGGCAGCGGGACCGACGTGTTTCGCGGCTCATCCGATGTCGATTGGCTGTTTCCCTACACCACATCTGATGGTCAGGTGCTCAGCGCGGAAGGCTTCGCGCGGGGGGATGCCTATTATGTCCAGGACGCGCTGGCGGACACCCCGACTGCCCCGTCGAACAGCGAAACCATCGGCCGCGGGCTCGCCTATGCCATGCTGGAATGGCGCTGGCCCTTTGCCCGCGACCTCAGCGGCGGATTTTTTCCCGATGAAACCGATCTGGTCGTCGAACCGATTGCGCAGCTTATCACGGCAACGAATGGCGGCAATCCGAGGGGGCTGCCCAACGAGGACAGCATCGCCTATTCGCTTTCGGCGACGAATCTGTTCGAACCCAATCCTTCGCCCGGCCTCGATCTGTGGACCGGGGGCACACGTGCGACATTCGGATTGCGGTCCACCGCCCTGATGGCGGGCGGACAGGTGACCGGCATGCTGGGCGAGCAGTACCGCTTCACCACCCAGCCGGGTCTGCCGCCAGCATTGCAGCTTGACAACAACGCGTCGAATGTTGTCGGCCGGATCACGGCGGATTTTGCCAATTTTGAGCTCACCCACCAGTTCAGTTTCGACCCAAATAAAGGAACGATCCAGCAGAACGAGCTCTACGTTACGGCGCGGTTTGGTCTGTCGAACATTCAATTGAGTTACGTGAAGCTGCCGCCCGGCGTGGCCGACCCGACATTGGGACAACAGGAACAGATCAACCTGAATGCGACCGTGATCCTGTACCGGAACTGGGGCGTGTTCGGCGTCGCACAGCGCGATCTCGCGAACGGCAAAATGCTGGAGGCGGGCTTCGGTGTGACCTACGACAATGACTGTTTTGTCGCAGCACTGGGGTTCAACCGCCGTTACACAAGCATTTTGGATTTGCCCCCGTCTTCGTCCATTGTTTTTCATATCGGGCTGAAGACCGGCGCCGGTGGAACCATCCACTAGACCCGCCCCCTGCTATAGATGCTTGCAGCGGCACATGAAATGCGTAGATTTGCCGATTGTCCGGCGGACCAGAGCATGATCCAATTGCAATTGGATCATGCTCTGGAATCCCTGGATTGTCGCGCAATCTGTCGGCGAACCGCTCACACTTCGCCGGATTGCGCTTCAGGCGCAGGATGGTTGAAGAGGAAACCGTGCCCTACCGCAAGTACTCAGTCCGCGCGCTGTACCTCAGTGGGATCATCTGCTTGCCGCTGACCGCCGCGGCCCAGACCTCGACTCTCGAACTGCTGCCCGGAGGAACCCCGTTACCGCCCGCCATCACCGCCGGCGCGCCACCCGTCGCCGTGCCGGACGCTGCACCCGCGCCTGAAGCGCCAATGGCGCCTGCGGCAGAAGCACCCACCCCGCAGCCGGCGGCGCCGCCTCAGGCTGCCCCGGCACAGCCGGCCAATCCGGAGCAAGTCAATATCACGGCCCCGCGGTCGAGCGGCATTGCGGCCATCGTCAACGACACCGTGATTTCCGATTACGACCTGGATCAACGGACGGCATTGTATGTCGCTACGTCCGGGTTGCGGCCGAGCAAGGAGAATCTTGCCCAGATTCGCGCCCAGGTGCTGCGCTCGCTGGAAGACGAAGTGCTCGAGCTGCAGGAGGCCAACAAGCACAAGGTCAATGTCACCAAAGCTGATGTCGACAAGGCGCTGAAGAACATCGCCGATGACAACCATGTCACGATCGACCAGATTGCCATGACGATCAAGGAGGCCGGCGTATCTCCTGATGTATTCCGCCAGCAGCTTGCGGCGCAACTGACCTGGCAAAGGCTGGTGTCGGCACGCTACAGCAGCGATGTTCAGATCAGCGATCAGCAGGTCGACGAAGCCATGGGCCGGCTGAAGCAGGGCGCCGACAAGCCGCAATTCGAGGTTTCCGAAATCTTCCTGTCGGTCAATCGTCCGGAAGACGAAAACACGATCAAGAGCAGTGCCGAGCAGATCGCCAATCAGATCAAACAGGGCGCACCATTTGCTGCGGTGGCAACACAGTTCAGTCAGTCACCTTCTGCCGCGGATGGCGGCAATATCGGCTGGGTGGTCGAAGGCCAATTGCCGGAGGAGCTCGACAAGGCGCTGGATGGCCTGCATCCCGGCGATATTGCCGGGCCGATCAAATCCGAAGGTGGATATTACGTCGTCCTGCTGCGTGACCGGCGGGAGCCACTCGGCACGAAGGTCGAGCAAAAACCGGAACAGGCCGTCACCGAGGATTCAAGCCTGCCGCTGGCACGCATGCTTATACCGGTACCGCCGACGACAGATCAGCAAACCAAAGATCGCGCGATGCAGTTCGCCAACGGCATCAAACAGCAGGTGCGGTCCTGCCAGGATCTGTCCAACATCTCGAAGCAAGTGGAGGGGACGAAGTTTGAAGAACTCGGCCCGACTCAGCCCAGGGGCCTTGCGGACAACATCAGGGAAGCGCTCCTGAAATCGCATTCGGGCGACGTGATTGCGCCTTTTTTCGACGCGGTGGGTCTGGAAGTCTTCATGCGTTGCGATCCCGCTCCGGCAAAAATCGTGGCGGTGCAGCTCCCCACACATGACGAGTTGCAGCAGCAATTGTTCGTTCAGCAAATGGCGATCCTCGGCAAGAGCTATCTGACCGAACTCAGGCGCGATGCCGTTGTCGAAACCCGGTGACGGGCAGACGCGCCGCCGTCCCATTCTGATCAGTCAGGGCGAACCATCTGGTATTGGCCCGGAAATCGCCATCAAAGCTTTCGCGCGACTGCATGGCAACATTGCCGGCCGCCCGCTGCGGATTGCAGGGAATGCGGCACTTCTGGGTGACATGGCCGCGCGGCTGAATCTCGACCGCCCGGACTTGCGTGACGCCGTCATCGAAACCGGGCCGCCGGTGAACGCCGAACCCGGCCGCCCATCGGCACGTAATGCCGGCGCGGTGACTGCCGCGATTGAATATTGCGTTCGCGCCTGTGTTGACGGCGAAGCCGCTGCGATGGTGACGGCGCCAATCCAGAAATCGGCTTTGACCGAAGCGGGGTTCGGATTTCCGGGGCACACGGAGTTTCTCGCCGCTTTGACGGGAGCAAAGCAGGCGGTGATGATGCTCGCCTCATCCGATATCTATCCGCCGCTTCGGGTCGTGCCGTACACGATCCATATTGCTCTCGCGGAGGTTTTCCGCCGACTCGATCCCGCTGCAATC
>DASUHP010000038.1:0-11462 GCA_036273455.1 Micropepsaceae bacterium | reverse complement strand
ATTCGAAATATCGGGCTTGGGCGCGCCTTTCTTCACCGCAATTGCCAACCGCAGGGTGGCGACCACTGTCTGACTGCCACGGTCCACATTCCCGGTCCGGATCGCCTCGTCAAATGGCGCGAACAGCAGCGTAACGTCTTTTGCGCCGCCCTTCGCGACCGTGTCGCGTGTGCTGACGCCGGTGCCGTAGGTCACCGTCACGTGGTTGCCGCTTTTGGCTTCATAATCGGCAACCAGCTTGTCGATCGTTTCTTTGATCGGATTAGGGGACAGCAGCGTGATTTCCGCAGCCGATGCGGATGCCGAAATGCCGAGGACAAAAATAGCAGCGGTGATCGCAGTGACAAGTTTCATGTCGAGACCTCCCTGAGTTTTAGCTCTATTGCGGCAGTTGAATCTTCGCCGTGTCGTTGCGAATCTCGAGCTTCGTTCCGAACGGGCGCGACAAGTCCGCCAGACGTTCGAGAATGTAATGCGCCTGTTCGCCCGACGCCGGACGTGGCAGCCCACGGGTTTGCAGAAACAGATTGTTGGTGTGTTCGTCATGCACGTCCGGTGTGCCCTCGCCGATTTTGTTCAGCGCCAGCGGGCGGAAGGTCACGGACAGCAGCTTCCTGCCCCGGAATTGCACATAGGCGACAACACTCTCCCAGTCGATTGGCTCGTCGAGATTCGTATTGGCAGGCGGCGCCTGGAAGATGAAATTGCCGAGGTCAAAGAAAATCGGCTTGCCTTTGTAGATTTGCACGCCGTGCAATAATGGCGCGCCATGCATCACGATGATATCCGCGCCGGCGTCAACCTCGTCATGGGTCCATGTCTTCAGCCAGCCGGGTGGCTCCAGCCGTTCCGGCAATTCCTCCTGCAATAGCGTGTTGAACGGCTTGTCAAACACGTGGTTGTGTTCATAGACCACGACATAATCCGCATGCTGACGGGCTTCGCGGATGTTCCGCAGGATGCGTTGCGCATCTTCCGGGTTGGGCTTGTCAGCTTCGACGCGCAACTCGTTGACGCCGGGCCGGCTTGCGGTGGCAGATCCGCCCTCCGGAACGAGGCCTGACGCAATCGCGACCAGCGCCACAGTCCCTTTCGGCGTGCGCAGGTAAGCGGGCGCATCTGCCTCGGAAATGTTGTTTCCGGTGCCGGCATGAACGAGTCCGAGTTTGTCGGCCGTCGCAATCGCGTTTTCGATACCGAAGGTCTTCAGGTCGAAGGCGTGATTGTTGGCGAGCGAGATCAGATTGATGCCGAAGCTCTTCAGTGCACCCATGGCTTCCGGGGGCGACAGGAAGCGCCCGTCTTTGGGCGACTGGCCCCTGGTTACATCGAGAACCGTGGATTCGAAATTGGTGAACGCCACATCGCCGGTGATAAACGACTTGATCACCGGGACCGCGGCGGGTGCGTGCGCGCGAATGTCGGACCGGATCATCGACTGGCCGGTCAGTGTGAAGGAAATCGTCTGATCCTGCGCCGCGTCTGCCGTTCCGCACACGAGTGTCGCACTGAGCGCAGCACAAATCAGCCAGTGACGCATTTCTCGCTCCGGCATTAATGCCGCCACCCTGATCGCGTGAAGCAAAGGGTGGCGGCTCAAACGCTACTGAAACTTGATCATGGTCGTGCGGGTCGGCGTGACGCTGTTTCTGACATTGGCCGGCCCGGTTTCCGTCAGGTGAAGCAGCGCATATTGCTCGTTGTATTCATTCTCACCGGCTGAGCAATCGACCGGAAGAATGACCTTGAAGTTGCGTTGTGCGGCTTCGACTGCCGTTCCCATGGCAGCACCCTGGAACGAGTTGCCGCAAATGATGACGGTCTTAACGCCCGCCTGACGCAGGATGGGTTGCAGGGTCGAGCCCTGGAATTTGTCGGCCCCATTCTGACGAAACCATTCGCCCGGACGCGGCTTGATGGCGGGGTCAACGACATCGTCCGGCGTCGCTTTGCCGCCGCCGCCGACGAGGCTGTACCAGACCACCATGTTATGGGCCCGCGCCATCTCATGCATGCGTTTGATGTTCGGTATTGCGGCGACGCAGCGGGGCCGCGCATTGCAGCCGGCTTTCATAATATCGAGAAACAGCACGGCGGTGGTCGCGGGATCCACCGTGACCTCCTTCAGTTCCGGCGCAGCCGGAATGGTCGCCGTGCTCCAATCGGAAACAACATCGGCAATTGAAGGTGTGGCAAGCGAGGCAAGGAGCAGCGCGCCGGCGGCGGCCGCAATGCGTGTCGGTTTCATGGTTTCCCTCCCAGGAATAAAGGCGCCTCAGGATACCGGACTCGGGAGCCGCGCGCGACTCGCTTTCCAACGCCCGGATTGCGCAAAACCGGGGTTCGGCGGGATAATGTCCGACCCGAAGGCTAAGAGGAGGCCCGGCATGCGTTACCTCGCCATTCTCATTGCAGCCAATTTCGTCGCCGGAGCGGCCTTTGCCGAAGGCTGGCAGGAATATCGCTTCCCCGATTACGCCTTCGCCGTGATGCTTCCGGCCGCACCCAAAGTCGAAGCCACAACCTATCAGCCGGTGGATGGCCGCTCGGTGCCCGCGCGCGCGTGGTCCGCGGATGTCGGCAAATCGCAATTCAAAGTGACGGTTGCCGATATTGCGAACAGCGGCTTGCAGGAATCTGCGATTATCGACCATGCGATGAAAGCGCTGGCCTCCGGTGGAGAAGTCAAAGTTGATTATCCCCACCGCATTTCACAGGTCTACGGCCGGCAGTTCAGCATCGTCAATCGCGACGGCAGCCGCGAGACGGCAGCGGTGTTCGATTACAACAACCGGGTTTACCAGATCGAGGCCAAACTGCTGCCGGGCGGCGACGACACCGATATGATCCGGTTTCAGCAGTCACTGATCTTCACCGATGGCGGCACCAATCGGCCACCCGAGCTGAGAAACGCGTTGCGCGAAGCCTGCCGTGGAATCGTCAACAACCCCGCCGGCCCCGACGACCCCCGCTGCCAACGCAAGTAAGCTCGACACGGTTGCAGGTTTTCTTCCCCCGCTTGGGGAGGAAGTGGATCGCGCCTAAGGTGCGAGACGTAGGGGGGCCTTACGCCGCGATGACCTGTTCGGCTTCGGTCAGGGATACCGAGACTAGCCGTGACACGCCGCGTTCCTGCATCGTGACACCAAACAGCCGGTCCATGCGCGACATGGTCAGGGCGTGATGGGTGATGACGAGATAACGCGTGTCGCCCATGCGGCGCATTTCATCGAGCAATCGGCAGAAGCGATCGACATTGGCATCGTCGAGCGGCGCGTCCACTTCGTCGAGCACGCAGATCGGCGCCGGATTGACCAGGAACACCGCGAAGATCAGCGCGATCGCTGTCAGTGCCTGCTCACCGCCCGACAGCAATGAAAGAGTCGTGGGCTTCTTGCCCGGCGGCTTCGCGATGATCTCGAGGCCAGCTTCCAGCGGCTCCTCGGAATCGACCAATGTCAATTTGGCTTCGCCGCCCTGGAAAAGCTCGCCAAACAGCCGCTCGAAATTTTGGCTCACCTTGTCGAAGGATTCGAGCAGCTTCTCGCGCCCTTCGCGGTTCAGCGTCTGGATGCCCTTCTTGAGGCGTTGAATGGCGCCATCGAGATCGTTGCGTTCCGACAGCAGCGCCTCGAGCCGGGTTTCATACTCGCGGGTTTCTTCCTCGACGCGGAGATTGACCGGACCGATCTGCTCACGCTCGTATTTGAGTTTTTCGACGCGCTTCTCGATCTCTTCGATCGGCCGCACATCGCTGTCATCGGCTTCGGCCCGCGCGGCAAGCTCATCCGGCGATGCGTTCAGTTCGTCGCGAATACGGCGCAGAAGCTCGCTTTGCCGCTCGGTGGCGGCAACTGAACGGGCCGAGCAGGCAGCGCGTTCTTCGCGGGCTTCAGCCAGAGCCTGCTGCGCGGCTTTGGCAGCAGATTCGGAGTCCGCCAGCGCCGCTTCGGCTTCCACACGCGCATTGGTCGCGAGCTGAAGGGCCAACTCGGAATTGGCGATGGCATCGGCGAGAGTTTCGCGGCGGGTTTCGATCTCTGCCGGCACGGCATCGGCCACCGCCAGTTCTTCCGCCATCGCCGCCATGCGCGCCGCCAGCGTCTCGATGTGACGGGCGGCAGCGGCGCTTCGCGCGGACCACTGGCTGAGATCGCGTGCAACGCCGGTAAGCCGCTCATTGCGGCTACGCGCTTCCGCGGTCAGGTGCTGAAGGTTTGCACGGGCTTCAGCTTCGGTCGCGCGAGCGGCGGAGGACTGCCGTTTGGCATCTTCAAGGGCAGCCACGAGATCCGTTCCATCACCGAGAATGGCGATGTTTTCATCGGCCGTCGCGACGGACTTGAGCGCGGATGCCTGTTGATCGGCCAGCGCACGGATTTCCGCGTCGAGTGTTGCGATCTGTCCGGCGCCTTCCGCCGCTTTCAGCGCGATTCGTGCCGCGCGGTCCTGTGCTTCGGCGACTGCCCGTTCGGCTTCGCGCAATATCCGGTGTGCCTCACGCGCAGCCTCCTGGGCCGCCGCTGTCGCACGCTGGGCAACCGCCAACTCCTCCGCCGCCGCGGCACGGAAGTCCCTGGCCGTCACAAGCTCCTGATCCAGCGCCATCAGACGATTGCGCTGTTCCAGCCGAATGGCCGATTGCGTCTTTGCATCCGCCGAAGAGGTATAACCGTCCCAGCGCCAGAGATCGCCGCGCTGCGTCACCATGCGCTGACCCGGCTTGAGATGAGCCTGCGCTGCCCGGCCTTCGTCGAGTGTCACCACGGCGGTTTGCGACAATCTGCGGGCGAGAGCCGGCGGCGCATCGACAAATTCCGACAGCGGTGCGCCGGCAGGCAGGGGGGGCAACGCCTCAATGGCGCCAAGATCGCGCCAGTGGCGTGGCGCTGCCACATCCAATGGCGCCTCGAGGTCGTCACCGAGCGCGGCGGCAAGGGCACTCTCATATTCGGGGCGGACTTTGACGGAATCGATCAATGGCGGCCAAAGCCCTCCCGCCTCCGGCTGTAGAACCCGGGCAAGGGCACTGGCCTCTGCTTTCAGCCGCTGCAGATTTTGCTCTGCTTCCTGCAAAGGCCCCCGCCACCGGGTTTCCGCTGCGAGCAGTCCGGCGGCTCGCGCATCCGCGGCATCGGCTTCCCCGCGGGCATCCGCGGCCCGCCGTTTTGCTCCTTCAATCGCACTTTCCGCTTCGCTCAGTTCGGCAGGTTGAATCACCGAGGCCTGAAGCGCGCGCAGCCGATCCTCTGCGGTCAGTTTTTGTGCAGCGGCTTTTTCAGCCTGCGCTGCACTTTGCGACTTCGTGCTCTCGTAGCTTGCGCGCGAGGCATTGAACTCGGCCAGTTGGGAAGTGCAACGCTCCAGCGCCTGGTCGCGGGAAACGAGTTCGGCAGAGGCGGCGCGGGCGCGTTCTTCGGCGTGGGCCAGCGTTTCAGCCGCCGCGTCACCGGCAGCTCTTAACTCGCTCTCCTCATTCTGCAGGCGGCCAATGGCATCGAGCGTCTCCTGCTCCATGTCGCGCTCGCGGCCAAGATCCTGTTCCGCCGCCGTGATATGCGCCCGCAGTCGCTGTGCCTGTTCGCGTGCCCGCCTTTCCTCGGCTTCGAGATCGCTGCGCTGGTGGATCAGCTTTTGAAGTGCAGAGTTGCAGTCGGACTCCGACTGGCGCAACCCCGGCAGCACTGATGCGCGGCCGGCCTGAACCGTCGCTGCTTCTTCGGCCGCGCGGCCGAGTTCGACCGCGCGCATCGATGCCATTTCCATGGCCCTTGTTGCCGCTGAACATGCCAGTTCGGCATCGCGCCACCGCAACAGGAAGAGCAGCGCCTCGGTTTTGAAAATCTGCGCCGAGAGATTGCGGTAACGTGTTGCCTGGCGTGCCTGGCGGCGCAGGGCCTGCAACTGTGATTCGTTTTCGCCGATGATGTCGTTCAGGCGTGTCAGATTTTTCTCGGCTTCTCTCAGCCGCAATTCGGCTTCGTGGCGCCGCTGATGCAGACCGGATATCCCAGCGGCCTCCTCGAGTACCGCGCGGCGGGCCAGCGGCTTCTGATTGATCAGAATCGAAATCTGGCCCTGGCGGACCAATGCCGGTGAGGCCGCACCGGTCGAACCATCGGCAAAGAACAATTGCACATCGCGCTGACGCACTTCGCGGCCGTTGATGCGGTATGCCGAACCGGCGTCACGCTCGATCCGCCGCGTGATCTCGATGGTGTCGAAATCCTGATAGGGGCCCGGGACGCTGCGGTCGTTGTTGTCCACCAACAGCGACACTTCGGCATTGTTGCGCATCGGGCGGTTGCCGGCGCCGGAGAAGATCACGTCCTCCATGCCCGAGCCGCGCATCGAGGTCGGGCGGTTATCGCCCATCACCCAGCGCATCGCTTCCAGCAAATTGGATTTGCCGCAACCGTTCGGACCGACAATCCCGGTCAGCCCCGGTTCGATGTGAAGCTCGGTGGCGTCGACGAAAGACTTAAAACCGCTGAGTCTCAGGCGGGCGAATTTCAAGCTGCTATTCCTGTTCCTCCCGCCCCGAAGACGCTATTTCTTCAAAAGCGAGTCCAAGTCCTTTTGCAATTCGGCATAGGGGATCTCGCCTTCATGCTTGACCCCGTTGATGAAGAATGTCGGTGTCGAATTCACGCCATACTTGTTTTGGCCCTCCATCCAATTCGCATCGACCAAAGCAAGATTGGCCTTATTGTCCGCACACTGGTCCACTTTCTCCTTCGACATGCCGGCAAAACGGCCCATCATTTCAAGGCCTTGCTGGATGTCTTCGCGGGTCAGCTGACCATTCCCGTCGAAATCCTTGATCCAGTTCATCTGATTCGCGAACAGCAGATCAATGAACGAAAAGAATTGATCCCCAGACAAACAGCGCGCCACGCCCGAGGCTATGCGCGCCGCGCCATCGAGGGGATATTCGCGGAACACCCAGCGCACCTTGCCGGTGTCGATATAGTCCTTGGTGAGCTTGGGAATCACTTCGCGTTCGAAGGCAGCACAATGCGGGCACGTCATGGACGCATATTCGACCATCGTGATGGGCGCGTTGGGCGCGCCCTTGATCATGTCGGTCGATTTCATATCCATGTTCTGCGTTGACGCGGATGCGCTCGACAGTGGGTTCGACTGATTGCATGCCGCGGCGCCGAGAGCGATGACCACCACCAGAACGCTAGAGTAGGCATATTTCCTGTTCATAGGGCGACTCCTTGAACTTTCGGCAAATGTTGTGACAGAGGCCCGGTTCCCGTTCAATGACGGCGGGCAAGCCTGGCGCGCGTATGTTGCAGTTTTTCCAGCGCTGCGTTGAGCGATGTTTTACCCGGGCCATGGTTCGAATCAGGGGCAGGATGGGGCGGAATTGCGGATTCGGCCGACACGGCCCCGGTCACGAATTTGAACCGCGCAATCCGGCCAGGCCCGAGATAGCTGTTGCACTTGTCCATCAGCGTGCGGGTCTCATGCTGCAACAGCACCGCCGCACCCGGCTCACAGCACAGAGTCATCACCGCGCCTCCGGGCGCTTCCTGCCATTTCACTGGCTGCGCCACGCGCGCGATGTGCGGCCCGGCAATCTCCGGCCAGTGCAATAAAAACCCGGGATCGACAAAGCCCGCGCGCTGAAAGGCGCGTGAGACATGCTCGAGAAGCGCTATCCCGGCAGCACGGCTGGATCGTCCGCGCGGAGTGGGGGCTTGTGTTGCCACGGTTTTCGGGTCTTCGCTCATGCCATGCCCACCCTGAAGCGGAGACATCATATAGTGCAAGGTGCCGAGTCTGCGAGCGCCGCGGAGCAGCTTCTGTCCTGGTATGATCGCCATCGTCGTGATCTGCCGTGGCGGGCGAAACCGGGACATGCCGCCGACCCCTACCGGGTCTGGGTCTCCGAAATCATGCTGCAGCAGACCACGGTCGCGGCGGTTATAGGCTATTTCGACCGGTTTATCCGGCGCTGGCCGGACGTGACCGCATTGGCCCTGGCTCCGCTGGATGAGGTGTTGGCGCAATGGGCAGGGCTTGGCTATTACGCCCGCGCGCGGAATTTGCATCGCGGCGCATGTTTTGTGGCCGAGAGATTCGGCGGCGTGATGCCGCGGCAGGCAGATCAATTGATCGAGATTCCGGGGATTGGGCCATATACGGCCAACGCCATCGCCGCGATTGCTTTCGGCGAACCGGTGCCGGCCATTGACACCAACGCCGAACGCGTCATGTCGCGGTATCTGGCATTTTCCGAATCACTTCCCGGAGCACGCGCGCAGCTGACGGCACTGGTCGCGGAATTGGTCCCGCAGCGCCGTCCCGGGGATTTCGCCCAGGCGCTGATGGATCTCGGATCATCGATCTGCACGCCCGAAAATCCCGGCTGCGCGAGCTGTCCGCTGTCGTTGCGCTGCAAGGCGCGCCGGCAAAAGCTCACCCGGATTTTGCCGCGCAAGGAAAAGAAGGCGCAGCGTCGGGTGATGCGCGCCCTCGCATTTGTCGCGATCGATGATCGCGGGGCGGTCTATTTGATCAAGCGCGCCGAGACCGGGCTGTTCGGCGGCATGATGCAGCCGCCATTGACTCCCTTGCAGAAGAATTTCCCGCCGGCGCGCGATGCCATGTCACAGGCGCCGTTCCACGGCGAATGGAGGCTCAGGCCAGGAATCGTCAAACACACGCTGACCCATATCGAATTGGAAGTCCGCACCTATGTGGCGCAGTTTGCCGCGCGCCCGAATGGCGAGGGCATCTGGTTGGCGCCAGGCGAATTCAAAACCGCGGCGCTTCCCACCGCGATGCGCAAGATGCTCAGACATGCACTCGCGGCCGAGGCGAGCTTGCCGTGTTCATGAGCGTTCGCGTTCAGGGTACCTCATGTCGATCGGCGAAATTCCAGTTCGGATTTCGGCCTGAAGCCGGCTACCAAGCATCGCCAAACCGGCGATGACTTTGCCCGTCATTGTGGGCTCAGCACATCGAGTCTTGGGAAGTAAGTCCTGTATCGCCCCACGTCGCGCGTCAGCAGCGCAAAACCACCGATCGCGGCATGGGCACCAATGAAGAAGTCCGGCAATACGCCGGTGCGCGCTCCGCCCGCTGCACGGTACCGCCGGAAGACCTTGCCGGCCAGAAACAGCGCCGGACGCGGGACTTCAACCAATTCTATTTCGGCGCGCGCGAGCATGGAGTCCAACGCTTCGATGGTTGCGAAACGCGCTGAAAGTTCAGCGTATATGACGCCATTTATCGCGATTGGGCCTCTGATTGCGGCAGCATCCAGTTGCAGGATGGACCATGCAGCCCAGGTCGAATCATTCGTCACGATGTCGAGCAAGACATTCGTGTCAATCAGTGTCACGCGCTTAGTCTTCCCCGCGCGTCAAAGCCATGATCTCATCGGTCGTGGGGCCCGGGCCGGCACAGCCGCGCAAGGCCTCGAAGCGGCTGCTACGCCGCCTGGCTCCGGTTTTGACAAGGACAATATTTCCATCCCGAGTCATCTGGAATTCGACCGAATTCCCGGGCTTGATGCCCAGCCGGTCGCGAACCGGCTTCGGAATAGTTACCTGACCCTTGCTGGTCACACGGCTGGGCACTTGCTCCTCCGTAATACCTGTCGCCACACAAGTAATACATATGTTGCTTTGTCAAGTTTATCAAGATTCTCATAATTCGGCGGGAAGCATCCAATGGGCCCGGCGTTCACGTGGCTTGTTTAGGGCTCGCAGAACTGGGCGGTCCAGTTTTTGGATCACCCTGGTTTGCAGCCCCGTTGGCCATCGGATTGATGGTCGCCTCCCGGTGGCAATCATTTGCGGGGAATGGCATCACGCCGTCTGATATAGACACTTCATGGATTCGATTATCAACATTCAGAATTTGTCCAAGACCTATGCCTCGGGCTTTCAGGCGGTAAAGAATGTCAGCCTGCAAATCCGCAAGGGTGAAATCTTCGCGCTGCTCGGGCCGAATGGCGCCGGCAAAACGACCCTGATCGGCATTGTCTGCGGCATCGTCGGTCCGACTGCGGGCAGAGTCAGTGTGGCCGGCCATGACATCATTCGCGACTATCGCCTCACCCGCTCGATGATTGGCCTCGTGCCCCAGGAACTGACCACCGATGCCTTTGAAACCGTGTGGAACACCGTCAGTTTCAGCCGCGGGCTGTTCGGCAAACCCGCGTCGCCGGAGCATGTTTCAAAGGTGCTGCACGAATTGTCGCTGCTCTCGCGCAAGCACAGCCGCATCAGGACTCTGTCAGGCGGCATGAAGCGGCGCGTCATGATCGCCAAGGCGTTGGCGCATGAACCGGAAATCCTGTTCCTCGACGAACCGACCGCGGGGGTCGATGTCGAACTGCGCAAGGATATGTGGGCGACCGTGCGTCAACTGAAGGAGTCAGGCGTCACCATCATCCTGACGACGCATTACATCAACGAGGCCGAAGAGATGGCCGACAGGGTAGGGGTGATCAACCGTGGCGAGCTGATCGTGGTGGAAGAAAAAGCCGCCCTGATGCAGAAAATGGGAAGAAAACAGCTCACGCTGCATCTCCAGAATCCGATCGACAGGATTCCTTCCGCTCTTTCCGATTACCAGCTTGAGAGGAACGCAACTGGCGACGAGCTGACCTATACTTACGACACCAAAAGCGAGCGCACCGGTATTACGGCGCTACTCAAGGACCTGTCGGAGGCCGGCATCCGCTTCAACGACCTGCAGACCCGCCAGAGTTCGCTGGAAGAGATTTTTGTCAACCTCGTGAGCAACAGATGAACTTTCGCGCGGTCGCGGCGATCTACAAGTTCGAAATGGCCCGCGCCTGGCGTACGGTGGCGCAGAGCATCATCGCGCCGGTGATTTCCACCTCGCTCTATTTCGTGGTTTTCGGGTCTGCCATCGGCGGCCGCATCAGCAGCATCGAAGGCGTCAGCTACGGCGCCTTCATCGTCCCCGGTCTGGTGATGCTGAATCTGCTGACCCAAAGCGTTTCAAATGCCGCCTTCGGTATCTATTTCCCGAAATTCGTCGGCACGATCTACGAAATCCTGTCGGCGCCGGTGTCCTATGTCGAAATCGTCATCGGCTATGTCGGCGCGGCAGCCAGCAAGTCGCTGCTGCTCGGCGGAATCATTCTTGGCACCGCATCTTTATTCGTGCCGCTCCATGTTGCCCATCCGGCCTGGATGTTCCTGTTCCTGCTGCTGACCTCGGTCACCTTCAGCCTGCTCGGATTCATCCTCGGCATCTGGGCCGACGGATTCGAGAAGCTCCAGATCGTCCCATTGCTCATCATTACCCCGCTGACTTTTCTCGGAGGCAGCTTCTATTCGATCCGAATGCTGCCGCCGTTCTGGCAGGACGTGACGCTGGCCAATCCGGTCGTCTATCTGATCAGCGGCTTCCGCTGGAGCTTTTACGAGATCGCCGATGTCAGCGTCGGCGTCAGCATCGCGATG
>DASUHP010000037.1:0-3704 GCA_036273455.1 Micropepsaceae bacterium | reverse complement strand
CCCCAAGGCTCAGCGTCAGGCCATGCTTTCCGGGACAGTCCGGAGCGTTCGATCCTGTACGGCCGCTCCAACCGGGGAGCGGAGACCTTGCGCTTCGCCATGCATGATCCGGAAAAGGGAATGCCGGTTTTCCGGCAAGATCATGCACCACTCGCAGGCGTTACCCGCGCCGGAACAAATCCCAGTGCAGTGAGCACCTCACATGCCGGTCATTGTGCCGGCAGGCTGATGCCCGACGCCGCCCGAGTGCAGAGAGGACGAACCCTCTGCCCGCGAGCACCGGACCCGCTCCCGCCAGCCCTTCGTCACCCGGCTGGCGTCCTGTACGAGGAGCGAGATAATTCGGTTTTTATTCCTTGTCGCTGGATGTGTCAATAATTGTCGTTATATAAGAGACTATACATTTGATTTTGCAGCGCTTTTTGCGCGGGATTTTTCGACCGCAGAAACGGCGTCCGTGGCGTTCAATCTTGATTCGCAAGCGGATCGTCATTGCCGGGCTTGAGCCGGCAATCCATACGGCCATGCCGCCGCTCCTTGAACCTTGGACCGGTCGCGCTTGTATTTGATCTTGCGAGGGATATCTTGCGCGCAGCCGACCGAACAAAGTGCCGCGCGCATGAACAAGCCAGTGATCTTCACTATTTCCGCCGCCTGGGACGACGAAGCGTCGGTGTGGAGCGGCCATTGCGATGACATTCCGGCTGCGGCCGACGCGTCGACGCTCGACGAGCTGTTGGCGAAGATTTCGGCGATGGCGCTCGATCTGTTGCCGGACAATCACCCTGACATCGATCCCGCTTCTCTCTTCCTGCAAATCACAGCGCTGCGCGAAGCCGAACCGGCTGCCGCGTGAATTGAATGGCGCCGCAGTTCGACAAGCCGCTGCGCGAGCTGTTGCGGGCGGCAGGTTGCACCTTCGTCCGGCAAGGCAAGGGCAGCCACGAAATCTGGCATAGCCCGGTCACGAAACGGAGTTTCGCGGTGCCCGTCGGCATCCCAAGCCGGCACACGGCAAATGCAATCTTGCGTCAGGCCGGATTGCCGAAGGCGTTTTGACGCGAGCACTCGAATCGCCGCGAGTGAGCCGCAAGGTGGATGTCGCGATCTAATGTCGCCAGCGCGCGATGTTGGGGTGATCGATCTCTATGATCTTGTATCAGAGTAGGTGCGGAGGAAATTCCATGAGGTCTATCAGCACGTCAAAGCGGAGGTAAGCTGCGGGCCCCCGTCAGTACCTCGACCCCGGCGTTGGCCGCGGCGTCGCGTTGTCGCGATCCGTTTGCATCATGTCCGGGTAAAGGTACGCACTGCCGGCGGCCGCGGACTTGCCACCCGTACAATCGTAATACCACTGGCAACGGCTTTTTGTATCGCAGATGCAGCGGGCCTTCTCGGTGGGGCATCCGGCGGGCGCAACGGGCGGCACCGCGCAGTAAACGGTCGGCTGGGCCGCGGCGGCCGACACACGGATTGCCGCACACACGATGACGGCGAGGAGCAAGCTCTTTCGCATGCGGAAATTCTCACGCGCAAATTCGCCGCCGCAATCGAAACCGTGCGGTTCGGTTGCCGATCGCTGAATCGGATGCTTGCAATTTCCTTTGCAATGTCCCGATCCCTTCGAGGCTCGCCATAGCGCGTCGAAAACGCGCGTAAACACGCTCATGGCTCGCAGCTTCGGGATGAAGGCAATGATTCGCAAAACCATTGGTTTTTCCCTCGAAACGCGAGGTGTGGGTATATTTTAGATACTACCCATTGACAACCTAGATACACATGGGTTACTTTAACCTTGACAGTGGATAGTGGAGGCAGAAATGGCATCCGGTCAGGTTGCCCGCACGGTTCGCGGGCTCAATACGACCGCTGCGAAGATTCGCGCTTTGGCGGCTCAAGGTCGGTCACGTGCCGACATCGCTCGGGCGCTCAATATCCGCTACCAGCACGTCCGCAATGTTCTGATCCGGGACGAGGCAAAGGCGCGAGCGACGGAAGCTTCTGAGCCGGCAAAAATGCTCGGAAAAGCATCGGGGAAAATCACGGTTGCTGCAGATGGAAGCGTCGTCGTGCCGGCGACTGCGATCAATGCGCTATCACTCAAGCATGGCGACACGCTGTTCGTGCGTGTTGCCGATGGAGAAATTCATCTGTTGACGAGAAGGGCAGTGACGCGGCGCGTTCAGTCGCTTGTGCGCGAATTTGTGCCCGCAGGCGTCAGCCTGGTTGACGAACTCATTGAAGACCGGCGGCATGAAGTCGAGGCCGAGGTGCGCAATGGCTAAGGTTGTGATCGATGCCTCGGCGTTGCTCGCCTATGTCAACGGCGAGCCGGGCGCAGATAAGGTGGAGGCCGTTCTGGGCGAGGCTATGATTTCGGCCGTCAATCTTGCCGAAGCCGCGACGAAGCTCGCGCTTAAACGAGGGACGCCGGATCGTATACTTGCCGAATTCACGGAAGCTGAATTGACCGTGATCGATTTCGATCGGCCGCTGGCCGAAGCAACGGGGGCGCTTGCCGTGCTCACGCGCGCCCAGGGTTTGTCTCTTGGCGATCGTGCGTGCCTCGCACTGGCAAAGCGCGAGGGCGCAATTGCGCTGACGGCCGATCAGGCGTGGAGCAAGGTCAAGGCGGGTATCGATATCCAACTGATCAGATAGCGTAGGGCAGAATAGCGAAGCGCATTCCGGCATTCAACCTCTTCCAGGCGGGTCATGCTTTGCAGGCCCGCTGAATCGGATGCTTGCAATTTCCTTTGCAATGTCCCGATCCGCGCGGCGAGGCCCGCAGGGCGAACGCCGCGGCCTGTTGTCAGGCCGATCGGTCTTCCCCTATGGTCTGTCCCATAAAATCCCGCCCCCAAGGAGCAACTCAAATGGCATATTCATTATATGACGCGGCCGTGACCCCCTGCGCCCAGCAGCTTGGCGCTCTGGCGGGCATCATCGACAAGGCGGCCGCGCATTGTGCCGCCAACAAGATTGAGGAATCGGCGCTGCTGCAGGACCGATTGTATCCCGACATGTTCTCGCTCGCGCGCCAGATCCGGCAGTCGGCGGATTTCGCCATGAATACCGGCGGCCGCTTGGCCGGCGTCACGCCCCCGGCTTTGCCGGCGGTGGACGACACCAGCTTCGCCGCCGCCAAGAGCCGCGTCGAAACCGCGCTCGCGTTCGTGAAGTCGCTTAATCGCGCACAGGTGGACGGCGCGGAGGACAAGGTCATCGCCTGGACCGCCGGTGCCAACAACCGGAAACTGAAGGGCAACGACTATCTGCAACAGTTCGCTTTGCCGAATTTCTTTTTCTTTGTAACGACGGCGTACGACATCCTGCGTCATCGCGGCGTACCGATCGGAAAGCGAGACTTCCTCGGGCCGGTCAACTGGCTCTAGCTTCATAAGCTTGGTCGCATTTTCTTCGGAAAACCGGCGTCCACTTTTCCGGAAAACGTCCCGATTATAACATCGGAACCCGGCGGCGCATTTCCGAAATATGCTTTGGCCGCCCATCTGCCATAGCCGCGACAACTCACCGCGCCGGCGGCGCTACTTGCCGCGCGCTTTTGCCAGCCCGACCAGCATATCGGTGATGATGCGGCACGCCGCCTCAGCATCGCTCGACGTCATGATGTAGGGGGTGAGCAGCTGCAACGCTTTTGCGCGCACGCGTGCGGCGTCGTCTTCCGTCAATAGTCCCTTGTC
>DASUHP010000036.1:0-34464 GCA_036273455.1 Micropepsaceae bacterium | reverse complement strand
TGCCCGTACCGGAAGACAGCCGTCGTTTCATGTCGCCGATCTTTCCAACCCCATCCTGCAGCCCTGGACACGTGACGAACTGCGGCACGTAAATGAGCGCGTACTCGGGGGTGAGCCCGTATTCACGCCCAAGGAAAGATGCTGGCCAATCGGTGTGCCGGCGTTTCTGCTGTATCCCGTCACGCCGGTCTATTTCCTTCAGACCCCGGATGAAGTGACATTGATCTGGCAGGAAGACCATATGGCCCGCCATATCTACCTGAACCAGCCGCACTCAAAAAACGTCACGCCATCCTGGTTCGGGGAATCGATCGGTCATTACGAAGGCGGCGACACTCTGGTCGTCGATACAATCGGGCTGAACACCAGGACATTTGTCGATCAGTTCCGGACGCCGCACTCACTGCAGCTTCATGTCATTGAGCGGTTTCATATCCTTCCGGCCGGGGACGCTATGGAGGCAACCGCAACGGTCGACGATCCTGGTGCGTTCACGACCACGTGGCGCGCCATGCAGAAATATCGCCGGGTCAGTCAGGGCCCCATGATCGAAAACAACTGCGCCGAAAACAACGCATCCTTTTTCGGCATGAATGTCGAACCCATTCCCACCGCAACCAAAGCCGATTTCTGATCTTCAGTCACGTCGGCTAACCAATTCTGTATTACAAAACCCGACGCCGGCGCTCCGTTTGAGGGCGCACCGCCAGGTTTGCAAGACCCGTACCAACAAGTGAAAATCTGTAATCGCTACTACTTGCGCCCGGCGGGAAGCGACCACTTGCCGCTGGTATTCTTATAGCGGCGGTCTTTCTTACCGCGGTAGAGCTCGAAACGGATGGCAGAGATTGAGACCGCCTTTTCATCCGCGCTGGTTGCCGCAGTCATGATCTGCGGCACGGTCGCGCCGCCTTTTTCCTTCAGCACGCGTTCGATAAATGCCCGCGCGGCGCCACGGCGCGCGCGTATCCTGCCACCCTTCGCAGCACTGCGGCGCCCCGCGCGGCGCCCGCCACGTCCACCCGGCGTCCGCATGGCATCGACCACGCGGCGCAGCGCATCATGTTGCCCACGTTGATATTCCTGCGCGAACATCTCGCGCAGTTTGTCCAATAATGAATCCAGATTTCCGTTTGTCATCGCGGTCCCCCCGCTTCCTGTTAATCCAGAATGAGTTGTCAGTACCGTAATTGTGTGTATTACACAATATCAATGTCAAATTGTTCCGGCGCCCGCAGCCATTCATCCGATTAACTTTTGCAGGTGAAGCCGGCGATCCATCGATCATCTGCATGGCACAACAATTGTTTCGTTTAAAGAATGGCTTACCTGGCTGATCAACGCGTGCGTTTATCCACAACCGACCAGCAAGCGTTACGGATTTGTTTTGAACAGGTTGTTTTGCAACATGACAGCAAGTCGCGGAATTCGCGAGCAGCCGGCGGTGTCACACTTTTTCTGGAACGGCTTGCATATTTGATGCGGTTGCTGTTGCGCGCGCCCGATCCATGCTTCTGGCGAGGATCATTGCCACGTGAGACGCGGTGCGGCCCGAGCCGTCACGGATTTGATGTCGGCATGACGTACCGTCCGCAACGATCAGGACATCGTCTGCGGCCTTGCGAATTGCCGGCAACAGCGAACGTTCCGCCATTGTCATCGATACATCATATGTTTCCGATTGATAACCAAAGGCTCCGGCCATGCCGCAGCACGACGAATCGATTGTTTCGGTTTTCAACCCCGGTATCGCCGCAAGGACTTTTGTCACCGGAGAAACGGCATCAAAGGATTTCTGGTGGCAGTGGCCGTGAAGCAGCGCACGCGCGCCAAGCGGGGCAACTGCCGGTTTGAAGCGGCCGGCATCGATTTCTCCGGCGAGGAATTCTTCGAACATGAAACTGTTGGCGGCGAGCGTCTGCGAATTCTCGCGCGACAGCTGGTCCCCCCTGGCGGTTTTGCGGTCGCTCAGCGAAAGGAATTCATCGCGGAAGGTAAAGATGCAGCTCGGCTCCAACCCAATCACCGGAACGCCACGCCGGACATAAGGCAACAGAGCATTCAACGTTCGTGATGCTTCGAAGCGTGCCTGACGAATCAATCCCGCGGTCAGGAATGTACGGCCACAACAAAGCGGCCGATGCTTGCCATCACCAGCCGCCGGCAGATGCACGCGATATCCTGCGCCGCTGAGCACCGTCACGGCGGCGTCGAGATTTTCACGTTCGAAATAGCGGTTGAACGTGTCAGGGAAGAGCACAACCTCGCGCCCACCCACTGGCCCGACGGAACCGTTTCGACGAAAATAATCGCGCCGCCATTCCGGGAGTTTGCGGCGCGCGGAAAATCCCACCGCAGATTCCATCATCGCCGCCAGTGCCGGCGCCCGATTGCGCAAATTCAGCAGACCAGCCGTCCGCGAGGCCATTGCAGCGTAATGCGGAAGCCAGGCAATCATCTTGTCGCGCAGAATGAGCCCGCGCCGCTCGGCACGCGCCGCCATGACTTCGATCTTCATTTTCGCCATGTCGACGCCGGTCGGACATTCCCGCCGGCAGGCCTTGCAGGAGACGCAAAGCTTCAGCGTTTCGAACATCTCATCCGCGGTCAGCGCATCGGGGCCAAGCTGACCCGACAGGGCCAGGCGCAAGGTATTCGCGCGGCCCCGGGTGACATCGCGCTCATTCAGTGTCGCGCGATAGGAGGGGCACATTGCGCCGCCCTCGTGTTTGCGGCAGGCGCCATTGTTGTTGCACATCTCCGCGGCACCCTGGAATCCGGCAGCGCCGCCGGGGTATTCAGACCAGTCCAGTGCCGGCGTGAGGGTGGAGATTTTGTACGCGCGACCAAAGCGCAGGTAGTCGCGATCATCGAACTTTGGCGCCCCCACGATTTTGCCCGGGTTCAGGAAACTGTCCGGATCGAACAGCGCCTTCACTTCGCCGAAGGCATGCACCAGCCGCGCGCCGAACATGGATTCATGGAATTCCGAGCGCACGATTCCGTCCCCGTGCTCCCCGGAATGTGATCCTTTGAATTTGCGCACCAGCTCGAACGCCTCTTCGGCGATCGCGCGCATAGCCCTCAGGTCCTTTTCCTGTTTTAAGTTGAGAACCGGCCGCACATGCAGGCATCCAACCGAGGCATGTGCATACCAGGTGCCGCGTGTGCCGTATTTTTCGAACACTTCCGTCAGCCTGCTGGTGTATTCGGCGAGATATGGCAGCGGCACGGCGCAATCTTCGATGAAGGAGACGGGCTTCCGCTCGTCCTTCATGCTCATCATGATGTTGAGACCCGACGCGCGAACATCGGCAATGGCGGTTTGCAGAAGGGGATCGCGCACTTCAACCACGCCACCCCATTTGGCGCCGATCTTGTCCCAGGAAAAGCCGAGGTCGCCCATCATTTCGCCGAGCCGTTTCAACCGGCGTTCGTTTTCTTCATCGCCTTCGTCGAACTCGACCAGTAACAGCGCCTCGGGATCTTCGCGCACAAAACGCTCAATGGTGGAACGGTAAAGCGGAATCTCGCGCGCGAGATCGAGCATCGTCTTGTCGATGGCTTCAACTGCAATCGGTCCAAGCGTCACCAGGTGCTGTGCGGCATTCATGGCTTCGTAGAAGGCGCCAAAATGGCAGACGCCTACCACGCGTTTGCCGAGCACTGGCCAAAGCTTCAGCTCGATCCGGGTTGAAAAGGCGAGCGTACCTTCGGAGCCGACAAGAATATGCGAAAGATTGTTCCGGGTGTTTCCCGGCGTCAGCGCATCAAGATTATAGCCGCCGACCCGGCGCTGCACTTTCGGAAAACGCTCTTCGATTTCCGCCGCCTCACGGGCACCCAGCGCCAGCAGCGAGCGCGCAATCGGCCGCAATGGCGATTGGGCAGGCAATTCCGAAAGGTCGGGCGAGATTTCCGCGAAATGCGCCGGTTCGCCATTTGCCAGCACAGCATCGACCGCAATGACATTGTCGCGCGTCGTGCCATAGCGCAGCGAACGCGTGCCGCAGGAATTATTGCCGGTCATGCCGCCGATGGTGGCGCGCGACGACGTCGACACATCCACCGGAAACCAGAGTCCATGCGGCTTGAGCTGACGATTGAGCTCGTCCAGAACAATGCCCGGCTGTACAACACACCGCCGGGACGCGACATCCAGCGAGACGATGTCATTGAGATATTTTGAGCAATCGATGACGAGCGAGTGGTTGATGGTCTGGCCGCATTGCGAAGTGCCGCCGCCGCGGGCCGTCACCGTTACGCCTTCGCTTCGCGCGACCGCCATTGCGCGTTCGGCTTCGGCAGTGCTGCGGGGGACGACCACACCCAGGGGCAGCATCTGATAGGATGACGCATCGGTCGCGTAGCGACCGCGGCTGAATGAATCGAACAGCAGCTCGCCCACGCCTTCCGCTTTGAGGCGACGCTCCAGTCCAGGGCGGGCAATCACAGTCATGCGCGCTCTTATGGCGGCATGTCCGCTTGCCTACAAGGGCAGGACATGGGAAACAAAAAGCTGATCAAGCACCAACACCGAGCCGCCATGCCGACCAACGCTCCGAGAATTCCTGGGCGCCATTTTTTGCAGATTCCCGGCCCCACCCCGGTCCCCGACCGTATCCTGCGCGCCATGGACCGCCCCATCATCGATCATCGTGGGCCCGAATTCCAACAGCTGGGGCAACGGGCATTGTCGGGTATCAAGACGATTTTCCGCACCAGCGGTCATGTCATTCTTTACCCTGCCTCGGGCACGGGTGCCTGGGAAGCGGCGCTGGTCAACCTGCTGTCGCCGGGCGACAGGGTTCTGATGTTCGAAATCGGTCATTTCGCCACTTTGTGGAAAAACATTGCCGGGCGGTTTGGGCTCAATCCGGAATTCCTTGAGTCGGATTGGCGCAGCGGGGTGGATGCCAATCAAATCGAGCAGCGCCTGCGCGCCGACACAAAGCGCGAGATCAAGGCCGTTTGCGTGGTCCATAATGAGACCTCCACGGGCGTCACCAGTCCGGTCGCCGATGTGCGTAAAGCAATCGATGCCGCATCACATCCGGCGTTGTTGCTGGTCGATACAGTGTCGTCGCTGGCTTCAATCGATTTCCGCCACGACGAATGGGGCGTCGACGTCACGGTGGCGGGCTCACAGAAGGGACTAATGCTGCCGCCCGGAATTGGACTCACGGCGGTCAGCGAAAAGGCGCTGAAAGCGGCGAAGAATGCCAAATTGCCGCGCGCCTTCTTCAATTGGGATGACATGATCGCTCCCAATGCCCAGGGCTTTTTTCCGTATACGCCGGCGACAAGCCTGCTCTATGGCCTCGTTGAAGCCATAGACATGCTGCACGAGGAAGGGCTGCCGCGTGTCTTCGCGCGTCATCAGCGGCTCGCCGAAGCCACCCGCCGCGCGGTCCGCGCCTGGGGGCTCGAAATCCTGTGCCGTGATCCGAAATGCTATTCCGGGACCGTCACGGCCATTCTCATGCCGGCTGGACATGATGCGGACAAATTCCGCAAGATCGTGCTGGAGAATTTCGACATGTCGCTTGGTGCCGGATTGTCCAGGCTCGCGGGCAAGGTCTTCCGCATCGGCCATCTTGGCGACACCAATGACTTGACCATTCTCGGCGCGCTCGCGGGCGTGGAGATGGGCCTGCAGCTGGCCGGCGTGCCGCACAAGAAGGGCGGGGCGCAGGCAGCGATGGATTACCTGGCCGAAACAGCAGGCTCCTGATGTGAGGAACAGCCGGTAGCAAAGGGCTTTCAGATGCAACGCTGGTTCAAGTGCACCAATATGGTTTTGGTGCTGCTCTGCGCGATGTATTTCATCACGTATATCGTGCGGCAGAGCGTCAGCACGGCGATGCTTGATATCCGCCCCCAATTCGGCCTGTCGAACACGGAAGCTCTCTTCATATTTTCGGTCTTCGGCTATCCCTATCTGCTGTTCCAGATCATCGGCGGCATGACCGCGGACCGTTTCGGGCCGCGTAAGACTCTGTTCGTCAGCGGCCTCGTCTGGGCCGGCGCAACAGTCGTCACTGGATTGGCCACCGGCTTTGCAACTCTGGTGCTGGCACGCGTCGCGATGGGATTTGGCGTGGGCGCGACACTTCCGACGGCAACGCGGGCAATGCAGCACTGGGTGGAAATGCGCAAACGCGGCTTTGCGCAAGGGGTCACTCACGCTTTTTCCCGCCTCGGCAATGCGCTGACGCCCGTAGCGACCGTGGCCCTGATGGCGGCCGTTACGTGGCGCGGTTCATTCGTTGTGACCGGCTTGATCGGCTTTGTCTGGGTGGCCGTCTGGTGGTGGTATTTCCGTGACGACCCGCGGGAACACCGCGCGATCACGCAACAAGAGCTGGCCATCCTTCCGGCGCCGCCAAAGGGACCGCGGCCGGCAATTCCATGGGGACCACTGATCGGCCGCATGTGGCCGGTCACGCTTACCTATTTCTGTTACGGCTGGTGCCTGTGGCTGTATCTCAGCTATCTGCCGGTTTTCTTCAAAGACACATTTACGCTCAGCAACAGCCAGGCGGCGCTGTTCTCGACCATCGTCTATTTCATCGGTGCGATCGGCAATACGACGGGCGGCATGATTTCGGACAGGATCCTCCGCAAGACGCGGAATGTGCGGTTCTCGCGTATTGCCGTGACCGCGACCGGTTTCACCGGCGCGCTGATCTGGCTGCTGCCGATCATCTATGTGCATGACATGACCATCGTCGCGATTTGCCTGGCCGGCGGATTTTTCTGCGCCGAAAGCACCATTGGCCCGATGTGGGCGATTCCGATGGACATCGCACCGAAATATTCCGGCACCGCTTCCGGGCTGATGAATTCCGGATCGGCGCTGGCCGCCATTCTGTCGCCGGTGGTCGCCGGATTTGTCACCGATTTCACTGGCAACAGAGAGCTTCCTTTTGTGCTGGCTATCGGCGTGCTGATGCTGGGAGCTTTGAGTTCCTTCCTCATGCATCCCGAGCGGCTATTCAGCGAAACCGGGATGCCCGGAGGCGCACCGGCGCCGGCCGAATAATTTTTGTATTGACGCGTTTTCTGCGCCGAGCCGGCAGCCACTTCGGCGGAAAACGCTTGGGCTACTTCACGACCATCAGCGTGAAAGGCCAGACATAGGCCTGAAGCGTCACGAACAGGCCGACCAGAACCGCCAGCGCGATCGACTGCTTGAACACAAAGCGCAGGATCGAGCCTTCGTGGCCATACCATCGCGTCGCGGTCGATGCGACCACGATCGATTGTGCATCGATCATCTTGCCCATCACACCGCCGGAGGAATTCGCCGCCGCCATCAGAATGGGCGACAGCCCCAATTGCTGCGACGTGATCCTCTGAAGGCTGCCGAATAGCACGTTGGATGCCGTATCCGATCCGGTCAAAGCGACGCCAAGCCAGCCAAGCAGCGTACCGAAGAATGGATAAAGGACCCCGGTGCTCGCAAATGCGAGACCCAGCGTTGCATCGAGCCCCGCATAGCGTGTGAGAGTGCCGAGCGCCAGCATCGCTGAGATGGTGATCAGCGAATACCGAACAACTTTGACCGTCTCAAGATAGGACATGACCAGCCGCTTCGGCGAAAAGCCCATGAAAACGCCGGAAATCAGGGCCGACAGAAGAATGGCGGTGCCGCTATAGGACAGGAACGTAAACGGGAAAACGGCGGCTTCGGGCGTGGGTTTGGCAACCACCGGCGGCACCCGGTTGACCATATTGTGCAGCCCTGGCACCTGGAATGACGGCGAGAAAAGGTGATTCAAAATATTCTTCGCCGTGTCGGTGCCCCAGATCCACAACACCGCGCAGAGGATCAGCCAGGGCACCCAGGACTTGATCAGCATTGCTGTCGTCGGCCGGACGGAATGCATGACCGGCGGCGCGGGCATGGTCGCCGCTGACTGATCGTCGCCGCGCAATGCGGCTGAGGTCCAGATCTTCGACGGCTGCCACACCGCCAGAAATCCGCGAAGCGTAACCATGCAGATCACAGCCGATGCGATGGATGCGATCCAGGGATTGACGAAGTTGGAAATCAGGTATGTCGGCACCGCAAAGCTGATTCCGCAAACAAGGATGGGTGGAATCACTCCTTTTACGCCGCGCCAGCCCGCAAACGCCCAGACGACCCAGAACGGCACCAGAATGGCAAATAGTGGTAATTGCCGGCCCACCATGGCGCCCAATTGATAGGGATCGAGACCGGACGATGCGGCAAGACCGACGATCGGCGTGCCGAGCGCGCCGAAGGCCACAGGCGCGGTATTGGCAATCAGCGACAGGCCGGAGGCAGCAAGGGGCGAAAAGCCAAGCCCGATCAGGATCGATCCGGTAACGGCAACCGGAGTACCGAAGCCGGATGCGCCTTCAAAGAAAGCGCCGAACGCGAAGGCAATCAGCAATAGCTGTAAACGGCGATCGGCAGTGATGTCGCCAATCGATTTTTGCATGATGGCGAACCAGCCTTTTTCCACCGTTAGACGGTAAAGGAAGATCACATTCAGTATGATCCAGCCGATGGGAAAGAAGCCAGTGAGCAGGCCGAGAGCAACGGCTCGCAAAGCCATTCCGCCGGGCATTCCGAACGCGAAAACGGCAATTGCAACGGCGACCACGAGGGCAATGAGCGCGGCAATATGGACCTTGATCTTGCCGGTGGCGATCAGGACCAGCAGAAACGCTGCAGGAACAGCGGCCGCCAGCGTCGAAAGTGCGGCATTGCCGAACGGATCATAACCCTGATTCCACATCTGTCCCCCCACGTCATTTCGCAGTTTTGGCGTTTTGTCCGGCCGCGTAAAGGTCCGGCGCGGATCAATTATGATAAGAGATAAGGCAGATGATTGAACTACCGGCACCCGATCGGCAAATCATTGCCCGGCGCGCGCAAATCGCGGCAGCCCTTTCTGCCATGGTTCCGGATGGTGTGGTGTCGGACCAGGCGACATTGCGCGCCTTTGACCGCGATGCGCTGACCGCTTACGGCCAGCTTCCGTTGGTGTGCGTTCTGCCCGAAACAGCCGACCAGGTTTCGGCAGTGCTGGCCTTCGCTTCGCGTGAGGGACTACGGATCGTGCCGAGGGGCGCAGGCACGTCCCTGTCCGGAGGTGCCTTGCCGCTGGCCGACGGAATCCTGCTCGGCCTGTCACGCATGAACAAGGTGTTGGAAGTCGATTACGACAATCGCTGTGTGGTGGTTCAGCCCGGAGTGACCAATGCGAATGTCACCCGCGCGGTGCAGGCCAGGGGCTTTTATTACGCCCCCGATCCGTCGAGCCAGATCGCTTGCACCATTGGTGGAAATGTCGCCGAAAACTCCGGTGGAATTCACTGCCTGAAATATGGCCTGACCACCCACAACCTGTTGGGCGTGGAGATGGCGCTGATCGGCGGCGCGCGGCTGCGCATCGGCGGCAAATTTTCGGGCGCCGGTGGCCTCGACCTGCTCGGAATCGTCTGTGGCTCCGAAGGACTGCTTGGTGTTGTCACGGAGGCTACCTTACGCATTTTGCCCCGGCCGCCGGTCACCCGCACAGTTCTGATCGGCTTTCGCTCGGCTGCGGATGCCGGGCAATGTGTCGCCGAAATCATTGGCCATGGCATCATCCCTTCCGCGCTGGAATTCATGGACCGGCTCTGCATCAATGCGGTGGAGGCATTCTGTGCGCCGGGCTATCCGGCGGCAGCCGAGGCCATTCTCATCGCCGAACTTGATGGGATGCCGGCGGAAGTTGCCGATCAGCTTGCCGCCGTTTCGGGCATTGCGGAGGACTGTGGCGCGACCGACATCCAGGATTGCTCAGGTGACGCCGAACGGTCGCGCGTATGGTCCGGCCGGAAATCGGCGTTTGGTGCGATGGGGCGCCTTAAACCCGACATGCTGTGCATGGATGGCACCATCCCGCGCGCGGCACTGCCGCAGATGCTGCAACATATTTCGCAGCTCTCGGAGCAGTATGGGCTCATTTGCTGCAATGTCTTTCACGCCGGCGACGGCAATCTGCACCCGCTGATCGTGTTCGACTGCATGCAGGAGGGCGAACTCGAGCGCGCCGAGGCGTTCGGGGCCGATATCCTCAAACTGTGCGTCGAAATGGGCGGTGTACTGACCGGTGAACATGGCGTCGGAGTGGAAAAGAAAGCGCTGATGCCGGAAATGTTCACAGATGCCGATCTCGCCCAGCAGCAGCGGCTGAAATGCGCCTTCGACGCCAAATCTCAGCTCAATCCCGGGAAGGTGTTTCCGGTGCTGCATGCCTGCGTCGAGCTCGGCCGCATGCATGTCCATGATGGCCGGCTGCCTTTTGCCAATTTGCCGCGGCTGTGAGCACCCAACATTTCCGGCCGGCGAGCGATCGCGAGGCCGCGGAGCTGATCCGCGGCGCCGCGGGCGAAAGTTTCGAGATCATCTCAGCGGGCACAAAGCGCAATCTCGGACGACCGCTCGCCGCGAATGCCATTCTGGACATGAGCGCTGTCGCCGGCGTCATCGACTACAAGCCTGAAGAACTGGTCCTGAGCGCGAGAGCGGGGACGAGGGTCACCGAAATTGAGAGGCTGCTCGCAAATCATGATCAGGCACTCGGCTTTGAACCCTGTGATTGGGGACCGCTATTCGGTGCGCCGGCAGGAAACCAAACCATCGCCGGAGTCGTGGCGGCAGATGTGTGCGGACCGGGCCGGGTGAAATCGGGCTCTATACGCGATCACGTCATCGGCTGCCGTTTCATCAATGGCCAGGGTGAGCTCATCAAAGCCGGCGGACCGGTGATCAAGAATGTCACCGGTTTCGACATTCCCAAACTGATGTGTGGCGCATTCGGCACGCTTGGTGTTCTGACCGAAGTCACATTACGCGTTCTGCCGCGCGCGAAACGCTCGGCAACATTCGTTTTACATGACCAATCACCGAAAGAGGGACTGGGGGCACTCATCGTCGCGGCACAAACGCCAGCGGATGCAACCGCACTCGCGTACTTACCTTCTTCGGCCATTGGCCTGCTGGAATCGTCCGCACGCGGCTCACGTGGCGCGGCTTTGATCCGGATCGAAGGCACGCCCGCAGCGATTGGAGAAAAACTCGGATTGCTGCGCGCAAGATTTCCCGACGCAGAAACTACACTGTTGGATGAGGACGAAACGAACCTATTGTTTCGCCATACCGGCGATGGGTCGCTGTTTGGCCGTGATGGCGACATCTGGCGCCTTTGTGTGCCTCCTTCCCATGCCGCCAGCGCCGCGGCGGAAGCCGGAGCGCCGCTCTGGTATGCCGATTGGGCGGGCGCGCTTTTGTGGCTGCAACTGCCGGCGTCTGCCGAAATTACGCAGCGTCTGCGGGGCATCACCGCAAAGTTCGGCGGCCACGCGACACTGTTTCGCGCTGCCGACGAGGCGCGCAGCGCGATTGACGTGTTTGAACCGGAAGCACCGGTGCGGGCCAATTTGAGCAAAGCGATAAAACAGGCTTTCGATCCCGAACACATGTTCAATCGTGGCCGGATGTTCGAATATCTCTGATGCGCACCAATTTCCGCTCCGAACTGTTGAGCGATCCGCATGTGAAAGATGCGGAACATGCCTTGCGGACATGCGTGCATTGCGGCTTCTGCACGGCGACCTGCCCGACCTATGTGCTGCTTGGCGACGAGCGTGATTCCCCGCGCGGCCGCATCATGCTGATGCAGCAGATGCTGGAGAGCGGTGGCGCACCGAATGCCGAGACGGTGCGTCATCTCGATCGCTGTCTCTCCTGCCTCGGCTGCCGAACCGCGTGTCCGTCGGGTGTGGATTATTCCGCGCTGATCGACCAATCGCGGGTTCACATTGAACGGCATTACCGACGGCCGCTGCCGGAGCGACTGTTTCGCAATTTGATCCTGTTCGTGCTGACCCGTCCCGGACTGTTTGCGGCGCTTTCAGTGGTTGCCCGCGGCTTTGCTCCAATTGTTTCGCGGCTTCCGGGCCGGATCGGCGCCATGGCGAGGAAAGCCGCCAAACGGCCCCCCACCCGAAATTTGCTCTACAAATTTCGACCTCCCCGCGAGGGGGAGGTTACCGGGGGTGAGAATCCGCGCGAAATCAAACCGTCGTTTGCACGCCGGATTCTGCTTCTTCCCGGCTGCGTACAGCGGGCGCTTGCTCCAGAAATCGATTCAGCGGTTACGCGCGTTCTCGCGCATCAGGGTGATCGTGTCGAATGTTTGCGCGAGAGCGGATGCTGCGGAGCATTGGCATTGCATCTTGGAAAAGCGGACATCGCAAAGCAGCACGCGCGCGCTCTCATTCGGGCCTGTGAGGATGCAGGCCAGGCCGACGCCATTCTGATTTCCGCCAGCGGCTGCACGGCTTTCCTGAAGGATTATGGCAAGCTTTTCGCCGATGATCCGGAATGGAAGCCGCGCGCGGAAAAGCTTGCCGCGAAAGCACGCGATTTCGTCGAACTGGCCAGACCCGCCGCGTCTCCTTCGGCGGCAGCACAGAATGCTGCACCCATTGCCTTTCATCCGCCATGCTCGCTGCAACACGGTCAGCGCATTTCAGGGATTGGTGAAGCCCTGCTTCGCTCGGCCGGTTTCACGCTCGCGCCTATTCCCGATGCTCATTTGTGCTGCGGTTCGGCAGGAAGTTACAGCCTGTTGCAGCCCGAAATCGCCGAACGGCTGCGCGCGAAGAAACTGGCCGACATGAAATCGGCTGGCGCGGCGGCCATCGTGTCCGACAACATCGGTTGCTTGTCACATCTCGCCGGCGAATTGCCGGTCTTCCACATCGCCGAAGCACTCGACGAGGCTGTGAATAGCGGTCGGCACCGGTGACCATACAATCCAACGGCACAGTTGCGGACCAATTCACTTAATTTGTACGGGATTGTAAAAACACCCAGTGACGCCCCCTCGGTAGGCTATCGGTCCGGCGACCTTTCAATCGAGAGGGACAAATGCGCAAGATTCTGAAGACCGGCGCGGCGACACTCATGCTCACCGCCATGTCGGCAGATATTTGCGCCGCGGCGGAGCAAACCGCAGGCTGTGCATATCCGGTGGACCTATACGCGGTGCGAGCGGCTGCAATTCAACAGAATCTCATGACCGCTGCCTCGTCCTGCCACGCCTTCCCGGAATACGACCGGTTCGTCACACAATATCACCGTGGACTCTGGGCCTCGGATCTTCGCCTCGAAGTTTTCTTTTCGCGGCTATACGGCCAGGACGGTCCAGCCAAATACAATTCGTTCAGAAAGCGGCTCGCCAACGCGTCTTCGCTCCAGAGCGTCAACCATCGCCTGACTTATTGCGCCAATGCGAAGGCGAGTTTTGAGCTTGCCTTGGGTCATCGCAGGAAGTCACTGACGGCATTTCTCGCCGCCCGGCCGAGCCGCGCTGAAGCGGAATTTTCACCCTGCATCATCGTCCCGCGGGCACGAATGAGCCGCAGTACGGGTGAGACCTAACCGCCGTCGCAACGCAACAAATCCAGCTTTTGCAGGACGGGTTCGTCGCTGACACGCAACACGACGGAATGCTCGCTTGCGCAATGGCTGTGCGGCCGCCATGCCGGAACCGCGATGACATCGCCGCGCGACCAGTCAAAACTCTGGCCGTCAATCACCGACACTCCGCGGCCTTGTGCAACGGCATAGATGTTGTTTGCCGTGGTGCGGTGCACCGCCGTTTCCAAACCTGATTCCAGAAGCATCATGTGCAGCGAAATCGTCGACATCGCGGGTGCGCCCAATGCAATTTGAGTTGCGTAGGGTGCCGACGGCGTTTTTTGCGCCGCGCTGAGGCGCCGCAGCGTGTCTTCCCAGCCAAAGCGCATCGGCGAATCCAGACTGGTCCTCGTCACCGGTTCGTAAGTGTGCGGATGCGGTTCGAAAAACATCGGCTCCAATGCGTGGATCAGCGGCGCATCGAGAAAGTCGATCCAATACGCCGGCGCTGAAGATTCGTTGCCATGACCATGCCAGCACCAGTTGGGCGTCAGCAGCACATCGCCCGGCCGCATCATCAGCTTGACGCCGTCAACGATCGTGTATGCGCCGTGATCGGCATCGGTGATCAGACGCAATGCGTTCGGCGTATGCCGGTGCGAACGCGCTTTCTCCTGCGGCAGAATCATCTGGTAGGCGGCGAGCAGCGTCCGTGTGGTCGCGTAATTATTGCCGGGAACGGGATTGAACAGGATCAAATTGCGGCGTTCGGCGAGCTCCGTATTGATCAGCCGTCCTGCCGCATCGAGCGCCGCCTTTGCTTGTGCGTAGCGCCAGTGGAATGGCACAAATGTTTTGCGCGGCTCGTCCCACAGTGAAGGCGTTGGCTTGTTCCAGCCCGGCCCGGTGCCGAGCGGCTTCAAGAGCGCGTAAAGATCATCGAGGCTGCCCGCCTCATACAGCGGATCTGTTTCGCTCATGCCGCACCCCGTACAATTTCGATGATGCGTTGCGGATCCGCCGGATTGTCATCGCCGCGCCAGCAGACGTGTCCATCGGGACGCACGAGGGCGAGGGGGTTGCCGTATAAATCCAGTATTTCATCGGACGCAATCGGGATGTCCTGAAGCGGCAGTCCGGCACGTTCCGCAGCATCCAGCCATGGCTGAGCGCCGGGCGCGCGCTCGCCCAAACGCAACAATACAAACCCGCGCCCAAACAGATCGACCGTCGAACGCCCCGGCCTCAGCCAAGGCATCGAAGGCGCGGGCGCCAGCCACGCATGTGGCGCGCGATGTCCGGGACGCGCGGTCTGTTCATAAGTGGTCACCGTATCGGGCGGCTCCGGTGTGCCGTCACCAACGATAATTGGCGAGTTCTCATAGCGGTAGCCGAGATGGATTCCGATGGAAAACCATTCCCGCTTCATCATTTCGGTGTAAGCGCGGCCGAATAGCTCGCGTGCCGCATCGCCGGCCGGCCCGGGAAGGAATGCTTCGGGCGGCGGCTTCATCGTCCGTGGGCTGAGCATGCGATTCAGATTGCCGCTGGCTTCGCGCACATTTCGAATGGCAACAGGCCGCCGCTCAATTTCGTAGGATGCGAGCAGATTTTTGCCGCCCCAACCGTTCAGCACCGCGGCCAGTTTCCAGCCGAGATCGACGGAGTCCTGAATTCCCATATTCATGCCGAACCCGCCGGTTGGGGAGGTCAGATGCGCCGCATCGCCGGCAAGAAAAATCTTCCCCGAACTGAATTGGTCGGCCACCAGTTCGCGCCGCACCCAGGGCATGATCGACAGAATCTCGAAATTGAACTCTCTCCCAAACGCGGTGACGATTGCCGCGCGGATTTCTTCTTCGCTATAAGTCCGTTTTTCCTCGCTTCCGACAATGGAAAAACGAAATCTGTCGCGGCCATCGATCGCAACGATGGTGGCAAATGTCCCCTCGGGGCGAATGATGATGAAGCGGTAGAATTCGCCTTTGTCGTGCAGATGATTAAATCCGGGACAGCGGAAAATCGCATTGGTGGTGTAGGTCAGTGCCGGATTGCCGCTCATCGGGATATCGAGCAGGCGCCGCACCGTGCTGGCTGCGCCGTCGGTTCCGATCATGTAATCCGCCTCGATGATCTCCTCGCCGGAATCCGTCATGACGGTTGCCGTGACGCCGTCCGCATGCTGCACGAAGCCGGTAAGTTCAGTGCGGTAGAGCAGCGCAACACTCGCAAAGGACCCAACGAAACGCGCCAGAATCGGATCGAACATATCCTGCGGGCAGCGCTCGCGCTTTTCGGGACTCTGTGGCGGACATTTTTCGTCATCAAGCGACGGAAAAGGTTCGCGGCCAAACTCGAACCCGGTGACCGCCGACACCCAGATGTAGTCCTGCCGGTAATCGCGCGGATATGGCGAAGCCCGAACCCAGTCGGCTATGCCCCAGCGGCGGCAAAACTCCATCGTGCGAACGCCGACCAGGTCCATGCGCGGCTGGACAATCGCGCCATCGGTTTTCTCGATGAGAGTGCAGGATATTCCGCGCCAACTGAGATCACCTGCAAGCGCCAGCCCGACCGGTCCGGCGCCAACGATCAGGACGTCGGTTCGCTTCACTTGCTCGCGCGCCGCAGCACGTATTCGAAGACACCGTTGTGGATGTCGGGCCGGCTGGCATAGGCACCTTTGGTCTTCGCCTGCTGCGGATCACCGACAAGTTTGGGGCCGCCCGCCCACTCCGCCATCAGCTGCATCTGGCAGGCCTGATTAAGTTTCAGCGCCAGCCACACCGCCTCCTCGACCGTTGTTGCGGCCGTGACGATGCCATGATTGCGCAACAGCAGCGCGCCGTAGCTTCCAAGCGTCCGCGCTACGGCCTGCCCACGCGCTTTGTTGATGATCAGCTCGGTGGTTTCGTCAAACACCGGCAGACCATTGGCGAAAAATGCGCCGTCATTCGATACCGCAAGCAACGGCTTTCCGAGCGAGGAAAACGCGACCGCATATTGCGCGTGGGTGTGCACCACCGCCACGCAATCGGGGCGCGCGCGCAGCACCTCGGAATGAATGAAGACTTCGTTGTGGCGTCCCGCCGTGCCCTCGACTTTAGTGCCCTCGAGATCGACCGTGATGATGTTGTCTTCGGTCATCTCTTCGAGACCGATCCCGGCAGGCTTCATCAGAAAACGATCGGCTTGGTCCGGCAATCTTAGCGAGACATGCCCGGCGACGTAATCGCCCTGTCCCTCATGGGCGAGCACACGCCCGGCATCGGCCAGAAGGCGCTTCAGCTTACGCAAATCAGTGCCGCGCCAATGCGGAACGCGACGCCATTTCGCGCGCGCATTCCGGCGTCATCGAGCGCTCCAGCATGAAGGTCATCGCGCCCGCCGCGAGCATGGGAAGCGCTGCGATCAGGAAAATCGTTTGCAGGGGCGCATGCAGAGCGATGAGATAGCCGGCGATCGCCGGCCCCATCAGCGCGCCGATCCGCGCGGCAGCGAATGCGGCGCCAGTCCCGGTCGAGCGGATCGCCGTCGGATAGACCATTCCGGAAACGGCATTGATGCCAATTCCACCGCCTAGCACGAGAATGCCGGAAACGAGTGACAGCACGATGATCTCGCCGTTTCCAGTGGCGATCCCGAGGGCAGCCACCGGCAGCGCACCCAACAGCATAATGAGCGTGATCGCTTGTATGCCGCGCTTGTCCAGCAGCCATCCGACACACCAGGCGAAACCAGCCCCCATCTGGAACAGCGCCGATGTCATCTGCGCGTTTGGGATCGACATCTGGTGCGAAACCTTTGACAGCAGGGTCGCCAGCGACGCGGAAAGGAAGAAGTGGGTCACGAACGAGAAACCCAACGCGAGCCACAGAAAGAAAGTCATAACGCTCCGTCCCTCTGTGAACAGATGTTTTACGGGAACGCCTTTTTTGATCGTTTCTTCGATGAAAAACTCCGATTCTGGAGCGAAATTGGCCTGCGGCTTCAGTTTGCGCGCATAGCCGATGATCTGTTCCCTGGACCCGTGCTTCAGCACAAGGAAGCGAACAGACTCGGGCAAGGCAAAAATCAGGGCTACGCCGATCAGCAACGAGATAATGCCGCCCACGAGGAATATCGCCTTCCAGCCGTAAGTGACCGTCAGCGCTGCGGCGAGAAAGCCGCCACCGGACGAACCTCCGGTATAACCCAGATACAGAAGAGTGATTTTCAACCCTCGCGTTTTGGTCTGTGCATAGTCCGCCACCAGCGAAATCGCCATGGGCATGCCGCCGCCAATCCCGAGCGCCGAGATAAAGCGAACGATCGAGAGCTGCACGATATTCGTGGTGAAAGACAGAGCAATGGTGAAAACCGAAAACACAAAAACCGCCAGCAGGATTGCCTTCCGCCGCCCGATGTTGTCGGCAAGCATGGTGAATGCAACCGCGCCGATCATCCAGCCCAGGATGTTGATGTCGGCCACAAGACCCGTCATGACTGAGGCGGGAACGCCCCAGTCGCCGATGATCGCAGGTGCGGCGTAGTTCAGCGACTGCTGATTGAACCCGTCGACCAGCATGACGAGACAGCACAACAAAAAGCACGACCAGCCGAACCACGTGCTTTCCTGCGTCTCGACGACATCGACAATGTTGATACGGGTTGCCTGCGCCATTCCGGACTCCACCCAATCTTTATTATTGGCGCGAGCCTATCTGACCTCCAACCGGCGTCCAAGACCCGCTCCGGATGATGTCAAAAGTCGGCTTTTGCCGCGATCGGTCCCTGCCGCGGAGCGCCAGTCTCGAGGATGGTCGTATTGGTCAACGATGGCGGGTCATCACAGATCATTTCTGGCCAGTTGGATTGCGGACGGTAGGTCACAAATCCGGTATATGGCCGTGTGAACATCTTCGGGTCGTCAACCGTGACCTCAACCTGCAGGCCGTTGCGACTCGTATCCGGATCAAAAATGCCGCCGTAAGCGTCCTCTTTGGCCACCGCCGCTTTGGTGAACTCCCGGTGGTGCGCCACCATGGCGTTTTCCGCGGCTTTGCCGTCGATCAAGCGATACCGCTCTGTGACATGCAGCGCGTCGCTACGCGGCGTCCCGTAGCGGTCAATCACCGGCCATTTGCCAGGCTTGATCCCGACTGTATCGACGACCAGCGTGTCGCCTTCGTAATGGCCGATCGAGTCTCCGGCATAGGTCGGCACCAGTGGAGTCGGATGCGACGAATTCAGGCGAATGTGCCGAATCCTCTGCCCATTTGAATAAATCAGCACCACTTCGTCCGGGCGCTGCAGGAGCATCATCTCAAGCTGAATGATCATTGTGAACGGCGGCGGCTCCGGCCAGCACTGGTTGTGCGGGTCGGGAATCGACTGTCCCGTCATCGAGAATTCACCGTGCGCCTTGAGAATGGCCGAAGCTGCGGGCGTCAGCAGCGGGCTCTTGTAGTCACCCAATCGCCCGGCATCGTCGTCGATGGTGCCATCTTTCTTGTGCAGCGTATTGCCGATTAAGACCGGACCGTTCGCAGGTTGCTCAAGATTGAAATTGCTGCGACCCCACTGGCCGGACAGGGCGGGAACATTCTGGGCATCGGCTGCCGCGGAGCCGCTGACAACGAGCAGCGCTCCGGCGGCAGTGGAGGCCAACAGGTTCCGTCCAGGCGACATGTCGATCAGAAATCCCGCTTCTGTGCGACCGGAACGTCGCGGGGACCGGCTCCGAGATCAAGCAGCGTTGTATTGGTCAGCGACGGCGGATCGGCGCAGACCATCTCCGGCCAGTTGGTGAACGGCCGGTAGGTCACTAAAGCGTCCCAGGGCTGGGTGAACATTTTCGGATCGTCAACCGTCATGGAGACCTGCAGCCCTTTATGCGCCGGATTGAGATCAAACGCGCCGCCATAAGCGTCGAATTTCGGAATCGGTCCTTTGTTGAACAAATGGCGATGCGCCGCCATTGCGTCGAGTGACTCTTTGCCGTCGATCAGCTTGAAACGCTCGATCACATGCATCGCGTCACTGTGGGGCGTGCCATAGCGGTCAACCACCGGCCATTTGGTCGGCTTTATTCCCACGGTATCGACGACGAGTGTGTCGCCTTCATAATGGCCCACAGAATCGCCGGCATAGGTGGGGATCACTGGCTGATGATGTGGGACGTTCAGCGGGATGTGACGGACCCTCTGGTCATTGGAATAGATGATGAGAACTTCGTTCGGCCGCTGGACCAGCATGAATTCAATCTGGATCGACTCGGCGAATGGCGGCGGCTCCGGCCAGCACTGGTTGTGCGGATCGGGTAGCGACAGCCCGGTCATTGTGTATTTGCCATGGGCTTCGACGATGGCGGAGGCAGCAGGCGTCAGCAGCGGACTTTTATAGTCGGTCAGCCGGCCGAGATTGTCATCGATCAGACCGTCTTTGCCGCGCAGCGTATTGGTCATGATCTTGGGCCCGGTCGCCGGCTGCTCAAGGTTGAGGTTGCTGTGACTCCATTGGCCCGAAAGATCGGGGATTGCGTCTTGCGCGAGACCCGGACCGGCCAAGGTTAAAAGACCTCCGGCAAGCAGAGCACCGATAGATGAATTTTTGACAATCATGAGAAAATCGCTCCATTGCCCGGCACGTCCGGAGTTTAACCTATTGGCTCGCGAAAAACAGGCGCAAAGCCAGTGTTGTAACCTGCCAGTTTGACCATGCAAGTTGTTGGGCCGTATGATTATGCGACAGATTTACGGCTGATCGCCGGCCCTTGCCGATTGCAGATCGCCCCGGGATTCGCAAAGGAGCCTGACCATGAAGAAGCTGGTTTTGGAGACGACTGCCCCCTTCCAGGGCTTGCCCGAATTGGTTGCGTTCGACGAGGGTCTGTTCAATGCGGAAGGGCTTCAGGTCGAATGGGCCGACCGCGAAAAAGGCGTTGAGAAGAAGACCGAAACCGCCGTTACGAGCGAAAAAGGGTTGAACCCGTTTTCCAGCCATGGCCGCTTGCTGGAGCAGGGCAAGGCCGACATGTACAACGCCTGCGAGTGGGGCAATTACTGCCGCGTGCAGGACACCGGCGTCGGCTCGCGCCAGCTCGGCCGCCGCGGGATCGTCACCTATGCCGCCATTGTGGTGCGCCCGGAATCGCCAGTCTATACCGCGCAGCAGCTCGCCAACCGCAGTGTCGGCGTACCGTTCTATTTCGGCACCCACTACCTCGCATTGCATCTGCTCGAGGGTTTTCTGCCGCGCGAACTGATCAAGGTCTGTAAGGCGCCGAACGGCTCACGCTTCCGTTTCGATTCCATGATGCGCGGCGAGATCGAAGCCACAACGCTCACCGAGCCCTATATCACTCTCGCCGAAAAGAAGGGCTGCCGGACAATCTGCTCGGGCTTCTATCACGGCACCGAAGTCGCTTCCGACCGGGTGGATGCCGAAACCTATGGCGCGTTCAACCGCGCGGTGCGCAAAGCGGTGGCGCTGATCAATGCCAACAAGAAAGCCTATCTGCATTATTTCGTCGATTACCATAAGGCCAGGGACCCGGAGATCGGGACTCTCAAGCCCGAAGACATTCGCGCCAGCCGCATTGTGGTTTGCGATCCGTCGCCGATTCCGCTCGATGAAATGCAGCGCACGGTGGAATGGCTGAAGAGCTGGGGCATGCTGGAGCAGACCGAATCGCCGCTCGAGCTCGTCAACACACAGGTTCAGTCGCGCGCGCATGTAGCGGCCGGACTGCACGCCTGAGTCAGTGGGAGCGCATGCGCGCAAGCATGCGCTTTTTTTGTCTGTGATCTGGAAGGTAGCGAGATGAAGGATTTCGGGCGCGCGGTTGCGTTCACGGCCGTGCCGGTCATGCTGATGCTGGGTGCCGGCCAGGCGCAGGCGGCCGACTCCGTTGCGGATTTCTATCGCGGCAAGACGGTTCAGGTGCTGGTCGGGTTTGGTCCCGGTGGCGGTTACGATCTCTATGCCCGCACACTCGCGCGCTATATGGGCAAGCATATTCCCGGCAATCCGACCATGGTGCCCCAGAACATGCCGGGCGCCGGCGGCGTCAAGGTCATGAACTATCTTTACAATGTGGCGCACAAGGACGGCACGGTGATCGCCACATTCGCCCGCGGGCTGGCGATTGAGCCGCTGCTCGGTCATGCCCAGGGCATGCAGTTCGACGCGACCAAATTCGGCTGGGTCGGCAGCGTCAGCAACGAAGTTTCAATCTGCGCCTATTGGAACACGACCGGTATCAAGACCTGGCAGGACATGGAGACGAAACCGTCCAGCATTGGCGCTTCGGCGGCCGGCGCGGACAGCGAAATCTTCCCCACCGTGCTGCGCAATCTGTTCCATCTGCCGGCCAAGGTCGTCACCGGCTATTCCAATGGCGGCGCCGACATTGTGCTCGGCATGGAGCGCGGCGAAGTCGGCGGCCGCTGCGGCTGGTCGTGGAGCAGCCTGTTGAGCGAGAACAAAGCGCTGCTCGACAACAAGAAAATCAACATCGTTCTGCAACTTGGCTTGCAGAAATTTGGCGATCTCCCGAACGTGCCGTCGGTCATGGATCTTCCGACGACACCGCAAAACAAGGCGGCATTGAAACTGATCGTCTCACGCCAGAGCATTGCAAGGCCATTCGCCGCGCCGGCCGGATTGCCGCCCGAGCGACTTCAGGCGCTGCGCGCGGCTTTCGACGCGACCATGAAAGACCCGCAATTCCTCGCCGAGGCCAAACGGCTGAATCTCGAAGTGCGGCCGGTTAACGGCGCCGACGTGCAGAAGCTGATCAAGGATTTGTATGCAACTCCGCCCGATGTGGTGAAGCTCGCCGCCAGTGCGGAAAAATCCTGACGGATGACTGCCGGCCAGTTGCGCATCGCCGGTGATGTCGGCGGCACATTCACCGACGTCGCATCATTCGATCCTTCCACTGGCCGGCTGGCGCTGGGCAAAGCGCTTACGACACCCGATTTTCTGGTGCAGGGAATCGAAGCAGGGATTCTCAAGACCGGTTCTGACGCCGCCGATGCCGGACTTTTCCTGCATGGTTCGACAATTGCGATCAACACGATGCTGGAGCGGACCGGCGCGAGAGCCGCACTCCTGATCACCAAAGGATTCCGCGACATCTACGAAATCGGCCGCGTCAATCGCCCGGACTCCTACAATCTCTATTTCCGCAAGCACCAGCCGCTGATTCCGCGTGTCGACCGGCACGAAGTGGATGAGCGACTGCTCGCCAGCGGCGAAGTTCTGACACCGCTCAATGACGCGGAGATTTCCGCGCTTGGCGAAAAACTGCGCCGCGACGGAATTGAAGCCGTCGCCGTCCTGTTCCTGCATTGTTACCGCAACCCCGCACATGAATTGCGCGCCAAACGGATTCTGCAGGAGGCCATGCCCGGCGCATTCATCACCGTCTCGCATGAGCTGTCGCAGGAATATCGCGAGTTCGAGCGCGCATCCACGGTCGCAGCGAACGCCTATATCGGTCCGCGCGTCGCCGGATATCTCCAGGAAATCGACAGCCATTTGCGTATGCTCGGATTCGCCGGCGCGTTTCTGGTCGTACAATCGACCGGCGGATTGTTCAGCTTCGATCAGGCACAGCGCCAATGTGTCCGCATGCTGGAATCCGGTCCTGCTGCCGGTGTCGTCGCGGCGCAGGCCGTGTGCCGTGGCGCGCGGATCGAGAACGCCATTGCCTTTGATATGGGGGGCACAACGGCAAAGGCCGGTGTGATTTCCGGGGGCCAGGTACTGACGACCGGTACGGCTCTTGTCGGCGGATATGAGACCGCGCTGCCGGTCCAGATTCCGATGATCGATATTGTGGAAGTCGGGACCGGCGGCGGCTCCATCGCCTTCGTCTCCGAAGGCGGTGCACTGAATATCGGCCCGCGCAGCGCGGGCGCCGCACCCGGCCCGGCCTGCTATGGTTTGAGTGGAGATGAGCCGACGGTCACCGATGCCAATCTGGTGCTCGGGCGACTCGGCGCAACACGTTTCCTCGGCGGCGAGATGCGACTCGATATTCGCGCCGCGGAGCAGGCGCTGTATCGCAAAATCGCCGGTCCGCTTGGCATGAATCTGATTGAAGCCGCAAACGGGATTGTGCAGATCGCGGTGACGCAAATGGCTTATGCCGTCAAAAGCGTCACGACTTCGCGTGGGTTGGATGCCGGCAATTTCGTGCTCGTCGCCTATGGCGGCGCCGGGCCGCTGCACGCCTCCGCCCTCGCGCGCGAGATTGGCATCCGGCGCGTCCTGATCCCGCGCGCCCCGGGGCATTTCTCCGCCATCGGAATGCTGTTCTGCGATCTCAGATATGATTACGTGCAAACGCGGTTTACCAAACTTGACGATCTGGATTTCGGCGAATTCGAGATTGCTTTCGGCGAAATGGAACGGCAAGGCCGTGACGCCATTGAACAGGCCAGAGTCTCTGCCGGCTCCGTGCAGATCGGCCGTGCGCTCGACATGCGCTATGTCGGCCAGGAGCACCTCGTGACGGTCGATGTTCCGCTGGAACATTTCGGGCGGCAGGACCGGCAGGCGATAAAACAGCAATTCGATCACATCCATCACACGCGCTACGGGACTTCTGCGCCCGGTGAACGCGCGGAAATCGCGTCGCTTCGCAGCTCGGTGACCGGGCGATTGGCGAAACCGTCGTTGGAAGAAGTTGGGCGGGGCGGACCTGAACCCGTGCGTGCGGTGCGACAGGGCAGCAGAACGGCGTGGATCGGTGACGCAACCGCCGAAACACCGGTTTACGATCGCGAATTGCTGCAATCGGGAAATCGCATTTCGGGTCCGGCGCTGATCGAAGAACACGCATCGACCACGGTGCTGTTTCCCGGCGATGAACTCACCGTGGATGGCGGCGGCAATCTGTTGATTTCGGTGGCAAGCGCATGACGAGGCCGGTTGATCCGGTGCTGGTTGAAATCGTCCGCAACGGCGTGATGGCCGTGACGGAAGAGATGAAAACCAATCTGATGCGCACCGCCTACAACATGATCATCTACGAGGCGCTGGATTTCACCGTCGGATTGTTCACCGCCGACGGCCAAACCGTGTCGATCGGACTCGGTCTGCCGACTTTCATTCGCGGCATGGCGGAAACCATCAAGGCCAAACTCAAACATTTCGGCAAAGAGAATATCGAGCCGGGCGACATCCTGCTGACCAATGACGCCTATATCACCGGCAGCCATCTTAACCACATGACGTTTTCGCTGCCGATATTTCATGAGGGCGAATTGATTGCGTTCGCGTGCTGCATGGCGCATTGGCAGGATGTCGGCGGCCAACTGGGCGGAGTCACCACCGACATATTCTCTGAAGGCATTCAGATTCCCATCATTAAATATGCGCGCCGCGGTGTGGTGAATCAGGACCTCGTCGACATTATCCGCATGAATGTGCGGATTCCCGAGCGCGCCATGGGCGACCTGCGCGCCCAGATCACGGCGGTCAAAACCGGGGAGAAGCGCTTTCTGGAACTCGTGACACGATACGGCCTCGCGGAAGTGCTGCAGGCGATCACCGTCATCATGGATCAGTCGGAAAGAGCCGCACGAGCACGCACGCGTGCGATTCCCGACGGCGTCTATGAAGCGCAATCCTTCATGGATGACGACGGCGTCGATGTCGGATCGCCGATCCCAATCAAGGTCCGGGTGGAAGTCAAAGGCGACGAGATGATCGTCGATCTGAGCGACGTGTCGCGTCAGGTGCGGGGATTCTACAATTCCGGGATCACGACCGGCCATGCCTGCGCGCAGGTGGCTTTCAAATGCCTGACCTCGCCGGCCGATTATCCGATCAATGACGGATCGTTCCGCAACCTGACCGTGATCGTACCGCCGGGCCGCGTCGTCAGCGCGACGCGCCCGGCGCCGATGCGGTGGTGGATGACCTTTCCGATGACGGTGATCGACACGGTCTTCAAGGCGATGGGCGATGCTTTGCCGGACAAGGTGATTGCCGGACACCACGCCGATCTCTGTGTGTCACTGGTGCACGGAACCGATCCCAAAGACGGGAAATTTTTTCTCGCGCATATGGGGCCATTGGGCGGCGGATGGGGCGCAAAACTGTCCGAAGACGGAGTATCGGCAACCGTCTGCATCAATGACGGCGACACGCATAACAGCCCGCGCGAACAGCTCGAGGCGAAATATCCGCTGCTGATCGAACGCTATGCCTTGATCGAGGATTCCGGCGGCCCCGGAGAGCATCGCGGCGGTTTGGGATGCGAAACGGTGATCCGGGCGCTCACCGACGTCACCATGAATGCGAGCATCGATCGCGCGCATTGCCTGCCCTGGGGTTTGCATGGCGGTCTCGAAGGCACCGGCAATCAGGTTCTGCTGCGTCGCGACGGCGAGTGGGACAAAGAGCGGGTGAACGCCAAGGTCCTGACCGTGCAAATCAGGAAAGGCGATGCTTACGCGCTGCGCTCTGGCGGCGGCGGCGGCTTTGGTTCGCCGCTGAATCGGCCACCGGAAAAGGTCCGCGAAGATGTGCGGCAGGGCTATGTCTCACTTCCGGCCGCGCGCGATTATTACGGCGTGGTGCTCGATTCCGTCACGCTGGAGATCGACCAGGCGGCGAGCGCGGGGGAGCGCGCCGCCGCCATTCCGGTGCATCAGAAACGCGTCGCGGCGCAGGGCCAGCCGGTGCGGCGGCTTTCGGCTGCCGAACTGACCCAAAAGCCGCCCGGCCATGCGCCGATTCCGTGCCTGCGCATTGCCTGCTGCGGGATGGTCTCCTTCCCGTTCCTCGAAGATGAGGCGCGGGACTGAACTGGCCTAGCTGCGCGTCGCACCCCAACGCGCGTTCGTAGTCCTGACCGCCGTAGAAGATGCGCACGATCACGACTTCAGATCGTGTGACGCGGAAGGCGATAACGACCCGGCGCTCGCACGCGAGAACTCGCGGTCCCGGCATGATATCGAAGCGTGGCGCCCCATGCTCCGGAAACGTCTCTTGCGCCTTGCACAGCTCCGCAATCCGGTCGATGTATCCGGCTGCCGTCTCGCGATCTGCGCGCGCAGCCACGTACTCATACAACGCGAAGAGGTCATCTTCCGCCAGTGGCCGGAAGGTGACCTTGAATTTCTTCACCTAGCAGCTTTCGCCCGCCTGGCGTGGTAACGGCGGAGTCTCGTGAATACGGTCCGCGCCGGAATATTTGGCCGGTCATCGGCGAAGGCTTCTTCAACGCGCTTGCGAAGCCAATCACTGACTGCCGCCTCCTCGCGTTCAAGCGCGCGCAAGGCGGCGCGCAGAACTTCGCTTGAAGATGCGTAGGCACCCGACTTCACGCGGACCTCTACCTGCTCCTGTAGCTCACCCAGGGTCACAGTGATCGGACGGCTTTTACGGCCCATAAAACACCTACTGTCCTGTATGACATTGTCATATAGCGGTCGTGCGCGGCTGCCTTTCAATGCCAAACCCTGGCAGGGGCGAAACATCCAGCGGTTCATGCCGGAATACAGTCTATCTTTGATGGTGTTCAAAGTATCGTTGGTCTCCGGAGTAGCTTATGCCTGCTCCCTTGCGAGGAGAACAAAAACGCGCAAGCGTCTCGTGATTGCCTGAGGTGATCTGAATGGCCGCCGTTTCAGATATCGCCACGATTGCAGTAGACGAGCATCTCGCTTCCGATATGGCGGCGCGGATCGAGCGGTTGCCGCTGACATCGTGGCAAATCCGGGCGCGCATCATTGTCGGCACGGCAACATTCTTTGATGCTTTCGATGCACTCGCAATCGCCTATGTGCTGCCGGTTGTCGTGCTGCTCTGGCAATTGTCGCCGCAACAGGCCGGCATTCTGATCTCAGGCGGATTTTTCGGGCAGTTGTTCGGCGCGCTGTTTTTCGGCTGGTTTGCCGAGCGCTTTGGCCGGCTGAAGTCGCTGCTGGGTTCGATCGCGATATTCGGCGTGCTTAGTCTCGCCTGTGCATTCTCCTGGAGCTTCCTGTCGCTGCTCGTCTGCCGGATTGCGCAGGGCTTCGGCCTCGGCGGCGAAGTGCCGGTGGCCGCGACCTATATCAATGAGCTTGCACCGGCGCGGGCGCGCGGCCGATTCGTGCTGTTGTTCGAACTGGTGTTCCCCTGCGGCATTCTTGCGGCGTCGGTGCTGGGGCTCTGGCTGGTGCCGAATCTCGGCTGGCAGGCGATCTTCATTGCCGGCGCGCTGCCGTCGCTGCTTGTTTTCGTGCTGCAGCGGCTGTTGCCGGAAAGCCCGCGGTGGCTCGCGGCGAAGGGACGGCGAGCCGAAGCCGAAACAGCGATGCGCGTGGTCGAAGCCGGGACCGAGCGCGCATTGAGACGCAGCCTGCCGCCGCCCGAATTGTCGGTTCCCGCCCGCATAAAAGGCAGCTCGTGGTCGGACCTGTTTGGTCCGCTCTATCGGCGGCGCACTTTTGTCGTCTGGGTGATCTGGTTCGCGACCTATTTCGTGAATTACGGGCTTGCCACCTGGATGCCGACGCTCTACCGCACGGTATTCCATCTGCCGCTGGCAACCGCGCTGCGCTATCAACTGATCACCAATGTCGCGACCCTGTGCACGAGTTTCATGTGCGCAATGCTGATCGACCGCACCGGCCGGCGGGCATGGTTCGCCGCGGCATTCACCGGCTCGGCGGCTGCGCTGCTGGCCCTGTGGTACACGGGTGCCGATACCGCGCTGCATGTGTTGCTGTTGGGCACACTGAGCAATATGTGCATCGGCACAATGTCGCTCGCCGTTTATCTGTACACGCCTGAACTTTATCCGACGCGCAGCCGGGCGCTTGGTGTCGGCACGGCCACGGCATGGCTTCGGCTCGCCTCGATCATTGGCCCGAATATCGTGGGCATGCTGGTTGCGCGTTCCGATCTGGCGTCGGTGTTTCTTGTGTTCGGCCTGGTGGCGTTGAGCGCCGGGCTGGTGGTTCAGCTTTTTGCCGTCGAAACCAAAAGCCGGATTCTGGAAGAGATTTCGCCGTAGCCGGCACAGCGCGCCGGCCTGTCCGCTGTGGCCTGAAAGGCGAAGGCGGATGAAACACAACTGTTTAAGTGTTTAAGTGTTTTGGCAGGTGTAAACATTACCGCTTCCTTGCTGACAACGACCTGGAAACGCCCGGCCCGTCTGCGCTCGTGCTGCAAGGAAATGGATTCAATTTTCTCAATCCCTTTTGGCGAGCGGAATGGTATCCAGTCGGGCGCGGTAATCACTTATATAAGTAGGACTACACCTATGTCCTGCACATGTCAAGCGAAAATAAAGAACCGCAACACTCACCCCTCACCCGGAGCGCCAATGCGCAGTTGCTGCGCAAGTGCGGGCGCTCCGCCCTCTCCCACAAAAGGGGAGAGGTGAACCTGGTTGATTCAATCTGATCCCAAATCGGTCTAAGTTAGGAGTTCTTCGACGCCAGGGGGGCAGCCGCTTGATTTTGGCAGAACAACTGCATTCGGAGCCGTCGGGTGCGGCCATCCGGGCGATGGCGGAGGTCACCCGCGAGACCCGGAGCCTGACGAAAGGTCTTCGCATCCTTGCCGTTCATTTCGTGCTGTATGCGGCGACTTTGGCGGGCGCAATTGCGCCGCTGCCGACGGGCGTCAGTCTATTCTGTGCCATTGCCAACGGATTTCTGATCGGGCTGCTTTTCATCATTGGACATGATTGCGGGCACAACAGCTTCGTCCCCGGCACAACATGGAACCGATGGCTGGGCCGGATTGCCTTTGTGCCCAGCGCGCATTCCTTAAGTCTGTGGCGCCTGTTCCATAATGAACGCCATCACGCGCGCACGAATCTCAAAGCCTTCGATGATGTATGGACGCCGATGAGCCCCGGCGACTACAGCCGCGCGCCATGGTGGCGTCGCGCGCTCGAGCGGATATACCGCTGCCCCGCCGGGCCGATCCTTTATTATTACAAGGAATTCTGGCCGCACCATGTGCTGCTGCCGCTCGCGACCGAGGTCCGCCATGACTGGAAGCGGCATTTGCCCGACAGCAGTTTCGCGGTTGCCGGTTTGATGTTCACCGTCATCGCAATCGCGGTCGCCGGAAAGATTGTCTCACCGCAAAGCTCGCTGCTGCATGTGCTGCTGTTCGGCTGGGCGATACCATTTGCGCTGTGGAATTACCTGATGGCGCTGACGGTTTACGTCAATCACACGCATCCGGCGATTCCGTGGTTCGACGACGAAGAAAGCTGGAGCAAATGCCGATCGCTGGCGCCGCACACAGCCTCGGTGGAGATGCCGGTCAATATTGCACCACTATGGACCAATCTGCTGCTGCATACGTCGCATCATGTGCAAACCGGCATCCCGGTCTATGCCATGCCGGAAGCGGAAAAGGCGCTGAAGCCCGGTTATGCGCATATGCTGGAATACCGGTTCACGCCGCGCGCGTATTTTCAGATCTGCAGAATCTGCAAACTGTTCGATTATCAGGCCATGTGCTGGACGGATTTCTCGGGCCGGCCGACCACGCCGCGGCTTATTCCGCGGAGCGCTTAGCATATGGTCGTGGTTTGAGGCGTCCCCCCTCCGTCCTCCGTCGCCGCGAGGCGTCGCCGGAGTCCACCTCCCCCGTAAACGGGGGAGGAAACGTAAGCCTGCTCGGACTTAGAGTAAGGCAGAGTTTTACTCGGCGGCGGGGCGCAGTTCGGCGCCGCGGATGAGGCCGAGGATGTGGCTCGGCGATGCGGGAGCCTCGCTGAGTTTCACTCCGAAGGGTTGCAGCGCATTTTCAATCGCCGCGATGATCGCCGCTATCGCCGGAATCGTGCCGCCCTCGCCTGCCCCTTTGACGCCGATGGGATTTAAGGGTGACGGCGTTTCCATGTGATGGAGTTCGACAGCAGGCACATCGGTCGAACCGGGCAGCAGATATTCGCCGAAATTCATGTTCAGCGGTTGCGCATTGTCGTCGTAGATCATGCGCTCAAACAGCGCGTTGCCGACGCCATGCGCGACGCCACCCTGCACCTGTCCTTCGACCACCATGGGATTAATGACCTTGCCGCAGTCATGCATCACGACGTAGCGCAGGATTTCGACGCCACCGGTCTCGATATCGACTTCGACTTCGGCGACATGCGTGCCGTTCGAATAGGTCGACTGGTCGGGCGTGAAATAAGCTGTGTGTTCCAGTCCCGGAGCCATGCCGCCGGCCATGGACACGCCCGGCATCCCCGCCGCCCGGAATGACAATTCACGAAAGTGCTTGCGCTTTTCCGGTTGATTGCGCACCTGCGCAAAACCGTTGCTGAGTTCGATCTCACTCTCCGTCACCCCCAGCATGCCGGCTGCGATCTGCCTGGTTTTTTTCGCCAATTCCGCGGCCGCAAGATGCGCAGACGATCCTGCGTTCACCGCTGTCCGCGCCGCAAAAGTGCCCATGCCGAAGGCGATGCTCGCAGTGTCGCCGGTCACCACCGTGATGTCTTCATAGTCCACGCCCAGCTCATCGGCGACGATCTGGGACAGAACCGTCTTGTGCGATTGGCCATGCGGCGTGGCGCCGGTGTACATGCTGATCTTGCCGGTGGTCGAAATGCGCACCGTGACGCCTTCATATGGACCGAGGCCGGTCGCTTCGACGGCATTGGCCATTCCGATACCGATAAAGCGGCCCTGCCTGCGCGCCTGCTGTTGGCGCTTTTCAAAACCGTCGTAATCGGCCGCGCTCAACGCGGTTGCCTGGCATGTGGGATAATCACCGCTGTCATAGGTCACCGGGCGGCCGTCGCGAAACACGATGCCGACTTTGTATGGCATCTGTTCCGGCTGAACGAGATTGCGGCGGCGCACTTCGGCGGGATCGAGCCCAAGTTCATGGGCGACACGATCCATCAGCCGTTCCATTACGAACACGCCGGAAGGACGCCCGGCGCCGCGCACCGGCGTGGTTGATATCTTGTTCGTGAAGGCAACGGTGACTTCCAGTTTGTAGCTGGGCACGACATAAGGGCCGGGCACCGTCGTGGCCGCGATCCATGGCACGGTCAGGCCCCAGGGAAGATAGGCGCCCTCGTCATGGATCATCCGGCCGCGAAGCCCGAGAATTTTCGCTTTCTCGTCGACGGCGATTTCCAAATCCCAGTAGGCGTCGCGTTCCTGATGCGTGGCGACGAAATTTTCACGCCGGTCCTCGATCCATTTGACCGGCCGGTCGAGCATCTGGGCCGCGACCGCGACGCAAGGATATTCCGGATACAGAACACCCTTGGGACCGAAGCCGCCGCCGACATCCGGCGTGATCACCCGAAGCTGATTGTCATTCAGGTCGAGCTGATCAAGAAATTGCCGCTTCACGCGGTGTGAGCTTTGCGAAGAGACATAGACCGTAAAGCAATCGGTGACCGGATCATGCGTGGCGACGAGCCCGCGGCATTCCATGAAAAATGGTCCGCCGCGATGAGTTTTCAGCTGTTCGGTGAACACATGGGCGGCTTTGGCAAAGGCGGCGTCATTGTCGCCATGGCTGAACGGCACGCGGGCGGCAAGATTGGATGTGGTCCCGGCATGCACGAGTGGCGCATCGGGCGCCATCGCGCCGCGGCAGTCCGATGCCGCCGGCAGGACCTCGTAATCGACGTCGACCAGACTGGCGGCATCCTCGGCGATGTAGCGCGTGTCCGCGACAACCATCGCGATCGGTTCGCCGACATAGCAGACTTCATCCTGGGCGAGCGCCTGCGGCATGAAAAGCTGGGTGATGGCGGGATTGGGGACGAGCAGCGAAAACCGCCGCTGTGCGGGTTCTGGCAGATCGGCAAAGGTCAGGACGGCATGGACGCCGGGCAGCGCGCGTGCCGCCGAGGTGTCGATGCCGCGGATTTTGGCATGGGCGTGGGCGCTGCGCGTGAAGGCGGCGTGCAGCGTGCCGGCGAGACGCAGATCGTCGACGAAATGACCCTTGCCGGTCAGCAGCGCCGGATCCTCCCTGCGCTTCACGGCGGCGCCGAAAAACTTCGGCCGGTTGGCGCGGATGCCGCCCTGATCATGCTGACTTGCCGACATTCCTTCTCCTTGTACCCGCGTCGCGGGCGTGATGGCGTGCAGGGTGCATAAACGCTCGGGGCGGGCTTTGCAAAGAGGACCAATCGCCTCCATTGTGGGTGACACCGGTACTGTTGAGAGCGACGGGGCAAGATTGATGCGACGCCAGGTGGCGCGGGATTTTCATGCGCATTTGCAGCTTCTCGAGCGCGAAGGACTGCTGATCCACGTCGATCATCCCGTCAACAAGGATACCGAGTTGCACCCGCTGGTGCGCTGGCAGTTTGCCGGCGGCATAGCTGAAGCCGAGCGGCGCGCTTTCATTTTCACCAATGTGACGGATTCCAAGGGCCGGCATTACGACATGCCGGTTGTGGTGGGGGCGCTGGCGGCAAACCCGCAAATCTATGCGCTGGGTATGGGCGTGCCGATCGAGGAAATCGGCACGGCCTGGACCCGCGCGATTGCCCATCCGATTGCACCGCAGCATGTGAAGAACCCGGACTGCCAGCAGGTGATCGTCCGTGGCGACGATCTTGTGCAGCAGGGATTGTCGGCTCTGCCGGTGCCGGTTTCCACGCCTGGCTTCGATGCCGCGCCCTATCTGACGGCAACCCTCTGCATCACCAAAGATCCGGATAGCGGTGTCCAGAACATGGGGACCTATCGCGCGGCGCTGAAGGCCAATGACCGCCTGGCGGTGCGGATGGTCGCGCGTCCCGGTGGCGCCGGCGGTTATATCCATTGGCAGAAATGCCGCGCCCGCAACCAGCCGATGCCGATTGCAATTGTCGTTGGTTGTGCGCCGGCCATCTGCTTCACGGGTCCGCAGAAGCTCGCAATCGACATGGATGAATTGGGCGTCGCCGGCGCGCTGATGGGCGAGCCAGTCCGGATCACCCGCGCGGTGACGCAGGACCTCGACGTGCCCGCTGATTCCGAGATCGTCATCGAGGGCGTGATCGAGCCGGACTTGCTCGAACCCGAGGCTCCATTCGGCGAAAGCAATGGCTATGTCGCGCTGGAGGCATTCAACATGCCGATGCGCGTGACCGCAATCACCCGCAGGAAGGATGCCGTTTTCACTTCGATCATCAGCCAGGTGACGCCGTCGGAATCGAGTGTGATCAAAAAGGTCGCCTATGAGCCGATGTTCCTGGCCAATTTGCGGGACACTCTCGAGATCAGGGGCATACGGCGCGTCGTTATGCATGAACGCCTGACCAATCTGCGTCCGGTGATCTTCCTGCAATTTGCAGTCGGGGCTCCGAAAGCCGAAATCTGGCGCGGACTGAATGGCGCGGCCAATTTCCAGTCCGGCTGCGGCAAGATCGTGATTGCCGTCAGCGAAGATATGGATCCCGAAAATCTCGACGGGGTTCTGTGGTCGCTCGCCTATCGGAGCAATCCGGCCGAGGACGTCCATATTGCTCCGCATGGCGGCGGGTTGCAGGGCTCGCAATATGGCACCACCAAATCCGGCAGCTGCATGCTGATCGATGCGACGCAGAAACATCCGATGCCGCCTCTGGCATTGCCGGCGCGGCAATATATGGAGCGTGCGCGCGCATTGTGGGACGAGCTCGGGCTGCCGGCGCTGAATGCAGCGCAGCCATGGCATGGATACCAAATGGGCGAATGGAACGAGCGCTGGGAATTGTTCGCGCGCCGCGCGGCCGAAGGCGACTGGGCGCTGAATGGAGCCGAGACGGTTGAGCAAATGCGTCGCGGCTTGACTCCGGAAACACCGCTGGCGCGCGATGCAGGACCCCGGGCAAAAGCATGACAAGCACGACCGGCATCGCGGACGCGCGCAGCAGCTCCGGAGTTCAGACCGATGCGGGAGGGGTCACATTCGATGTCGGCGTGAACGGCACTTTGCCGTTCGGACCACTAATTGCACTCGGTTTCCAGAATATTTTCGGCATGATCGGGATGTTTGTGTTTCCCGGTATTGTCGGCCAGGCACTGCATCTGCCGATGCAGCAGACGGCCTAT
>DASUHP010000035.1:0-22650 GCA_036273455.1 Micropepsaceae bacterium | reverse complement strand
GGCATCGAACAGGGCCGTTGCCGGCTCAAAAAGAACTGAGGTCAAACTCGCCGACATTCGCAATCCGTAATTTTTTGGTCAGGCACGGCTAGCTCAAGTTGGTTGAAACCGCGTTTAGATTTCCTGACATTGAGAGAAATTAAGCTGCAATTCGCGGCAGGCTTCGGAGAACCCGCGCGCGGTGGGACAATCGAATAATTTCTTTCCTTATACAGACTTCTAGCGATCGGATTAATCCAATCCCAACCAGTTTTGTGTTGTTCTTCTCCCAACTTAGGGAGAGCCGGGATGAACATCGCCCGAGTGGTGGTTTTGGGTATTGCAGGCGTCGCCGCCTTCGGCGCTGTCCTGGTGGTTCGAACAGAAATGAAGCCGAAAGCACCCGCGGCGGCCGTCGCGGCGCCAGTGGCGACCTCCGAAGATGTACTGGTCGCCGCCCGCGATGTTCCGCCGGGGCAATATCTCGACGCACCTTCGGTTCGATGGCAGACTTGGCCCAAAGCGGGCCTCGCGGCATCGTTCATCACCAAAAGCAAACAACCGGACATTGCCAAGGCGATCGACGGGATGATCGTCAGAGCGCCGCTGGTTAGTGGCCAGCCCGTCACCGATTCCAATACCGTGCGGGCGAATACACCTGGATTTCTCGCTGCCACGCTGGGCCCCGGCATGCGCGCGATCAGCGTCGCAGTATCTGACCGAACCGGCGCCGGTGGCTTCATCCTTCCCAATGACCGCGTCGATGTGCTGCTGACGCGGGATATGGGCGGCAACAGCGGCAAAAATTTTGAAACCAAAACCCTGCTCAGGGACGTACGCGCACTGGCCATCGATCAGATCATTCAGCAGGACAAGGATAAACAGGCGGTGGTCGGACATGTGGCCACGCTGGAACTGACGCCTGAGCAGGCGGAACTGATGGCGCAAGCCGAGCAAACCGGCGTGATATCGCTGGCCCTGCGCAGGCTCGGCGAAAGTAATGGCACGCCGCTGACGGTGGCCGCGGTGATCAAGCCGCGCATCGTCGTGGCGCGGCCGGCGGGCCCCCCAACTCCGGCGATCAAAGTTTATAAGGCCGGCGTGCTGCAGACCGGTCCGTCCGGCGGCGGAGCGGGGGCTGGTGGAGGTGGTGGCCAGGGCGTGGGCGCAGAGGCAATACCGGCCGCATTGGGAGCAGCACTGTGATCAGATTTGTCAAATTCATTCCCGCTATGGGTGCGTTAATGATCTCTGCCGCTGCCCTTGCGCAGCCTGCGACGGCACCCAGCGCTGCACCGCTAGGCGAGTCTCGCATCATCCGCATCACGCGCGATTCGGCGAATCCGATGCAGCGCGTGGTGCTGGCGCTGAACCAGGCGGTCGTCATCGAACTTGACCGCGATGTGCGTGATGTCGTTGTGGCAAATCCGAAAATTGCCGACGCGGTGATCAGGACACCGCGGCGTATTTTCCTGATGTCGCTTCAAGTCGGCCAGACGAATGCGCTGTTTCTCGATACGCAGGGCGTGCAAATCGCGAATCTGCAAATCTCGGTCGGTTCCGAAGTGGGCGACCTGAACCGGCAAATCGCACAACAACTTCCGGGCTCGCGCATCCGCGCCACTGCGCTTGGAAGCAACATCGTGCTGTCCGGCACGGCAGGCAGTGTGCAAGACGCGGCCAAGGCGCAGGCCATGGCGCAACAATTTGCCGCTGGGGCGCCCTCCTCGACCGGCGCCACCGGCGGGGCTGGCGGTGGTGCTGCGGCCGGTGGTGGGCCGGCCGGTGCTGGCGCGGCCGGTGCGGCTGGTGCCGGGGGCGGCAATGTCATCAACAATATTGCCATCGACCAGCGGCAGCAGGTTCTGATTGAAGTTCGCGTGTCGGAAATGAGCCGCGCCATTTCAAAGCAATTGGGCATCAATGGCCTGGCGGTCGGAACTGCCGGCGGGATGCCCGTCGCTCTGCTGACGGACAATCAATTCAGTCTGACCGGCCGCGCGCTGTCAAACATGCTGGCGTCCATCGGCAACCCGAATATTCCGCCGTGTCTTACGGCAGGCGTCGCTTGCCCGTCGCAGGCCGCCGGGGTGCTCCAGGCGATGGAACAGGTGGGACTTGTCCATACCCTGGCCGAGCCCAACCTGACGGCGGTTTCCGGCGAATCGGCGAGATTCCTCGCCGGCGGCGAATTCCCTGTGCCGGCATCGCGTGACAATCAGGGGAACATCACAGTGGACTACAAGCAGTTTGGCGTCGGGCTGGCGTTTACGCCAGTGGTGTTGAGCGCCGGCCGAATTTCGCTTCAGATATCCACCGAAGTCAGTGAACTGACGAATACCGGTGCGTTCACCCTGAATTCGGGCACGAGCACCAGCAATAATAATGGGACAACCACGACTACAACGTCGCCGGGATTAACGCTGCCGGCTCTTTCGGTGCGCCGGGCCGAAACGACGGTGGAACTGCCATCGGGGGGCAGTATCGCCATTGGTGGCCTGATCCAGCAGCAAACCAAACAGAATCTCAACGGTTTGCCTGGCGTTAAGGACCTTCCGGTTCTGGGCGCGCTGTTTCGCAGCCGCGATTTTCAGAACAACGAGACCGAGTTGGTCGTTATGGTCACGGCCTATCTCGTCAAACCCGCCGCGCCAAAAATGCTCGCCGGCCCCGACGACGGTTTCGCTGCGCCGAGCGATCTGGAAACGACGCTGCTGGGGCGCTTGAACGCTGTGCACGGAATCGATGCGAGACCCGTTACCGCACTCGACAGCAAATCTCTCGGTTACGTCATCCAATGAGGGCCAGAAAAATGCCGACAGCAAGATGTTTACTGCGGGGCAGCGCCGGCATGGGCGTCCTGTTTCTGGTCGCCTGCACGCATGGAATCGCCGGAACACAAGACGGGCTGTTGCCGCAACAGCGGTTTCCAATTTCATTCGAGCCCCAGATGCAGGTGTATCGGCTGCCTTATGACCCGGACGCTGGGTCCGATCCGGTCATGCAACGCGAACTCTATGATATAGGCCGCGACTACGAGGAAAACGGGGCCGGTTCGATTTCCGTTTCGGCGGCCGCCGGGAATATGGCCGCGGCCGAACAGATCGCCGGAGAACTTTCGGCGCTTGGCGTTCCCCGTACCCGCATCACTGTCGTACCTCCAGGTTTGGCCGATGTTCCGCATACAGTGGCAATCGGTTTTGTCCGCTACCGTGCGGTTTCGCCGCCATGCGGCAATTGGTCGGAAAACCTCGGCATTACCTACGATAATCGGGCATCGCCCAATTTCGGTTGTGCCACTCAACATAACATTGCGGCCATGATCGCAGATCCCCGCGATCTGGCGGCCCCCGAACCGGAAGGTACCGAGGACGCCATGCGGCGCCTGACGGTACTGGGCAAATACCAGCAGGGTGCGGTCACCGGGGCAACGAAATCGATTGGCCCGGCCGAATCAGTCGGAATTTCGGCTGTCGGAAAAGGCGGCGGTGGCAGCGGTGGCATGTAAGCGGGCGTTGGGAGCACTGGGCGTGTCAACCTTCATGCGGCGCGCTGCCGCCCGGGCTGAAATCGCCGCGGACGATTCTGGGTCGCCGTCGATCCTCACGGGGACAGGCCATTATTACCAGAGAGGTTTTTAATCATGGCACGGAGCAATCTTGCCGAGGCCGCTGACGAAAATGCCGAACCCGACATTTCGGGACGTGAATACGCGATTCCGCGTATGTCGATCGCGGCGTTTTGTGTCGGAGATGATCTGACTTCGACGCTGCAGGGTGCCGCCACCGACCGGCGGCTTGCCCGGGCGCATGTCGAGATTCACAGGGGCGGCGCGCGCGAAGCGGCACAGCACTTCCTGCATAATCCAGCACCGGATCTGTTGCTGATCGAGACTGTCAACACGGCCGAAGGCGTGCTTTCGGAACTGGATGAGCTGGCCCAGGTCTGCGACGAGAAGACGAAAGCCATCGTCATCGGGCGCAGCAACGACGTGCAACTGTACCGGCAGCTCATGCGCAGCGGGATTTCGGAATATCTGCTGGCGCCGCTGGCGCCGCTGCAGGTGATTGAAGCGATTGCCGGTCTCTATGCCGACAAATCTTCAGCCCCGCGCGGCAAGCTTGTGGTGTTTGCGGCGGCCCGCGGTGGCGCCGGATCCTCGACACTGGCGCATAATTTCGCCTGGTCCCTGGCGAACACATTGAAAGTCCGCACCGCGGTAATCGATCTCGATCTCGCCTTCGGCACCGTCGGGCTCGATTTCAATCAGGAACCCGCTGCCGGAGTCGCGGAGGCACTGGCGGCGCCAGACCGAATCGACGAGGTGCTCCTGGAGCGGCTTTTTCTCAAGTGCGGCGAACACCTGTCATTGCTGACGGCGCCGGTATCCCTGGAACAGGATCACAACTTCAACGCCGACGCGATTGAGACCCTGATCGAGCGGGCGCGCGCCATGGCCGCATGCGTCGTTGTCGACCTGCCCCATGTCTGGAACGGGTGGGCACGTCACGTTCTGCAGCATGCGGACGAGATCGTGATTGTCGCAACACCCGATCTCGCGTCGCTGCGCAATTGCAAAAACCTCCTGACCCTGGCGCGGTCGCGGCGCGCGAATGATGCGCCGCCGAAATTGATCATCAACCAGTCCGGTATGCCGAAACGCAAGGAAGTGCCGTTGAAGGAGTTCGCCGCGACAGTCGGTCAGGAACCCGAACTGGTGCTCCATTTCGATCCGCCATTGTTCGGGTTGGCCGCCAATAACGGACAAATGTTGGCGGAAGTCCAGCCGAAGAGCCGGCCGGCAGAAGCAATGCGCGAGCTCGCGCGAAGCGTTGCCGGGCGGCACACCAAAGCGGCTGCAAAAAGCAGCGCTTTTTCGATGTCCCTTCTCGGATTGAAAACGGGTTAGCCAGTGTTTGGAAAACGGCCTGGAACAAATCAGGGATTGCACCTTGCCGTAACCGGTCCCGGACCGGAGCGGCCGCTATCCCAAAGTGTCGAAGTGACTGTCGCACCGCCAAAACCTGCGGGGGCCAGACCTTCGACTGCTCCTGTTTCGGTCAAAACGGCTGCGCCTGTCTCCGCCACCGCGAAGGCCAATTCAGCTGCGGCCACGTCGCCGGCCGGCGCGCAAACAGTGCCCGAAGACGGGGGAAACCGCGAGCAGATCAAATCCGATGTGTTCAACGCACTGATCGATGCGATTGATCTGACGCGGCTGGCATCGCTCGATCCCGAATCGGGCCGCGAGGAAATCCGCGAGATCGTCAATGAAATTGTCAGTCTGAAAAACATTGTGGTGTCGGTTTCCGAACAGGAACAACTGATCACTGACATCTGCAACGATGTGCTTGGATACGGCCCGCTGGAGCCGCTGCTGGCCCGCGATGATATCGCCGACATCATGGTGAACGGCGCGTCGCGCGTCTTCATTGAAGTGGGCGGCAAGGTGCAGTTGACCAATGTCCGCTTTCGCGACAACGCGCAGCTATTGAATATCTGCCAGCGCATTGTCAGCCAGGTCGGCCGGCGCGTCGATGAGAGCTCGCCAATTTGCGACGCGCGTCTCTCCGACGGCTCACGCGTGAATGTGATCGCCCCGCCGCTCGCGCTGGACGGGCCGACCCTGACCATCCGCAAATTCCGCAAGGACAAACTGAAGCTGGCGGACCTTGTCCGCTTCGGATCGATTACTCCGGAAGGGTCGCGGCTGCTCGCGGTGATCGGGCGCGCGCGCTGCAATGTCATCATTTCGGGGGGCACCGGTTCGGGCAAAACCACGCTGCTGAATTGTCTCACCGCCCATATCGATGAGGACGAGCGGGTCATCACCTGCGAGGACGCTGCCGAACTGCAATTGCAGCAGGCGCATGTGGTGCGGCTGGAAACCCGGCCGGCCAATGTCGAAGGCCAGGGTCAGGTGACCATGCGCGACCTCGTAAAGAACTGCCTGCGTATGCGGCCGGAACGGATTATCGTGGGCGAAGTGCGCGGAGCCGAAGCATTCGACCTGCTGCAGGCGATGAATACCGGCCATGACGGTTCCATGGGCACGATCCACGCCAACTCCCCACGCGAAGCGCTGTCGCGTCTGGAATCGCTGATCACCATGGGTGGCTTCAGCCTTCCGTCCAAAACGATTCGCGAAATGATCGTGGGTTCGATTGACGTGATCGTGCAGGCCGAACGTCTGCGTGATGGCTCGCGGCGCATCACGAGCATTACCGAAGTGGTCGGTGCCGAGGGAGACGTCATTACCACCCAGGATTTGCTGGTCTACCAGATCGAAGGCGAAGACGAAAACGGCAAAATCAGCGGAGCACATGTCGGCACCGGGATTGTGCGGCCGGTGATGTGGGATCGCGCGCGGTATTTCGGACTGGAACTTGAATTGGCGGAAGCGCTTGATGCGGCACAGGTCAAGTGATGCAGCCCAATCCAGCGCACGCTGAGGAGCTTGCCGGCGTCCGATGATGAACTCTCTGGCAGCCGCATTGCTGATCCTTGCGCTGTGCGCGATTGTTTTTGCATTTTCGGGACCGGATGACGCGCGCAGCAAAAAGCGCATGGCAGCAATCCGCAGCCAGAACGCCCGCGGGGGCACGGATGCGGAACGCCGGAAGCTGGCCCTGGAGGAAGGGCGCGAAGCGAATGCGAAATCGAGGCGCGCCAATCTTGAGCGGCGGATCGAGCGGGCCGGCCTGACCATAACCATCCAACACTACTGGATCGCGTCGGGAATAGCCGGAGTGGTCACCGGCGTCGTGGCGATTCTGTTTGTCCACTCCGTCATCGCATTCGCGCTGGCCGCTTTTGCCGGGGGCTTCGGCCTTCCGCGTTGGGTCCTGAGCTTCCTGACGAAGCGCCGGGAACAGGCATTCACCCGTGAATTCGCGCCCGCCATGGATGCGATCGTGCGCAGCGTGAAATCGGGTTTGCCGGTGATCGAAGCGTTGAAGCTGGTGGCGGCCGAGATTCCGCAGCCGGTTGCGGGCGAATTCCAGCTCTTGACCGACAGCCTGAAGGTGGGACTCACCATGGAACAGGGAATCCGGCGCATGTTCCAGCGTATGCCGACGTCGGAAGTGAATTTTTTCGGTATCGTCATGTCGATGCAGTCGAAATCCGGCGGCAATTTGTCGGAAGCCCTGGGCAATCTCGCCGGCGTGCTCCGCGACCGCAAGCGGCTGAAAGACCGCATTCGCGCCATGTCGTCAGAAGCCAAGTCGGGCGCCATCATCATCGGTTCAATGCCCCCCGCTGTGATGTTGATGGTCTATGTCACGACACCCTCTTACATGGCGCCGATGTTCTCGACGGAACTCGGAAATGCATTGCTGCTCGGCTGCGCGGTCTGGATGGGCATCGGCGTCATTGTCATGAAGAACATGATTGCAATGAAGTTCTGACGCATGAGCTATCTGCACCTCCTGTTTGAACCGGAAGTCGTTGTTACGTCGCTGGCGGCGATTGCGTCGTTCCTTACGATTCTGACGATCGGGCTTCCTTATATGAGCGGCGACCGGCTCGGTCCCCGGATGAAAGAGGTGGCGGAGCAACGCGCGGACCTGCGCCAGAAACATTTTGATTCGATTTCCCGGGGTCCACGTGCGGGCCAGGTGCATTCGGCGCAAGTCAGCTTCATGCGCCAGGCCCTCTCCAGGCTGGGCGTCGAACGGTTTGTCGCCTCGGATGGCATGAAGGAAAAACTTGCCCGCGCCGGCTTTCGCGGTTCAGGACCACAGATCACCTTCATGTTTTTCCGCATTGCCGGTCCGCCGAGCGCATTTACCGCGACGCTTCTCTGGATGTTCGCGACTCCCAATCTGACCTGGCCGATGAACGTGAAGATACTTGGCGTCGCCGCGGCGACGCTGTTTGGGTATTACTTGCCCGATCTGTATGTCAGCAATCGCATTCAGGCGCGGCGCGCGTCGATCATGCGAGCATTTCCCGATGCGCTCGATCTGCTGTTGATTTGCGTCGAAGCCGGAATGTCGATCGAGGCCGCCTTCGGCCGGGTCGGCGGCGAAATCGGTGTCCAATCGGTCGAACTGGCCGAAGAGCTGGCGCTGACCACCGCCGAGTTGTCCTATCTGCCAAACCGCAGGCAGGCCTTCCAGAATCTTGCCGACCGTTCCGGACATCCCGGGGTCAAGGCTGTGACGGCGGCGTTGATTCAGTCCGAGAAATACGGAACGCCGCTGGGGCAGGCGCTGAGAGTGGCGGCACAGGAAAACCGGCAAATGCGCATGTCTGAAGCCGAACGCAGAGCGGCAGCCCTGCCCTCGAAGCTGACTGTCCCAATGATCGTTTTCTTCCTGCCCTGTCTGTTTGTTGTGATTCTCGGCGGGGCGATGATGAAGGTCTTCGGTTACGTCAAATAGCGCGACCAGCGCCTGGCAGCCAATCAGATCGCCTGCCGGGTAGTGTCATAATTTGAGCGTTCCACAGGACGGATAGTCAGGCTGCACTTCGCCTGTTACATTTTCGTGCGGCTGCACCGGACGACGCGCGTCACGCCAGCGATGGCGGCTGGAGTTTCTGATAGGCTGTGGACGCTTCAGGAACTGGTGGAGCAAGCTTCGAGATGAACATCATTCACATCGAATGGGTTGTGGCCGTTTTCCTATTCTGCCTGCTACCTCCGGTGCCGTCCAAGGCGTTCGCGACGGAAAGTTCGTGCTCGGCAGGAGATTTGGCTTCACTCCATACCCTGTGTCCCGCGCGGAACGGCCTGTCCAATTCTGGGTGGTTGCGACGGCCCTCGCGCTGTTTGGCGTTGCCGCGCCGCTCGCGCTTTTGCTTTCTTCAAATCAGGACACTACCGCCTGCCGTCATCGCGAGCGTGCCCGAAAAGTTGCACAGGGGAGGCGGATACGGTTCCCCCAAACTGTTCCTTAATTAGAGCCTTCGCCGGACTCGTCCCAACCGGACTCGATACACTGGCAGGGGCCGTTGCACTGTCCGGCGAATGCGGTGATGAGTTCGTGAAGCGCCTTGCGCAGCAAGTGCTGCGGCGTGGTGCCCTGTCTGACTGCCACCAGACTCAGCATCTCATACTGCCTGGCCGTCAGCTTCAAGACCATTCGGCGGGTAGTTGGCGGCGGCAAATCTGACGCTGGCAACACAGCGGCCGATTCGCGCCGCTCGCTTTCCCGCTTTGACGCGGGAACCGTCGATTCATCCACTACAGCCGGGGCAGAGGGCCGGGCAAACGGGACTGTCTCCGATCGCGCGATCGGGGACGGCCCGGCTTCGCCTTTGCGGACGAGCAGACCAGACGTCAGCCGCGCAAAATTACCATTGCTCACGGATTGCTACCCTGCCAGGCGCTGGCGGCGGCCGAACGTCTTGGCCGCGGGCTGTGGACGGCCGAAAATGGCAAGGGCACGCGCAGGGTTCTGTTGTTGTAACTCGGCCCGCGGCTGCTCCCCGGTGTTACCAGCGATTTGGGCGCTGCCGGGGATGCTGTCTGCGTTGGAGTTTGGAGTGGGGGCATCCGGGCTCATTGGGTTGGCGAGGAGGACCGGCAATTCGCTGCCGCTGATCTCCGGCCCCTCGTCGATTTCAGGTGCGGTGACGCCGGTGATTCCGGCCAACGGGAATTGCGGCTGTGGGAATGCGGGCACCAAACTTGCGTCCTTCACCAGTCGCGCCAGCCTGCCCTGAATATAGGTCCAAAGATCGGCCATCTCTTTCGATGAGGGAGATTTGGGAACGGCTTCACCGACAGTTCGGCCATCGATCATGCTGGCTGCAAAATCGACCCTGTGATGCAAGTTCACCGGCGCAACGACGCCGTGCTGAGACAGTGCAACGGCGGCCTCCCCGGTGATGCGCGCCCGCTGCGTTGCGCCATTGATCACGAAGATCAGCGGCTTTTCGAAACGATCCACCATGTCGACGGTGGCAGCCACAGCGTGAAGGTCGTGCGGGCTCGGCCGGATTGGCACAATCACGAGATCGGCATGCTCGATCACCATCATGATGGAGTCGGAAATCGCGGGCGGTGTATCGATAATCGCGATCCGCGTTCCTGTGCGCGAGAGCTCCGCGAGTCCAGCTTCCAGTTCCAGCGGTCCGAACTTGGCGAAATTCGGAGTCTTCGCCCCGCGCGCGTTCCACCAGTTCGACAGAGAGCCCTGGGGATCGGTGTCAATCAGAGTGACCGGGCCTGCGCCGGCTTTCTCTGCCTCGACCGCAAGATGGCCAGAGAGCGTGGTCTTGCCCGAGCCGCCTTTCTGGCACGCGATCGCGATGACAATCATGGGTTCCCCCTCTACTTCAACGTTTCAACAAATGCGGAGTTTAAGGCCTCGCGGTTTCAGCTTCGTAAACGGCCCGTGCGCATTTTGAACTGCGAGCGCACACAAAGCCGTGCCGTCAACACAGATCGCCGCGCTGTGCCCGGTTCCATCGAATCGCGAATTGCGGATACCTTTTGGTAACCCATGTGGCCAGCCGTTGGTCGTCGGCCAGTCTACGTCTCGAACTCACAACGCTAAATTAACGCCGTCTACGCATCATTTGCCTGATCCCGTTCTGGGCAAAATCGATATGAACAACATGTTCGCAGCCGGAGGAGGTAGTCGCGCGGGCATTGGCGTGACGATCGTCATGCCGTGCTTAAACGAAGCGGAATGGCTACCTCATTGCATAGACAACGCCCGGGCCGCGCTGCGCATCATGCAGCGCGATCTTGGTCTGACCGGCGAAATTCTCGTTGCCGATAATGGAAGTGAGGATGGAAGCCAAGTCGTGGCGCGCGCTTCGGGCGCCCGCGTCGTCGATGTTGCAGAGCGAGGATATGGCGCGGCGCTTGCGGCCGGATTTCGATCCGCCCACGGAACTTATTTGGTGATGGGCGACTCGGACGGCTCGTATGATTTCCGCGAGTCGGTGCCAATGGTACGCGATCTCATACGCGGAGCCGATCTATGTGTCGGATCACGCTTCAGGGGACGTATCGAACCAGGCGCGATGCCCTGGAAGAACCGTTATCTTGGCAATCCTGTCCTGACTTTCATCCTGAACCTGTTCTTTCGATCCGGAGTGAGCGACGCTCATTGTGGTCTTCGTGCCCTCACCAAGTCCTGCTTCGAACAGCTGAACCTGACTGGCCGCGGCATGGAATTCGCCAGTGAAATGATTATCAAGGCCGTGCTGCAGGGCAAAACGATCGTCGAGGTCCCCGCGACCCTCTCACGCGATCTACGCAATCGGCCACCGCATTTGCGGCCGTGGCAGGATGGCTGGCGTCATCTGCGGTATTTATTGATGCTCAGCCCTCGGGCCTTCGCGGCTCCCGCTGCAGCGACAGTGGCAATCGCACTTACGATCTGGGCGATTGCCGCGCTCGGGACACTGCAGGGGTCGGATTCCGTATCGTTCTTCGGAAATTATTGGGTCATTCTCGCCGGCGCTCTCCTCGGGCTTGCGCATACAGCGCTTCTTCTTTCCATGGCAATTCATCTTTATGGCCGTGGCCGTGGTTATCGCCCTGCTTCGTCCTGGGAGATGATGCTTTCAAACTGGATGTCTTTGGAGGCCATGCTCATCGCCGGCGGGATCGCATTTTCGGCCGGCGTTACCATTCTCGTCTTTGTATTGTCCTACTGGGCATCTCACCATTTCACCGCGATTTCCAATATGCTCCCTGCGGTCGTCGGAACGACACTGATGGTTATCGGCGCGCAAAATGTCCTCGGTGGTTTCTTGCTCGCGGTAATTAACGGCAACGAGGCCCGGTATCTGACGCAAATGCGACAGGCAAACTCCGCCCCCATGCGCCCTGTTGCGGCGCTGGCGTCGACGCGACGTCATGCCATCCCGGATGCGATGTCATCCGGGGCAAACCCCTCCTGAGCAGGCCAGGAAATGGTCGAGCTTAAAGTCCTGATGCTGTCACACTATTTCGAGCGGCATCGCGGTGGAATTGAAATCGTAGCCAATGCACTTGCACGGCAACTCATGCTGTCAGGTTTTGCAGTACGCTGGCTGGCAACTGGCAACGCGGGCGGGACGGAAGATTGGCGGCGTTCTGTCGCCGCTTCGAACATCTGCGAAACACTGCTCAAGTTTCCCTACCCGCTTCTCTATCCTTCGGCCTGGCATGCGGTGTGGACCGAAGCCAAAGCCGCCGACGTCGTAGTCATGCACGATGCGATGTACATGACCAGCATCGTTGGCTGGCTTGCCGCCCGGGCTCACAGAAAACCGGTCATTGTTGTGCAGCATATCGGCGCCGTTCCGTACAGAAACCTGATTCTGCGCTTTCTCATGACGCTGGGAAACCGCCTCATCACTTTTCCCATTCTCCGCCGCGTGGATCGGATCGTGTTCATCAGCCAAACGACCGCGAAATTCTTTCACGCGATTCGGCTGCAGTGTGTGCCGACCGTAATTTTCAACGGCGTTGACACACAAGTCTTCCGCCCTGCGTCCGGCGGGAAAGAATTCGCGGAAGCACGCGCCGGTCTGGGGCTGCCGCCCGACGCCACGGTCGCCCTTTTTGTTGGAAGATTTGTCGAAAAGAAAGGATTGGCGGTCCTGGAACAAATGGCGAGGGATCACCCTTCCATCTTTTTCGTTTTCGCGGGATGGGGCGCCATCGATCCGGCAGGTTGGCAGTTACCGAATGTACGCGTCTATCGCTCGCTATCCGGTGCTTCGCTCGCCCCGCTGTATCGCGCGAGCGACGTTGTTCTTCTTCCAAGCGTGGGCGAAGGCTTTCCGCTGGTAATACAAGAGGCGATGGCCTGCGGACTGCCGGTCGTCTGCGGTACCGATACCGCACAGGCGGATCCGGCCGCGACATGTTTTCTGAGCGGCGTTTCCGTCGATCTTAACAAGCCGGATCTTACCGCTCGATTGTTCGCCCAAGAGGTGCTGCGTCTGTTACGGGCTCCGAGTTCCGGAAACGACCAGCAAGCGCGTTGGAAGTTTGCCAGAGAACATTATTCCTGGAACACCACAGCCACTGCGTATGCCAGATTGTTGCGGGGGTGCCTGGAGCAGGCTGCCGGCGAGATAGCGACATGTCAAATAGTCGGTCCGTAATGACCGCACCGCGTCGGGAGGACTAGACGTGGCGCTGTCACCCACCGGACTGCAAGCGGGCCGTTTGGCGGACGGTCCGGCCGTGTCCAGTCTAGCGCAGCGCGGGCCTGCTCCACGCGAGCTGCGGCTAGCCGCAGCCGTCTGTGCACTGGCGATCGTCGTTGGCACCTTGATCGCATACGCGTTTGCCACCGGCATAGACCTGCAGTGGCGCAGGGCCAGTTTCGTTTGGCTCACACCGTATTTGTTTCTGACCGAGGATGCCTTCTGGCTGGTCATGATCGCGCTGCTGCTGGGCACGTTTGCAGTGACGAGCATTCCGGACATGCGTGTCCCGGCTCTGCCGGCGGTTTTACGCCGGCCGCGTATCGCTCTCGCATTTGCCGCAGGAGCCGTCCTGGTTTGTGGACTGGCCGGAACCAATGCCGTTTTTCACGGCTATCATCTGACTCCTGATGAAAATCTTGCCGAGTTCGACGCGACGATTCTCCGTGCCGGGAAGCCGATCGCGCCGGTTGCCGGGGAGTGGCAGCGATTTGCCAACGCGCTGGCGCCTCGCTTTGTCCTCCACGCTGCGAATGGCGGCGGCTGGATATCCCTCTACCTTCCTGTAAACGCCCTCTTGCGTGCGCTGGTCGGCCGCATCGCCGACCCGGCCTGGACCAGCCCACTGCTCGCCGCACTCGCTGTCTTGACGATTTTTGGTGTGGCTCAGCGGCTATGGCCGGACCGCCCGGATGCTGCGTTGGTGAGCGCATTATTGCTGGCAACGTCGTCGCAGGTGCTCATCACTGCCATGACGAGCTACGCAATGACTGCGCATTTGGCGCTGAATTTGGTCTGGCTGTGGTTTTTTTTGCGTGATGACAAGATCGGCCATGCTGGAGCGATTGGCGTCGGATTCCTTGCTGCCGGCCTGCACCAACTGATCTTTCATCCGTTGTTTGCCCTGCCCTTTATCCTGGGACTCCTGGAGCAGCGCGGGCGCCGGCTATTTCTCATCTATGTCTTCAGCTATGCCATCATTTGTTTGTTTTGGATGGATTACTGGCAGCTTGTGCTCGATTGGAAGAGGCTATCGTCGCCAATCCCGACAGGTTCCGGCTTCGCCTATTTTGGGCTCCGCGTGCTGTCGACTGTCGCGAACTTCGATTGGACCAGCGCTATTGTTATGCTGATGAACATATTGCGGCTCGTCGCATGGCAAAATCCGATTCTGCTGCCGCTCGCCTTGATCGGTTTTTGGCAAGCCCACCGCGCAGAGCCGGTCGCGCGCAATCTCGCCAAGGGCGTCATCTACGCGCTCATTGCCATGTTCATCATTCTGGCAAACCAGGGGCCCGGCTGGGGCTATCGTTACCTGCATGGCCTGCTGGGCAATCTGGTGTTGTTGGGAGCTTATGGCTGGATCGCGCTGTCAAGGCGTGTCACCACCGGAGAGATGTCAACTGTGCGCACGATCTTCGCTGCCGCCGCGGCGATTGCCGGCCTGATCCTGTTGCCTGTGCACGCCAAAGAAGCGCATGATTTTGTGCAGCCTTACGTCAGGGCATACTCTGCTATTTCGCACACTCCGGCCGACCTGGTGATGGTCGACAAGTCGGGATTTCTGCAGGGCGAAGATTTGATCCGCAATGATCCGTTTCTGCGCAACAGCCCGAAGGTCCTGGATCTCAGCGAGCTCAGCGAAGATGATCTCAAATATCTATGTGCACATTACACTGTGGCCGTGTTCGATCGGAAACAGGGGCTTGCGCTCGGTATTCTGCCGAACGACGAACAATATAAAGCCGAGACCGAAAAGCTGCAGCGTATGCGAGCGGCCATGACACGCCTGTCATGCCACGGACGTGGATATGAGCAGCCGGGGACCGCGGTACCAACCACTGTAAAGGACAGGAGCGAATGAATAAGACCCCGGTGGGCATTGCCCTGGGTCAGCGCCTGAACGCTACCAGGTTCATGAATCCAAAACTGAACGCTGTCGTAACGACAAGGTTAACGAGAAAGGCTGCTGTCGCGTTCAGGGTTAGTGACTGCGTCAAGAACCCAAAACCCGCAATTGCAAGACCGAGCTGGAGAGCTCCGCCGATGACGTACCAGCCGAGATGTCTCGAGCGATGCTGACGCGTGGTGATACCGAATGTAATCCTGCGATTAAGGGCAAAACCGGTCAGGACGCTTACCGGCCACGCCCCGATAATTGCGATGCTGTAGTGTGCGCCCATCGACAGCAAAGTCATCATGACAAAGTACGCAATGCACGTCGTGACACCGCCGATAATCACGAACCGGAGGCCACGATGAGTTATGTCGCTGTCGAACGACGGTCGCATGGCGGGAGCATTACAGAGTATCAGCCGCGCGTGCTAGAGCATATCATCCAGGCACTCAGGGGGTTGGGGCCCTTCCAGAGTGCGCTCGATTTTGGTGCTGGTTCTGGGTGGTATGCGCGACACCTGACGGATCGAGGCATCGTGCAAAATGTACAAGCGATAGATGTTCAGGTGCGAGCGAAAACTCTCCACCCGGTTTCTGTATACGATGGGACAAGAATCCAGGTCAGTTCTTGTCAGTTTCCGCTGGTCTACGCGGTCGACGTACTTCACCATTGCCCGGACCCCGCCGCAGCACTCAGAGAGTGTCTTCGAGTATGCGGTGGCTATTTCTTGTTGAAGGATCACACATACGTCACCACGTCCGGGTGGCTTACACTTGTGGCGCTCGACGAGATTGGCAATCGGCGCCTCGGCGTACCTTCGGTCTACAATTATCAACGGGGTTTCTCCTGGACATCGGTCATGTCCGCCGAAGGGTTTTCGCTCGTCAAACGAGAATGGCCGCTACGATGCAATGGCCGGATCGTTGGAGCATTGACGGACAGGCTGCAATACATGGACCTATGGAAACGCGGATAGGCAATCACGCGCGACTCCTGGTGGCGTCGCGCCACAGTCATGCACGCCCCTCAGGGCCGAAACCCGGGAAAGGCATGTTGTGGGTACAACCTGGCTGTGGGCCATCCGGATGACGCTATGCGGAGTCATTCCGGGTGATAGGCCCCAAAATTCCGGTCCTGGAGCGCTCCGGCGCCTAAACGCGACGATCTTCCAAACGGATTGGCTCGTACTGAGAGGCATGCGGGCCAATATTGCAAGCTTCGCGTCGCGTGTCGCAAAACCTGCTGACACCGCACTGGATTTTGGCTGCGGTACGCAACCCTATCGGAGCTTGTTCGAGCGCGCGGGCTGTCGCTACCGTGGAGCGGACTTTGATGAAGCAGCAGATATCGCCATCCGATCGGATGGCCGGCTTGCGATGCAGACTGCCAGCGCCGATCTGGTGCTTTCGTTCCAGGTGCTGGAGCACGTCCGCGATCTGGACCTGTATTTTGGTGAAGCACGGCGAGTATTACGTAATGACGGCTGGATGATTTTGTCCACACATGGGAATTGGCTTTATCATCCGCATCCTGAAGATCATCGCCGTTGGACCCGGGAAGGATTGATCGCCGAAATCTCGGCGCATGGTTTCGAAGTCGTGGAATGCGCGGCCGTGGTTGGCCCACTCGCCTGGACGACAATGCTCCGCCTGACTTGCGCGGCGTATGCCCTGAACCGTCTGCAGTTTGCGGGTAAGGCGTTTGTTGCGGCGCTCGCGCTGCTAATGAATGCGCGCGCGTGGCTGGAGGACTGGATCACGCCGCAATGGGTCACCCGCGACAATGCCTGCGTGTATGTGACGCTCTGCAGGCCGCACGCCGGCACAGCGCGCAAGACGACAGATTGAAGGGCTGTGGCGAAGCCGCACGAGTGGCGTTGCGCACCGATCTTGAACGTCCAAGCGTAGCGACGGCCGATTAAAAGCGGGTTCGCGACCAATCAATGCGTCGCGATCGATTCGCTCACATCAAAAGCATGCGCAAATGGCTGGGCGATGGAACGAAGCAAGATGCGCAAAATCAGCGAGCACGCAGCGAAAAGTGTGAGTCCGGCGAACGCCCAGGGCGGCATGTCGGGCGACAATTCGCCTCCGCCTATACGGAACGACTGCGCCAGCCCGAAGCCGGCGCTGAAAGCGATCAGACCGTAGATCGCAAGACGTTCGCGGGCGCTCGCGAAATGGATGATATCGTCGTGGAGCAGCGCCAGTCCGATGGCGAATATCGGCAGGTCGTAGTCGTACACGTATGGGCTGACGAGCAGCGAGGCGATTGCCGTCAGTCCGAGCGACTGCCGAGGGGCGAGACTCCGGCTCGCCCAAACGACCGCAGCAAGTGCGAAGCACGCGACAAGCAACTGGATCGCCGTGGCGAACCACACGGGTAAACCAAGAGACAGAAGTGCGGCGTAAAGCGAAACCATGCGAAAGAGCGGATAGTAACCTGCGGAAAGGAAAATGCCTGCTTCATGGATGCCCTGCAGGAACGCGGGCCAGATGCCAAATCCCATTATCGCGGTCACAAATACGGTACTGACCAGCACAGTTGCGGCGGCGGCCAAAACCGCGCCCCAACACCGATTAATGAACGCAAAGAGCGCGAAGGCGACGGCGAGATGCGGCTTGATAATCATCAGACCGAGCGGGACTCCGGCAACTGAACGGCGGCTGGTAAACCCGAGGCAGACGAGGCCGATCAGCGTCCCGGTCAGAAATCCATTTTGTCCGCAGCGGATGGTGATGAGCAGAGCCGGAAAGGTGATCATCAGTATGGAGACGAAGCTTTTACCCGCGATGCGATGGAGGATAACGAGATACGCCGCCAGGGAGATTCCGGTAAAAAGCAGATATCCGAGGCCGATCGGCAGAAAAGCGAGCGGCGCGATCAGCAGGACAAATTGCGGCGGATAGGTCCAGGGCAGGAAGCCCTCCAAACCCGAAAGCGACTTCTGAAACGCAGACAGCGACGGAAGATGATAGGCGGCGCGGATCTGGCCCAACCACAGCAGCCGCGCGACGAGGTGAAAATCGTCGAAATCGATAAATTTCCGCGCATGCACGCTCTGCGTCCAACCTGAAAACTCGGCGGTCGAGAAAAGAAGCGCGACGGTCAGACCGGCAATGATGACGCGTTGGTAGAGCCTGCGCTTCTCTGGCGAATATTTTGCGATTTCGATGGCTTCGACGAGTGTCATTTCCCCTCTCGCAGCCGCGCGGGACCGACGGCCTTACCGCGCCTAACAGATTTCCGTTACGCAAGCGTTACAGGCGTAATCTGGCGTGTATCAACACCGCATTAAGGCGCGGACAGTACTCTCCATGGCTGGCGCTTAAATCCGGCTCGGCATTGGGCCAAAGCCGGAGCGCAAGGCGAGGGTGGTCCGGCCGTCACCGTATCGGTACGGCGGTTCCTGGGCGAAAGCATGCAGCACGGCGGAGACAGAATCGGAGCTGCCGCACTTGCCGGGCTTCCAGGCTCTGTGACGGACCGCGCGGCGGCCGGGCGGCGCAGCACGATGGCGCCCGGAAACCCGCTGTGGCGCGATGAGATAACGGGGGAGCATAGCGAAGCGCGGACGCGCCCGATTGCCGAGCGGGCGCGTCCGCTCGTCATCGACATCGATGGCACCCTGATAAAGTCCGACCTGCTCCTTGAAAGCTTTCTGGACTTGATTGCCCGCCATCCCGTTGAAGCATTCGCGGCGCTGCCGACGCTTTTCTCCGGTAAGGCTGCGTTGAAGGCGGCGTTTGCCGGCGCGGCCGAACTGAACTGCACGACACTGCCCTACAATTTGGAAGTTATTGAATTAATACGCGGGGCGAAATCGGCCGGGCGGCGGGTATATCTCGCCTCGGCATCGGATCGTTCGCTGGTCGAATCTGTAGCATCGGCGGTTGGATCGATTGACGGCATATTCGCCTCGGATGGGACGACAAATCTCTCCGGTTCGCGCAAGCGGGTGGCGCTGGTGAAAGCGTTCGGGATGGGCGGGTTCGACTATGCCGGCAATTCGTGGGCGGACATTCCCGTATGGGAGGCTGCACAGGGCGTGATCGTCGTCGGCGGCAGCCGCAGGTTAAGATCGAGCATTGCCGAACGGTTTGCCGAAGCGCGCTATCTCGTTTCGCCCGGGCTGAGTATCGCGCCACTGCTGCGCTCGCTCCGCGTCCATCAATGGCTGAAGAACCTCCTGATTTTTGCGCCGCCGATTTCCGCGCACCAGTTTTCTGCAGTGCTTTTGCGGCCACTGTTGCTGCTGTTCATTTGCTTCAGTCTGTTGGCGTCCAGCGCCTATATCACCAACGATCTGCTGGACCTCGCGGGCGACCGCAGCCATTCGCGCAAGCGCAACCGGCCACTCGCTTCCGGCCGGCTGCCGCTGTCCGCCGGTATGGCATTGGCGCCGGTTCTGCTGCTGCTTGCGGCCGCCATTGCGGCATCGACGTTGCCGGCGGGCGTCGCCCGCGTGCTCGGCGGTTATTACCTACTGACCATGGGTTATTCACTCAGCCTCAAGCGCAAACCGGTCATCGATGTCGTCACACTGGCCTGCCTCTACGGCGTGCGTCTTGGTGGCGGAGCGCTGGTAGCCAATGTGCCGCTGAGCCCATGGTTCATCGGCTTCGCTGTGTTCCTGTTTCTCTGTCTTGCCCTCGTCAAGCGCTGTACCGAGATTATCGACCGCAAGTCGCGCGGTGGCGGAGATTTGGCAGGCCGAAATTATCTGGAGCGTGATCTGCCGATCCTGGAAGCCATGGCGGCAGCGAGCGGATATGTGGCGATAATGATCTTCGCGCTCTACATCAACAGTCCGGCGGTGATGGTCCTCTATCGTCACCCGGAATATATGTGGGCTGTCGCGCTTGTGCTGTTCTACTGGATCAGCCGGATTCTGCTGCTGACGCATCGCGGCGAAATGCATGACGATCCGGTGGTCTATGCGGTGGCCGATCGCGTGAGCCTTTTGTGCGGCGCAATGGTGCTGGGGATTTCAGTGGCAGCAAGTTAGATGCAGCGTCCTTTGGTGCTGTGCGCGCTCTACGCGATCTTCGCGGGATGTGCGATCCTGGTGAATCTGTTCACGCAATGGGTGGACCTGGCATTGTATCGCGGCCCTTTTGCATTGCCGATCGCGATGGCATGCGGCACGGCCACCGGGCTTCTCGTCAAATACCTGTTGGACAAATTATGGATCTTTCGTCATCGGCGCTTCGGCGTTGGGGTGCAGATGCGCGAATTCACAGGCTACGCGTTGACCGGTGTCGTGACGACGGCGCTGTTTTGGGGCTGCGAGCTCATGTGCAATGCGATTGCTCCGGAATGGCGCTTTGCCGGCGCGGCGCTGGGGCTCACGGCAGGATATGTCCTTAAATACCGGCTGGACCGGCATTTTGTATTCGGCGCCGCCGCATGAGAACGCTGTCGGGTTGGGGGCGTTTCCCCCGCGCGGATTGCCGGGTGATTGCACCGAAAGACGAGGCGGAGCTTCGCGGCGCGGTTGCATCCGCAAGCAGCGCGATCGCACGCGGCAATGGCCGATCCTACGGCGATTCGGCGCTGAATCCGGAGGCGACGCTGCTGTTGCGCCACTCCGACCGCATACTCGATTTCGATCCGGTCAGCGGTCGGTTGGAGGCGGAAAGCGGCGTAATGCTCGCCGACATCATCAAAACCTTCCTGCCGCGGGGCTGGTTTGTTCCGGTAACGCCGGGAACCAAATTCGTTACCCTGGGCGGGATGATAGCCGCGGACGTACACGGAAAGAATCACCACAGGGCCGGCAGCTTTGGCGATCACGTCGAAAGCCTGGAACTGATGGTGGCGGACGGGCGCGTGCTGCGCTGTTCCGCGCAAGAAAATGCCGAATTGTTTGACGCGACCAGGGGAGGTATGGGTCTAACGGGTGTCATCCGCAGCGCGGTATTCCGGATGGTCAAAGTTGAGAGCGCTTTTATTCGTCAGGAGATCGTGCGCACCCGCGATCTCGCCGAGACCATGGCCGCATTCGAAGCTTCGCAAGAGTGGACCTATAGCGCCGCCTGGATCGACTGCCTTGCACGCGGTCGAAACGTTGGCCGGTCGGTTTTGTTTCGCGGCGCGCACGCGCGGGCCGCGGACCTGCCTGCCGGACAGCACAGCAATCCATTCGTCTTTGCAGAGCGGCACCCGCGGCGGCTTCCTTCCGGATTTCCCGGTTTTGCGCTCAATCCCTGGACAATGAAAGCGTTCAACCGGGTTTACTATGCGGCGAACCGGCCGGTTTCCGGCATCGTCGATTATGATCGCTTCTTCTATCCTCTTGACGCGCTACTCGAGTGGAACCGGCTGTATGGCCGGCATGGTCTGCTGCAATATCAATGCGTACTGCCGAAGTCCGAGGCGCTGGTCGGACTTACGGCAATGCTGGACGCCGTTGCCCGGGCGGGCGCGGGTTCATTTCTGTCCGTACTGAAACTGTTGGGGCTCGGCCGGGGGATGCTGTCTTTTCCCATGGAGGGCTATACTTTGGCGCTCGATTTTCCCGCCAACCCGCGAACGCTGGACCTGCTGTCGCGGCTTGATGCCATCGTCGCTGCGCATGCCGGACGCGTCTATCTGGCGAAAGATGCCCGTATGAGACCGGAAATGATGGGCGGCTATTGTGGACTTCCGGCCTTCCGAAAGGCGCGCAAAGCCGCCGACCCTTCCGGCAAATTTTCGTCCTTGCAATCCGAAAGGCTGGGACTTTGACGACCGTCCTGATCGTAGGGGCGCGCTCCGACATGGCGCGCGCTATTGCACGCAGTTATGCACGCAGCGGCTGCGAGTTGATCCTTGCTGCCCGCAATCCGGACACGCTAACCGCAGATATTGCCGACCTCAAGCTTCGTCATGGAGCCGCAGCGCGCGCCGTCGCATTCGATGTGCTCAATACGCAGCAGCACGGAGCATTTCTGGGCTCATTGGGAACGTTGCCCGATACGATAGTATGTGTCGTCGGCCTGATGGGCGATCAGGCGCAATCCGAGCGCGATGTTACGGCCGCCGACCTGGTGATGCGGACCAATTATACCGGCCCGGCGCTGTTGTTCGCCGAAGCAGCCAATCGCATGGCGGCGCGCGGCTTCGGCCGTTTGATCGGCGTGAGTTCGGTGGCCGGGGAACGTGGCCGCGCCCGCAATTATGTCTATGGTTCCGCGAAGGCCGGCTTCACCGCCTATCTCTCCGGGCTCCGGCAGCGTCTCGCGCAGGCCGGCAGCAAGGTGCAAGTGATGACCGTGCTTCCAGGTTTTGTTCGCACCAGCGCGCTGGCCGATATGGAGACGCCCGGTTTCTTGACTGCGGAACCGGACGAAGTGGCGGCTGCGATCCGCAAAGCGGAGGCAAAAGGCCGGGAGCGTATCTATGTGCGCCCCGTTTGGCGCTTGGTGATGGCGGTCATTCGGGGGCTGCCGGAACCGGTGTTCAAGAAAGTGAAGCTGTGAGGGAGACGGTGGGGCGGATGGAAACCAGAGCCGCGGGTTGAGTGCGCTGCGCCACCCCCTCCTTTAGCCCTCGCCCATCAAGGGGGAGGAGAACGCCCCGCACGCGATGATTTTCGGGCGGTCCAATTCCAGCCGCAATGCGTCTGTTCTATATTGCCCCATGCGGTTGTCGAAATTCCCCACCCGGCTGTCGCCCATCGCCGG
>DASUHP010000034.1:0-40973 GCA_036273455.1 Micropepsaceae bacterium | reverse complement strand
AGCAAACAGCTAGTGATTTCCGGGATGGTGGCGGCGATGCCGCTGGCAACGGCGGCGCAGCAAAGCGCGGCGGTGCCGGACTTCTCGTCGAATTTTGCCGGATGGGTGGGTAACGGCGGCGGCGGACCATCCTATGAAAAGGTGCCCGGTGCGGCGGTACCGCCGGTTTACACCGATCCGGCACACCCATTTGTCGCGAATGGACGTGGCCAGCCGACATTTCGCATCGCCGACCTCACCAATCCCAACCTGATGCCCTGGGTCAAACAGCACATGAAACAGGACATCGACGAAATATTGGCGGGAAAAAAGAGCGCGTTCACCGCCCAGTCGAGCTGCGTGCCCGCTGGCGTGCCGTTTTTCATGGGTTATGGCGGCCCAGACCCGATCGTGTTCCTGCAGACGCCGAAGGAAGTCTGGATGATGTGGCACGAGGACAGTCAGACGCGACACGTCTATCTGAACGTCCCGCACTCGAAAAATCCCAAGCCGTCCTGGTACGGAGAATCAGTGGGCCACTATGAAGGGGATTCGCTGGTCATCGATACCATCGGAATGAACGACAAGACCGTGGTCGATATCTACCGGACGCCGCACACCGATCAGCTCCATGTCATCGAGCGCTGGCATCTGATCGATGGCGGCAAGACCATGGAGGCGACATTCACGGTCGATGATCCCGGCAGCTTCTACAAGCCGTGGACGGCACAGCGGCACTATCACCGGGTGGACGCGTCGGATTTCGAAGAAAGAATCTGCGCGGAAAACAACCAGTTCAACCTGTTCGACTATCACGTCCCGGCTGCGGCCAAAGCGGATTTCTGATCCGGATGGCAAGCCCCATTTTGGCGCCGGTGGTGGCACTGGTCCTGTGGACCTTTGTGATGTGGGCCTGGCTTTACGCCACCCGAATTCCGGCGATCACGCGCCTGAAAATCAAATTTGATCCGCATAGACCCAGTTCGGAATTTATGGCGCAAATTCCCGCGAGAGTGCGGTGGAAGGCAGACAACTATAACAACCTGATGGAACAGCCGACGCTGTTCTATGCCGTCGCGCTGACTTTGGCATTCATCGGGGCGGGAGATGGGCTCAACCTTATCCTTGCCTGGGCTTATGTCGTGCTGCGTGTCGTGCACAGCCTGATTCAGGCTCTGGTGAACATTGTCATCTGGCGCTTCGCCATATTCATGCTGGGCTCAGTCGTGTTGCTGGCGCTGGCGGTTCGCACCGCGCTTCTGGTGTGGTGAACACCCGATCAAATTCTCAACGGCTGCAGCAAACCCAACCCGATCGCTTTGGCGACGGCTTCGGTGCGCCCGTGAACGTGAAGTTTCCGGGTCAGCGATTCCAGGTGGAATTTCACGGTGTGCAGCGAGATGCCGAGCTCGCGTGCGATTTCCTTGTTGCTCATCCCTTGCGCTGCCGCGGTCACAACCTCGGTCTCGCGCGCGGTCAGCAGAATGCCGGATTCCTCCATTGCTGCGAAACCCGATTCCACTGCATCTCGCGGCGACACGCGCAATCCGGCGGCGATCGCGCGCAGACCCGCATCGATCTGTTCGTCGCTCGCCCCGGCTGGAAGACTGCCGTCGAGGTCTTCTCCCGGCATCCCGAGCGCAAGCACGGGAAGCGAGGATTCCGGAACGGCGCCGTCGGCCAATATCACCGTCGCGTGGACCAATGCATCTGCGATCTCGTGGCCCATCGCACTGACGACCTGAATCAGTTGTAGACGGCGGCGGGGATCTGGCGCTGCGATCCAGACGCGCAATGCCGCAGGGCAATGGCGAGGATGCTGGTGCGCGAGACTCGTCATGCCGGCCTTGCTTCCACGGTTACATCGACAGTGACAACTGCACCGGCGCGTGCGACCGCGAGCGCAATTTTTTTGCCGATCGCCCTGGCGCCGAGTTGGCGTGCGATGGCGCCGTAGCGGATGGCGGGCAAATTGTCTGCCGAAAGGATGATATCGCCGGCGACCACACCTGCTTTGGCGGCAGGGCTGCCGTCGCTCACATCCATCACCATCATACCCGACCTTTGTTCCCGGGCAGGGCGCAATGTTTCCGGCAAGGCCACCGGCCGGAGTGCAACGCCGAGCCAGCCGCGTTCAACGCTGCCTTTCTCCATCAATGTCGTGACTGCACGAGCAATCGTACTCGCCGGAATCACCAGGCTGCTGCGGCGCGCCCCACGCGTTGACATGCCGAACAATCCGCCACCCGCCGACAGGACCGGGCCACCTTCATCACTGCCAATGCGGCCGGCCAACAGGATACGCCGGTCAATGGTCGATCCCGCCATGCTCTCCCATGCACCGCCGGCCGAGCGAATGATGTCCAGATGTGCCGACAATGTTTCGCCGCCATTCCCGATGACTATCGCCAGAGCTCCGGATTTGGCGTCGGAGGCCGGAGGCAGGGAAGCGGTGACTGCAGTTTGCAGCCGCAGGACAGCGACATTGGTTCCGGGATCACGTCCGGCGAGCGTGGCGCGGACCGTCTGACCGGAAATCCGGACCTCATATTCCGGCGCCTCGGCGAGGATCTGTTCGGATGTGACGACAGCATCTTGCGTCCACAAGATCGCAGTGATGGGCCGGGTGCTTTCAGACCGGATCTGGCCGGCAAAGCTGCCGGCGGCATCCACCAATGCCGTCAACTCGTCCGAGAATTGGGTAAGAAGCGAAGCCGCTGCCATTGAAATCTCCATGTTCAGATAGGTGCGAAAATGGAGATTTCGAGACCCGCTGCCTATCGGCCGGATGGCGAGGTCAAAAAAAGGGCGGGCGACCCGATAGGGTCACCCGCCATGTACGTCACATCAGAAGTGGCTTAGCCGCCTTCCTGGGCGCCGGCCGGACGGGCACGTGCCGCGACCGGTCCGACGATGCGGGCGAAATCGGCGTTCCCTCCGGGATTGCCATGGATTGGCACATGCATCGACACGTCAAGATTAAGGCGCTTGATGTTGTTGAACAGCGCCACGGCATTCGCGTTGACGTTCGGCAGATTTCCGCCTTCCGCCGGCGGCGAATACATGTCGGCATTGATCAGGATTTTCGACGGAAGCAAATACACAACCGCCATATCCTGCGCGTGGTTGAAGTTGGTCAGGTGATAGCTGATCACCGACTGTTTGCCGTCAGTGATCGTGTACTGATCGCGATAGGTTTCGAGTTTTCCCGGTCCGGGGCCCGTCGTTGCAAACGGGAACAGGGACAGACGATCGGGATGCAACGAACGCGGTTGCGGCGCCAGAATGACCCGTTCGAAGAAATTCCGGTTCTGCTCGTTGGTGACGATGGTCGCGCCCTCGGCATAGGCTGCCCGAAGTCCGCCCGAATGATCCCAATGATGATGGGTGTTCACGACATAGCGGATCGGTTTGCCGGGAATCAGCCGTTTGGCTTCGGCGATCACCGCCATGGTGCGCGCGTCATCCAGCGGCGCCTCGATCAGCGTGATGTAGTCGGTCATCTCGACCGCGACGCTGTTGTGGCTGCCGCCACCGATGTACCACACGCCGGGCGCAAGCTGGCGTGAAGCCACCGCCTGGCTTTGCGGCGGTGCCAGAGTGGCCGGAACCGCAGTCGCCGCATTCGCCACATTGGCTTTTGCATCCGACAGCTGGATGTCCATCCAGTTCATGCCCCGCACCAACGGGTGGTCGCCCTGGTGCTCGTGGATGTGGAACGGCATTTTGATGCCGTTGCCGATGTCACGATAATCGCTGTAGCGGATTTCGACCTGCATATCGCCCATCATCGGGTTCGGAATCCAGGTCACAACCCGTTCGAGCATGTTCTGGTCATTGAATTCGCCGGTGGCGCGATACTTGCCCATCGTGAATCCGACCACATGCAACGTACGTTTGCTGTCGACAAAATGGCGTTCGGATTCGGTCACATTGGGCGAAGCCAGCGCCGCCTTGATGAATCCGTGCGGGCTGACCCACATCAGCCACTGGCGCGCTTCGGCGTCGTCACCCACGACTCTCTGGGCTTGACCCTGGGCGTTCATGTTCCAGGCGGTATCGCCATTGACGAATTCCTGCGCCCGCTGCTCGCCGACAATCGGGAATCCTGCGCCGCCGCCGCGTCCGGGATTGTTTCCCTGCACCCGCGTGAAATCCAGCCGCTCGGATTTGCTCGGATAGTCGATGGTCGTCGCATAGCTTTTCACGTCGACGCGCGGCCAGTCGTCATTGACCGTGAAATTCTGCCCGATGAAGCTCCAACGCCCGGTCGCGTTATACTGGATCGAATTGACCTTGCTGGCCCCGACCAAAGCATCCGCGGCCCGCAAAATGGCCTTTGGATCCTGCTGCTGCGCCGCCAGAGGAACGGCTGCGAGGACAAGCAGTACGGATGCCGCACAGCATCCGCTTACAAAATGCCTCATGTGATTGCCTCCCAATGCTCACGAGCTGCGCATAGCGCGCGGCCGTGATCGCGCGATCATATCATGAATTCGCGTTATGATTGTGCTTGACGCCGAAAAATTGGGGCTAGACGCCGCTGCGGAGCAGCGCCGGAAGCGATGCCACGCTCGGCAAGATGTGGCTGTATTTTTCTTTCCGAAGCCGCGCCTCGGTCGCAGCACCTGAATACACGCCAATCGCCGCTGCGAGACCGCCATTGTTCGCCGCCTGGATGTCGAGTGGCGTGTCGCCAATGGCTATCGCCTCGCCGACACTCTCCACCCGTGCGGCTTCCATCGCGTGGAACAACATGTAAGGCGCCGGTCTGCCATCGACGACATCATCGCTCGTGATGGACGCGACAAAGAAATGTTTCCAGCCGAGCCGGCCGAGGATCAATTTGGTGACCGGCCGGTCGAAGCCGGTCGTCGTCGCCAGCAGGTAGCCGTCGCGGCGCATCTCCGTCATGGCCTGTTCGGCGCCGGCGATCGGCTTCACATTCTGATAGGCCTTGTTCACCTGACCGACGAATTGGTCATAGATGTTCGCGACCAGCGACGGCTCGGCCGAGCCTTTCCGCAATTGCACGAAGTGCCGGACCATTTCACGCTTGGACGCGCCGCGCCAATCTGCGATCTCGGCAAAACTCGCATCCACTCCATGCTGCGCAAGCGCGTCATGCATGGCGTTCGGCACTTCGCCATGATCTTCGATAATGGTGCCGCCGATATCGAGAACAACCAGCCGAATCTTCCGATTTGGCTGCGCCACCGCACCGGGTGCGATCACTGCTTGCGTCAATACCGCGGCGGCTGTCGCGTGTTGAAGTGCCTGTCTGCGTGAAATTGCCATGGTTTGTCTCCCGGGAGCAGTGTAGCGGGATTTGGGGCCGAAGCGGAATCGGAGAAAACCATGATCCTGCTTTACCAGCGCATTGCCGGCGGTCTGTGGCTGCTCTTCTGCCTTGTCTGGCTGATCGGCTCATTGCGGGCCAAAAAGACGGCTTCGCGCCGTGCCTTGTGGACACAGATGCCGTGGCGCGTCGGAATCGCGGTGGTTCTGGTGGCATTGCTGGTGAGCCGTTGGGGCCATGAACTTCTCCGCCCGGGCGCCGCGACTCTGGCGAGTCCAACGGTCGGACTGATCGGACTCGTCCTCTGCATTCTGGGGCTCGCTTATGCGGTCTGGGCGCGGATCGTGATCGGCACCAACTGGGGCATGCCCATGTCACTCAAGGAAAATCCACAGCTCGTGACCAGTGGCCCCTATGCCCAGGTCCGGCATCCGATCTATTCCGGTGTTCTGCTGGCGATGCTGGGCTCCGGGCTTGCCATCAGCCTGTGGTGGTTCATCTTCTTTGCCGTGAATGCGGGCCAGTTCCTCTACGCCGCAAGAAAAGAAGAGCAGCTCATGCTGCAAACATTCCCCGACAGTTATCCCGGCTATATGCGACGTACCCGGATGCTTATTCCATTTGTCTTTTAGGCAGGGGCAAGCTGCGGCGCGGGGCCAAAGCGATTCTCTTCGGCCATTCCGGGCTGAACATAGAGATAAAGAAGGTATGTGATGGCGGCGAGCATCGCGGTGGCGAGCAACAGCGTGACGGGCCAGAACCAGAAGAACAGCAGCCCGAGAAGGAGTGCAGGGACGAGGGGGACCACGAGCCACCAGCCGCTGCGGTTCAAATCATGCAGCCGGCGAATGGCAACGCCAATGGTGGGCAGGAAACAGCCGATCGACCAGACGGTCAGCGCCATTCGCAGCAGGGAAATCGGCGCCATATAGACAAGCATCTCGGCGAACGCCATGACCGCCAGATATATGACAATGTAATTCCAGAATTCGGCCCGGGACGCGCGCCCGTGAAAGTCGAAATAGTGCTCCAGGAGCGCGCGCTTAAACATTCGGGGCGAAATGTTCAAATCCATTGTCTCCTCCGGCATGGGGCGTGCTCTTGTTGCCCCCGGCCATGCGAGGTAAGAGCGTGCGCGAATTCCTGTCAACCTTGGACTTAAGACTCATGACGGTCAGGCTTTTTATCGATGGCGCCGCAGGGACAACGGGCCTCGAAATCCGCGACCGTCTGAAAACTTGCGCCGAAATTGATCTCATTGCGCTCGATGACGGGCTGCGCAAAGACCCTGCAGCGAGAAAATCGGCGCTGAACGAGGCGGACATCGTCATTCTCTGCCTGCCGGATGCAGCGGCGCGCGAAGCTGTCTCGCTGATCGAAAATCCGGCCGTGCGGGTGATCGACGCCAGCTCTGCGCACCGCGTGGCGGGCGGCTGGGTCTATGGATTTCCGGAACTGGAGAAAAACCGCCGCGGCGAATTACGGGCGGCAAAGCGCGTCAGCAATCCCGGATGCTACTCGACCGGATTCCTCGCCATCACGCGGCCACTGCTGCGCGAAAAGCTTCTGCCCGCCGACTATCCCGCGAGTTGCAATGCGGTTTCCGGCTATTCCGGCGGCGGCCGCGAGATGATTGCGGAATTCGAAAACGAAATTGCGCCCAATTTCACGCGCGAGACATTCCGGATTTATGCCATGCAGATGGAACATAAGCATGTGCCGGAAATGCAGCTTCATTCCGGCCTGAATCACCGGCCATTATTCGCGCCCTCGGTCGGCCGGTTTTACCGTGGCATGCTGGTGGAAGTGCCGCTGCAATTGTGGGCGGTCCCGGGCGATCCTTCCGTCAAGGCGATACACTCCGCTCTGGCTGACTGTTACGCGAATGAACCGCTGATCGAAGTCATCGGCCCCGAAGAAGCGTCAGCCCGGAAAACTCTCGACGCCGAGGAATTGAGAGATACCGACCGGCTGCGAATCTATGTCTTTGGCAATGAGGCGCGGCGGCAGGCGAGGGTGGTTGCGCTGTTGGACAATCTCGGCAAGGGTGCGGCCGGCGCCTGCGCGCAAAATCTGAATGCGATGCTGGGCTGGCCGGAGACCCGGGGATTGATGCTTTGACCGCGGGTACAGCCTGAGATGGAGATCTACCTTCCCGTCGCGCAGACCTCGGTCAATTGGGCGATGATTCTTTCCATGGGTGTGGCCGTTGGTTTCCTCGCGGGAATGCTCGGCGTCGGTGGCGGCTTTGTCATGACTCCGCTGCTGATTTTCTACGGCATTCCCCCGGCGATCGCCGTTGCGACGCAGGCCAGCCCGATTTCGGCGGCATCTTTCGTTGGCGCATTGTCCCAGGGCGCGAAGCATAGTGTCGATTACAAAATGGGACTGGTATTGCTGGTGGGCGGGCTCGCGGGATCGAGTCTCGGAGTTTTGGTGTTCAATGTGCTGCAACGACTGGGTCTGCTCGATTTCGTGGTCGAGTTTGGCTACGTGCTGCTTCTGACCTCGATTGGTGGCCTGATGCTGAAGGAAAGCATTCAGGTCATTCTCGCCGCGCGCAGAGGCGTGCCCATCCCCAGTCATCAGCCGGGCCAGCACAACTGGATCCACAATCTGCCGCTGAAAATGCGCTTCCGCCGCTCCCGGTTGTATATTTCCGCGATTCCTGTCGTCGTGCTCGGATTGTCGGTGGGCGTGTTGACCGCGATCCTCGGCACCGGTGGCGCGTTCATGCTGATTCCGGCCAAGATTTATCTGTTGCGCATGCGCACCGATATTGCGGTCGGAACATCGCAATTTCAGGTGTTCTTTGTCGCGGCGATGGCAACGCTATTGCACGCGGTATCGGATCACACGGTGGACATCGTCCTCGCCGGCCTGCTGATCATCGGCGGCGTTCTCGGCGCACAGATGGGAATCCGCATCGGCTCGCGATTGCGTGGCGAAGAAATGCGTGCCGCATTGGCGATCCTGATCCTTGGCATCGCGTTGCGGCTGCTGATCGGCGTTGTGCTCACGCCGGCTGACGTCTATTCCGTCGTTCCCCAAACGGCTTGATTGTCATGAGTGATTTCATCGATCTCCGCTCCGACACTGTCACGCGTCCGTCCGAGGCGATGCGCCGTGCCATGGCCGCGGCGGAGGTTGGCGACGATCAGTATGGCGAAGATCCGACCGTCAACCTGCTGCAGGAACGAGTCGCAACCATGCTCGGCAAAGAGGCTTCGCTGTTTCTGCCGAGCGGCACGATGGCCAATCAGATTGCGCTCAAACTGCTGACCCGCCACGGCGATGATGTCACCCTGGCCGATGAGACGCATATGGTCTGGCACGAAGCCGGAGCGGGTGCTGCGAATTCAGGCGTGCAGTTTACCACAGTGGGAAAAGACGGTCTGTTCACCGCGGATGAATTTCGCGCCGCGGTAAAGCCGTCCGGTCATATGCTGTTTCCGCCGACCACGATGGTGGCCGTGGAGAATACCCATAATCGCTGCGGCGGGCTCGTGTTTCCGCAGGAAGACGCCAAAGCGATTTGCGCTGCGGCGCGCGCCGTGGGCATCCGCAGCTATCTCGACGGCGCAAGGCTTTTCAATGCCGCAGCGGCGAGTGGATTATCCGTGGCCGAACTCGCGGCGCCATTCGATGTCGTGTCCGTGGCGCTCTCCAAGGGACTCGGCTGCCCGATCGGCAGCATGATTGCAGGCAACAAGGCGGATATGCAGCGGGCTGTCCGTGTGCGCCGGATGTTTGGCGGCGCCATGCGACAGGCAGGTATCATCGCTGCCGCAGGTCTATATGCGCTCGACCACAATATCGGCAGGCTTGGTGAGGATCACGCCAATGCGCGGCTGATCGCGGAAAGAATTTACGATGCTCCGGGCGTGAGCCTCGATCTGAAAACGGTGCAGAGCAATATCATCATCATCAATCTCGCGCCCTCCGCACCCGATGCCGCTGAACTCGCACAGCGCGCGCGGAAATCCGGCGTGCTGCTATCGGTGTTCGGTCGCAAGAAGCTGCGCGCTGTGACTCATCTGAATGTCAGCCGCAACGATTGTACCCGCGCTGCGGAAGCCCTCGCTGAGGTTTTCGCCGGCTAGTTACGCGGCCTTGCGGCGTTTGGGTTTGGGTTCGGTATTCAACCCGCCGGCCTTGGTGTGCACATAGGTCCCCGGCGCGTCGCCCAGAATCTCAAGCTCGCCATCACCGGGCCGGCGCGCCGGGACCTGATCGCCGGAACGCGGCGACAGCCACGAATCCCAATAGGGCCACCATGAACCGGCATGTTCAGTGGCGCCTGCGCGCCACAATTCCAGCGTCGCCGGCAGCGCCTCATTGGTCCAATGCTGGTACTTCATCGCCACCGGCGGATTGACCACGCCGGCGATGTGCCCCGATCCGGCCAGCATATACGTGACTTCGCCGCCGAACAGTTTGGCGCCCCGGTAAACCGAAACGGCGGGGGCAATATGGTCCTCGCGCGCCGCCTGAAAGAATGCCGGTGTTTCAATTTTCTTCAGATCCAGCACTTGGCCGGCCAGGTTCATGCGCATTTCGGCCAGTGCATTGTTGCGGTAGCACTCGCGCAAATATGTCAGATGCAATTTCAACGGCATGCGCGTGGTGTCGGAATTCCAGTACAGGAGATCGAACGGTACCGGCTCGCGGCCCAGCAGATAATTATTCACCACAAAGGACCAGATCAGGTCATTGGCGCGCAGCATGTTGAAGGTCATCGCCATCTTCGATCCTTCCAACACCCCGCCACTGGCGCGCATCTGCTGCTCCAGTGCCACGAGTTGTTCGTCATCGACGAAGACCTGCAAATCGCCGGATTTCTCGAAATCGGCTTGCGCCGCAAAAAATGTCGCAGAATTGAAGCGGTCCCTGTACTCGCCGGTCGCCGCGCTATAGGCGAGCGTCGCGCCAAGCAGCGTGCCGGCAATGCAATAGCCGATGAGATTGGCCTTCCGCTCGCCGGTTGCCTGCTCGACCGCGTCCAGCGCCACGAATATCCCGTTGCGCATATAATCCTCGAAGCCCTTGTCGGCCAGCGCCGGGCCGGGATTGACCCATGACACCACGAATACGGTGTAGCCGCGGCCGACCGCCCATTTCACGAAGGAATTCTCCTGGCGCAGATCGAGGATGTAGAATTTGTTGATCCATGGCGGGAAGATCAGCAGCGGTACGCGATGTACGGTTTCCGTCGACGGAGCATATTGCAGCAATTCGAACAGCTCATTGCGGAACACCACTTTGCCTGCAGTCACGGCAATGTCTTTGCCGAGGACAAAATTTCCCGAGGTCTGGCGAATTGAGAGTTCTCCCTGGCCGCGCTCCAGGTCGGTCAGAAGATTATCCAGGCCGCGGACGAGGTTCTCGCCGTTGCTGCTCAATGTTTCGCGCAGCACTTCGGGATTTGTCAGCACGAAATTGGACGGCGCGATCGCATCGGCAAACTGCCGCGCATAAAACACTGCGCGGTTCTGCGTGCGCTCATCCATACCCGGCACTCCCGCGGCCGTGCGCTGGAGCCAGTTCGCGGTGAGAAGATAGGACTGCTTGATGAAATCGAAGACCTGGTTGTCCTGCCAGTCGGAATGGCGAAACCGGCGGTCGCCCGGCGGCGGCGCGACGACCGGCTCTACTTTCTTGCCCCCAGCCCGTTCGGCTGTCCGTTGCAGAAGCGTGGCGTAATCCCGCCACAGCTCAAACTGCGCATTCAGGACCGCCGTGGGATTCGCTGCCATCTGCCTGATCAGCGCGAACCAGGCGCCGCTGATATTCAGTGGGTCGAATGGCTCCTGTCCAAGCCGGTGGGTCTGCCGCGCGAGAAACTGTCCGGCCAATTGCTGGCTCCTTGCCGCGACCTTGGCCATGTTTCTGCCGAATGCCTGTGCATCTGTAATGCGATACGGATTCTCGGGCGCCGGTTTCGGAATGGCGGCGGAAGGGCGCGGTGAGGTCGCGGCATGGCCGGATTTGTTATCGCTTTTTTTAGCCATATTGGTTTGGAGTTGAGTCGGTGACCTTGTTGAATATGGGACCTGCAGCAGACTGGCGAAAGGGCCAAAAGCCAGTCCGCGAGGACGGCTTGGAAGCATATGAACGCGCCGGTATATCTGTTGGGGCCAGGCGCTGATTTGGATCGCATGGCGAAAGGTAATTGGATGTCGGTGAATCACTGCCTGGCTGCGCTGGCAGTTGTGCTCCTGTCGGCCGGCTGCACAAAACTGCCCGATATTGCGGGTATGCCGCTGCCGAAGCTCGAAACCCGGGGCCCGGTGACCTATCGCGACCTGGGCACCATACCCGATCCGCCGGCGCCGACACCTTACGACACCGATCAGGCCGCAATTGGCCAGCTCTCCCAGGACCGGGGCACCACGCAATCTGCGGCGGACAGCGTTCGCGGCGAAGCTTTCACCCAACCCGTCCCGGCGCCACCCCAATTCGTGTTCCAACAATGAAAACCGAATTCCACCGGATCAGCCGGCTACCCCCGTACATCTTCGAACAGGTCAACAAGCTCAAAGCCGAAGCGCGTGCGCGGGGCGAGGACATCATCGATTTCGGCATGGGAAATCCCGATATGCCGACGCCGGCCCATATCGTGGACAAGCTGGTCGAGACGGCGAGGGGCCCCCGCGCCAATCGCTATTCCGCGTCGCGCGGGATAAAGGGCCTGCGCAAGGCGATGAGCACCTATTATCTGCGCCGATTTGGCGTCGCGCTCGATCCGGAGACGGAAGTCATTGCTACGCTCGGCTCCAAAGAGGGCTTCGCCAATATTGCCCAGGCCATCACCGCGCCGGGCGACGTGGTGCTGGTGCCCAATCCGGCCTATCCGATTCACGCCTTCGGCTTCATTCTTGCCGGCGCCGCCATTCGTCACGTACCCGCCACCGACCCGGATGAATTCCTCGCGCGGGCAACGGACGAGATCAGGCATTCCCAGCCGTCGCCGCTGGCAATGGTGGTGAATTATCCATCCAACCCGACCGCGCAGATCGTCGGGCTCGACTTTTATCGCGAAGTGGTGGCGCTGGCGAAGCGGCATGAGATGTGGGTGCTTTCGGATCTTGCTTACGCTGACACATATTTCGATGAAGTGAGACCGCCGCCGTCGATCCTTCAGATCGAAGGGGCGCGCGAACTTGCCATCGAGTTCCAGTCGCTATCCAAGACCTATGCCATGCCTGGATGGCGTATGGGTTTTGCCGCGGGAAACAAAACGCTCATCGCCGCACTTGCCCGGATCAAGTCCTATCTCGATTACGGTGCGTACACGCCGATCCAGGTCGCTGCCGCAGCGGCATTGAACGGACCACAGGATTGCGCGCGCGAAATCCGGGCAACCTATAAATCGCGGCGCGATGTTCTCGTGGACAGCATGGCGCGCGCGGGATGGCATATCCCAAGCCCGCCCGCGTCCATGTTTGCCTGGGCGCCGATCCCGGAAGGTTTTCGCGAATTGGGGTCGATGGAATTCGCCAAGCGCCTGCTGCTGGAGGCCAAAGTCGCAGTCTCACCGGGCGTTGGCTTTGGCGAATATGGCGAAGGCTATGTGCGCATCGCGTTGGTGGAAAACGAGCAGCGCATTCGCCAGGCGGCGCGCAATGTTCGGCGCTTCCTCGATTTCGGACGCAACTCGCGTGTGATGGAAGCGGCCAAATGAGTGGTGCCATGCGCGTCGGTATCGCCGGGCTGGGCACCGTCGGTGGCGGCGTCGCCAAAGTGCTGCACGACCAGGCGCGTTCCCTTTCCTGGCGCGCGGGACGCGACATTCGCATCACCGCGGTGTCGGCCCGTGATGCACGCAAGGATCGCGGGGTCGATCTCGCCCAGGTCCCATTCGAAGCTGATGCGCTTGCGCTCGCTGAACGCGACGATGTCGACGTCGTGGTCGAGCTGATTGGCGGCGAAGAAGGTGCGGCGCGCGCTTTGGTGGAGCGCGCCTTGCGCGGCAGGAAGCATGTCGTGACTGCAAACAAGGCCCTGCTGGCTCGCCACGGTGCATCACTGGCAGCCCTGGCCGAACGGCATGGTGCGGCCCTGAAATTCGAAGCGGCAATTTGCGGTGGAATTCCGATCGTCAAGTCTCTGCGCGAGGGGCTGATCTCGTACGACATCTCCGCAGTCCGTGGCATCCTCAACGGCACCTGCAATTTCATCCTGACCCAGATGGAAGCGACCCGGCAGCCCTTCGCGGACGTCCTCGCCGAGGCGCAGCGCCTCGGCTATGCCGAGGCCGATCCGACGCTGGATATCGGCGGCGGCGACACGGCTCATAAATTGACGCTGCTGACCAGCCTCGCCTTCGGGACCGCGCCCGATCTCGATGGTGTGCGGATCACCGGGATCGACCGGATTGCGCCCGCCGACATCGCCTTCGCCGGTGAATTTGGGTACCGGATAAAATTGCTCGGCGTCGCGCGGCGCACGTCCACTGGCATCGAGCAGCTGGTCAACCCGGCGATGGTTCCCGCCGGTACGCCGCTCGCCGATGTTGAATCCAGTTTCAACGCGGTTGCCGCCGATGCCGGTGAAGCGGGACCGTTCTTTTTCCAGGGCCGGGGAGCTGGACGCGGTCCGACAGCGTCTGCCGTTGTGGCCGATCTCGTCGATGTTGCGCGCGGCGCGCTGGGACCGGCCTTTGGCCGCCCTGCCGCCGAACTCTTGCCGCCCCGGCGCGAACCGGCTGAGGCACGCATGAGCGCCTATTATCTGCGCTTTCAGGTGCTGGATGTTCCCGGCGTGATGGCGGAGATTTCCCGTCATCTCGCGAACGAGTTGGTCTCGATCGAAAGCATGATCCAGCGCGGCCGTGCTCCCGGCGAACCGGTGGCCATCGTCATGATCACCCACGAAGCCCAGCATGTCGCGGTGCTGCGCGCATTAAAGGCGATTGCGGCGTCAGGTCGCGTAGTCGAACAGCCCTGCATGATTCCCATGGAAGCCGCCTGACCCTCGCGATGGCGCTGTAACCGTTTGCCCCAAATCGAATTTCATGCCCCAATGCGAATGTGAGCGGGAGCGTTATCGATGCTTTCGCGTCATCGACGGCGACACGGGGGCAGAGGGTTCACCAACTTGATAGAGTCAGTACGGAGCGAATCGCATGACCCGTCCCCTTGATCGCATTTTGGCATTGGAAGCTGTCCGGGTAACCGAGGCGGCGGCCATGCGCGCCCATGTCCTTGTCGGACGTGGCGACGAACATGCTGCCGACCAGGCAGCGGTCGAGGGCATGCGCTGGGCATTCAACCACCTGCCGATCGACGGCACCGTGGTCATCGGCGAGGGCGAGCGCGACGAAGCGCCAATGCTGTTCATCGGCGAAAAAGTCGGCGCCGGCGGCCTGAAAGTCGATATCGCCCTCGACCCTCTGGAGGGCACCACTTTATGCGCCAAAGGGCTGCCGAATTCGATTGCTGTCATGGCGATGGCCGAAGCCGGTACGCTGCTGAATGCGCCGGACGTTTACATGGACAAGATTGCCATTGGTCCGGGCTATCCGGAAGGCACAATCGATCTTGATGCCGAGCCGGCGGCAAACATCATCTCGCTCGCCAGAGCCAAGGGCGTGAAGCCGGAGCGCATCAGCGCCCTGGTGCTCGATCGCCCGCGGCACGAGAAGATCATTGCCTCCATCCGCAAGGCCGGTGCATCCGTGCAACTGATCACCGACGGCGATGTTGCCGGTGTCATCGCGACAACCGAGCCGGACCTCACGGCCATCGACATCTATATCGGCCAGGGCGGCGCGCCCGAGGGCGTACTCGCGGCGGCGGCTCTGCGTTGCGTTGGCGGGCAATTCCAGACCCGGCTTGTGTTCCGGAACGATCGCGAGCGCGCGCGCGCCGAACGCTTTGGCATTACCGATCTCAACCGGCGTTATGACATGACGGATCTCGCATCCGGCGACGTGGTGTTTTCCGCCACCGGCGTGACCAACGGATCGATGTTGGAAGGCGTGCAGGTCCACGGGCACTACATGACGACCCATTCGATCGTGATGCGCTCGGCCACAAAAACGGTGCGCTGGGTGAAGATGCGCCATCCCCTCGAGAATGGCTGACGCGCAGGCGCTTGCCGGGCTGATTTCCCCGGCCGCCGGTCGGGCTGCGGCGCCCGCGCAATACGCTCTCGGTGTCGAGGCATCTTTTACCGGCCGGTCCTGGCGCATGCGCGAGCTGGATCAGGACCTCGCGCGAGAACTCCAATTGGCGGGATGTGCCGGGCCGCTGGCGCAATTGCTTGCGACGCGCGGAGTAACGGCGGAGCAGGCCGGCAATTATCTCGATCCGAAACTCAAGCATCTCCTGCCTGACCCGGATTCATTCGCGCATATGACCGCGGCGGCGGCCCGCTTCGCCCGGGCGGTTGCGCAGAATGAGACTATCTCCGTTCTCGCCGATTACGACGTGGACGGAGCATGTTCCGCCGCATTGATCCTCGGATGGCTGAAACGTGCCGGCCGGACAGCGCTGCTCCATGTCCCGGATCGCCTGACCGAAGGATATGGGCCGTCTTCCACCGCAGTGAGGCATCTGCGCGAGCAGGGTGCCTCGCTGCTGGTGACGCTGGATTGCGGCGCTGCCGCGTATGCGCCACTCGCCGATGCCGCGGCCTGTGGTCTCGATGTGATCGTGCTCGATCACCATGCGGTTGAGACAAATCCGCCGGTGCTGGCCCATGTCAATCCCAATGGTCCCGACGACAGTAGCGGCCAACGCCATGTCTGTGCCGCCGGTTTGACATTCCTGTTCCTTGTTGCTGTGCAGCGTCTGTTGCGGGCCGAAGGCTGGTTTGCGCAAAACCAGACCGCCCAACCTGACCTGATGGAAGAACTCGATCTGGTGGGGCTGGCGACGGTCGCCGATGTTGTGCCGCTGGTTGGGCTAAATCGTGCCTTTGTGCGCCAGGGACTGCGGAGCGCAGATCGCTTGCGCCGTGCGGGCTTTGTCGCTCTCGCACGTCTTGCGAACGCCAACCCGCCATTTTCCGTCTATCATCTGGGGTTTGTGTTTGGGCCGCGGATCAATGCCGGCGGCAGGGTAGGGCGGTGCGATCTTGGCGCGCGTCTGCTCGCATGCACCGATCCGCAGGAAGCGGAAATTCTGGCCGCGGAACTCGACCGCCACAACCGCGAGCGTCAGTCGATCGAAGCGGGAATCCTGCGAACTGCAACCGAACTCGCTTCGCAGCAGCGCGAAAATCCGTTTTTGCTCATCGGCGGCGATGGCTGGCATCCCGGCGTGGTCGGGATCATCGCCGGCCGGCTCAAGGACCGGCACGCCAAACCAACCCTGGTGGCGGGATTTGCCGATAATGACGATGATCCGGTCGGCCGTGGATCGGCGCGATCGGTCGCAAATGTCGATCTTGGCGCGGTGATCCGCGCCGCACATGCCGAAGGAATCCTCGATGCCGGCGGCGGGCACGCCATGGCTGCGGGATTCAGCATCCGCCGGTCGCGCATGGGGGAATTTGCTGACTTTCTTGGCCGGCGGATCGGTCCAGCAAGTGGTGCAGACTTGCCACGCGAAAGGATTATCGACGCACTGCTCTCGCCCTCGTCCGCCACAACCGGCTTTGCCGATGAGGTTGACCGCGCCGGACCTTATGGCGCCGGCAATCCCGAACCCTTGTTCGTAATGCCGGACATGCTTGTGGTTTATGCCGGCGTGGTCGGCGAGAGCCATGTCCGTTTGCGCGCAGCCGGCCGTGACGGGAAGGGGATCAGTGGAATTGCGTTCCGGGCCGCGTCGAGTGAATTGGGCGCCGCCCTGCTGAACGCCCGCGGCCATAGGGTTCACCTTCTGGGCAGGCTCAAACGCGACGATTACGATGGCGTTCCCAAGGTGCAGTTGCAGATCGAGGACGCCGCGGCCGCGGAAGCTTGAATTCGTGAGCTACGGTCGCTAACTCTCTCCCCCGGCCCGCGACTTTGCCGGACCCGTGCGCCCTTCGTCTATCGGTTAGGACTCAAGATTTTCAATCTTGCAAGAGGGGTTCGACTCCCCTAGGGCGCGCCACCTTGATCAGGATCAATTCCGGTTCGTTTTGAGAGCGTGTAATACTTGATCGGTTCTTGACGCCGGTCGAGTGTATCAGCCGTGCACGGAACATTGTGTGACTACGACAAAATCTGCAAGTCCCAAAATAGATCGGTGCGTTCGAAGCGGCCTCGCGCAGGGGGCGGCGTGTTAACCATAATTTAATGATTTTCTCGCCAGGCCCCGGCTTGCCGTCTAGGCTGCAACGTCCTTCCTAGCCCTGGGATCGAGCGTGCGTAGCAATCGTGTAGCGGATTTTATGCTCTGGCCAGCGACCTTTGTTGTCTGGACCGGTTTGCTTTTCCTGATTCCCAGGCTGTTTGCGGCGGCCGGCCGGATGATGGGGGCATGTCAATCCGTGAGTGGAATATCATGCGGGCCATCGATTCCCGTCATTCAACTTCTTACGACCGTTCCGCTCTATGTCGCAGCCGTGGTCACACCGGTGATTCTGTATGAAGCAGGTAGAGTCCGCGCGGCGACGCATGGACATCGGAGCAGTGCGCCGGCACTGCGGACATGGCGCCGGCAAGGAGCAGCCTGCGTGGTGGATTCGGCGTTGACGGTGCGCATCCGGTGAGCGCGAGATCGCTCCGGTCGCGGCGGAGCATTCGTGCTTCGGCGAATCCGCACCTGCGGGCCAGACGGCGGCGTGAATCACGGGCATTTCCTCGTGCGATGACCCATGGCCGCAATTCCGCTTTCACGCCGTTGAATAAAAGATCAGCTGTCGGTCCACCGTTGTCAGTGATTCGGATTGCGCTGGGCTTTGTATACTCGATCTTTACAAGTCTTGACGAACACTGCTGACGGAATTTCAGTACAGCTGGAAGCGAGGGGGGACATCGCTGGCGCCGTGGTGGAGTGCCATGCCTGCGTATGTCGGCCTGCTCATTCTCAGTTTGCTTATTCTCGCGGTTATCCCGTCGCTTCGCGGCGACTAGCGCGTGATCCGATTAAACGCAATCGGATCACGCGCTATATCCTTTGATTGTCGCGCAATCTGTCGGCGAACCGCTCACACTTCGCCGGATTGCGCTGTAGCGCGTGATCCAATCAAATGTCATCGGATCACGCTCTGACGCCATCCACGCCGGAACGCAACCCTGGCCGGATTATTGCGGGCCCGCGTCCCAACCGGTCATTGTTGGGCTGGAGAGAAAGGTGACCGCCGGGCGGGTCACCTTTCAACGAATTTCAAATCAATCGAAACGCCAGTGGCCGTCGTCACGGCGGCATGCAATGCCATTGTGGGTATGGCTTTCCCGGCCGTGCCATGATGTCTCCCGGAATTCCCGGCAGACTTCGCCGCGACGGCGGAACTCGCGAATCGGCGTGAACTCGCCGCGAGCTTCCCCGTGATGCCAGTCATAACGGCGCCCGATTTCACCGTTCAGCCCTGTCGCGTAGACATTGAACGCGTAAGGCTGATCGTCGCAATCGATCTCCCGCGAGATCGTGTTGCCAAGCAAGCCGCCGAGTACCGCGCCGCCAACAACGGCGCCGCCATTGCCATGGCTTGCGGCCGAACCAAGCAATCCGCCCGCCAACGCACCGAATACAGTTCCGGCGACAGCATTCCCCTGATGGCAGTCACCTTCATAGCGCCCCTGTTCGTAGACGGCAGGAGGTGGTGCGGGCGGGGGCGGCGGTGGGGCATAGATCCGATGGTAATGCCCATCACGGTCGAAGAACCCGTCGTGATCATACTGGCTGTAATAGCCATATGGATCAGGTCCCGGCTGAGCCGAAACCGAATTTGTCCCAAAAGCGATCGCTGCTGAAGCAGCAATCAGCAATATCGATCTGACTTGCATAAAACTCTTCTCCTTGCGCGGAAAGCTCGGATCGCCGTGAGTGGCGACACCGCGGCACTGCGCAAAGAATAATCACTCTGCGTATACGAGGTGTTACGGTCGTCTTACGATTTTTCCGGTTTTCGCATTCACTAGCGATAGGTGATCCGGACTCCGGCTCGCCAAATCCGTGCTAAATTCAGCAAGTGCACGCTCTCAGATTTCGTGATGGTGAAACTTCGTAGGCGCAATCTCTCAATCGTCATCGGACTCGCAGCCACTTTGGCTGCGGCCTCCGCCGCCGCGGCGCCGACGTGCCAAACGGCAAAGGGCGAAACGATCAAATGCGGCATCTCCGGAGCGATGCCGGTCGGCTGGAGACTGAGCGCGGACCAGAAATACGATCGCGCTGATCAGGATGCTTCCGGAGTTTTCCAGTGGCTGCAGGCTATCTGCGCGGTTGGCATCGTATTCGCGATTCTGGCCGCGATGCCCGATTTTGAGAGTACGCAGCCGGGAGAATGGGACAAAGAGGAAGACGATCGTCGCTAGGACGCGCGACCATCTACCCTAATTGGGTTTCGCCCAAACCCGCTCGGCGTCGGCAAACCATCTTGCCATCCTCTCATAGGATTCTGCCGAGCTGATCAGGGCTTCCATGACACGCTCATCATCCACCATGGTGGCCGTATCGCGGAGCTTTCTTGCCCTGTCGAGATACTCGCTATGGAAGTACATTTCTCTGCCGTTCATGTCCTTGCCGTGTATGGATTATTCGATGGATAAAACGGGTCCGAACGGGAATGGTTGCAGGTGACCCATCACATAGTCCGTACACGTCAAATCAATTGCGATATTCCGGATTAACCTTCGATTAACCAAACCGCGACGCGATCGCGGACAGGTTACGCCGCCTGGACTTTGCGTGGATCGTAATTGAGCAGCGGCCCCAGCCAGCGTTCGGCTTCGGCAATGGTCCAGTTCTTGCGCGCGGCGTAATCTTCGACCTGGCCGCGTTCAACCTTGCCGACACCAAAATAGCGCGCTTCAGGATAGCTGAAATACAATCCGCAAACAGACGAAGACGGCCACATCGCAAAATTCTCGGTCAGCGTTACCCCCGCACGCGCCGTCGCCTCGAGCAGCCGGAACAGAGTCGATTTCTCGCTATGGTCCGGTTGCGCGGGATAGCCGGGGGCAGGGCGGATGCCACGGTACTTCTCGGCAATCAGTTCTTCGTTCGAGAGATTTTCATCCGGCGCATAGCCCCAGAATTCGCGCCGGACCCGGCGGTGGAGATATTCCGCGAAAGCCTCGGCGAAACGGTCGGCGAGGGCGCTCAACAGAATCGCGCTGTAATCGTCTTTTTCCGCCCTGAACCGCGCGGCGATTTCGTCTTCACCGAGGCCTGCGGTCAGCGCGAAGGCCCCGATGTGATCGGCAATTCCGGTGCCGGAGGGCGCGACGTAATCCGCCAGCGCCAGATTGGGTGTGTTGCGTTCGCGCGCGACCTGCTGGCGCAGCGTGTGCAGTACGGCGAGCCGATGCGTCCGCGATTCATCTCCGTAAACGACAATGTCATCGCCTTCGGCTTCGGCGGGCCAAAATCCGCAAACCGCGCGCGCCGAGAGCCAGTGCTCGTCTGTGATGCGCTTGAGCATCGCCTGCGCGTCGGCAAACAAGGCGCGTGCCGCAGCGCCGGAATTCGGATCGTTCAGCAATTGCGGGTAGCGGCCCTTCATTTCCCAGGCATGAAAGAACGGAGACCAGTCGATCAACGGAATCAATTCGGCGACATCGCAGGCGATCTCGCGCAGGCCGACAAACCGCGGTTTCGGCGGCGCGTAACCGGCCCAGTCCGGCGCAAAGCGGTTGGCGCGCGCCTGGGCCAGCGTCAACCGGCGCTGCGGACCGCGCTGCGCATCATGCGACGCGATGATCCGCGCATATTCATTGCGCACGTCGCCGATATAGGAGGCGCGGGTCTCCTTCGAAATCAGACTGGCTACCACGCCGACCGCGCGTGATGCGTCGTTGACATAGACGGTCTGGCCACGGCGGTAGTTCGGGTGAATCTTGACCGCGGTGTGTACGCGGCTGGTGGTCGCGCCGCCGATCAGGAGCGGAATGTCAAAGCCTTCGCGTTCCATCTCGGCAGCGACATGGCACATCTCGTCCAACGAAGGCGTGATCAGGCCGGACAAACCGATCGCATCGGCGTGTTTCTCACGCGCGGTCTCGAGGATGCGCGCCGATGGCACCATCACGCCGAGGTCTTCGATCTCATAGCCATTGCATTGCAGCACCACGCCGACGATGTTCTTGCCGATGTCGTGCACATCCCCCTTGACCGTCGCGAGCACGATACGGCCAGCGGATTCGCGCCGCTGTCCCTCTTTTTCCGCTTCCATGAACGGGATGAGCCAGGCCACTGCCTTTTTCATGACCCGGGCGGATTTGACCACCTGCGGCAGGAACATCTTTCCGCTGCCGAACAGGTCCCCGACAATATTCATGCCGGTCATCAGCGGGCCTTCGATCACATCGAGCGGACGTTTGGCGGTGCGACGGACCTCCTCGACATCGTCGACGACGAAATCCGCGATTCCATGCACCAGCGCATGCGTCAGACGTTCGGGCGCCGGAAGCGCACGCCAGGCCAGTTCCTGCTCCGGTGTCTGCTGCCCTCCCGCACTGCGATAGGTCTGCGCCAGCTCGAGCAGGCGTTCGGTCGAATCGCTGCGCCGGTTGAACAGCACGTCCTCGATGGCCTCGCGCAAGTCCGCGGGAATGTCCTCATATACCGGCAGATTGCCGGCATTGACGATCCCCATATCCACGCCGGCTTTGATCGCGTGATACAGGAAGATCGAATGCATCGCCTCACGCACGCCTTCATTGCCGCGAAAGGAAAAGGAGAAGTTCGACACGCCCCCGGAGATATGCGCGAACGGCAATGCCTGGCGGATGATCTGGGCCGCGTCGATGAAGGCGCGGCCATAATTATTGTGTTCCTCGATTCCGGTCGCGACCGCGAAGATATTGGGATCGAAGATGATGTCTTCGGGCGGAAAGCCGACGCGATCGACAAGGATGTCATAGGCGCGGCGGCAGATCTGGAATTTCCGTTCCGTGGTGTCGGCCTGGCCCTTCTCGTCAAAGGCCATCACGACGACAGCCGCGCCATAGCGGCGGACTTTACGCGCCACCTCGATGAAGGCTTCTTCGCCCTCCTTGAGGCTGATGGAATTCACCACCGGCTTGCCCTGCACGCATTTCAGGCCCGCTTCGATGACGCTCCATTTCGAAGAGTCGATCATGACCGGCACGCGGGCAATGTCCGGTTCGGCGGCGGCAAGCCGCAGGAAGCGCGACATCGCCGCCTCGGAATCGATCAGCCCCTCGTCCATATTGATGTCGATCAGCTGCGCGCCGTTCTCGACCTGGCTGCGTGCGACTTCCAGGGCAGCATCGAAATCGCCGCCAACGATCAGTTTGCGGAAGCGCGCCGACCCCGTGATGTTGGTGCGTTCGCCGATATTGACGAAATTCATCTCGGGATTGAGCGTGAAGGCTTCGAGTCCGGACAGGCGCAGGCGGCGCGGCTTGTCCGGCAATTTGCGCGGCGCGATCCCGCGCGTCACTTCCGCGAAGGCTTGAATATGCGCCGGCGTCGTGCCGCAGCAGCCGCCAACGATGTTGACCAAACCCTCGCGGGCAAATTCCTCGATATAGGCCGCCATCGATTCCGGCGTCTCGTCATAGCCGCCGAATTCATTGGGCAGCCCGGCATTGGGATGCGCACTCGTCAGCGTGTCGGCGATTTCCGAGAGATCGGCGACATAGGGCCGCAGCTCTTTCGGGCCAAGCGCACAATTCAATCCGAATGCGAAGGGCGCGGCGTGGCGCAGCGAATGCCAGAACGCTTCCACGGTCTGGCCGGTCAGCGTGCGGCCGGAGAGGTCGGTGATGGTGCCGGAAATCCACACCGGAAGCTTTTCACCCAATTCCGCAAACACCTGCTCGACACCAAAGATTGCGGCCTTCGCGTTCAGCGTATCAAACACGGTCTCGATCAGGATCAGGTCGGCGCCGCCGCGGATCAGCGCGCGCGTCGCGCCGGCATAGCTGCGCGACAGGCTGTCGAAATCGGTGTTGCGAAAACCCGGATCGTTGACGTCGGGAGACAGCGACGCCGTGCGGTTGGTCGGTCCCAATACGCCCGCCACAATGCGCGGCCGGTCTGGCGTCGAACAAGCATCGCAAACTTCGCGCGCCAGACGCGCGGAGGTTTCATTCAGTTCGGCAACCACCGCTTCCATGGCGTAATCGGCCTGGCTGATCGCGGTGGAATTGAAGCTGTTGGTCTCGAGAATGTCGGCGCCTGCGTCGAGATAGGCGCGGCCGATCTCGCGGATGATGTCCGGCTGGGTCAGGACCAGAAGATCATTGTTGCCCCTAAGATCGCGCGAGTGACCGGCGAAGCGGGTGCCACGGAAGTCGGCTTCCGACAGCCGGTAATTCTGGATCATGACGCCCCAGGCGCCATCCAGCAGCAGGATGCGTTCACGTGCAGTTTTGGTCAGCCATTCAAGCCGCGATGCGCGAGCGTTTTTCATGCTGCTGCCGGTTTCTGCGCGTCCGGCTTGATGCCGAGAATGTTGCACACGGCGAAAGTCAGTTCAGCCTGATTGAGCGTGTAGAAGTGAAACTGGTCGAAACCTTCGGCTTTCAACTCACGCACCTGTTCCACCAACACCGCCGACGCGACGAGCTTCCGGCTCTCGAGATCGTCGTCGAGCTTTTCATAAAGTCCCCGCAGCCAGTCCGGAACGGTGGCGCCGCACCGCGCCGACATCCGCGCCACACCCTTGAAATTCGTGGCCGGCATGAGTCCCGGCACAATCGGGACCGTGATGCCGGCCTTGCGCGCGCGATCGCGGAAACGGACGTAAACCGCGGTGTCGAACGCAAACTGTGTAATGGCGCGCGCTGCGCCGGCATCGATTTTTTCTTTCAGTACATCGAGATCCCACTCGAAATGCGGCGAGTCGGGATGCTTTTCGGGATAGGCCGAGACACTGATCTCGAATGGCGCCACGGCACGGATGCCGCGCACCAGTTCGGCCGTCGTCTGATAGCCATCGCAATGCGCGCAATAAGCCTGACCCGGCTCGGGCATGTCGCCGCGCAACGCCACGATGTGCCGCACACCGGCCTGCCAGTAATTGCGGATCACGTTGTCGACGATCTCGCGCGGCGCGCCGACGCAGGTGAGATGCGCCGCGGGATTCAAATCGGTCTCGTCGATGATCCTTCTCACCGTGGCATGGGTGCGATCACGCGTCGAACCACCGGCGCCGTAGGTGACCGAGACAAATCGCGGGCGCAGTGGCGCAAGCCGGCGAATGGAATTCCACAACTGGTTTTCCATTTCCGGCGTTCTCGGAGGGAAAAACTCGAAGGAGACCGCAGATTCGGATTTTTGTTCGGCAAGAGTTTTCAGGCTCATGCGGCGGCCTCTGTGGTGCTGATTTGTGTGGCGGCGACCCGTTCGCCGAGCCAGACGACGACGCTTAAGGACTGGTCGCGCGGCGGGGCGAAATTTTCGCTGGCGATTGCCTTGAGCCCGGCCGACCGGAACCAGCCTTCGACTTCGGTATCGGAAAAACCGAGCCTGCGATGGGCAAAATCGCTGCGCAGGAATTCGAGGTCGTGTGGCGCGAAATCGGCAATCAGGATGCGTCCGCCCCAGCGCAATACGCGAGCCGCTTCGCCAATGGCCGCGAGCGGATCATCGAGGAAGTGCAGCACCTGATGAAAGATGACCGCGCCAAAGCCCTCGCGCGCGCTGCCATCTCCGAAGGGAAGGCGGTAAACATCGCCGCGGCGCACCTGGCAATTGGTGATGCCGGCATTTGCCAGCCGGTCGCGAGCGATCGTGAGCATTTCCGGGCTACTGTCGATCCCGATGCCGCGCCGAATATGGGGCGAGAGCAATTCCAGGATTCGTGCCGTGCCTGTGCCAGCATCCAGCACAGTATCCAGCGGTGCCCGCTGCAACAGCCGGGTGATTGCGGTTTCGACCTCGCTCTCCGGCACGTGGAGTGCGCGAATCTTCTCCCATTGCGCGGCGTTGGCGGCAAAATAACTGGCGGCCTGACGGGCGCGTTCTTCGCGAACCTGCTTCAGCCGTCCGGCATCGCCCTTCAGCTCAGGATCATGTTCGACGGATGCAAGCTGCGAGAGAAGTCTGGTCAATTGAGCAGCTTCGCCGCGCTCGCTGCCGCGGTAAAATACCCAGGCACCTTCCTTGATTCGCTCCAGTAGCCCGGCGTCGCACAGCAGCTTCAGATGGCGGCTGATCCGGGGTTGACTCTGACCGATGATGTCGGTGATTTCACTAACCGTTAACTCGGCCTTGGCCAGCAGGAGCAGCAGGCGTAATCGCGTCGGATCGCCTGCGGCGCGCAACATGCCGAGTAATGGGTCCATGGGCGGTCGGAACTGATATAAAGATATCTTTATGTCTTTATAACTCGAAAAATGGAGGGTGTCAAAGCATGGTTCACGCCACGGCAATTAAATTTTCCGGCATATTCTTTCGCTTCCGTTCGTATATTGACGGAAGCTTCGCCGGGACTGGATTGCCCAGATGAATTCGCTTGTCCGCTTTAACGCCGCGATCGCGCTTTGCCTTGTCCTTGCCGACTGTGCCGGAACGACGATGAGCGGCGATGTTTCTGATCCGTTCGAGAAAGAAAACCGGGTTTTCTTCGGCGCCAGCCTCGCGCTTGACCGCGCTGTGCTCCGGCCGGCAGCCGTGGCCTATAGCCGTGGGTTGCCACAACCTGTGCGCGACAGCGTGCGGAACTTCATCGACAATCTCAGTTCCCCGGTTGTCTTCGCCAATGACGTGCTGCAGGGGGACGTCAACAAAGCCGGAGTCACACTGTTCCGGATCGGCGTGAACAGCACGGTCGGCGTCGGGGGATTGTTCGATCCCGCGACGAGATTCGGCTATCCGCGCCATAGCAATGATTTCGGCATTACGCTTGGCGATTACGGAGTGGGCGAGGGGCCGTATCTGTTTATCCCGGTTATTGGACCATCCAATGCCAGGGATGCGACCGGGTATGTCACGGACTGGGCTTTTGACCCGTTCTTCTACATACCAGTGCGTGAGAATTTTTACTGGCAGCTCGGCCGCACCACACTGGACGATGTTGATGCGCGTTCGCGCAATCTCCAGACGCTGGATGAAATCCAGAAATCATCGCTGGACTTCTACGCAACCGTGCGAAGCCTGTACCACCAGCAACGCGAATCGCAGATTAATGGCGGCGCACCGACGATGCAGAATTTACCCAATTTTTGAGGGCGGGCGCGCCTTAGGGTTTCGGAACGAAGGCTCGTGAGCGTACGTTTGCCCATTTGGAACTGAAGCATTCCGTGAATTCCTGGAGGCGGTTATGAAGAGAATAGTCATGTTGTGGCGGGGGTTTGCGGCTCAACTGCTGGCCTTTGCCTTAATTGCCGTGGTTGCGGGTTCGGCGCAGCCAGCGCTTGCGCAAAGCGGAAACCCTGCTGAAGCTTTCGTTCAGCAGAATGTCGACCGTGGTTACCAAATCCTCAACAATCAGTCGCTGTCGAGCGAACAGCGGCGCGACCAATTCCGCAATTTCCTGCTGAATCTCACCGATCTCCATCGGATCGGAATGTTCACGCTGGGACAATATGCGAACAATGCCTCACCCGCGGATTTGCAGTCCTTTGAACGGGCGTTCGAGGATTACGCGGTGACAGTTTATGAAACCCGGCTTGGCAAGTACAACGGCCAGACGTTGAAGGTGACGGGCTCGGAAGTCCGCGCGCCCGACGACGTCATCGTGAATGCTGTCGTCACGGCCGGTGGCGGAGCCAGCCAGCAGCCCATCCATGTGGCGTTCCGTGTACGGAAAACGCCGGACGGGCGTCCGATCATCACCGACATGCAGGTTGAAGGCATCTGGCTGGCGCTGTCCCAGCGTTCGGATTTCACCAGCTTCCTGCAACAACATGGCGGAAGCGTTTCCCAGCTTGCCGATCATCTGCGCACCCAGGCGGCCCAGGTTCGCGGTGAGGCGCACGGGAATTCGGTCGGCTGAGCTGACCGGTTTCACACGATCCTGTGGAAGGTTTTCGGGCGCTTCGGCGCCCGAACGCTTTTTCGGCGGATCAATTCCGAAGGAGTTGGGGCCGCCGCCATTCGCTGGCCCCGGATTAGCCTCGATTTTTCCTGACGATGGCGTAATTTCAGACCGTAAGTTTGGAAATCGGCGTTTTTCACCTTACTTAATGGCCCTGACATGACCAGGCGCGTTTTTGAAGATGAAGCCGGATTGCTGGCAAGCGAGAGGGACCACGCGCAAGATCCGATGGTTGACGGTCTGCCATCCGCAAGTTCCATTCTCTATGAGACCGGAAAAGCGGTCGCGGCGGCCCTTTGCGCGGCCATCCTGCTCGGCTTTGTCGTCGAAATGGTGGGTCTGAGGTAATGCCTGGTTTTCGCCACCGGCGGGCGATAAACCGCAACGACCTTCAGGGCCAAAGGAATATTTCCATTGATCCCACAGGCAGGGGAAACACGTGATCTATAAGCGCTGGCAAATTGCCGCAATCGTCATTGCCGTTCTCATTGGCATCTTCGCAGCGCTTCCCAATGTCGTGGGACCCGGGGTACTGCGCTACCTTCCGTTCGGGCAACAAATCTATCTCGGCCTTGACCTCAAGGGCGGAACATACCTCCAGCTTCAGGTCGACCTCGCGGCCGCGGAGAAAGAACGCGCCCAAACCACGCTGGAAAATGTCCGCAGTGCGTTGCGCACCGCACGTATTCGCTATGACGACCTGCGGGTCGTCGGCGGTTCGGTTAATATTCATCTGCTCGATCCCAGCCAGCTGGCCAACGCCCAGCGCGTGCTGCAGCCGATCACCGGAACCGGAACGGCGCCCGATTACAACATCGCCCAAACCGGCAACGGAACACTGCAGCTGAATCCGAATCAGGCGGCGCTGCAGGGCCGCTCCGACGATATTCTCACCCGGTCCATCGAAATCATTCGCCGGCGCGTCGATCAAACCGGGGTCAGCGAACCGACCATTGCGCGTCAGGGCTCCGATCGCATCATCGTCGAATTGCCTGGTGTCCAGGATCCGGACCGGCTGAAGCGCCTGCTTGGCACCACCGCCAAGATGACTTTCCGGCTGGTGGATACCAATGCGCCGCCGGAAGACATGCAGCCCGGCCGCGCACCACCGGAAGACGAGTTGCTGTTTGAAATCGAGAAGAACGGCCAGCAGACGCCGTACCTCGTTCAGCGCCGCGTCGCGGTGGACGGCGACCGCCTGACCCAGGCCAGTGCCGGATTCGATCCGCGCACCGGCGAGCCGGTGGTCAATTTCGCCTTTGACAGCCGCGGCGCGCGCGAATTCGGCGATATCACCAAGTCCAATGTCGGCCGGCCATTCGCCATCGTGCTCGACAACCGCGTGATCTCTGCGCCCGTCATTCGCGAGCCGATTCTCGGCGGAAGCGGTCAGATCAGCGGCAATTTCACCGTTGAAACCGCGAATGAACTTTCCATTCTGCTGCGCGGCGGTGCGCTGCCGGCGCCGCTGAAAGTCATCGAAGAACGTACGGTCGGTCCCAATCTGGGCGCCGACGCCATCCGCGTCGGCATCTATGCCTGCGCGATCGGCGGCACGCTGGTTATCGTGTTCATGTTGTTCTTCTACCGGTTGTTCGGCGTGTTCGCGTCGATCGGCATGATCGTGAACCTCAGTCTGCTGCTCGGCGCGCTATCGCTGTTGCAGGCGAGTCTGACCTTGCCGGGCATCGTCGGTATCCTGCTGACCGTCGGTATGTCGGTGGATGCCAACGTTCTGATCAACGAGCGCATCCGCGAAGAGGCGCGAAAAGGCAAAACCGCGCTTGCCGCGATCCAGACCGGTTTTTCGCGTGCGATGTCGACCATCATCGACGCCAATATGACCACGCTCCTGAAGATGGTCATTCTGTACGGGCTGGCCGGTTCGGGCCCGGTGCGTGGCTTCGCCATCACCATCAGCATCGGCATCCTGACGTCGATGTTCACCTCGATCGTCCTCGTCCGTCTGCTGATCGCGACCTGGTATCGCACGGCGCGGCCGCGGACGCTTTCGCCCGATCAGCGCAACCTGTTTGGTCCGCGCCTCGTCAAGGACGATACCGCGATTGGGTTCATGAAGGGCCGCTTTGCCGGCCTCGCGACCTCGGCCATCTTAAGCATCGGATCGCTGGCGCTGTGCTATTATCCGGGGCTGAATTACGGCATTGATTTCAAGGGCGGCATTTCGATTGAGGCCCATATGCCGCAGGCGGTGAATTTCGCCGCGCTGCGGGCGCAAATGGCGAAACTCAATCTCGGCCCGGTAGAGTTACAGCAATTCGGCACCCCCCAGGATGTTGCGATCCGGGTTGAGAAGCAGCCGGGCGGCGACGTTGCCGACCAGAACGCCGCGACCGCGATCCGCACCACGCTGCAGACGCAATTTCCGGGCACGTCCATCCAGAGCGTCGATGCGGTGGGCTCAACCGTCAGCTCCGAACTGTTCCAGAACGGCCTGACCGCGCTCGGCGTCGCGATGCTGGCGATGCTGATCTACATCTGGTTCAGATTCGAATGGCAATTCGGTGTTGCCGCCACGGCAACCCTGCTGCTCGATATCACCAAGATGTGCGGCGTGTATGCGCTGACGCAATTCCAGTTCAACACGACCAGTATTGTCGCGATCCTGACGATCATGGGCTACTCGATCAACGACAAGGTCGTGGTCTATGACCGGGTACGGGAAAATCTGCGGCTGTACCGGCGGATGAGTCTGCGTGAACTGGTCGACCGCAGCATCAATGAAACATTGAGCCGGACGATCGCGACTTCGGGCACGGTGTTCCTGGCCATTCTACCGCTCGCGATCATGAGTCAGGGCGACATCCGGCAATTCGCAACCACGCTGCTGATCGGCATCGTGATCGGAACGTCGTCGTCGATCTTTATCTCGGCGCCGATTCTGCTGTTGCTGGGCGAGGGAAAGATTCGGCCACCGGCACCACCAGCGCCACCAGCGCCACCGGTGCAATCTACCAAGGCACCCACACGGCCGACTCGCACGCCGGTGCGTGAGCCGGCTCACGTGGACCGAGTTCGGTCGTAGGTCGGGAGACGGGTATTTGGCGCATTCGTGTTTGCCGGCTATTCCGGCAAACACGAAAGGAGTCCAACTACAGGTTGCGATGATTTCACATTGCCGGCTGTGCGCCCATGTTAGGGTCGGCGCGCAGCCGAGACTCCATATGGACTTGTTGCCCATCCGTTTTTTACGCGCCGCGGCGCTGATCCTCGCCTGTTCGATCAGCTCAATGGCGTTGGCCCAGAGCAGCACGGACCTGCCTCCGATCGCCGCGCCGACATCGCGCGTGGACGTCGGCTCCATTCCGCTCGTCCGCAGTCAGTCCCAACAGGCCGGGGATTACATTTCCGGGTTGCTGCGCGGTTTAAGGGCGGATGAACGCGTACTGGGCATTGGCGTAACGGTGGTTCAGAAGGATCACCCGCCGCTGAATCGTGCGACCGGTTCGGTGACGGACACGACGGTCGTTCCTGCCGCCGGAATGGGGCGCCTGTTCCAGGCCGTGGCCATTCTCCAGCTTGTCGAAAAAGGCCGGCTCAAACCCGGCCAGGATATCGGCGCGCTGCTCGACGGACAGAATTCGGGTCTGACCCTTTCTCGGCTTTTGGCCCGCGGAGATGACAGGTTGATCCGCCGCGTGCTCGAGAAAGCTTCGGGCATGTCCGAGTCGAATTATCTCGAACAGCGCATTTTCCAGCCGCTCGGCATGGCTGCGACGCATGTGGACAATCGCGGATTACGGACCTCGCTCGGAGATCTCGCGCGCCTGGCGGCGGCACTCGTGAATCAGGGCACGCTGGATCAAGCGACGGTCCTGACGCCCTCCAGCGTTGGAGTCCTGGAAAAGAGCTCGCCGGAAATTCCCGGATGGTCCTTCGGCTTGCCGGAGCTTCAACGCAATGGCCGGCGCGCGCTGCAGATGGACGGCTCGGCGGAAGGATTTTCCGTCCGGCTCGTGGTCGCTCCCGATGCGGGACTGGCTTATGCGATTGCGGTCCGCGGACCGGCTGGCACGCGCTTCTGGCGTGCGCTGGATGAAGGTGTATTCGACGAATTGCTGCCGGCGCCAGGCGGGGCGGCGGAAAATTCCGCCGCCGCAGTCCACTCTCAAACCGCCGACGCAATTGCCGGCACCTACGAACCCGATCGCGAACTTCGCTCACTCGTCTTCCTGAAGTCGCAGGAAGGCGATTTGCGGGTTCGTGCCGGATCCGGCGGAGCGCTGGTGTTGGCCGGCGCAGAAAACATCACGCTTCTGCCGCAGGGAGGTGGAGGATGGGCAGCCCGCGACGGCAGCCTGTCGGCGACGCTCCGCGGCGATGAGCTGTTCTTGAGTTCCGGCGCCGCCTACCGGCCCGTCGCATTGTATAAGCGGCCGGTGCTCTATGCGCTGCTCGCATTGGCGGCGGCTCTCGGAGTCATTGGCGCGACTTTGTTCGGTTCCATTCCCCTGCCGCTGGCCTGGTTCGATAGCCGTTCGCGCGACCTTTCGGTAAACTAGAGTCTGGTTCAAGCCGAAGCGCGTACTTATCTCCATTTGACGCCGTCGTCTCGCGGGGCTTGGGCGTTCACTCAATCGGCGATTTCGTGTACCGAAACCGCAATCTGACAATCAGGAAAACAAAATGACGTCCCTTTCGACCTTCCGACTTGATGACGACGACCCCGAAAAAGAAAAAAAGGAAAACGAGGGGATGAAGCCGGAGCAGCCGATGGCTCCGGTACAGATGGCGCTGTTCAAATCGCGCACTGTTCTCGTCTTCGGTGAAATCGACATGAAAGTTGCCGAACGCGTGTGCGGCCAGCTTCTCGCCTATGCCGCGGAGGGCAAAGGCGACATCCGCGTGATCATTAATTCCCCGGGTGGACATGTCGAATCCGGCGATACGATTCACGACATGATCCGTTTCTGCGGACCACGGGTGAAGATGATTGGCACCGGCTGGGTCGCCAGCGCCGGCGCGCATATTTTTCTTGGCGCCGAAAAAGAAAACCGCTTCTGCCTGCCAAATACGCGATTCCTGCTGCATCAGCCGCTTGGCGGCGTTGCCGGGCAGGCGTCCGACATTACGATTGAAGCGGAAGAAATCATCAAGATGCGCGAACGCATCAACCGCATCATTGCCCGCGAAACCGGTCAGCCTTACCAGAAAATTGTCGAGGACACGGACCGCAATTTCTGGATCGGCGCCGAAGCAGCAGTGAACTACGGGCTCGTCGCGCGCGTCGTCAGCCGCACCGACGAGATTTAAGGCCAACTCGCCGGCGGCATCCCATCGCGCTGCAATCGCCTTTGGCGCTTGCTGCTCGCGCGATGGGGCCCCGATGCCGCGCTCCGCCACAGACGCGCCGTACTCCGTGCTCTCGTTTTCGCACCTCTATTCCTTCTCCAGCGCCTTGAGGGCGGCGTCGATCGGCAACAGGATGCAAATGTGCCGATTGCGGTAGATCGCAGCCGGTTTCAGCACGTCATAGTCCTGAAATGGTGCGGTGACCACGCCGTCGCCGCGCAACATGCCGGCGACTTCGTCGCGCAAGGCGCGCAGGCGAACGGAATCCATGCCGGATGCATGCGCAGCCAAAATCGAGGCCGATGCCTGGGTCAGGACACAGGCATGGGTTTCATGGCCAAGGGCGGCGATGTGGCCTGAGCCGTCGCTGCGAACCGTCACCGCAATCCGGTCGCCACAGGCGGGATTATACGTCGTGGCTTCGGCGTCGAATTCGGCCAGGCGGCCCGCGCCCACGGCGTCAGCGGCCAGCCGCAACAGCGGTTTGCCGTAAAGCGGATCGCTCATCCCGCGCGCAATTTCGCCAGCGCTTCGGGCGTGTCGACGTCGCGAAGCACGGCGGCACCGGTTTCGACTTCGCAAAGCTGCTCTTCATTTGCGCCCAGCAGGGTTTTAGCGCCGGTATCGCCGGTAATGTTGGCGATCTCGCCAAAGAACGCGCGTGACCACAGCACTGGATTGCCACGGTTTCCCTGATGCACCGCAACGCAGATGGAGCGGCCGTCGGGTGGTGAAAATGCCGCGATCATCCGGTTGAGGAGATTTGCGCTCACTTCCGGCATATCGCCGAGCATGACCAACGCCCCGTCGGCCGAATCCGGAAGCGCCGACAGCCCAGACCTGAGCGACGTGCTCAAACCGTCGCGGTAGGCCGGATTGCGGATGATGACTACATCCAGCCCGCGCAGGACGGCCTCGGTATTCGTTGCGTCATGTCCTGTCACAACAATCACCGGCCTGGCTTCGCTGGCCAGCGCTGCTTCCGCAGTCCAGCGCAACAGCGGTTTGCCCCGCCATTCCTGAAGCAATTTGTTGGCGCCCATGCGCGACGACATTCCCGCCGCCAACACGATGGCGGCAATGCGCGGCGCGCGGGGGACGGGCGGGGCTTCGTCGCGCGGTTGCGGGCGGCTGGGAATTTCCTGCAGCAAACCGCCCACGCCCATGCGTGCGATTTCGTTTCCGCCCACGGGTAAACCGGCAAAAATGCGCTGCAGCACAAAATCGAAGCCATTGGTCTTGGGCGATCTGGCGCAACTCGGCAGCCCGATGACCGGCACGCCTCGAAGGTGCGCCAGGAGCAGCAGATTGCCGGGATCCACCGGCATTCCGAAATGCTCAATCTCGCCGCCGCTGCCGGCAATGGCCGCCGGAATGATGTCGCGCCGGTCGGAAATGGCCGATGCGCCGAAGACAAAGAACACGTCCGGCTGCTGCAATGCGGCTTCGTGGAGCGCCTGCGACAGCGGTTCGCTGCGATGCGCAACGCGGTGTTCGAAGATGATGCGGCCACCCAGGGGCGCGAGCCGTGCTTCCAATGCGGTCCGGTTTTTGTCCAGCAAAGCCGGCTTCTGCCCGTGCAGAAATGTCGAGATCAGCGCGCATTGCAGCGGCTTGAACGCGGCAACCCGAATGGCGCCGGTTGCCAGAGTCGTCGCTTGTTCCACCGCCGTCCGGGGCGCGGCATAGGGAATGATCTTCACCGTTGCGATCATTTCGCCGGGCCGAACAGTCGCGAAAGGCGCAAGTGTTGCCAGCGTGATGGATTCATCAATGCCGTTGATGCGGTCGATCACCGCCGGATCGAAATTCATCACGCCTGAAACGGTCGCGTAGAGATTGCTTCTGCCGGTGAAAGCCGCGCCGATACGCGCACCATCTGCCGCCAATGCGACGGCGATCTGCGCGGCCGCTTCATCCTCCGCGATGTCACCGGGCTCAAGCCGGGCGACGGTAATACCGGTGATTCCAGCATTGCGGATGTCTTCAATATCGCCGGGCGCCAGCACGCGGCCCTTTTTCAGCAGCCTGCCTCCGGCACGCAGGCTATGCACCAGGACACAGCCTTCGGCTTCGGAAGGAGAAACAGTGGCGAAAAGCATATCTTACTTCGCGAACGCCTCCGCGGGCGCAGGCGGTGTTTCGTTCCGCGGACGCTGCTGCTTGTCGCGCGGCAGGCGCAGCGCGGCACGCAAGCCGATGACCTGTCCCTCCGCCATGCGATTGGTGAGCACGACATCGCCGCCATGTTCGCGGGCAATGGCGCGTGCGAGCGTCAGTCCCAATCCGGAACCGCCGGTGGTATTGTTCCGCGATTCTTCCAGCCGCACAAACGGCTCGAAGACTTCCTCCAGCCGGTTGGCGGGAATTCCCGGACCGTCGTCATCGACATTGATGACGAAACAATCGTTGTCGCGATCGAGCGTGACACGCGCACAGCCGCCGTAGCGCACGGCATTTTCAATCAGGTTGCGCGTCGCCCGGCGAATTTCGTTGGGCCGGCAGTTCAATGGCGCCACACCTTCGATATCAACCGTGACCGGCTGATCGAGTTCCGTCAGATCATCGCAAACGCTTTCGATCAGCGCGGAGAGATCGACACGGCGTTTTTCTTCTCCCGGACCGGATCGCGCCGCGGACAAAACCGCTTCCGTCATCGCCTGTAATTCGTCCAAATTGCGCGTCAGCCGTTCGCGAGTCTCTTCATCTGCGACAAATTCCGCGGTGATGCGCATGGCCGCGAGCGGCGTGCGCAGATCATGTCCCACCGACGACAGCAGCTGACGGTGGCTTTCCAGTGTACGTGTGACCCGGTCGCTCATTTCGTTGAACGCTTTGGCCGCGTGCCGGATGTCTTCCGGCCCGGTGTCGGGCAGCCTCGGCGCGATGCGCCCGCGCGCGACTTCATCGGCGGCATAGGCAAGCGCCGACAGCGGCCGCGATACGCGCCCCGCCAGCCATGCCGCAGCGGCGCCGGTCAGGATGGTTCCGAACAGCGCCGCGGTCAAAATGGCCGGAGCGGGCGAGGGCGGAGGTGGCCGCGTGAACTGCGCGGTGAGCCAGCCATCGCCATTGGGAAGCTCCTGGGTGATCTCAACCGACGGGCTGTCACTGTTCAGCGGATTGTTCAACTGCCGCGGCAAGTCGAAGACGCGCACCCGCCCCGGGGCGAGATCGGTCGTGCGCTCGCCTGAATTCAGATCGGCGGCAAGCTGGCGCTCCTCTTCGCTCATCGGAACTTCGCCGAACGGAGGCTGGGGCAAGATCGAGTAATGAAACAGATTACCGCTCAGCGCCTCGACCGCGGGCGCCCGCTGTTCTGCTGGAATCGTCATCACATAGCGAAACACCGCGGCAATGCGATCGACTGCGGCGGTGATGCGCGCGGTCTGCAATTCGCCTTCGCGGGCCACCTCCAGGATCACTGCGACCGAAAGATTCGACAGGATCACCGCGGCGGCGACGACGGCAACGAATTGCGATCTGAGAGTTTGGAATGCGCGCATCAGACGATCTCCACGTCGGACGTGAACATATAGCCTCCGCCCCAAACGGTCTTGATGTAGCGCGGATTTTTGGGATCGGCTTCGATCTTGCGGCGCAACCGGCTGACCTGGTTGTCGATCGAGCGGTCGAATACTTCGGCATCGCGGCCCTTGGTCAGATCGAGCAGTTGTTCGCGCGACAGCGCCACTTTCGGCCGTTCGAGAAATGCCATCAGCAGCTTGTATTCTCCGCTTGAGAGCGGCATCGCGAGCCCTTCTGGCCCGACAATTTCGCGCTGCGCAGCGTTGAATGTCCATTCGCCGAAGCGATAGCGTTCGGCCGTGGGCCCACGCAGCCGCGGCGGCAATGTGTTGGTCCGCCGCAACACGGCCCCCACGCGCGCCAGCAACTCACGCGGATTGAATGGCTTCGAGACATAGTCGTCGGCGCCCACTTCCAGCCCGACGATCCGGTCCAGCTCGTCACCCCGGGCGGTGAGCATGATCACTGGAATGCCGGAATTTTCCCGAATCGAGCGGCACAGCGAAAGCCCGTCTTCGCCGGGCATCATGATGTCGAGAATGACCAGATCGATCGCCGAGGTCCGCATCAGCCGCCGGGCCGCCTGTGCGCCATCCGCCGCCGAAGCCCGATAACCGCTTTCACGCAAATAGCGCACCAGCGGTTCGCGAATATCGCGCGCATCGTCGACAACGAGGATGTGGGGCTGTACGCCGCCTTCGGACAATGGCTCTACCCCTTGGTTGACATTGAGCACTTATCGCCTCCGACCGGTCATTGGCCGCAAGCCCGCACCTGTCACAAATTATGTCATTCGCGGCAAAACGGCAAAGGGCGATGATCTTTCATCGTTTTCCACCAAATCTATGGCATGGGCTTGCGGTTTTATTGCGGCCAGGAGGTCACGGTCATCGCGCGTGGCTTCGCTCCAGCCGGGCGGGTCCCCCAATCCTCCGCCCGGTTTTTTTTTGGGCGCAGGCGCCCCCAATTTTGAGAATGACGCGTTTCTGCGGCGCCGGACCGGCAGCCACTTCCGCCTTCGTCAAGACTGCGGCGGACCGCGAGTTGCCACTACTCGCCCGCCGAACTTTCAGCGTAGGGGATCGGCGGAAAACGCTTCAGGCCTTCCGCAGCTCTGCCGTCATCTGCGCCAGCACCGCGACCGCGATCTCGGCGGGTGAGCGTGCCCCGATATCGAGCCCGATTGGGCCGCGGATGCGGGCAAGATCGGCATCGCCGAAGCCTCTGGCTTTCAGCCGCTCCAGACGCTTTGCATGCGTTGTGCGTGACCCCAGCGCGCCGATATAGAACGCCTCACTCTTGAGCGCGGCGGAAAGCCCGGGATCATCCAGTTTCGGATCATGCGTCAGTGCCACCACTGCCGTGCGCGGCCCAGGTGGTTTCATCGCCAGCGCTTCGTCCGGCCATTCCAGCGACAAGGTCACGCCGGGAAAGCGTTCGCCGGTGGCAAAGGCTGAGCGCGGATCAATGACCCGCACCGCATAATCGGCTACGGCCGCGATGCGAGCCAGAGGCTGGGCAATATGCACAGCTCCGATAATCGCGAGATCGAGCGGCGGGTTGAATACTGTCAGGAACCAGTTGCGGCCGCCGATTTCCACGGTCGTGCTCTGGTCCCGCCGCGCCTGCATCCGGGCGGAACTGGCGAGCGCATCGCCATCTGCCTTGCCGGGATATCGAAGCACGCTTTCTCCGCTGGCAAGATCGGTTGCCAGCACGACCGCCTGCTGCGCGTCGCGCGCGTGTTTCAATTCGGCGAGGAGCGACCGCTGCGGCTGTGCCAAAATCGGCGCGACGTGAATTTCGATTGTGCCACCGCAGGCGAGGCCCACCGCCCAGGCGTCCTCATTGCTGACGCCGAATTTCAGATTGCGCGGCTTGCCATCGCGCAGCGCGTTTTCAGCTTCACCGATCACCGCGCCTTCGACGCAACCTCCCGACACCGATCCGCTGAATGCGCCATCCTCGCGGATTGCCATCTGGCTGCCTTCCGGACGCGGTGCCGAGCCCCATGTGCGCGTCACAGTTGCGATCGCAACTTTGCGGGCGTCGTGCAGCCATCCGGCAGCAGCCGACAATGGATCGGATGCGATATCAGCCATTTCGGGATGATAGCATGGATCCGACGGCGCGTTGTGCCATGACTTTGACGAGGTTTGCCCGGTACTCCGCCGATGCGAACAGATCGGACGTGAATTCATCGGCACGAATTGTGACATCGGTCATGGATTGCGGTCTGAATTGTCCTGACAGCGCCGACTCCAGTTCCGCCGCGCGATAGACGCATGCCGCTGCGCCGGTTACGGCGACCCGGACGGATTTGCCGTGCTCTGCCACGAACACGCCCGGCATTGCGTAGCGCGACGCAGGATTGGGGAATTTCATATAGGCGGCGCGGGCGGCCAGTGGGAACGTCACTTCCGTGACGATTTCTCCCTCCTGCAGCGCCGTTTCGAACATGCCGGTGAAGAACGCGCCGGCCGGGATATTGCGCCGGTTGGTCGTGACCACCGCATCCAATGCCAGCACCGCCGCGGGATAATCCGCAGCCGGATCATTATTCGCGATCGAACCGCCCAGGGTACCGCGATGGCGCACCGCCGGATCGCCGATCAGCCCCGCAAGATGGGCCAGTGCCGGAATGGCGCGTTGCGCTTCGGCCGATGCCGCGACATCGGCATGTCTTGTGCCGGCGCCGATCACGAGCCGCTCCCCGTCACGGCGGATAAAGGACAATCCGCTGATGCGCGAAAGGTCGATCAGATCGGAGGGATTGGCGAGCCGCTGTTTCATCGCCGGAATCAGCGATTGCCCGCCTGCGACGTAACGCGGATCCGACGCCGAGTTGAACATCTGCTCGGCTTCATGGACGGTCGAGGCACGCCAATAGCGAAACGAGGCTGGATACATTTCACACAGCCTGTGATGCGGCCTGAATGGCCTTGATGATATTGAGATAGCCGGTGCAGCGGCAAAGATTGCCTTCGAGCTCGTGCCGGATCAGCGCATCGTCTGGTTTTGCGTGGCGCGTGAGCAGATCGACGGCCGTCATGATCATGCCGGGGGTGCAAAAGCCGCATTGCAGCCCATGATGTTCCTGGAACGCTGCCTGCACCGGATGAAGCACGCCATGCTTGCTGAGGCCTTCGATGGTCAGGATGGAATCCCCATCCGCCTGGACCGCGAACATGGTGCAGGATTTCACCGCCTTCCCGTTCACATGCACCACGCAGGCGCCGCACTGGCTGGTGTCGCACCCGACATGCGTTCCGGTGAGCCGCAAAGACTCGCGCAGGAAATGCACGAGCAGCGTGCGATCCTCGACTTCGGCGCTGTGACGCTCGCCATTCACCTCAACACTGATCCTGCTCATCCCAACTCCAACACCGTCTCATTCCACGCGACGAACCCACGTTTCCTCCCCCGCGGATGCATGTTTTCCGGTTTGCGGGCGAGCGGGACCGTGTAGCAGTGGAGGGCGACATTCCAATGAATCCAAACCGGCCTAAATTGGCAACGTCCACCTTCTACAACACGATCGAAAAAAAGATCAGCAGAATGACGATGATACCGATAAGTCCGGCCACCCAGACCTGCGGTGCGAGTCCTTCCGAGGCGGGCGGCTGTGCTGCCGGAGCTCGTGCCGGTGGTGCCGCAGGTGGCGGCGCGGGTGTTGCGGCTTTGGTCTGCATCAGCGCGGAAAATCTGGCGAAGAATTCGTCGGCAACCGACTTTGCGGCGCCATCGATCAGTCTTTGACCGATCTGCGCCAGTTTACCGCCGACCACGGCTTTCGCGCTGTATTCCAGAATTGTGTGGCCGTCCTCAGCGGCGAGATGGACTTCCGATTGGCCGCGCGCAAATCCTGCCGCGCCGCCCTGGCCTTCTCCGCTTAATCGCATCGCGTGGGCAATTCCCGGCGGCGGTATGATGTCTTCGATTATGACTTTGCCCTGGAAGCGGGCTTTCACTGGGCCGATTTTGAGCGTCGCGACGGCCTTGTATTCATTAGGGTTGACCTCGTCGACGGATTCGCCGCCAGGAATACAGGCCAACAAGGTTGACGGCTCACGCAGGGCGGCCAAGACCCGGTCCGGCGCTGCAGGAATGCTGTATTTGCCTTTGAAATCCATGACATGCGTCTAGAAATGCGAAACCAGAGCCGACTTGTCACGCAAGTTGCGAATCACAGCTTCTCGTGACCTAACCTTTATGTTAAATTTTAGACAAGCTGCGCAGGGGCGAGGGGCAGTGGGCACAGACGCGATGATGATGCCGGAGTCCGTGGGAACCGGCGAAGCAATCGTTCAGATTGCTGGAAAGATCAAGTGGTTCGACAACGTGAAGGGCTACGGCTTTATCAAGCCGGCAGAGGGGACATTGGGCGATGTCCTGCTCCACCAGTCCTGCGTCCGCCAATCGGGATTCAAACTGGCGCAGGAAGGCGCCAGCGTGATCTGTCAGGCGGTGCAGCGGCCCAAGGGCTTCCAGGCGATAAAATTGCTGGAGCTGGATAATAGCACGGTGTTGCCGCCGGCGGGTGGCGCATTGCCGATTGTCGAAGTTGCGAATTCGAGCGCGGCATTCGAAGCCACCGTGAAATGGTTCAACCGCGGCAAGGGTTATGGCTTCGTCTCGCGCGATCCGAATTCACCGGACGTCTTCGTGCATATGGAGACGCTCCGCCGTTCGGGTATCCGCGAATTATTTCCCGGACAGCGGGTAAGGGTGCGCGCCGGCGATGGCCCGAAGGGCAAACTCGCGGCGGAAATCGCCATCCTCGACCTCCCGTAAGTACGAG
>DASUHP010000033.1:0-130405 GCA_036273455.1 Micropepsaceae bacterium | reverse complement strand
ATCTGGCCGTGCCGCGTTCCCGCCTGGATATCGTAGAGCTGGCGCGCCATATAGGCGGGCGAGCGAGCCGCGATATCCGGCACGGAGCCAATGCCGTGCAGGTCGGGGCCGTGGCAGATCGAGCATTGCAGCGACTTGCCATTGCCGCCTGTCGTCGCCAATTCCTTGCCTTTTGCGATCGAACCAACCGGGACATAGGCAACGAAGCCGGAATGCGGATCGCGCAATTCGTCGGTGCGCTGTGGATTTTCCGGCGACTCTATGATCCGGTCGCCGAGCGGTTCGGTGCCGGCTTTGGCGCCTTCATAAGGCATCCACATGCCAAACACGCTGCGGCTCTTCGGGATCGTATTGGTCTCGACCACCCTGATCCACGGCGTCCACTTCATCGAAGAAAAATAATCGGCCGCCGCTTTGATCTCGTCGTCCGTCATCGCTTTCGCGAAATCAATCATACGGTTTGTATTGGCTTTGCGCGGATCGGCACTGTGGCGCAACCCGTCGCGAAATCATGCAATTGCCGGATGATGTATTCAGCCGGCTGACCCGCGGGCGGCGCGTTTTCCGTCCTGCCTTTGCCGTTCGGATAGTGGCATAGCGAGCAGGCCTGGATTTTGCGGGCATTGTCACCCTCGGCGACGATTTTGGGCATCGGCGGGTGATCCTGCGGGTACCAATCGGCGGGTTGCGTCAGGACGTTTGGATTCTTGTCGCTGACGCCGCGGATTTCACTCAGGGTGTATTGCCTGGCCGCTCCCGGCAGGCTGAACAGCTTTCCGTCCTCAGGGCCGCGCGCCGGTGCCGGATCAACCGGGATCGCATAGGCCCAATCCGGCCGGTTCGATTCTGCCGCATAGAGTGCGGTCACTCCCAATGCAGCCGTCGACACGATTACGGCCGAACCAATAATCCTTCTCATTGTTCCTCCCGGAGCTCCAAACGATCAATTCCGCCGTAAACGGCCGATCCGGGCGAAGAAAATCAGATTATTCAGGGCAGTTCAATCCAGTGGTCAGGCTTCCGAAAAGACTTGCGAAAGAAGCGATTGGGCTTCGCTCTGGATGTGTTTGAGGTGGTCCTCGCTGCGGAAGCTCTCGGCGTAAATCTTGTAGACCTCTTCAGTCCCGGAGGGACGCGCGGCAAACCAGCCATTCTCTGCCGTAACCTTGATTCCACCGATTGCCTGCCCGTTGCCCGGTGCGTTTGACAGCACGCTGCGCACCGGTTCGCCGGCAAGCTCCGTCGCAGCGACCTGGCGTGGTGAAAGGCTTTTCAGAATCGATTTTTGCGTCGAATTGGCGGGCGCGTCGATTCTTTCGTACCAGGAATGTCCGAGTTCGATCGTGAGCAGCGCGTGGAGTTCGCCCGGATCGCGCCCTGAACGCGCGGTGATCTCTGCCGCGAGCAATGACAGCAATACGCCGTCCTTGTCCGTGGTCCAGACATTCCCGTTTTTGCGGAGGAACGACGCGCCGGCGCTCTCCTCGCCACCGAAGCCGATCGTGCCGTCGAACAACCCCGGCACAAACCACTTGAATCCAACCGGGACTTCCGATAGCGGCCGGCCAAGCTGCGCCGCCAGCCGGTCGATGCTGCTGCTGCTGACGATTGTTTTCCCGATCCCGAGGTCGTCGCGCCAGAGCGGCCGATTACGATAGAGCCAGGAAATTGCGGTTGTGAGATAGGCATTCGGGTCCATCAGCCCACAGGAGCGGCAAACGATGCCATGCCGGTCGGCATCCGTATCGGTTGCAAATGCCACGTCGAATTGGTCACGAATGGCAATCAATCCCGCCATTGCATAGGGCGACGAACAATCCATGCGGATCTTCCCGTCCCAGTCGGCGGTCATGAAGCGGAACGTCGGATCGACTTCATCATTGACGATGGTCGCGGACAAACCGTAACGATCAATGATCGGCTGCCACAATTTCACCGATGCGCCGCCGAGCGGATTGACGCCGATTTTCACCCCAGCCGAGCGGATCGCTTCCATGTCGAGAATTTCGGACAGGCCGCTGGTGTATTCGCCGATGTAATCGTGACGGTGGATGCAGTCCGCTCGCAAAGCGCGGGAATAGGGCAGTCTGCGCACATCGCGCAGGCCGTTTTGGATCAATTCGTTGGCGGTTTTTTCAATCCAGCCGGTGGCGTCGGTATCGGCGGGACCACCGTGAGGCGGATTATATTTGAATCCCCCGTCCTGCGGCGGATTGTGCGATGGCGTGACGACGATACCGTCGGCAAACCCGCTTTTGTGGCCACGATTGTAGGTCAGGATCGCATATGAAACCAGCGGCGTCGGCGTGTAGGAACCGGCGATATCGAGCATGGTTGTAACGCCGTTGGCAGCGAGCACTTCGATCGCGCTGGCGAGTGCCGGCTCGGAAAGGGCATGGGTATCGATCCCGACAAATAGCGGGCCGTCGACATCTTTCATTTTCCGGTACAGGCAAATCGCGTGGGTGATCGCCAGAATATGTGCTTCGTTGAACGCGCAATCGAAGGCAGAGCCGCGATGGCCGGAAGTACCGAAAGCAACCCTCTGTGCCGGAATCGCGGGATCAGGCTGCAGCGCATAATAGGCGGTGGTGAGTTTCGGCACATTCACCAGCATGGAAGATGTCACCGGCTTCCCGGCGAGGGGACTGATCTTCCCGGCCATGTCTCACTCCTGTCCTGGCATCAAAGGCAGCCCCCCGCTGTCGCTTCTGCCCGGTAGATGAAGCTCGCCACTCAGCGGGAACCACGCCGGCGCGGCGCACAACGCAAAACACCCTCAAGATGTTCCCGCCCTGTCCGTGCAATAAATTTTTGCTTCACTGGCGCGTCAATGTTGGCTAGGCAGACTGGTTCACATACCGTGCATGCCATCCCCCCCGGCGGTCCGCACGGTCCCCAACTCCAAGCCGGCGAAACAGAGGTCGAACCAGTGGACGGACCGAAAAGTAATTCCATCGACCAGCTTGCCATCAATACCATTCGCACGCTGTCGATGGATGCCGTCCAGGCGGCCAACTCCGGACATCCGGGCACGCCGATGGGATTGGCCCCGGTCGCATACACGCTGTGGCAACGCGTCCTGAAATTCAATCCCGACAATGTTGCGTGGCCAAATCGCGACCGTTTTGTCCTCTCGGCGGGCCACGCATCCATGTTGCTTTATTCGCTGCTGCATCTGACCGGCGTCAAAGCCGGCAACGGCGAAGCCGCGGTGACACTCGACGACATCCGCCACTTCCGCCAGATCGGAAGCCATTGTCCGGGTCACCCCGAATACCGGCACACCGCGGGTGTGGAAACCACGACAGGTCCGCTCGGCCAGGGCTGCAGCAATAGCGTCGGAATGGCCATCGCCGCACGATATCTCGCCAATCACTTCAACCGGCCGGAATTTGCCCTCTTCGATTACGATGTGTATGCGCTGTGCAGCGATGGCGACATGATGGAGGGCGTCGCGTCTGAGGCGGCGTCCATCGCAGGCCATCTCGCGCTGGGTAACCTCTGCTGGCTTTACGACAACAACAATATCAGCATCGAGGGGCACACCAGTCTCGCATTCACCGAAGACGTGGGCGCACGCTTCCGCGCCTATGGCTGGAATGTCGAGCATGTCCGCGATGCGAATGACTGCGATGCGCTTTTTGCGGCACTTGGCGGGTTCCGGCAAAATCGCAAGGCGCCAACGCTTATCATTGTAGATAGCCATATCGCTTACGGCGCACCGCACAAGCAGGATACTAAAGAGGCGCATGGCGAGCCGCTTGGCGAACCAGAAGTCAAATTGGCCAAGCAGTTTTACGGCTGGCCGGAAGATGCGAAATTTCTGGTCCCCGACGGTGTGCGTGAGCATTTCGATGCGCAATTTGGCGCCCGTGGCCGTAAGCTCTCTGCCGATTGGTACGCCGGACTGAAGACATATCGGCAACACTATCCAGATCTCGGCCAGGAACTCGACAGGATTGGAAGTGATGAGCTGCCGAAAAATTGGGACAGCGACGTCGCCGAGTTTCCGGCCGACGCAAAGGGCATGGCGACACGCGAGGCTTCGGGCAAGGTACTGAACGCCATCGCGCCACATATTCCGTGGCTGCTCGGCGGTTCGGGCGATCTCGCCCCGTCAACCAAAACCCTCATCGCAGGAGCCGGAGATTTTGAAGGCGGCAATACCGGGCGCAATTTGCATTTTGGCGTTCGCGAGCATGCGATGGGCGCAATTTCGAATGGTCTCGCACTCAGTAAGTTGCGGCCTTATTGCGCGACGTTTCTGATTTTTTCCGACTACATGCGCCCGTCAATTCGCCTGGCGGCCATGATGGAGCTGCCTGTGGTCTATGTCTTCACCCATGATTCCATTGGACTTGGCGAAGACGGTCCGACGCACCAGCCGATCGAACAGCTGCCGAGTTTGCGCGCCATGCCGGGCCTGGTCACGATGCGTCCTGCGGATGCCAATGAGGTTCGTGAGGCGTGGCTGTATGCCATGCAATCGAAACGGCCGACCGCATTGAGCCTCAGCCGGCAGGGACTGCCGGTTCTCGATCGCAAAACCTATGCACCGGCATCGGGTCTGCGGCGGGGAGCCTATGTTCTCGCCGATGCGGAGAAAGGCACGCCCGATGTGATACTGATCGCGAGCGGAAGTGAAGTGCCGCTCTGCATCGAAGCACGCGATCGTCTGGCGAAGGATGGTATACGAGCCCGTGTCATCAGCATGCCCAGTTGGGAGCTGTTCGAGGAACAGGAACCCGCCTATCGCAATCAGGTGTTGCCACCCAATGTTCGCGCGCGCGTGTCGGTTGAAGCCGCGTCGCCATTTGGCTGGGACCGTTATGTAGGACCGGATGGCGCGCGCATCGGCATCACAACATTCGGGGCGTCCGGTCCTTACAAGGAGGTTTATCGACACTTCGGAATCACCACTGAACACATCGTCGAAGCGGCAAAGGAACAGGCCGCGCGCAACAAAGGTGGCTAGAGTGAATCCGCTGAAACGTCTTCATGAATACGGCCAGTCGGTCTGGATGGATTTTCTCGACCGCCAATTCGTCGGGAATGGAAGCTTCAAACGGCTTGTCGATGAGGACGGAGTGTCCGGCGTCACCTCCAATCCGACAATATTCCGCAAGGCCATAATCTCAGGCAGCGAGTACGACAGCTCACTGAATTCGACGATCGCCGGTTCCGATTGCGATGCCATGCGTCTCTACGAGCATGTCGCGATTGAGGACATTCGAAGTGCTGCCGATATTCTGTTGCCGGTCTATCGCAGCACTGGTGGTGCGGATGGGTTCGTCAGTCTGGAAGTCTCGCCCTACCTCGCAAACGATACCGACGGCACAGTCGCGGAGGCACGGCGGCTGTGGAACGAAGTCGCCCGGCCGAATGTCATGATCAAAGTGCCGGGAACCGAAGCAGGGGTTCCCGCCATCCGGCAGCTTCTGGGCGAAGGCATCAATATCAACATCACGCTTCTCTTCGCGCGTCACGTCTATCGCCAGGTGGCTGAAGCCTATATCGCGGCGCTCGAGCAGTTGACCGCTGCCGGTGGCGATGCCCGCCGTCTCGCCAGCGTCGCGAGCTTCTTTGTCAGCCGCATCGACACGGCCGTGGACAAACTGATCGATGCGAAGATAAAACAGCGGCCCGATCAGAAACTTGCCGATTTGCGCGGCAGGATCGCCGTTGCCAATGCGAAGCTCGCTTACCAGGACTACAAACAGCTCTTCTCGGGCTCGCGCTGGGACGCATTGCAGCAGCGCGGCGCACGCGTCCAGCGGCTGCTATGGGCAAGCACGAGTACCAAAAATCCCGCCTATCGCGATGTGATGTATGTTGAGGATCTGATCGGGCCCGATACGATCAACACCATGCCGATCGAGACAATCGAGGCGTTTCGCGATCATGGCAAGGTCGCAAACACGATCGAGGCCGATATACCCGCTGCACAGCAGCAGCTGAATTTGCTGGAAAAGTTCGGGATTTCGCTCAACGAAGTGACCGACAAATTGACGGTTGAAGGCGTCAAATCGTTTGCAGAATCCTTCGACGGATTGTTGGCAGGCGTCGAACAGCGGCGTGCCCAGACGCTTGGCGCGGCACTCAACCGCTATTCGGCAAGTCTGGATAAAGCCACCGCCGAAGCCGTGCAGAACACGCTCGAAGAATGGACCAAAGCGGGAAAGATTCGCGATCTGTGGGGCAAGGATGCCAATCTGTGGACCGGAACGGACGAAGATAAATGGCTCGGGTGGCTGAATGCCGTCGATGACAGCCGGGCGCAGATTCAGAAAATCGATGCGCTTGCGTCAGGCTTGCAGAAGGACGGCATCACCAATGCAGTCCTGCTCGGCATGGGAGGATCAAGCCTCGGCGCCGAAGTATTCGCGCGGACATTTGGCGCGCGCAAGCAATGGCCGGTCTTGCACGTCCTCGATTCGACGCATCCGCAAGCCATTCGGGAGGTTGAGGGAAAAATCGACCTGGCAAAAGCGGCGTTCATTGTTTCGAGCAAGTCCGGAACCACTCTCGAGCCCAATATCCTGATGGATTATTTCTGGGATCGGGTTGAGAAGGTGAAAAAGGGCGCCGCCGCGCCGCGCTTCGTCGCGATTACCGACCCCGGCTCACAGCTCGAGCGCGTTGCGAAAGAACGGCACTTCCGTCACGTGTTTTCCGGTAATCCCGCGATCGGCGGGAGATATTCTGTGCTGTCGGTGTTTGGACTGGTACCCGCGGCGATTTCCGGGGTGGACGTCTCCCGGTTACTTGAGTCGGCGGCCAAAATGGTGCGTTCCTGCGACCGGCATGTCCCGCCCGAACAAAACCCGGGTGTCTTGCTCGGCGTCGCGCTTGGAACACTGGCGAAGTCCGGCCGTGACAAGGTAACGATCATCGCTTCGCCGCGCATCGCGGATTTTGGCGCCTGGCTCGAACAGCTCCTCGCCGAATCCACCGGTAAGCAGGGCAAAGGATTGATCCCGATTGATGCCGAGCCGCTGACCTCGCCCGACGGCTATGGCCGGGATCGCCTCTTCGCCTATTTGCGATTGGACCGTGAATCGGACGTTGATCAGGACAATGCTGTTGCCGCGCTCGAAAAAGCGGGCCAGCCGGTGCTGCGATTTGCCATCGCCGATCCCTATGACATTGGCCAGGAATTCTTTCGCTGGGAAATGGCCACGGCGATTGCGGGCGGCGTTATTGGAATCAATCCCTTCGATCAGCCGGACGTCGAAGCCAGCAAGGTGAAAACTCGCGCGTTGATGAAAGACGCTGCAAAAGCGGCGCCGGAAACGCCGCTGTTTGCCGAAGACGGAATCCGGCTGTATGGCGGCGGCCCGGCCATGGGCATGCTCAATTCCCGCGGCAATTCCTTAAGCGGCGTGCTGAAACAATTCTTTGCCGCGACGAAGCCCGGCGACTATTGCGCATTGCTGGCCTATCTCAACCCAAACTCCACCGTAAAATCCACACTGCAACAAATCCGGGTTAACATCCGCGATCGAAAAAAAATCGCGACCTGCGCCGAAATCGGCCCGCGCTTTCTCCATTCGACCGGACAGGCTTACAAAGGTGGGCCAAATACCGGCGCGTTTCTCCAGATCACCAGCGACTATGAACCCGATCTTCCCGTGCCGGGCCAATCCTATACATTTGGTAAGGTCATCGAAGCCACCGCGCGCGGCGATTTTGAGGTTTTGAATGAACGGAGTCGCCGGGCATTGCACATACATCTGGCAGGTGATGGCTCTTCGGGACTGATGAAATTGGAACAGGCCATTTCAGACGCTCTTGCCCAGGGCTGATTGCGATTGCGGCTGCATCGCAACTGATATGGTTTTGTGACGAGGACAGGGATGCAGATCGGGATTATCGGGCTCGGTCGAATGGGCGGGAATATCGCCCGCCGCTTGATGGCGCACGGCCATAGCTGCGTCGTGTTCGACGCGAAATCCACTGCCACTGCGGAATTGGCGAAAGAAGGTGCGACCGGCGCCAGTGACCTCGCTCAACTCGCCAAACAGTTACAAAAGCCGCGCGCCGTCTGGGTGATGCTGCCCGCCGGGGAAATCACCGAAACAACTATTGTCGAGCTTTCCCGTCTTCTGGACGCGGCGGACGTCGTGATTGACGGCGGCAATACCTATTACCGGGATGACATTCGCCGCGCCGGCATGCTGCGGGAAAAGGGCATCGATCTCATCGATGTTGGCACCAGCGGCGGTGTGTGGGGCCTCGACCGCGGTTACTGCATGATGATCGGCGGCGACGACGCAGCTGTTCAGCGGTTGGATCCGGTCTTTTCCGCGTTGGCGCCGGGACAGTCAGGAATTCCGCCGGCGGAGGGCCGCGCACGGGGTGGGACTGCCGAGCAGGGTTATTTGCACTGCGGACCATCGGGCGCCGGGCATTTTGTCAAAATGGTGCACAACGGCATCGAATATGGGCTGATGGAAGCCTATGCCGAGGGCTTCGACATCTTGCGTCATGCGTCAGGCTCTGCTCGCGAAGAGGAGCGTTACACTCTCGATCTGCCCGAGATCGCCGAGTTGTGGCGCCGGGGAAGCGTCATCGGTTCCTGGCTGCTCGATCTCACCGCGTCCGCTCTCGCGGAGGATCCGGAGTTGTCGCGCTACACGGGATATGTTGAGGACTCCGGCGAGGGCCGCTGGACCCTCATCAATGCGATTGAAAACGGCGTGCCGGCCGACGTTCTATCATCGGCCCTTTATGCGCGGTTGCGATCCCGGGAAGAGGCGTTATTTGCCGACAAGCTGCTGTCTGCCATGCGCAACAAGTTTGGCGGCCATGTCGAACCGAAACATGGCGGCTGACTGATGCAGGATTCGACTCCCGCAAGCCCTTGCGTTCTGGTGATCTTTGGCGCCTCGGGTGACCTGACAAAACGATTGCTGATGCCGGCGATCTATCATCTGAAGCGTTCCGGCTTATTGCCGGAATCGTTCGCGATTGCCGGCGTCGCACGCAGGGAGATCACCGCGGCGCAGTTTCGCGACACGCTGCGCAAAGGTTTCGATCAACTATCCGGCGAAAAAATCAACCAGTCCGATTGGGAATGGTTGGCACAACGCATGCAATATCTTTCCGGCAATCTGGATGATGCGGCGACGTATCAGCGGCTGGGCAAGCTGCTCGGCGAGATTGACAGCAAGTCCGGGACTGGCGGCAATTATCTGTTCTATTTCGCTATTCCTGCCAGTGAATTTGGCCAGGTCGTCCAACAACTGGGTGCGGCGGGGCTGGTGCGTCAGCCGCAAGGGCAGTGGCGGCGTGTGGTCATCGAGAAGCCCTTCGGAAACGATCTTGAATCGGCCAGGAATCTGAACGGCCTGCTGTGGAAATTTCTGGATGAGAGTCAGATATTCCGGATCGATCATTATCTCGGGAAGGAAACCGTCCAGAACATCATGGTCCTGAGGTTTGCCAACGGATTATTCGAGCCGCTTTGGAACCGCAACTACATCGACCATGTGCAGATCACGGTCGCGGAATCCATCGGCATCGGAACACGCGGCAGTTTTTACGACGCGACCGGCGCGTTGCGCGACATGGTGCCAAATCATCTTTTCCAGGTGTTGACCTTGATTGCCATGGAGCCGCCGTCTTGTTTTGATGCGAATGCGACACGCAACGAAAAGGGAAAGGTCCTCGACGCGATCCATAGCTTCAGCCGGGACAGGTTGCACAGCGATGTTGTCCGGGCGCAGTATGCAGCAGGCAGGACAAACGGCAAATCCGTCCCGGCATATCAGGAAGAGCACGACGTCAATAGCGGTTCCTCCACCGAAACTTACGTCGCACTGCGGCTCATGGTTGATAACTGGCGTTGGGCAGGCGTGCCGTTCTATCTGCGCACGGGAAAAGCCCTCGCGGCCCGGAAGAGTCAGGTGATCGTGCGGTTCAAACAGGCACCCCTTGCCGTTTTCCAGAATACTCCGGTCGACCGCCTGACGAATAACGACTTAACGCTGATGATTCAGCCTGACGAGGGCGTCAGTCTGCGGTTTGGCGCAAAAATTCCCGGCCCGGATGTGCGGATCGGGGATGTCGAGATGCGGTTCAAGTACAGCGAATATTTCCAGGCTCAGGCGGCGACGGGATACGAAACCCTGCTCTATGATTGCATGATTGGTGACGCCAGTCTGTTCCAACGCGCCGATACGATCGAATCGGCGTGGCGCATCATTCAACCGATTCTTGATGACTGGAAAGGCAACAAGTCCGATCCATTGCCGCTCTATCCGGCCGGTTCGGAAGGCCCGGATGAAGCCAACATCATGATCGGGCGTAGTGGCCGGCGGTGGCGCCCATTAATTCCGCCGCGAGCCAACACTCAAGCCTCATCATAAAAAAGAATGTCCGGCATTTCCACCAAAGCCCAACCGGATGCCAATTCGATGGCGGCGCGTCTGTCGGCCGTGCGGCGCCTGACGGAAGAATTGGCAGCCCCACTAAGCCCCGAAGATCAATGCATCCAATCCATGCCCGATGCCAGCCCGGTCAAATGGCACCTCGCGCATACGACGTGGTTCTTCGAGACCTTGCTGCTGATCCCGCACGCGTCCGGATACGAAGCATATGATCCGCGCTTCCAGTACCTGTTCAATTCCTATTACGAGTCTCTCGGCGACCGGCATCCGCGTCCTCAGCGCGGCATGATCACGCGCCCATCATGTGAACATATTCTGCGATACCGCGAGCATGTCGGTGCGGCAATGCTGCAGCTGCTGGATCATCCGTTTACTGCCGAAACGGAAAAATTGTTTGAACTCGGCCTGCAACACGAGCAGCAGCATCAGGAATTGATCCTGACCGACATCAAGCACGCGCTGTCCTGTAACCCGCTTTTACCGGCATATTCCGGGCTTCCAGAACGAGCGGATGTGACTCCGGCGCCACTCACGTGGCGCGACCACGCCGATGGCCTGTACTGGATCGGCAGCGGAACTGGAAGCTTCGCTTTCGACAATGAACAGCCGCGTCATCGTGTTCTGCTGGCGCCATTCCGGCTCGCATCGCGGCTTGCGACCTGCGGCGAATACCTGGATTTCATCCGTGACCGCGGTTATCAGCGGCCCGAACTGTGGTTGTCCGACGGTTGGAATTTCATCCAGACGCAGAATATCCGTGCTCCGCTCTACTGGATGAAGAACCAGGATGAATGGACGATTTTCACATTGGGTGGAGCGCGGCCGCTGCGGCTTTCCGAACCCGTCGTTCACATCAGCTTCTATGAAGCCGAGGCCTATGCCCGATGGTGCGGCAAGCGGCTGCCAACCGAATTTGAGTGGGAGACAGCAGCGAGGCGAGAGCCGCTCGCGGGGAATTTCCTGCGGTTGGATCGCCTGCATCCGGAACCGGCCAAACAAGCCGAGAGCCAGTTTTATGGCGATGCGTGGCAATGGACTCGTTCTGCCTACGATCCATACCCGGGATTTAAGCCGTGGAGTGGGCCTGCCTCGGAGTACAACGGCAAATTCATGTCCGGCCAGATCGTCTTGCGGGGCGGTTCATGCGTTACACCAGCCGACCACATCAGGCCCGGATACCGGAATTTCTTCCACCCTGGTGCGCGGTGGCAATTTTCCGGAGTCCGCCTGGCAGGGGATGCATGAAATCGATTCAGGAAGACGGCTTCGCCCGCGCCTCCGCGGCGATGTCTGATGGTTTTCGCGAAGCGCTGGTCGCAGGCCTCGCGCGATCTCCGAAAAGCATCCCATCCAAATATTTTTACGACGCGGCTGGTGCCCGCTTTTTCGATGAGATTTGCACGCTCCCCGAATACTATCTGACGCGCACCGAAACGGCCCTCCTGCGCGCGCATGCGGCAGAGATTTCGAGCCTGGCGGGTCCAGGTGTCGGGATCATGGAATTCGGTGCCGGAGCGGGCGATAAAATCCGTATACTGCTCGACGCTTTCCGGCATCCGCGCGCCTATGTACCTGTCGATTTCTCCATCACCTGGCTGGACCAGCTCGCGAATGGGCTGCGCCGGGATTACCCGTCCTTGCAGGTCCATCCCGTGATTGGCGATTTTACCGCAAACCTGCGATGGCCGTTGACATCAGAATCGCGTCGTCTCGGCTTCTTTCCGGGTTCGACCATCGGCAATTTTACACCGCTGCAAGCGCGCCAATTTCTCTCGGCGGCGGCCGGAATTCTGGATGGAGGTGCGCTCTTAATCGGCGTCGATTTGGTGAAGGACCCGGCGATATTGCACGCGGCCTACAATGATCGAGCCGGTATCACGGCGGCATTCAACCTCAATCTGCTGGTGCGCGCCAACCGCGATGCCGGCGCGGATTTCGTTCCGTCACGCTTTTTCCATTATGCATTCTACAACCCGGCAGAGAGCCGGATTGAGATGCATCTGATCAGCGCAATCCGGCAGACGGCGAATGTTTCCGGGCAGTCGTTTGAATTTTCGGCAGGCGACGCGATTTTGACGGAGTATTCCTACAAATACACGGTCGAAAGTTTTCAGGAAATCGCCATGTCCTCGGGTTTCATGCCGCGCAAATTCTGGTGTGACCCGGGCGGGTTATTCAGCCTGCACTGGCTGGAGTCACGTTGAAGTATTCCACAGATGGCTTAGCTTCGTTGCGACAATATCGTCATAGTCTGGATCGCCGCGTAGAATGCCGGCGTCGCGCGAGAATTGATTCATGCCGATGACGAATTCACGAGAAATCGACGCATCGTAAAGCGGTGTGTCGCGCGCAACGAGACCCGCGATGAGTGCCGCCGCATCGGCCGGAAACAATTTCCGTCCAACCGCAGCTGCGCGTGACGGATCGGCTCGCAATGCAGCCTGGGTGTTGACGATCGCGCGAATGGCGGCTTCAGCAATCTCCGGCTCGCGCTCGATCAGCCGGTCGGTCGCCGCAATCGATGCCATGGTGTAATTGAAACAGGCTTTGGGGCCATCGCCGCGACGAATGTCGAGAACGATTGTCCCTGCGCCAGTTCTTACGGCGACTTCGGCGCCCATGCCGTTGGCCCAAAAGCCATCGATCTTTCCATCCTGCAGGGCTCTCGCCGCCGTCAAGCCGAAATTTATTCCGGCGCCCTGTGCACCGGGCACTGGTGCAATCCGGACCTCGTCGCGCTTCAGGTCGATGCCAGCCTCAATCAGGAGTTGACGCAATCCAAGATCGACCCAGGGTGCGGCGCCGATGCTTTTGCCTTTTACGCAATTGAGATCGCCGCGTCGCGCCTGGAAGCGCGAATGCATGACCAGGAACCAGTACATGCCCTGTCCCTGCGCGCAGAGCAGCTTGGCGCCGCGCCATTCGGGAAATGCCGCCAAAGCCGAATGTGCCGATCCGCCGACAAGATCTACCGCACCATCCCGCAATGCCGCGTAGGATTTGTCGACGGGAAAAATCAGCTCGACCGATGCATCGATTCCCTCGCGGCGGAAAAATCCAAGCTCAACGGCGGCAACTGCCGGGAAATAGGAATTTGAGATGAGGTCCGGAATCGCCAGCTTGATGGGCCGCGTCATCTCGGTCCGGTCCGGCTTTCGTCGTAGTAGTGGATTTCGAACAGCATGCAGCCCTTCTCGGACTTGAATGGGCCATGATGCACGCCCGGCGGGCGGCATGCATAAGTTGGGCTTAAGAAAGATTCACCGCCCTTGCCTTCGCCATCATTACCGACCGTAAGGTCGCCGGAGAGGAGATAAACCTCTTCCCAATGATCGTGGACAAAGGGCGCGATCGTGAAAACGCCGGGTTCAAAGCGCAGCAAACGTGTCCGGCTTCCAGTTTTGCGCCGCTCATCCAGATCGCTCGCCAGAATTTTCTGCTTGATCCCTTCCGGATAGCCTTCCGGAGTCGCCCAGCCTGATTTCATGTCGAGCGCCAGAAACTCGATATGAGGTTTGTTCATCGGCATGTGTTTGCCCCTGCTCTAGCCCGGTACGGGCAGGGTGAAAATGTCATAGCCGTGCGCAATTGTCTTGCCGCGCACCGGATCTTCCAGCTCGAAGTCGAAACGATCGGCCGGTCTTACGCCGCCAAACGCCGGCAATGTGCCGCCGAACATCACGCTACCCTCGGCGAGCCCGGTTCTGCCCAGACGCGACAGCAAATCTTCCGGATGGAGAAGCGCGCTCACTGGACCTTCCTGATATAGCTCCCGCCGCCCATGGGTCGTGGCAAAGGAGCGGAGGATCAGCCGGTCCCAATGCGGGACCACGGCGTCAAACGGCCAAAGTGCAGGGGCAATCGGCTTGTCGCAGATTTGCTTCGACAGGGACACGCCAACGCTTTCCGCCTCGCGGTCCGTGTGGTCTGAGCCTGTCCCTACCCATAGCTGCCCCGACGCCTTGACCAGCACGAATTCCACTTCGCCGCTGGTGTGCTCGCCCAGCACCTGGATCGATGTTTCTGCGGTCAGTCGCGCCGCCGAGACGCGGTAGAAAATAGGCACGCACGCCGGTCGTTTGACGCCGAGCGCTTCCAATTCACGGATGTGATGCTCGACCGCGGCGGGGTCGCGTCCGGTCCAGCCGGCAATGATCAGGTTTGCCACCTCGAGCGTTCGGGTTGTGCCCGCGGATCGGCCATCCTCAAGCTGGAATGAAAGCATGTTGCCCGTCATTTGCGCTCCGATCAGACTGCAATTTGCAGATGGCACAGCGTCCGCCACGCGTCAAATGCACCCCTGGCCTGGCGCTGACAAAACCGCCGGAATGGTCCAGAATGGCGGAAATTATGGGAGCTTCCGATGTCGGCGCGCATCAACCATGTTGCGATCACCAGCGATTACTACGCGACGAATGCGCGCTTTTACGAAGCGCTGTTCGGCATGACAGGGGGCAAGAATAAGACGCTGCCGCCCTCGCGCGCGATTTCACTTGGCGACGGCTATGTCGGAATGACCCATATTCCCCGCCGCGATGGACGTACCAGCGGTCTGGACCATTTCGGTATTGAGGTTGACGACATCGACGATGCGATTGCCCGCATGCAGAAATTCGATCCTGAATTGTCGGCGCTCAAACGTCCGCCGATCCGGCCTTACGCCGCCTATAGCGCGCATGATCCGGACACCAACATATTCGATCTTTCCCAGCGCAATATCGGCTTCCAAAAAGACGTCTATGCCGAGAATGACGGTCAGGCCGTCCGTCCCCGCCATATCGACCACATCGCACTGCGCACCCGGAATGCGGAGCGCTGTGCGCAATTCTACGCCGAGGTGTTCGGGCTTGCGCTGCTGAACCGCCCGAGTGACGGGAATTATTACCTGTCGGATGGCCGCGTGACCCTCGCAATCCAGCAATGGCGGATATCGGACTATGTCGGCATGGATCCGGCGCGGCTGGGGCTCGAACATATCGGCTTCAGGGTTGAAAGCGTTGACGCGGTGAAGCGCGATCTCGAATTCCTCATTGGCGAAAATCCGCTGATGCATGGCCGGCCGCTCGGTTACGGAAGCGAGGGCGAAGCACGCCTGAAGCTGTTCAGACAGTGCCCATTCGGGCATCACCATTTCACCGACGTCGAGGGCGTTTACCTCGATGTCGCGAATGGCGAGGCGTGAAGGCGATGGCTGCCAAAATCAATCATGTTGCGATTGCGACCGATTACTACGCGATGAATGCCCGGTTCTATCAGGCATTGTTCGACATGAAGACAACAAAGAAGCCGCGTCCGGCACGAGCGGTCCCGGTCGGCGATGGCTATGTCGGGCTCAACTGCATTCCGCGCCGTGATGGGCGCTTGAGCGGCCTCGACCATTTCGGCATCGAAGTTGATGACATCCCGGAGGCGCTTGCCCGCATTGAGCGATTCGATCGCAACTTGACCGCCGTCAAACGTCCGCCCATCCGCCCCTATGCCGCCTACAGCGTCCATGATCCCGACACCAATATTTTCGACCTCTCAGAGGCCGGTTCGGGAGAACAGAAAGACATTTTTGCCGAAAATAACTGGGTCCAGAAACGGGCGATCAGCCACCTCGCGCTCCGTACGCGCCACGCGCGGCGCTGCGCCGATTTCTATGCCGAGGTTTTCGGTCTGGAGCGTCAGGAGCGTCCCGGCGACGAGAACTTCTACCTCAGCGACGGCCGGGTGACGCTGATGATCATCCCCTGGAAGATCTCCGACTATTACGCTCAGGATCCGGCGCGTACCGGTTTGGACCATATCGGATTCAAGGTGGAGAGCGTCGATCAGGTCAAACGGGACCTGGACTTCCTGACCGGAGAAAATCCCCATCTGCGCAGCCGCGCGCTCGGCTATGGTTCGGAAGGCGAAGCGCGGCTCAAGCTGCTGCAGAAATGCCCGCTCGGCTGTTTTCAGCTCACCGACATCGAGGGCGTGCACATCGATGTCGCGGAAGCTTGATCAGCCGGTGAATGCGGCGAGATAGACGGAGAAACCGGCGAAAAACACGACCGCAGCGCACAGCGTGACATAGGGGCCGAACAATTCCACGATGGCCAGCGGATAGGTCGTGTCGCCCGGTTGGGCCCACCCGATAAACGGAATCCGGAGTGGCTCCCGGCGGCTCAGGCGCGCCATGTCAGTTCTAAACATGGCAAAGACGATCCATGACAGCAGGCCTGAGATCGCCAACCACAAACCGTACCAAAGCATCGGGTCCACGCGCTTGCCCCATCGTTTAACCCAGCCGCCCCATTAGCACATCCCGCGCCGCTTTGGAGACGATGGCGGCAGAGCGCGGCATTGAACCGCATCACGAGTTCGTTTCCCATAACGTGAAGCCCCGGCTTGTTGCAGGGTAGGGGCCACGGTAAACCGGAGGTTGCCGAAACCACGACACTGGCCAGCGTTCATGCCGCCATTCAGAGTGACCGTCGATACAGGTGGGACATTCTCGGATTTTGTCTATTTCGACGAGGCTGCACAGCAGATCACCATCGCAAAACTGCCGTCCACGCCCGACGATCCATCACGCGCCATCCTGGCAGGCATTGAACTGCTGATCGAAAGCGGGGCTCGCGCGCAGGATATCGCGTATTTCTGTCACGGGACGACGGTCGGCACCAATGCGCTGCTGGAAGGCAAAGGCGTCCGCACGGCATTGCTGGTGACGAAGGGCTTTCGCGGTATTTATGAGGTCGGCGAACAATGCCGGCCGCACGGATCCGCAATCTTCGACATTTTTTACGATCGGCCGAGGCTGCTTGTACCGCCGGTTCTCACCGGCGAAGTTGTGGAACGTATTTCGGCCTCGGGCGAAATCCTGCACCCGCTGGACCTGGCGGCGCTCAAATCCACCATCCGCGAACTTAAGGCGCGCGGACCGCAGTCGATCGCGGTGTGCCTGCTGTTTTCCTTCTTAAGGCCGGAACATGAACAACGCGTCAGCGCAATGATCGCGCAGGAGATGCCGGATTGCGCCGTCTCGTTGTCGTCGGAAATCCTGCCGCAGATCCGCGAATATTATCGTCTGTCGACGACAGTCGTGAATGCCTATCTGCAACCGATCCTGGTCAGCTATATCGGTAATCTCGAGTCGCGCCTCAGTAATGCCGGGATATCGACACAGCAGAAATATGTCATGCAGTCGAATGGCGGCATGGCGAATTTTCCCGCCAGTGCCGAAAAGGCTGCCGCCACCGTGCTGTCCGGTCCGGCGGGCGGAGTCACCGCGAGCGTCCGGTTATCAGCTGCCACCGGACTGCAGAATCTCGTCACCTTCGATATGGGCGGCACGTCCTGCGACGTGTCGCTGGTCCGCAATGGCGAACCCGCGGTCCACCACCGCGGCACGATCGAGGGCCGCGATATTTCGCTGCCGATGCTCGATATCAACACCGTCAGCGCCGGAGGCGGGACGATTGCCCGCGTCGATCGCTTTGGACAGCTCTCTGTCGGTCCGGACAGTGCAGCCGCCGTACCGGGTCCGGCCTGCTATGGCCGCGGCGGGGCCGACCCGACAATCACTGACTGCAACCTGGTGCTTGGTTATCTCGGCGAGGACAATTTTCTCGGCGGACGGATGAAGCTCCATCGTGCAGCGGCTCTTCGCGCGATCGAATCGCAGGTGGCGAGCAAACTTGATCTGTCCGTCGACGCTGCCGCGGACGGCATCACCCGCGTGATCAATGTGAAGATGCAGGAGGCGATCAAGGCCATTTCGACCATGCGCGGCCATGACGTGCGGCAGTTTCATCTGCTGGCATTTGGCGGAGCGGGTCCTTTGCATGCCGCTGCCATTGCCGCCGAACTCCGAATGGCCGGGGTCATTGTGCCGCTTTATCCCGGAGTGCACTCGGCCATGGGTCTTCTGATGTCCGATGTGCGTCATGATTACATCCGTTCGCGGATGAGCGCCCTCGACCGCGTCGCGCCGGATGAGTTGCGCGAGGGTTTTGCCGGGTTGGAGAGCCAGGCCATCCGGGATTTGCGCGACGAGGGATTTCAGCATCAGGGCATTTCGCTCGAGCGGTCGCTTGATCTGCGTTATGCCGGACAGGGTTATGAGCTCACCATTCCATGCACCGGAACATTCGGGCCCGATACAACGCTGACGTTGCGGAAGTCATTCAACGAAGCGCATCGGCGGATGTTCGGCCATGCCGCACCGGATGAAACGGTCGAGATTGTTTCGTTCCGCATTTGCGGCATCGGACGTCTGCCGCCGGTCGAGTTTCCAAGATTTGGTAATGAAAACCGTTCGCTTGCCGGCGCCCGCCGCGAGACTCGCCGTGCCTGGTTCGGCGGAGTCATGCGCGAATGTCCCGTGTATCAGCGTGAAAAGCTCGACGTTGGGCATTTCTTCGACGGGCCTGCCATTATCGACCAGTTGGACGCAACCACGGTGGTCCCGCCGGGCTGCTCATTGCGCGTGGACGAGTTCCGCAATCTGATCATCCGCACCGGTGAGGCGTGACATGGCCCAGGATGCTGCTCCCGGCGCAATCGAAATCGAGATCATCAAATCAAGCCTGTCCGGCATCGTGCAGGAGATGCAGAACTCCCTGTTCCGCACCGGCTATTCGACGATTGTGCGTGAATCGCAGGACGCTTCCTGCGCGATCATGGACGTCAACGCGCAGGTGATTGCGCAGCACGTTGTGCTGCCCCTGCATATGGGCGCTTTCCCGGCCTGCTGTGCCGCGGTGACGAAAGCATATGGCAACGACATTGCGGACGGTGATGCATTCCTCATCAATCATCCCTATGAGGGCGGCAGCCCGCATGCGCCCGACATGGCGGTGCTTACGCCGATCTTCAGCGATGGCCGGTTGATCGGCTATTGCGGCTCGATCGCGCATAAAAGCGATATTGGTGGTCCGGTGCCCGGGTCCTGCTCCGGTCAGGCGCGGGAGACGTTCAACGAAGGACTCCATCTGCCGGCAGTCCGTTACGTGCGCCGTGGCCACGCGAATGCCGAAATCGAACGTATCATCGCCGCCAACAGCCGCACGCCCGAACTGGTGCTGGGCGACATTCGCGGCCAGACAGGTGCCTGCCGGCTTGGCGAGCAGCGCCTCGGCGAATTAATCGGCAAGTTCGGCACAGCGATGTTGCTGCGTGCTTTCGATCGTCTGCTGGAAATCACGGCAGAGCGGATGAAAGCGGCGATCGCAGAATGGGCCGATGGCCGCTTCGAAGCCGAACGTTTTATTGACGATGACGGAATCGAACTGAACAAGCCGGTTCGCATCCATGTAGTTGTCGAGAAGACCGGCGACCGCATCGTGCTGGATTTTTCCGGTTCTGCGGACCAGACACGCGGGCCGGCCAATGTCAGGCCGCCGCTGGTTCGGGCTGCCTCGGCCTATGTGCTGGTTTCGCTGGTCGATCCGCTGATTTTCGTCAATAGCGGAATCCTGAGCGTCATCGAGATCAGGACACGTGAGGGGAGCATTCTCAATCCGCGCTTCCCTGCTGCGGTGAACACATATAATGCGACGGTGCACGCCATGGTCGAAGCGCTGTTTGACGCTCTGTCGCACTGCGTGCCGGCGCGCGCCCGTGCCGATGGATGCGGCAGCCGCTCGATTATCGTCGGCGGCCGCACAACGTCGGCAGGCAAGAGCTATGTGCAATACGAAATTGTCGGCGGAGGCGCGGGCGGCCGGGCGTCCCGCGATGGCGCCTCCGGCACGACGGTCAATCAAAGCAATGCGAAAATCGCACCAATTGAGATCATCGAGAGCGAATTTCCCACCCGTATAGAGCGGTTCGAATTGATTCGGGATTCTGGCGGGGCGGGAAAATTCCGCGGCGGACTCGGACTGCTGCGTGAATATGTCAATCTCGCGGAAGCTCGCTTTTCGATCCGCTCGTCGAAACATGTCATTCCGCCGCGCGGAGTTGCCGATGGGACGGATGGCCGTTGCGGCGATTTGACGATCAATCCGGACACGGAGGCAAAACATCTGCCGACTCGCTATGCCGATTATCCGCTGAAAGCCGGTGATGTTTTCCGGCTCGAAACCCCTGGTGGCGGCGGACTCGGTGATCCGTTCGAACGCGACCCCCATAGCGTTCTCAGGGATGTTGTGGACGGTTATGTGTCGCCGGAGAAAGCGGCCGCTGAATACGGTGTTGCCGTCATCACCACGGCGCAGGATTGGGAAGTAGATGACGAGGCGACGCAGCGTCTGCGGTCGCGTCACGGGAGCAAGGAATAGAAAATGGTCGTGCGTAAAGCGGGCGTGATCGGGTTGGGCGCAATGGGCTTCCAGATGGCACGCCATATGGTCAACAAGGGTTTCGAAGTTACGGGGTTCGATGTCGCATCGGGTCCGGTGGCACGAGCAGCGGATGCGGGGGTGAAGATCGCCGGCAACGCAGCCGAAGCCGGCGCCAGGTCGGACGCCGTAATCGTCATGGTGGCCACCGACAAGCAGGTGAAGGACGTGATTCTCCACTCCGGCCTGCTGGAGAAAATGGCAGCCGGAGCCGTCGTTTGCGTCTCCAGCTCGACTTCGCCCGAGACAGCGCGCGAACTCGAAGCTGCCTGCGACAAATACCGTATCGGCTTCCTCGATACGCCGGTTGTGCTGGGGCAGGAGGCGGCGGACAACGGCACGCTGACGGTTTTCTGCGGTGGTCGTGCGGAAGCCTTCGAAAAAGCGCAACCGGTGCTTTCGGCTTTCGGCGCCAATGTCATGCATGTAGGCGGCTGCGGTATGGGACAGCTCACCAAGACCGCCAACAACATGCTGCTCTGGGCGTGTATGGCGGCGAACTATGAAGTGCTCAGCATGATGAAGAAGATGGGCGCCGACACCCCGAAGCTGGTCGCGGCGCTGCAACATTCCAGCGGCGCCAACTGGTCGCTCGCAAGGTGGGGCCGTAGCACCGGAAAATGGGCAGAAAAGGATATGGACGTGGCACTGGAGCTGGCGCAGCACGCGAAAGTCGCCATGCCGTTATCGGCGCTGGTCGATCAACTCATGAAGGGCATGAATCAGGATAAAATGAAGGCACTGCTTGCGTGATATTAATATCGCGGCCAGGTGCTGACATGAGGAATTTGTTCCAATCCATTATCGCGGCGCTGGCGATTTCAATTGCCATCGTTGCGCCTGCTGCCGCAGCGGCACCGCAACTGATTCCGCTCAAAGTCGCATATGACGGCTATTCGATGACCACGGCGCCGATGAACTACGCGCTGCAAAAGGGAATTTTTCGCAAATACGGGCTCGACGTCACGCTGGTGTATATCGACGCCGGTACGACCTTGTCCCAGGCGGTAGTCGGTGGATCGGTCAAAATCGCACAGAACGGCTATTCGCCAGCTGCCGCCGCAGCGGTGCAGGGGGCCGGGATCGTCTTCATCGGCGGAATATCCAACCAGTTGCCGTTCCAGCTCGTGGTCAAACCGTCGATCAAATCCGCAGCGGATTTGAGAGGTAAGAAGATTGCGATCTCGCGTTTCGGAGCATCGTCCGATGTTGCAGCCACCTATGCTCTGCAACATCTCGGCATGAAGCGGAGCGATGTTGTTCTGCTGCAACTCGGCGGCGAGGGCACCCGCACCGCGGCGATGCTGTCGGGGCAGATCGACGGTTCATTCGAGCAGTATCCGCGCACCGGAGAGCTCGAGGAGAAGGGCTATCACGTGCTCGTGGACTGCCTCTCGATCGCGGTGGATTATCCGAACACGTCCTATGTCTCGACCCGCAATTTCGTCCAGAAAAATCCGGATGTGGTGAAGCGCTTCCTGATGGCGATTTCGGAAGGCATTCACGATTTTCGCGCCGACCGCGCGGATGCGCTGAAATACACCTCCGTCTTCCTGAAAGCGCCGCCGGGGCCGGCATTGTCGAAGGCCTACGACATCTTCACGCAAAAGGTGTATCCGGATATTCCGCGTCCGTCGCTGAAAGGAATAGCGCTCGTTCTGGCCGAGTTGAAAACCACCGTGCCGGCAGCCGGCAAATTCAAGCCGGAGCAACTCGTCGACACCGCGCCGTTGGATCAGCTTGAACGCGAAGGTTTCTTCGCGAGACTGAAATAGTTATGCCGTCGCAGCGGATCAGGCTTGCGGCGCGTGGTGTAAGGGTGGGTTACACCAATGAACGCACCAGGCGCCGGCTTGAAATCCTCGCTGGCATCGATATTGCGGTAGGCGAGGGCGAGCTCGTCGCGATTGTCGGGCCGAGCGGTTGCGGCAAGTCGAGTTTCCTGGCCGCGGTGGACGGGCTGGTGAAGCCCAGCGGCGGCACAATTGAACTTGATGGCCATGCGGTGTCGGGCCCCGGCCATGACCGCGCCATGGTGTTTCAGCAGGATTCATTGTTTCCGTGGCGAACCGTATTGCGCAACATTGCCTATGGGCTCGAGCTGCGTGGCGAGCTTTCGGCTGCGGAAATTCGTGAACGGGCCGAATTGCTGATCGATCTGGTCGGCCTCACCGGTTTTGCCGACAGCTATCCGCACGAATTATCGGGCGGAATGCGGCAGAGAGTGAATATCGCCCGCGCCCTCGCTCTTGAGCCGGAATTGCTGCTTCTCGACGAACCTTTCGCGTCGCTGGATGCGCAGACGCGCGATCTGATGCAGGCCGAATTGCTGAAAATCCTCGCCCGCACCCGCACCACCGCGCTGTTTGTCACCCATCAGATCGATGAGGCGGTGTTCGTGGCCGATCGTGTTGCCGTCTTTTCCGCTCGTCCGGCGCGGGTGAAGCAGATTGTCACAATCGATCTGCCTGCTCCGCGCCGGCTGGAGATGAAACTGCTGCCGCGCTTTCGTGAGCTGCAGGACGAGATCTGGCGTTCGATCTATGAAGAAACCGTGCATCTTACGGCCGCGCAATGACCATTGAGCCAGCCGCCGAAGCACTTATTGCGCCGTCTGACGGACTTCCGGTGGCGGCTGAACCGCGCAACCTGAATGGCGCAATCGGTTTGCTCTCGGTCCTGGTGTTCCTCACGCTATGGGAAACCGCCGTCACCCTGGGGTGGATTGCCCCGCTATTCGTGAGTTCACCGAGCCGCATCCTGATTGCAGGATATGGCATGTTCCGCGATGGCCGCATCTTCCCCGATCTTGCCGTCAGTGGCGAGGAATTCATTCTGGGATTTGGGCTGGCCGCGGGCATCGGCATACCGCTCGGCATCCTGATGGGTTGGTATACGCGCCTGAACGCGGTGCTCGATCCGTTCGTGAATGCGCTTTATGCGACACCGCGCATTGCACTGATGCCGCTCATCATTATCTGGTTCGGCATCGACCTGCCGGCAAAGATCGCGATCATCTTCCTGTCATCCGTGTTCCCCATCCTTGTGAACACCATCACCGGGGTGCGGACCATGGAGCGCGATTTCGTCAAGGTCGCGCGCTCCTTCGGCGCCACCGACCGGCAGTTATTCACGACCGTCGCGCTGCCGTCTTCGGTGCCCAATCTGCTGACCGGCGTTCGCCTTGGGCTCGGTCACGCGCTGATCGGGATCGTGGTCGGGGAGATGTATGGCTCATCGGCGGGGATCGGATTCATGATGCAGACGGCGGGTGCGACCTTCCAGACCGACAAAGTCATGGTGGGTATCGCGATCATTGCTGCCGCCGGCATGGGCATGACGCAAATGCTCAAAAGCCTTGAAAAGCGCTTTGATTCCTGGCGGCCGGATCATCACCTCTGAGCACGATTGACAGCAGCCCCACTCGCCCCGATGCTTCCATGACCCAAGGGAGGGAATGGCCATGTTGAATCGGCGTCGACTGTTGTCGGGTGCCGCCGCAATCGCGGCAGCGTCGGCACTGCTTCCGCGCGGCGTCAGTGCTGCCGCAGCAAATTACGATCTCATCGTAAAGGGTGGGCGGGTCATCGATCCCGCGGGCAGGCTGGATGCCGTGCGTGATGTCGCTGTTGCCAACGGCAAAATCGCTGCTATCGGAGCCAATCTTGCGCCGGGTGGCGCACAGGTCGTCGATGCGCGCGGCAAACTCGTCGTTCCAGGATTGATCGACATACATACGCATACCGCACGCTTCAAAGAAGGACCGGAATTGGTGCTGAAGGATGGCGTGACCGGCTGGATCGATGCTGGCTCGCAAGGCGCTGATCACATCGAGGACACGATTGCGGTGGCGAGATCGGCGCCGCAGCAGGCACGCGTCCTGATCAATATCGGACGTTCCGGCATCATCCCGGAAGGCGATACGATGGATCTCAACCGCGCTGATGTGGATGCCTGCCGCAAGGCAATCGCCGCGCATCGCGATATGATTGCCGGCGTCAAGGCCCGGCTGTCGCGTGATGTGGCAGGTCCCAATGATTACGAGGTCCTGCGCCGTGCACAGCAGGTGGCGACCTCGTTCAATCTGCCCGTCATGATCCATATGGGGCAGACGATCACGCCCTTGGGCAAACTGATCGACCTGCTGAAACCCGGTGATGTGGTGACGCATATGTACGCGCCGCCGCCAAACAGTATCGTCGATGACAATGGACGGATCATACCCGAAGTGACGGCGGCGCGCCGTCGGGGGGTGTGGTTCGATGTCGGCAACGGGCAGACGGGTCACATGCGTTGGGACACCATCGACCAGATCGTTAAGGCGAATTTCTGGCCTGACACATTCTCGACCGACTGGAATACGAATGCGCATATGACCGGTGTCATCGATTTTCCCAACTGCATGTCCAAATTTCTCATGTTGGGGATGCCGCTGGATCAGGTCATCGCCCGCGGGACTGTCAATGCAGCGCGGGTTTTCCCGGTATTCCGCGGGCGCGGCACGCTCGCGGTTGGGGCTCCGGCGGACATCGCGATACTCGATCTTCGTAATGGGGATTTCGAATATCTCGACAATTTCAACGGCAAGCGCGTCGGTCATCAAAGACTGTTCCCCGCAGGCACGGTCATCGGCGGCAAACTCGTGACATAGTCACCTTTCCCGTTGTGGGAGAGGGCGGCGCGCCGGGTGAGGGGTGGCGATTTCGAATGCACGGAACGTATCAATCGCAGACCCCTCGCGCGCGGCTCGGATTTATCATTCCGTCTTCCAATCGCATGGTCGAGCCGCAAATCCAGCGCTACGCGCCGGCCGGCGTGATGCCGCATTTCACACGGCTACGCATGACCAACCGCCATCGCAAACCGCTGCCGGAATTGCTGCCGGCGATTCTGGAATCCGTGGCACTGCTGATGGATTCCAGATGCGACGCCATTGTTTTTCAGTGCACGGGTACCTCGATGTCCGGCGGCGTCGAGGCGGATGACGCGGTGGTCGCCGCGATCCGGAAGGCGGCCGATCGTCCGGCCATCAGCACAGCGGGCGCGGTCCGTGCTGCATTATCGGCGCTCGGAGCGTCACGGCTGGTCTTCATTTCGGAGACCGGCCCCGAAGGGCACGGCAAGAAACTCGATTATCTGCGCGAGGCCGGATACGAAATTGTGCAAGACCGGGCCGCATGTCTCGCCGGGTCGGATGCCTATTGCACGACGCCGCCCGAGTTCTGGTTCGACACGGCGATGCAATTGACGGATGCGCGTGCGGAGGCCTGTTTCATTTCTTGCGCCAATATCCAAAGCATGGATGTGATTGAGCGTCTGGAGCAATCGCTCGGGATTCCTGTGATCACGAGCAATCAGGCGGCGCTTTGGTGCGCGCTAAAGCTTCTCGGAATCCGCGCTCGGGGCCCGGGTATGTTGTTCCGGGCGTAATCGCCCTTCAGCCGGTATTTGTCCATAACCGGAACAGGTTGAAATACACGCCCGTCAGCCTGGTGATCGCGCGATTGTCCGGCACCTCGACTCGAATGAAATCAAACGAGGAAACAACTCAATAAATCATCCGAACAGCTGCGCGTTTGCGCGCCGCTTTCGGCCGCCGTGCCGGCTTTGCCAGCTGCCCGCCATTCTCGGCCGCAAGTTTATCAGCGGCTTCCTTGTCCGTAGATTCCTTCTCCAGCCGAAGCCGTCGCAGATTCGCAGTCTTGGCGGCCTCGGCGGCGCGTTCTTTCTTGCGGATCTGTTTTGCCGTGGCCTCATCCTGCTCCGCCCGACGGAAGTAGTTTTGCGCGCTCGTTGCAGGGGTGTTTTCACGTTTGGACATCATGGCTCTTTTGGTTTGGATGACGGACCCAACGACTTATTTCCGTTCGCCGGCGACGATCTCGCCGATGGCATCCTTGCCTTCGGCACTGTGAATCCAGGATTCGGCGCGTTCGAGCGTCGCGAATTGCAGCGGTACCCGATGGGGTCTGACCCGGCCCTCGACCGGCACCAGGACCTCATAAGTCCCCGCGAAGCGGGCGTCCCTGGTGAGTGCTGCGAACGGCGCCGCCAGGGTCTTCTTGTTCTTCTTCATTGTTGGAAGCCTCTCTCCTGCGAGTGTCCGCCACCGGTGTTTACATTCCAAAATTCTGGTCTCGAAAGCGGTCAGCGCCGGAACGAATCGGGGAGCCTGATAAGTTCTTCAGGCGGTTCATTGACCACCATGCACTCGTCTCGATGCCCCGACAGGAACAGACAGCTGCGGTTAGTCTGCGAGTCCCGTCGGACATATTCGACGCGATCAAAATTCACATAACAGATTCCCGTTTTGTCGGTGCACTTTACCCACGTTGCCATCTCGACGCTCCTTTGGCACGCCGCATTCGATCGAACCGAAAGGGCGACCAGTTCATGGCTCATTAGCGACGCCGCGCCAACGGCACGGCACTCTCTCCGTTTTCCGGGAAACTGCAAAGCGCTACCTTGGGAGCATGCCGTCGCGCTGGAGCTTTTTTCTTTGAATCTTGCGATGCCGCCGGATCGCTTCGGCCTTCTCGCGCACGCGTCTCTCGCTGGGTTTTTCGTAGGCGCTGCGCCGCTTCATTTCCCGGAAGATCCCTTCGCGCTGCATCTTCTTTTTCAAGACTTTGACGGCCTGGTCGATGTTGTTGTCGCGGACGGTGATCTGCAATTGGCACCTGCTGCAAAGGGGCGCTGTAAATAACAGAAGCGGCAAGCCGTGTCCAAGCGGCTGGCCGCACTGTCGCAGGTTGAACCTTCGGCCGATCACAAGGCGATCCTGAAACGGCAATGATGCGTCCCAAGGACATCGCCACAATCCGCACGGCAGACCGGCCGGCAGAAAAAAGAAATGGTCAGAGTGGAAATTCCGCTCGTTGACACGACTCCGGCAGGCTTCACTTGATTAGTTGGCCGGGATGGTACATATGAAGAGCGCGACGGCGTTCCGTCAGAGAAGCGCAACTGTAGAAGACCCGACTCGTAGTTGTTGCGCGCCTGGCTGAGACAGCCGTACTTCCCGACCTGATGATTGCGCTTCTTCGCACCGCCTGAGCATGAGCTCTCGCGGAGCCCGATGCAGCAGGAGTAATCACATGGCCATCGGAACCGTAAAGTTTTTTAATATCAACAAGGGCTTTGGCTTTATCTCGCCGGAAGGCGGCGCCAAAGACGTCTTCGTCCATGCGACCGCGGTCGAAGCTGCGGGTATGCGCAGCCTGGCAGAAGGTCAACGCGTGTCGTTCGACATTCAGCCGGATGCGAAGGGCTCAAAAGCGGTCAATCTGAAGATCGCGTAAGGATTCTTTTCATAGGACAGGGTGGCCGTGAGATGAGAATTCTCCGTCGCATCCTGCGATGCCGTTCGAAGCAAGCGCGCGACAACTGGTGCGAAGAGATCAATATCTTTGAGGAGCGCGATGGATGGTCGAACGAGCATCAGGTTGAGCCAGGAATCAAGAAGAATGCGCGCTGACCGGTCCATTCTGGTTGAGCTGATCAAGGTACTCACGCCGTATCCCGGTGGGCTTAGGCGCTGGTCGGTGATGCAGGCCATTCGCAAGGACCGCGAACATGCGGCACATGAGATTCCTCTGCAGTTTGAAGACGAAGTCGAACGCACGTTTCGTCGCTTTTGCGCGGATGAGAAGGTCCCAAAGACCGGCACATGTAACCCGGACGGCACGCTGTTTTATCGGCCCAAAGAGAAGGCCGGTGAGGTATGGGCCATCTATCCGGATCGCGTCAGGGCCTGGCTCGATGCCAAGCCTTCGAATCCAGGTTGAAGTCAGCCGGCCTGCGCCAGTTCCGGCGCACAACATTTCCGGGGAAATCGTCGTTACAGCCGCTTACCGGTGCCGCGGCGCTTGCAAGTATTCAATAACTGGGCCCTTTTCAGGCATGCAGATTTTGCGCGGAACTTGGACCGTTTTTTCAATAGCCGTTGCGTGGAACACCTTGAAATGATCGCTTAGAGTCGCCATCTAAAAAGTCTGCCGCGGTTCTGTCCCCGATATCAGACAAAATAAACTTGCGCTGTCGTCCCGACGCAGGATCGGGTGCGACGCAAGCTAAGTCCCGCGCCCGCTTGTCGCTTCGGCGACAAGACGTTAAGGGCCGGAGCAGGGAAGCGGGGCTTATAACACGCACGCTTCCCTGTGCTCCCTCGTGGTTGGTCTCACCGGATGTTGTTCCGATTTTTTGGCGTGTACGGACTGTCTCGCACGGCTGTGTAAGTGCTCTGCGGTTCACGTCCTGAATTAGCTGGCTGTCCGTTCATATCCCGCTTGCAAAGGAGACAGTCTTGAGACTGAAATCGCGCCGCGGTCTGTCCATTGGACCCTTCGTGTTGTTAGCGCTTTGCATGACGCTGCCCCAGGCAGCTTTTTCGCAGAGCGTTGCCGCTCCAGCGCCGCAAAATTCCCACTCCAAGGGATACGGAACCGGTTGGGAGTGCGATTATGGTTATCGCGAGGCGGCCGGCACTTGCGTCGCGATAACCATCCCTGCAAACGGTCATTCAACCGACACCGCCTTTGGACCAGGGTGGGATTGCGATCGCGGCTATCGTGCGGCAGGTGTGGCTTGTGTGGCGGTTAAAGTGCCCGCGAACGCGCACAGGGCCGACACGTCCTTCGGACGCAGCGGTTGGGCGTGCGATCGCTCCTATCAGGAACTGAATGGAGCTTGTGTAGCCGTCACGGTTCCTCGCAACGCGTATGCTGTGGACTCGTCTTTCGGACGCGGCTGGGAATGTAATCGTGGCTTTCGCGCAACGAATGAAGGTTGCGTGGAAGTCATCGTTCCGGTGAACGGCTATCTGCAACGCGACGGAAGCAGTTGGTCGTGTGAGCGCGGCTTTGAGCGAACCGGTGAGTCATGCCTGCCGATAACGATACCGGAGCATGGCTATCTGGATGCTTCAGGAGGCGGCTGGAAATGCGATTGGGGTTACAGAAAGAGCGCTGCTTCGTGCACTGTACTCTCTCTGCCAGTGAACGCTCACGTCGGGATTTCAGGCGATGAGTGGGAGTGCAATCGCCCCTACCACCGTCAGGACGGAAAATGTCTGGCTCCCCCGGCTGACCCGATTGCGGGTGCCCACAATTTCGGGGCTGCGGCCCCTGCTCATTGAAACGCGTACAGCGACGGACGTCCTTTCGGTAAATACCGCTGACAGTTCTTACTGGATCAGCGGTGCCGGCACAGACATCCTCGCTGCCGTGAGAATAGTCGCAATGAGCAAAATGTACCCAATATATTCAGGGCTCGTGCAGCACGGTGCAGACGAAGCGGACTGTTTGAGCATTCGGTTCAGTTCCGCCATCGCGCGCCCGCGGGCCGGCAGGAATTTGTCTTGGGTATTGCGGCGCGCGACGACTCCGCCTGGCGCGGTGAACGATTGGTTGGGCTCTCGAGAGCTTCCATGAAGCCCTTCAGCCAGCGCGACCGTTCCTCTGATTTCCCGTGGGGATTCCGTGCGGCCGCTTGCCGCGCATTGATATCTCCGTCGCCGGAAGCAAGTGACGTCTTCGCCACATTCCAACCCTGCGCGTAGATGCGGCTCAATTTGAAGCCACGATCTTCATTCGATGGCTCGCTCAACCGCGCCTGGCGTCTCGCGCCAGCGCCGCGTCGAGGGCTGCGGGATCGATCGTTACGAAACGCGTAATGCCGCCGGCTGCCGGGCAACGCATCACCGTGGACAGCCGCCGATAGGCGGGAAAGGATACGGATTCCAGCAGCTCTTCTTCTGTCTCAACGATGTACACCCCGGGAGGTTGCTCGCCGGCCACATCGTTCACAGTAAAAGGCCGGCCGAACGTTACAGACTTGGTGGTCACGCGCGTCGTCATGAGATTTCTTATCGGCCTCGCGTTCGCTGTGCATAACAGCGCTGGAAAAACCAAATGCGATTCTCGCGCCTTGACACCTGGTGCCACGCGAACCCCGGAATTCCGGGGGCCTCCGCTTGAGGGCTTTTGCAACGGGAATGCGCCTCTTGGTTTTGATGAATCGTTCGAGGCTTATGAAATGTGGTGGTTATGGGTGGCGGTTACAAGACGGGTTTGGCGCAGGGCGGCAAATCATTTCATCCATTCCCGGCAAGCCACGAAGAAGTAACCCGCATCGGAAAGCGCGTAGCAGGGAAGGAATATGCCGGCCTGCGCACCCATCAATTCGTGTCCGTCCACAGGCGGAACAGGTTGAAATAGACGCCGGTCAGTTTGGTGATCGCTGGATTGCCGGGGACCGCTTCCTCGAATTGCGTCAGCGCCGTGCCGAGCTCGAACAGTATTCCGCGAAGATTGTCGTCGCGCACCATGCTCTGAATCCAGAAGAATGATGCAATGCGTGCGCCACGCGTGACCGGCGACACATGATGAATCGAAGTCGCGGGATAGAGCACCAGGTCGCCGGCCGGCAGTTTGATCGGCCGCTCACCGAGATCATCGGTGATGGTCAGTTCGCCGCCGTCATATTCATCGGGAGCCGACAGGAATAACGTCGCGGAAAGGTCCGTGCGCACCCGGTCATTGGCATTCCATGCCTGCTGTGCGGTGGCATCGACATGCGGGCCGTAATATTCGCCGGGGGTATAACGGTTGAACAGCGGTGGAATTAGCCGCAAGGGCAGGGCGGCGCGCATGAACGCCGCATTCTTCTTCAGGGCCTCCATGATCATTTCGCTCAGGCGGCGGGCAATCGGGTGCGCGGCCGGCACCTGCATATTGTTTTTTCTTGGCGCGGTCAGTGAACCGGCGGTCAGTTTGCCTTCCACCCACGGGGCCGTTTCCAGAGCCTGCCGGCAGGCCTGGACCTGCGCCGTCGTCAGGACATTGGGAATGCGAACCATCATGGTGGCGGCCCCGCCTCGGGATTCGAGGCGATATAGCATGGGCCCTCGCTGCCGTCGCCCGGACAAAAACACGCCGCGAGCAGGGCTCGCGGCGTGCCATTGAAGCCATCCAGACTACCAGGTCTTGACGATCGTCAGGCCAATGAGGCGTCCAAGATCGGAATGGGTGAGATCGTAGCCGCCGGGATTACGCGTCGAGGAGTTGGGCCCGTATGAAAACGCGGAATGGATGCCCATAAGATTCTGAACCGTCAATTGCAGGGTTATGCGCTTCAGATAATCATTGGCCGGAATGTCGCCGGTGTTGTAGCCGAGGGACAGATCGAATGTGTTCCAGGCGGGGATATATCGCGTGTAATTGCCAATCGCGCAGGGGAATGTTCCGCCGCCCATCGTGCCGCCGGACGCCGTGCACTGCATATTGACGTTGGGCGGTACGCTTTGCCGGAAATCAAAGAAGTGGGAATTGTAATTGTAAAACAGTGTGGCACTGAGCGGCCCATTGCTCCAGCCGATACGGGCGCGGTAATTGAGCCTGGGAAGCGTTTCGACGCCGCTTTCCGCAACTCCGCCAATTGAGCCAAGAGTTTGATGATACTGGTCGATGATCGTCCCGCCCGCGACAGTCTGGCTGAATCGGTGCAGGTAATAGGTCCCGGTGGCGCCGATATTCCAGGCGCCAAGATCGCCGAGATCCAAATCATAGCTGCCGTTCCAGTCAATGCCGGAGACATGCAGGAAGCCGGTGCCGACCGTGCCGGAATCGTTGATGAAGGCAAGGTTGCTGAGCTGGCTGATGTTCGCGTCGCCACGGGGATCATTCAGGGCGGCGGAAGCCATGATTACGAACGGAGCGCAGCTTGTCGGATTCGCATTGGCCGACACCGGACATCCGAGGTCGCTGGGGACGATGATGTGATAGCGCTGCGTCGGATCGGCGAATGCCGAGCTACCAAGATTCAGGTTTCCGCTCAACTGCCCGTTGATCTTGACGCTGTACCACGTCGCCTGGAGATCGAGGCCGCGCAGCAGAGCGAAGGTGGGCGCAAGTTCGAACCCGAGGCTGTAATTGACGGCTTTCTCTGGGGCAAGTGCAGTGCCGCCTTCGCGCGAAACGACCTGTCCGGTGGCTGCGTCGGTGTAACTGCGCAACACTGGTTCCGGTCCACCACCATAGGAAACTCCACCGGGTGTCGAACCGCAGGCGAAACCCGCGGCAAACAATACCGCTGCCGCACTGCCCGCCGCTGGTGTTCCGCCGCTGCCGCAGGAAATGGCGAGGTTCTGCGATGAGGTGGGGAGATTGATCGATTGATCGGCGCCGCTGAGCACCGTCGAGTACTCGCCCGCGTTGGCGAAGCGGAAATTGGTTCCCCAACTGCCGCGAACCGTGGCGCCAACCAGTTCATCGATTAGCCAGGTGAATGCCACCTTGGGATTCTTTGTCGACCCGTTGAGGGCCGTGCTTCCACCATAGTCGTCGTACCGGAATGAGCCCTCGATATCGAGCTTTCGCACGAGTGGCAGATTTAGGTTGTCGCCGAAGATCGGAATGTCGAGCTGGGCGAAGCCGGCGAGGATGTGATAGGGCTCGAAAAAGGGTGTATTGGATTGATTGACCGGGGGATTTCCCGGAATCGTTTGGTTGTTCCCGGATGCCCCGCTGACGTTGTCGCCGTCGTATAGACCGCCGATGGCTATCTTCGCCTGGCCGCCCGGAAGGTCCAGCAAGGGGCCATCAAATTTCGCGCCTTTCTCGTCGATCGAATAATGGACATAGATATCCGAGGTCGCCGCTATATAGGCCAGTGTGGCCGGGGAATTGCACTGGAAGGCATAGGGATCGCAGAAGATGTTCAGATAGGGGACTGTCGCGGGTTTGCTTCCGTTCAGCGCTGCCGTGACTGCCGCTGTGCTGACAAAATGGCGAATGAAGCCGACATTTTCGTAGCTGCGTGAATCATAGATTTGCCCGTCCCAGCCAAACGGCAAATCGAGGTTCACACCGAACTGGTAACGCCAGGAAATCTCCCATGCCGGGATGGTGGGCGGCAGTTCGTGGGCAAGGTCATAGGACACCTGTAAGCCGGCTGGTGCGCCCACCGGGTAGTACGGATTCGTGGTGGGCACTGTCCAGGTCTGGAGATAGCTGCCGAGACCCTGTCCGCCAAACGACGGCAGCACTTCATCGACCCGGCGATTGGTGTAAAAGCCGGAGCCGAAGAACGACACGCCTGGAAACAGCCGCTGGTCGACTGTTGCGACGAAGGAATTTTTCTGCTGGCCTGCCAGCTCCCAACCTGTTGTCAACGGATCGACGAAGTTGTTGTCGCCAGAGTTGGCGGCGCTGCCGGTCAGGGTCGCCCAATTAAGAACGCCGGGTGCGCTGCTCGGCGCGGTCGGACCACTGCCTAAAGCACCAGCAGACCAGTTCGCTCCGGTGCCGCGGGGGATCGACCAGCAGTTGGTACAGGTCCCGGCCACGAGCAGAGGAACATCCGATGACCCTTTCGGTATTGTCGTGACGACCTTGGGTGCACCCGTGGAGATTACGCCCGGGATCGCTGCGCTTATCGGGAGGAATGGATCCTCCAGCCCCCACGGGTTGAAGTTGGTGGTGAACTTCGAATGAACCGTTCCTTTGACCGGCATTTCGGTGGTCCATTCGTAAGTCAGTGTGATATCGCCGCCGTCCCAGGTGCGGCCCCATAATTGCGAGGCTTGGTACTGCGTTCCGCCGCCATCGGTCGCTGCCGCGGCGTGGAGCTGTGTCACTGCGCCGTCAAAACCCCGCTTCAGAATGATGTTAATCACACCGGCGATGGCGTCTGAGCCATAAGTCGCGGAGGCTCCGTCGGCCAGAATGTCCACGCGATCAAGCGCAAGCGACGGAATGATCGAGGGATCAATCGCGCAAATGCCGTCGGCTTGGGGCGGGAACCGCACGCCGTCCACCATTAACAGTGAGCGAGGTCCTGTCGCGTCAAGGCCACGGATATTGACGCGCGTTTCGCGCTCCTGATGCCCGCCGGAGTTCAGGGCGGAGGGTCCGGGCGCAACATTGGCTTCCGGAACCGTACGGAAAAGATCGCCGATAGTGACGGCGCCAGTTTGCGTAAAGTCCTGAACGCCCAGGTTGGTTACCGGCACGCCGACCGCCGCCGTGCCATGGATCAGTGATCCGGTGACGAGCACCTGTTCCGGGATAGTTTCCGGAATTGCCTGCGCCATTTGCGCCTGGGCATGCGCGGTCACAACATTGGTCAACGTTAAAAACGATACCGATCCCATCAGGGATGCAAAACGCGTCGTCACCGGATTCATGCTGTCCCCCTTGCGTGCCGAGTGGCACTAGCTGTTTGACGTAATCCCAACTCCTGTACTCATGTCATGCCGACTGAACGCAACATGCCCGTGGCGCACCGTAACCACGGGCAAGGCGCGCGTGGAGGAGTCTGGACGTATACGGAGTTTCATGCGCCGGCAGCCGTAATGGATGGGATGAATATCCGGTGGCAAATCCAACGCGGCGCGAGGACCGCGTTCATCGGGACGGCTCGAAACGCGGGAATCCAAACCGCCTGCCCATGCGGCGACCCGTCTGCGACTGTCGCAAAAGCCGGCGACATATTCCCGACCGGCGCAAAGCATGGCGCATTACCCCCCCGTTTAGAGGGATAGTAAACACACGCTTAAGTTGTCGCAAGATGATTGAATTTTAAGAATCCCGGCGTCCAGCAATGCCGCTTCTGACCACAGCTAAGGGCAGGAAGGGAAAGAATATCTCGAGCAAAGACCGCACAGGCGAGCCGCCAGCCAGTATTGTGATTATAAAAAAACACGCCGCGAGCACGGCTCGCGGCGTGTTGCTCAAGTCCTCAGTCTACCAGTTCTTGACCAGGGTCAGTCCCACGACGCGGCCCAGATCCGACCGCGTGATGTCAAACCCGCCAGGGTTACGCGTGACCGATGTGGGGCCATATTCGAACGGCGAATGGATGCCCATAATGTTGTTAATCGTCAGCTGGATCGTTAGCCGTTTCAGGTACTCACTCTCCGGGAGATCGCCGGTGTTGTAGCCCAGCGACAAATCGAAGGTGTTCCAGGCCGGCTCGATATTGCTGAAATTGCTGATCGCGCAGGGCAGGGTTCCGCCGCCGATCGTGCCCCCCGATGTGGTGCACTGGAAATTCACGTTCGGCGGTGGAACGACACGCGTCTCGAAGAAATGCGACTGGAAATTGTAGAACAGGGTCGCAGTGAACGGCCCATTGCTCCAGCCGACCCGCGCCCGGTATTTCAGTCTCGGCAGGGTTTCGACCAAACCCGGTGAGACACCACCGACCGAACCGAGATCCTGGTGGTAATCATCGATAATGGGGCCGCCAGTCACCGTCTGATCCCCGCGGTGCAGGTAATAGGTTCCGGTCGCGCCGATATTCCAGGCGCCGAAGTCACCTGCGTCGAAGTCATAGCTGCCGTTCCAGTCCACGCCCTCGGCATGGATAAAGCCGCTGCCGAAGGTGCCCGAATCGTTGAGCCAGTAAACATTCGTCAACTGACTGATATTCGAGTCGGTGTTCGGATCGTTAAGCGCGGCGCGGACCATGGTCTCGAACGGCGCGCAAGTCGTGGGATTGGCGTTGGCCGCAACCGGGCAGCCGAGATCGCTCGGCACGATCAAATGAAACCGCTGGACCGTACTCGCCAGTGACGCAGTATCGCCTTCGCCAAGGAATCCGCCCAGCACGCCGTTGATCTTGATGCTGTACCAGGTGGCCTGGAGATCAAGGCCCTTGAGAAAGTCGAATTGCGGCGCGAATTCGACTCCGACGCTGTAGTTCAGCGCTGTTTCGGGTGCGAGCGAGACGCCGCCTTCGCGCTGATGGGTCGCGCCGCTCGGATCAGTGTAGATCCGCATTACGGGTAACGGTCCGCCACCATAGGAGATACCGCCGGGTGTGCTGCCGCAGCCAAAACCCGCCGCGAACAGATCTGCCGCCAAAGTGCCCGGCGGCGGCTTACCGCCGGTGCAGGATATGGTATCGGATTGGCTCGACCCAACCAGATTGACCGACTGATCGACCGGGCTGAGGACACTCGAGAATTCGCCTTCATTGGCGAAGCGGAACGATGATCCCCAGCTTCCCCGGACGGTCAGGCCAGCCGTGTCATCGACCACCCAGGTGAATGCGACTTTGGGATTCTTCGTGGTGCCGGTGGCGTTGATGTTGCCGCTGTAGCTGTCATAGCGGAACGAGCCTTCGATATCGAGCCTGCGGACAAGTGGAAGATTGAAGTTGTCGCCGAAGACCGGCAGGTCGAGCTGCGCAAAACCCGCCAAAATGTGATAGGGCTCCTGATCGTAAGTGATGGCCTGGCTGATCGGCGGATTCCCGATAGCGCCGGTGGTAAACCCGCCCCAGCCATTGACGTTATCTCCATCGTAAAGACCGCCAATGCCCACTTTGATCTGTCCGGCCGGAAGATCGAACGGAATCGGGCCATCAAAGCGTGCCCCCTTCTCATCGATCGTGGAGTGCGCGCCTTGTGTCCTCTCCGCGCGGATATAGTCCAGCGTCGCCGGCGAATTGCATTGGAACGCGTAGGGATCGCAGAACACATTCAAATACGGAATATTGGGCGGTAAACCGGGAGTATTGCCCAATGCCTGATTGATTGCGTTGCCGCTCACCACGTGGCTCAGATAGCCGACATCTTCATAGCTGCGCGAATCATAGACTTGCCCGTTCCAGCCAAAGGGAAGATCCAGATTGAATCCAAACTGGTAACGTTCGGAAATTTCCCATGCCGGGTTAAACGGTGGATCCTCTTTCGCGAAGTTATACGAAACCTCCAGTCCCGGCGGCGCGCCGGTCGGATAATACGGGTTCGTCGTCGGGACATTGAGCGTCTGGGTATAGTTGCCGAGACCCTGACCGCCAAAGGAGGGAAGGTGTTCTTCGATGCGGCGGTTGGTGTAGAATCCCGAAAAGAAGAACGAAACACCGGGCAGCAGTCGCTGATCCAGGGTCATGACGAAGGAATTCTTTTGCTGCGCAGCCAGCTCCCAACCACCGGTGCCCGAAGTCGGATCGACGAAATTGCTCAGGTTCGTCTGCTTCAGAGTCGCCCAGTTCAGGGTTGCCGCGCTGCCTGGCAGTTGCGGTCCAAAACCGCCTGCTCCGGGATTAAAATTGGCCCCGGTGCCGCGCGGGATCGCGAAGCAATTTGTGCACACTCCATTTACGAGCAGGGGGACCGGCGTCACGGCAGCGGGCACTGGCGTGACCACATTCGGATCGCCGGTCGAGATCGTGCCGGGAATCGACGCGCCGATAGGCACGTAGGGATCCTGCAGCCCCCACGGCAAAAAGTTCACCGTGAATTTGGAATGTTCGCTGGCTTTGACCGGCTTCTCGTCCGTCCATTCATAAGTGAGTGTGATATCGCCGCCCTGCCAGGTACGCCCCCATAGTTGCGAGGCCTGGTACTGCACACCACCGCCATCGGTCGGCATTTCCGTGTGCAGCAAGGTCGTCGCACCGTCGAAGCCACGCTTCAATATGACATTGATCACGCCGGCGATCGCATCTGAGCCGTAGGTTGCGGACGCGCCATCGGCAAGGATGTCCACGCGGTCGAGCGCCAGCGCCGGAATGATCGACGGATCGATCGCGCAGAGACCATCCGCCTGCGGAGGAAAGCGCACGCCGTCGACCATCAGCAGTGAACGCGGACCGGTCGCATCGAGATCGCGGAGGTTCACCCGGGTTTCGCGTTCCTGATGGCCCCCCGAATTGGTCGCAGACGGACCGATCGAAACATTGGCTGCCGGGACCGTGCGGAACAAATCGCCGATCGTGACGGCGCCGGTCTGGGTGAAATCCTGAACGCCGAGATTGGTTACGGGCACGCCGACCGCCGCGGTGCCGTGGATCAGTGATCCGGTAACGAGCACCTGTTCCGGCACGCTTTCCGGAGTCGCCTGTGCCATTTGTGCCGGGACCGCATTCTGCGCCACTTGCGCCTGAGCGAATTGCTGCGGAGTCACTTGCAGCGTCTGCAACTGGGCAATCTCCTGCCCATGCGCCGCCAAGGCATTCGCCACAGTGAACAGCGATACCGAACCCATCAGGGATGCAAAGCGTGTCGTCGCCGGATTCATGTGTCCCCCTCGGTGCCGTAATGGCACCAGTTGTTCGCCGAGATGCCAACTCCTTTACTGATGCCGACTCAACACAACACAATCGCTGCAGTCATGAACACCGGCAGCGTTCACCCGCCTCGTTTAGACCGTGTACGGAAATTATACACTGCCAGACCGCTACGGATCGGCAGCAAACAGGCGATCGGGAATCGATGTCGTGCAGCCTGCTGTCTGCGCGATAGCAGATGCAGGTAAAGTACCTCGGACGGGCCAATGTCATGGCCGCGCTCCCCCCGTTTCATCTCGATAGTAAGAACACCCCTATAGTTGCATCAAGACGCCATTTACCATGTTTTGCGCAGAGGGCATTTGGCGGCAGGCGCCGGCGAAGCATCTAACGTTTTGGAATTACGACATTTTACACAATGATTCGGAAGCAAGCTGCGGAAGCTTACGGATTGCTTACAACCATAACGTTGCGAATTGTGTCATTTTTGTCGCACCGTTTTTACGAGCGGAAATGCGCAAACGGGCTAGCAATAAAAACACGCCGCGAGCAGGGCTCGCGGCGTGCAGGTAGCGCAGAAAATTACCAGTTCTTGATCAGGGTAACTCCGACGACACGTCCGATATTTGGGATCGTGATGTCATAGCCCGCCGGGTTGCGCGTCGCCGAAGTCGGGCCATACTCGAATGAGGCATGCTTGCCGAGCACGTTCTGCACCGTGAGCTGCAGCGTCAGGTTCCGCAGATAAGTGTTCGTGGGGATCATGCCGGTGTTGTAACCAAACGACAGATCGAATGTGCTGAAGTCCGGTTCGACCTGGGAGTAGTTGTTGATGGCACAGGGAAATGTGCCGCCGCCGACCGTGCCGCCGGACGCCGTGCATTGGAAGTTTACGTTGGGCGGCGTGCCTTCACGCGTCTCGTAGAAGTGCGAACGGAAATTGTAGAACAGGGTCGCGCTGAACGGCCCGTCGCTCCAGCCGAGCCGGGTGCGATAAATCAATCGCGGCGAGGTCTCGACTCCGGCCTGGGCCAGTCCGCCGAGCGGCCCGATATCCTGGCTATATTCATCGATAACCGGCCCGCCGGCGACAGTTTGTGACCACCGGTGGAGGTAATAGGTGCCGGTCATGCCGATATTCCAGGCACCAAAATCGCCGGCGTCGTAATCATAACTCGCACTCCAGTCGATGCCCTGCACATGAATGAAGCCCGAATTCGTGGTCCCGGTATCGTTCATCCAGAAAACATTACTGACCTGGGTGAGATCGCCGCCGATATCGTTGTTGGGATCCATGATCGCCGCGGTGACCATCTTCACGAAAGGTGCGCAGGTCGTCGGGTTGGCATTGGCCGCTACCGGGCAACCAAGGTCGCTCGGCACGATAAAGTGGAAGCGCTGGGTGGGATCGGCGAACGAGGCCGAATCCTGATTGCCGAGGAAGCCGCCGAGCACACCGTTCACCTTCACACTGTAATAGGTTGTTTGAAGATCGAAGCCTTTGAGAAAATCGATGGTCGGCGCCAATTCGAGACCGATCGTGTAATTGAGGGCTTTTTCCGGTGCGAGCGACAGCCCACCTTCGCGAAACTCAGTCTGGCCGGTTGCCGCGTTGACGAATTGGCGCATCACTGCGGTGGGGCCACCGCCATAGCCGATACCCCCGGGTTGGCTGCCACAGGCGAGACCGGCTGCGACCAGTGTCGCGGCCGCGCTGCCGGCGGGTGCCACTCCGTTGGTGCATTGCAGGGTGAGATTCTGACCGGAGCCGGGCAGGTTGGCCGACTGGTCGATCGGGCTGAGAATGCTGGAGAATTCGCCTTCATTCGCAAAACGGAATGAAGATCCCCAGCTGCCGCGTACGGTCGCGCCGACCAGCTGATCAACCACCCAGGTGAAGGCAAATTTGGGATTGGTTGTCTCGCCCGTGAGATTGATGTTGCCGGCATAGGCGTCGTGGCGAATCGATCCCTCGAGATCGAGCCTGCGCATCAGGGGAAAATTGAAGTTGTCTCCAAACACAGGGACATCGACCTGCGCGAATTCCGCCCAGATATGGTACGGCTCAGGGTCGAAGGTCATCTGTTGGCCGATGGGGCCGTTACCGGGGCTACCCTGGTTGCTGCCGCTGCCGCCGACGACATTGTCGCCGTCGTATAGAGCTCCGATGGCGGCCTTGATCTGGCCGGCAGGAATGTCGAACAGCGGCCCGTCAAAGCGCGCGCCTTTTTCTTCGATCGAGGTCCGCGCCTGAATGGATGATGTTGCGGAAATATAGGCCAGCGTATCCGGTGAGTTACACTGGAATGCGTGGGGATCGCAGAACAGATTCAGGAATGGAATCGGTGCGCCAGTGGCGGGATTGGTGGCCTGTGCTCCATCGTTGCCAAGCGCGGAATTCACCCCCGCCTTGCTGATGAAGTGCCGGTAAAAGCCGGTGTCTTCATAGCTTCGCGAATCATAGATCTGCCCGGTCCATGCGTAGGGCAGGTCAATATTAAGCCCGAATTGATATCGCTCGCTGATATCCCAGGCGGGCACGACCGGCGGAACTTCTGCCGCCAGGTCATAGGAGACCATCAGGCCGTCAGGCGCGCCCACCGGATAATAGGGATTGATTGTCGGCACGCTCCAGGTCTGGAGGTAATTGCCCAGCCCCTGGCCACCGAAGGAGGGCGCTTTCTCCACGACGCGGCGGTTTGAGTAGAACCCGGTGGCGAAAAACGACACGCCCGGGAACAGCCGCTGGTCGGCCGTAAGAACGAAGGAATTCCTCTGTTGCGCCGCCAACTCCCAGCCGGCCTGCAGAGGATCGACGTAATTGTTGTCGCCGGCCGCGCTCGCCATGGACGTCAGCTGCGACCAGTTGAGCACGTCTGGCGTTCCGCTGGCGCTGAAATTTGCCCCGGTGCCGCGCGGGATGGAAAAGCAATTCGTGCACGTACCATTCACCAGATTTGGAACCGGAGCAAAGGAGTTCTGCGGAACCGGGCTGACGACATTGGGAGGGCCAATGGAGATGACGCCTGGAATCGCCGCACCGATCGGCACGTTCGGATTCTCCAGGCCCCAGGGATTATAGGTCACGGTAAAATTGGAATGCTCTTTTCCCTTGACCGGCTCATTGTCCTGGTACTCGTACGTGATGGTAATGTCGCCACCGTCCCATGTGCGGCCCCACAGTTGCGACGCCTGGTAGGTCTGGCCGCCGCCATCGGTCGGCTGGCCGTAATGCAAGAGTGTGGTGGCGCCGTCGAACCCGCGCTTCAGCACGATGTTGATCACGCCCGCGATGGCGTCCGAACCGTAAGTGGCGGAAGCGCCGTCCGCCAGCACGTCAACACGATCGACAGCCAATTCGGGAATGATGGACGGATCGATGACACAGAGCCCGTCGGCCTGCGGGGGGAAGCGTACGCCGTCGATCATCATCAGGGAGCGTGGCCCGGTGGCATCCAGGCCGCGGATATTCACCTCGATATTGCGTTCCTGGTTGCCGCCTGATTCGACGGCAGACGGGCCGGGCTCGACCACGGCTGACGGCACAGTGCGAAACAGATCGCTGATGGTGGTATTGCCGGACTGCGTGAGATCCTGAACACCAAGATTGGTGACCGGAACACCGACGGCCGATGTGCCGTGAATGAGCGAGCCGGTGACCAGGACCTGTTCGGGAATGGTTTCAGGGGCGGCCTGCGCCATTTGCTGGGCATGGATAGAAATGCTGTTTGCGATTGTGAGCAGCGACGCCGACCCCATCAGGGTCGCAAGACGCGTATTCGGATGCATGATTCCCCCTTCGCTGTATGTCAGAATGTTGTGATGATAACCGGTACCTTCCTGTTACTGCGCCAACTGTGTGCAAGCTGCGGTGAGCCGAGGCGCTCCAGTCCGGTTACGCGGAACATAGAGTCTCGGAGCACCTCGGAAGCCTGCCTCCCCCTTTGCGGACATCCGGCGAAGAATCGGGAATGTTCTTTGAGGTCGTTGTGACGCGCCAATGGGCAAAGTGACTTGGTGACTGAAGTCACACCGAAAGGCTCGCTATACAGTTGATACATTCCCCCACTTGGCAGGGGCAGTGTGCGCCCAAGCAGCTTACATTGAGATTACAACAGGCAAATAACTGCCTGTTGTGTGTTTTGAGTGACAGATTGGATTTATGCAATTGCAAACGATATTGCTTCAAAAAGCACGGCAAGCAGATCTCGCCGCGTGTCATTCAGGCAACATGGGCTATCGGTTTTTTGACGAGCGTGATTCCAACTTGACGGCGAAGGCAGCTGTCGAACATCAAATCGCTACGGGTTGCGGATGGTGGTGTTCGCGCCGTATTCGAACGCGGCGTGCCAGCCTAACAGCTTGATGACCGTGATCCGCAGCGTCAGGTTCTGCCGACAACCATCCCCAGGAATCGCCGCATCGCTATAGCCCACCGCGACTGGCCAACTCGCCGAAACGCGCCCCGCCTTGTACTGGCCGGACCCCCGCCTCCGGTCACGATTGACAGTAATCCCGGCCGCGCCGATGCTCGTGTCGCCTATCGGAGGGTAATGGCCATGCTGGATGGTTGTGGAGTGTTGTCGGGCGCGGTTCCAACTGCCGCCGCCACCGTCTCAGAGGGCAAACGCACCAGGGCATAGGTTCAGATCACCGCGCGCAACTCTGGCCATCCGATGTCTGCCGACCTCACGCTTCGTCGCGCCGCAGCACTGGAAGCGTCCGGCCGCAGTGCAGAAGCGGCAGCGCTTTGTCGCGGATTGCTGGCTCAAATGCCCAGCGATCCGGACGTTCTAAGCGCGCTGGCACTGATCGAGAAACGGCAGGGAAACGCGACAGAGGCAGAAACGCTGCTGCGCCGGGCCATTGCCGTCGCCCCCAGCAGACCCGAACTGCACAATAATCTCGCCAATTTGTTATACGCCGCAGGTCGTCTCGACGACGCAGAATCCAGCTACCGCCGCGCAGTTGCGCTAAAGCCAGACTCAGTTCAAGCGAAGTACAATCTTGGCGTCACGCTTGAAAAGGCAGGCCGGTTGCGGGACGCACTGGCTGCGCATGCAGCAGCGGTGTCGCACAATCCGCAATTCGCGCCGTCGCTGACCCGCATGGGCGCTCTCCTGCTGGAAGAGAGCCGTTTGACAGAAGCTCTCGAGGCGCTGCAGCGCGCCATCGCGGCGGATTCCGGCTTTGTTGACGCGCATTATCATTGCGGCCGTGCGCTGGCGCGCCTCGGAAAGTACGATGAAAGCATCGCCAAGTTTGAGCGGGCAGCCGGGCTTGCGCCGAACCGGATCGAAATCCGCATTGCCCTTGCAAACAGTCTGCGTGAGGCGGGGCGCGTCGAAGAAGCATTGGCAGCGTACCGCGTGGCGATTGAACTCGACCCTCGCCGCGCCGATGTGCATGCTGAATATGCAAAGCTTGCGCACGAACAAGGCCAATCAGAGCCATTTGGAACTTTTGTGGCCGCGCGGCGACAGGGCACAGCCGATCCGGAGCTTCTGCTGATGGAAGCGCATCTGCGGATGCGCAGGGGCGAGCTCGATTTTGTCGAGCAACTGCTGCGCGACGCAGAAGCCGCTGCGCCCGGGCGGGGGGATATTTGCGCATTTCTTGGGACCGTGCTGGCCGAACGCAAACGCTTTGCCGATGCGGCGCAGTATTTTGACCGTGCCATTGCAGCCGATCCGGCATCGTCTTTTCTGCGACATCAATGCGGCTTTGCGCTCCTGAGGGCCTCCCAGTTCGCGCAAGCAAGACGGCAATTCGAACACGCACTGCGTATCCATCCGTCCGAGCAGTTGGCACTGGCGGGGCTGCTGCTTGCCCTGCGTGCAGAGGGTGACCCGCGATATGCGCAATTCGCGGACTTCAATCGATTTGTGAAGATTTATCACATCAGCGCTCCGCCGGGTTTCCGAACGGAAGAATTTCTCGACGCGCTTGCTGCAGAGTTGCGTCTGGCTCATTCGGGCAGGCACGAACCACTCGATCAGACACTGCGCGGCGGCACGCAGACGCTGGGCGATCTGTTCTCGCGGTCTACACCTGCGGTGACGGCGCTGCGCCGTGCGATTGCCGAAAAGGTCGAAGACTATGTTCAATCGGTGACCCGCAGCGTCCCGAATTCCGGCGTCATAATACGGCGATCCGCCGCTTTCCGCTTTGCCGGATCATGGTCGTGTCTTCTCCGGCCGCAGGGCTTTCACACCAATCACATCCATCCGGAGGGCTGGATCAGCTCGGCGTTCTATGCCGATCTTCCGGCGGCCGTTGACAATCACGCAACACACGAAGGCTGGTTCAAGCTGGGAGAGTCGAATCTCCAACTCGGCCCAGGCGACAGGCCGGAACGGTTCGTAAAGCCAGAACGGGGCATGCTTGTGCTGTTTCCCTCGTTTTTCTGGCATGGCACAGTCCCGTTCGGAGGAAGCGATACACGTCTCACCGTCGCGTTTGACGCTGTCCCGGCATGATCCGCGCACAGGGGAATCGTCCTTCGCAAACTCATCAGCCTACGAACCAAATTTCCGGCATTACAACGGATTGCGCGCACGTCACACGGCGCCGATGTGGTTGAAAGAAAAAAGCCGCCCAGGGCGGCCGGCTTTGCGCCAATCCGTCCGGCAGGTTGACTGCCGGACGGATTGGTAGTGCGTTACCAGTTCTTGATCAGCGTCAGACCAATCACGCGACCGTAATCCGGCTGAATAATGTCGGTTCCGGATGGATTGCGGGTCGTGGAATTGGGTCCGAACTCGAACGCCGCATGTTTTCCCATCAGGTTGGTCACGGTGAGCTGAAGAGTCAGGTTCTGTAGGTAGACACTGGCCGGCGTCATTCCGGTGGTGTAGCCGAAGGACAGATCGACCGTGTCCCAGGCCGGCTGTTCGTATGAGAAATTGTTGATCGCGCATGGGAATGTGCCACCGCCGAGCGTGCCGCCCATGGACGTACATGCCAGGTTGACGTTCGGTGGCGTGCTGGTGTGCTGTTCGAAGAAGTGGCTCTGGTGATTCCAGAATACCGTCGCGCTGAACGGCCCATCGCTCCAGCCGATACGGGCCCGATAAATAAATCTTGGAAGCGTTTCGATGCCCTGCTGTGGCAGTCCATTCACCGACGCGAGGTTGTTCTGGTGCAGCGCGTCGAAAATCGCGCCGCCTGCGGATTGCTGGACCCAGCGGTGGAGGTAATAGGTGCCGGTGACTCCGACGTTGTAGGCGCCAAGGTCGCCGGCGTCGTAGTCATAGCTGCCGTTGAAATCGACACCGGTGACGTGAATAAATCCAGAATTGGCGGTGGCGGAGTCGTTGATCCAAAAAATATTTGATGCGTCAGCGGCCGTCAGTCCTTCGCCCTGGGCGGGATCCTGGATCGCCGCCAGGACCATTTTTTCGAATGGTGCGCAGGCCGTCGGATTGCTGTTGTTTGCCACCGGGCAGCCGGTGTCGCTGGGCACAATGAAGTGGAATCGCTGGTTCGCATCCGATAGACCAGATGTCGTAGCAGCGGCAAGCTGTCCCTGCAGCACGCCATTGATCTTGACGCTGTACCACGTGGCCTGCAGGTCGAGTCCCCTGAGGAAATCGATCGTCGGCGCGAGCTCAAGGCCGACGCTGTAGTTGGTCGCTTTTTCCGGCGCGAGTGCGAGGCCGCCTTCGCGTACCACCGTCTGGCCTTGCGCGTTGGTGAAGATGCGCAGAGCCGGCTCTGGTCCGCCGCCATAGGAGATGCCGCCGGGTGTGGTACCGCAGGCCGTTGCCACGCCGCCGCCGGCGACCAGGGATGCCGCCGTGCTGCCCACGGGAGCGACGCCGTTGATACATGCAACGGTAGCATTTTGACTTGAACTCGCAAGGTTGGCCGACTGATCGACCGGGCTGAGGACGTTCGAGAATTCGCCTTCATTCGCAAAACGGAATGAGGTTCCCCAGCTTCCCCGGACCGTGGCGCCGACGGCTTCATCGATAAGCCAGGTGAAGGAGACTTTCGGATTTCGGGTGATGCCTGTCAGCACCGGATTCCCGCCGTAGTCGTCGTACCGCCACGAACCTTCCAGATCGAGCTTGCGCATGAGCGGGAAGTTCAGGTTGTCGCCGAATATTGGAACGTCGACCTGCCCGAAGAATGCCCAGACGTGGTAGGGTTCGGAGTCCGAGGTAATGAACTGACTGACGGGCGGGTTTCCGGCAACGCCGGCGGTGGTGCCGTCGGAACCGATGACATGGTCCGACTCATAGATGGCACCAACCGCGGCCTTGATCTGCCCGGCCGGCAGGTCGAACACGGGCCCATCAAATTTCGCGCCCTTTTCCTCCATTGCCCAGCGCGCCTGTTGAGTCTGCGTGGCGCCGATAAATGCGAGAGTCGTCGGCGAATTGCACTGGAACGCGAATGGATCGCAGAACAAATTCAGGAACGGAATGGGCGCACCGGTAACTGGATTGGTCGCTCCTGCGAGCGCCTCGTTCACACCGGACTTGCTGATGAAGTGACGGATGTATCCGACATCTTCATAGCTGCGGGATTCATAGATCTGACCGTTCCACGTGAATGGAAGGTCGAGATTGAGGCCGAACTGATAGCGTTCGGAAATTTCCCAGGCCGGAATGCTGGGCGGCACTTCATGGGCGAGGTCGTAGGAAACCTGCAATCCGGCCGGTGCTCCCGCCGGATAATACGGGTTGGTCGTCGGCACCTTCCAGGTCGTCAGATAAGTGCCCAATCCGCCGCCGCCGAACGAGGGCAGCCGCTCTTCAACCCGGCGATTGTTGTAAAAGCCGGTGCCGAAAAATGTCACGCCCGGGAACAGCTGCTGGTCAACTGTAAGGACAAAGGCGTTCCTCTGCTGTGCACCTTGTTCCCAACCCTCTTGGAGCGGATCGACGAAATTGCTGTCGCCAGGATTGCCCATCAGACTGGCCCAACTGATCGTTGATGCTCCTGACGGGCCCTTGGCGTCCGCGGCTGCGCTCCAATTCGCGCCGGTACCGCGCGGGATTGAGAAGCAGTTGGTGCAGGTGCCGGCCACCAGCACGGGAACCGGAGCGCTCGAACCCACCGTGACGGTCCTGTTCACGACAGGTGTGCCAGTGGAAACGACGCCGGGTTGGGCGGCCGCAATCGGTATAAACGGATCCTCGAGACCCCAGGGCAGGAAATTGGTGGTGAATTTGGAATGGATATTGCCGGTAACCGCCTTTTCATCAGTCCATTCATAAGTCAGCGTGATATCACCACCTTGCCAGGTGCGTCCCCATAGTTGCGATGCCTGGTATTGGACGCCGCCCCCGTCTGTGGGCGCTTGCACATGCAGCAGTGTCACGGCTCCATCAAAGCCGCGCTTCAGAACCACGTTGACCACGCCCGCGACGGCATCCGAACCATAGGTCGCCGACGCGCCGTCCGCGAGGATATCGACGCGATCCAGCGCGAGCGCGGGGATGATCGACGGATCAATCGCACAAAGACCGTCCGCCTGCGGAGGAAACCGCACGCCATCGATCATCAGCAACGAACGTGGACCGGTTGCGTCGAGGCCACGGATGTTGACGCGCGTTTCGCGTTCCTGGTGGCCGTTGGAGTTCGTGGCGGCCGGGCCGGGCGCGACATTCGCTACCGGAACGGTGCGGAACAGGTCGCCGATCGTCACGGCGCCCGTCTGGGTGAAATCCTGCGTGCCAAGATTTGTGACCGGGACGCCAACCGCGGCCGTGCCGTGAATCAGCGATCCGGTGACGAGTACCTGTTCCGGCACCGTTTCAGGCGCTGCCTGCGCCACCGGCGCGGGGCCAGCCTGGGCCACCTGGACCTGCGCAAACTGCTGCGGGCTCACCTGAACTGATTGCGCAACTTGCTGCGCATGTGCCGTCAATGCATTGGTCAATGTCAGCAGAGATGCCGAACCCATAAGGGTGGCAAAACGGGCAGTCGTCGGATTCATAATTCCCCCTTGTGTGCCGCTTCGGCACTCAGTGATTAGTGTCTAACGAAGTTCTACTTGCTGATACGAAGGCTATGCGATGCTATGCCGGTGCTACGCTATGCGATGCTGTGCTACGCAAAATGCCTTATCCCGATCACTTGCGTGAGTGGGCCCTTCACTGCAAAAAACCTGCGCTCCCCTCACGCCCCGGTCAGGGCGCGACGACAAGAATCTCATAAGTCCCCGGCACACGGGCGATGCCACGCCCGCCCGGTCCCGGTTTGCCGGTTGGATCAGGTTGTGATGCCATCAGGTACAAACGACCGGTCTGCGGATCGAGCGTGCCGGTACGCGATCCTGCCTGGGTCGGTACGGTTTCGATTTTCATGACGTGCCCGGCGTCGGGCACCGAAATTACTTCCAGCACGCCGTCACCGCCGCAAGGAATGAAGGCGAGGCGCCGCACCGGATCGTAGATCACGGCATCCGGGCCGCGGGCGATCGGAATTGACGCAACTTCGCGCCCCGACGCCGCGTCGATCACCTTGGCCATTCCGTTGCCGCAGGATGAGATCAGCAGTTTCGCCTGCGTCGCATAGGCGAGACCAGATGCGCCGCGGCAGCCGGTCAGCGGGTAGTGCGCCGTGACCATGCCGGTTTTGGCATCGATCACCGCGATATCGGGGGTGGAAGTGACATTGACGAAGATTTTTCCGGCGCCATCACTGGCAGGGAATTCCAGCGTGCCTCCAACATTCACCTGTGCGGCGGCTTTCTTCGCCGCCGGATCGATGGCGGTCGCAATGCCGCCGTCATGTCCCATCACCCAGACATATTTCGTGTACGGATCATACACGGCGCCGTCGGGCGCGCCGGGTGCTGGGACATCGGCGACAAGCTTGTCGGTGACTTCGTCGATGATCCGGACATTGTTTGGCCGTTGCGGAATCACCAGCAGGGATGTGCCGGGCACCGGAACTGCCATGTGCCCGGCGCCGGCATTGAGCTGCGAAACCCGCCCGGACTTTGCATCCACAGCCGAGGTGAAGTCCGTGCGCGTCATCAATACGCGCCCGGTTGCGGCATCGAATGTCGCGTAATCAAAGCCGCCGTCCGGGACTTTAATCCGCTGTGCCACATGATAATTCGCATCGGCCGCGATCGCGCCGAATGGCGTCAGCAGCAATGCGCAAAAAACTGGAAGGCGATGGCGTTGCATCGTCGGCGGCCCTCGAATTCGTCCGCCAAGTTTGCACGCGCCGAGATTATCGGGTGATTACCGATAAGTTAGTGGGTGGGTTGCTGCGGTTTTTGCGCAACACTCCGCAACTCCGCACCTAAAGCTTTGGATCATATGAATGTTCCTGACGTTTTCGGGTCGGGAAGCATGCGGCGAGAGTTAAAAAAGGGATTATTTTTCGAGCGCCGCGGGCAGGTGGGACAGGCATTCGATCCGAATACCTGTCCCGAACCATTAAATTGCAACTACCAGTTTTTCACCAGCGTTAATCCGACCTGACGGCCGAAATTCGGCTGGAGGATATCAAATCCCGACGGGTTGCGGGTCGAGGAGTTTGGCCCGTATTCGAATGCAGCATGCCTGCCCAACAAATTGAGGACGGTGAGTTGAAGAGTGATGTTTTGCAGATAGGTATTCGCCGGAGTCGTGCCCGTGCTGTAGCCAAGCGAAAGATCAAACGTATCCCAGGCCGGCTGCACATATGTGAAGTTGCTGATCGCGCAGGGGAGCGTACCGCCGCCAATCGTGCCGCCTGCAGCCGTGCACTGGAAGTTGACGTTCGGCGGGGAGCTGGTGCGTGCTTCATAGAAGTGATCCTGATGATTCCAGAACAGCGTCATGTTGAACGGCCCACCGCTCCAGCCGAGACGCGTGCGGAAGACCATCCGCGGCGCGGTCTCGACGCCGGCCTGTGACACGCCGCCGATCGGGCCGAGGTCAGTGCTGAACCCGTCGACCGGGGCTGTGCCTGCAACGGTTTGATTCCAGCGGTGCAGGTAATAGGTGCCGGTGATGCCGGTATTCCAGGCGCCGAAATCGCCGGCATCGAAGTCGTAGCTGGCGTTCCAGTCGATTCCGTCCATATGGATGAAACCGGAATTCACTGTGCCGGTGTCATTCATCCAGAAGACGCTCGGAACCAGTGAGAGATCACCGCCGAGGTCGTTATTCGGATCTGCGATGGCTGCGGTGACCATTTTCTCGAATGGCGCGCAGGTTGTCGGGTTGGCGTTCGCCGACACCGGACATCCGAGGTCGCTTGGGACAATGAAGTGGAAACGATGTGTCGGATCGGAGAAAGCATTTGACGTTTGTGCGCCGAGGAAGCCGTTCAGCACACCATTGATCTTGACGCTGTAGAACGTCGCCTGCAGATCGAATCCGCGCAAGAAATCGATCGTCGGCGCGATTTCGACACCAAGACTATAGTTCGTCGCTTTCTCCGGCTGGAGGACCAGACCGCCTTCGCGGAATACAGTTTGGCCGGTTGAGGCATCAACATACTCACGCATTGTCACCGAGGGGCCGCCCCCATAGCCGATGCCGCCCGGCGTGCTGCCGCATTTAAAACCTGCTGCGAGCAGAACAGCCGCCGCACTCCCCGTCGGCGCAGCACCATTAATGCATTGGATCGCGAGATTCTGGCCGGATCCGGGAAGGTTGGCCGACTGATCAACCGGACTCGCGATATTGGAGAATTCCCCTTCATTGGCGAACCGGAAAGATGATCCCCAACTCCCGCGGATGGTAGCGCCAATCAGATCATCCACGACCCAGGTAAAGGCGACCTTCGGGTTTGTGGTCCCACCGGTCAGGGCGGGGTTGCCGCCGTATTGGTCGTGGCGGATCGATCCTTCGAGATCGAGCTTGCGCATCAGCGGGAAGTTCAGGTTGTCGCCGAAGATCGGGATGTCCACCTGCGCGAATTCGGCCCAGATGTGATACGGCTCCGGATCGAAGCTCAGACTTTGGTTTACAGGCGGATTGCCGGGTGAACCCGCGTTGCTGCCGCTGCCGACATTGACATTGTCGCCATCATACAATCCGCCAATCGCGGCTTTCACCTGACCGGCCGGAAGGTCGAACAGCGGACCATCGAAGCGCGCGCCTTTTTCTTCGATCGAATAGTGCGCCTGAATCGAAGATGTTGCGCTGATATACGCAAGGGTCTGTGGCGAGTTGCACTGAAACGCCGTGGGATCGCAGAACAGGTTCAGGTAGGGAATGGGTGCGCCGGTGGCCGGATTGGTCGCCTGCCCACCGCCCGCGCCAAGCGCTGCGTTCACCGCCGGCTTACTGATGATATGCCGATAGAAGCCGGTATCTTCATTGCTGCGCGAATCATAGATCTGACCCGTCCACGTAAACGGGAGATCAATATTGAGGCCGAACTGATAGCGCTCCGAGACTTCCCATGCGGGAATCGTCGGAGGCACTTCCGCTGCGAGATCATAGGAGACCCTTAAGCCAGCGGGCGCCCCCGTCGGATAATACGGGTTGATCGTCGGCACTTTGTAGGTCTGGAGATAGTTGCCCAGGCTCTGCCCGCCAAAGGACGGCAGGTTCTCCTCGACGCGGCGATTGCTGTAAAATCCGGTGCCGAAAAACGACACGCCCGGAAACAGGCGCTGATCGATCGTGGCGACAAATGAATTCTTCTGTTGCGCGCCCTGCTCCCAGCCGGCCCGCAAAGGATCGAAGTAGTTGTTGTCTCCGGCGTTTGCCGCATTACCTGTCAGGGTGGCCCAGTTGAGCGTTGCCGCGCTGCCCGGCGCGGTCGGACCGAATCCGCTGGCGCCCGGCGCGAAACTGGCGCCGGTACCGCGCGGGACGGAAAAGCAGTTGGTGCATGCTGCATTCACCAATACCGGAACGGGAGTGCCGCCCAACGGCGTATTGACCACCGGCGCTCCGGTGGAAATCACGCCGGGAAGTGCGGCGCCGATCGGCAGATATGGGTCTTCCAAACCCCAGGGCAGGAAGTTCGTCGTGAATTTCGAGTGAGTACCGCCCTTGATGGCCCCTTCGTCCGTGTACTCATAAGTCAGCGTTATATCGCCGCCATCCCAGGTGCGGCCCCACAATTGCGACGCCTGAAGGGAGGTACCGCCGCCATCCGTGTCCGTTCCGGCATGCAGTTGCGTGACCGCGCCATCGAAACCGCGCTTCAGCACGACATTGATGACGCCGGCGATCGCGTCCGATCCGTAGGTCGCCGATGCGCCGTCCGCGAGGATGTCCACGCGATCAAGCGCAAGGGCAGGAATGATCGACGGATCAATCGAGCACAGACCATCGGCCTGGGGGGGGAATCGCACACCATCGATCATCATCAGCGAACGGGGACCGGTTCCATCCAGACCACGAATGTTGACGCGGGTTTCACGCTCCTGGTGACCGCCGGAGTTCACCGCCGATGGTCCGGGCGCCACGTTCGCGGCAGGCACCGTTCGGAACAGATCACCGATGGTGACATTGCCCGTCTGGGTGAAGTCCTGCGTACCGAGATTGGTCACCGGAACGCCGACCGCCGCAGTACCATGGATCAATGATCCGGTGACGAGAACCTGTTCCGGAACCGTTTCAGGTGCCGCGGCGGCCGTGGCCGGTGCAGCATTCTGCGCCACTTGTGCCTGGGCAAATTGCTGCGGTGTCACCTGAACAGCTTGCGCCTGCGCATGCGCTGTGAGCGCGCTGGCCAATGAAAGCAGGGATGCCGATCCCATCAGGATCGCAAATCGGGACGTCACTGGATGCATAATGCTACTCCCCCTTGTGCCGGAATGGCGGCAGTGTGTGGTCGCGATGGATTGATGATTCCGCCCTGCAGCCGTTAGCGGCTACGCGCAAAGGCCGGATCCGTCTGTAAATCCGGCAGCCAAGTCGGCCGCCCCCCCGCGGCTTCCCCGCTATTTCCGGTACACCGCTTATCCCACGCTGCCCGGACGGCATCATCCCGTCAGCATACAGAACAGCGTAACAATAACTTTGCAATACAACTTGCCCATGGCAGGCGCGACGTATTGTCCTGAAATCAACAAGGATGGTCACTCGGGCAATGAGTGGTGCATAAATGCAACGCGTTGATTACAAGCAATTCAGCAATTGCTACTTTCGCGCGAAGCAAAGCAATCTTAATTGCGAGTTCCATTGGTCATTCGGCGAACCCCCGGGTGGCGGAGATCCATTCAAACAATTAGTGCGTGTAATGTTGGAATTTTTCAGTTGCTATAAGAGACTTATCGGGCAGCAGAGTTACAGACGCGGCAGGTACAGCGTGTGATTGGGAACTCGCTACATGGGAGAACCGGCTGTCTTGCTCGTAAGAAAACGGCCGCCCGAGAGGGCGGCCGCTTCTCATTCCAGCCAGAGTAAATTTCAGGGTGTGCGCGATGACATATACGCTGCGAGCGCAATCATGTCATCTTGTGTCAGATTCTTTACAACAGGTTGCATCAAGGCAACCGCATTGCCTTTACGCGTGCCGTGCTGGATGTCGTAGAGCTGCCGGAAGACATAAATCGCCGATCGCCCGGCGAGTCCTGGAACATTGCCGACGCCCCTCAGATCCGCGCCATGACAGATGGTGCATTGGATTGTCTTGCCGTTGCCGCCGGTGGTGACCAGTTCCTCTCCGGCCTTGATGCTCCCGGTTGGCACATAGGCGATGAAGCCGGCATGCGGATCGCGAAGCTTGGCGCCTTCTTCGTCCTGCGGAACTTCAATGATGCGATGACCGATCGGCTCCTTCGCATTGCCTTCGGCGATAAAACGCATATTGCCTTCACCGACAAAGGATTTCGGAACCGTGTCCGTCTCGACAACCTTAGTCCATACGGCAGGGGGCATACTGGCAAAATATTGCGCTGCTTCCCGAACCTCGTCATCGGTCAGATTCTTTGCAAACTCGATCATGTTGGACGAGCGGCGAGCGACCGAACTCCGGCGGTTTCCGCTGCGGAACTGATCAATCTGCTCGATAATATAATCGGCCGGCAAATGCGCGAGGTTGCCCGACTCAGGATGGCCGCGGCCGGTCGCCAGGTGACACTGATCGCAGGCATGTACGGCCGGTGCCTTGCCATGCGCCACCAGTTGCGGCATCGGCGGATGCTCATTCGGGAACCAGTCGGGTGGATTGAATGAATCGTCCACGTCCTTCTGGGTGAATGCCAGCGTGCTTCCTTTGAGATGCTTCGCCTGACCATTGTCCGGCGGTGCCTTGTAGTCCGGCGGAGCAACCGGATACGCCCAATCCGGCGGCGCATCTGCGGCCATTCCTACAACCGGCAGCAGCGCCAAAATCGACGCACAAATCCACAGTCTCATCACATTCCTCCCAATCTCGCGGTCTGGAAATTCGCGTGGCAGTTTAGGAGGATGCAGCGGATTTCGAAACCCGCCACAACATTAAACCGGCAATTTGCCGCTGTCGCGGGATTCCGAATTGGACGGGTGCCGCCGGCCATGCCCAAAAAAACAGGGCGGCTTTGCCATCGCAAAACCGCCCTGCATGCGACGATTGTCCCGCCGCCGCAATGCGCAATAAAGATCAGGGTGCGACGACCAGAACGTCGAATGAGGAATCCAGCGCCTGTGGCCGGCCGCCGGCAGTAGCTGGCGCACCGAACTTCGCCGCCATCATGTAAATCTTGCCGGTCGAAGGATCGATCGTACCCGTCCGGGTGCCAAGTTGCGTTTGCAGATGCTGGACCACTTCCGGCTTCGCCGGGTTGGCAAGTGAAATCACTTCAAGGACGCCCGGCGTGCGGCACGGAATTAATGCCAGTTTTCTCTGGGCATCGAAAATCACCGCGTCCGGCTGGTTGGCGATCTTCAGCGACGCAACTTCAGCGCCGGTGTCGGCCTTAAGTATTTTCGCCGTGCCGTCGCAGGACGAGATCAGATAATTGTCTGCGGCGTCATAAGCCTGCCCGGTCGGTCCGTCGCAATCCTTCAGCGTGTAGCGGGTGAGGACCTTCTTTGCCTTCGTGTCGATGACGGCGATCTGATTCTTGTCTTCGATATTGACGAAGACCTTGCCCTTGCCATCCGCAACCGGAAATTCCAGGTCGCCACCGATGGGGATCGTTCCGACCACCTTTTTCGTAGCCGGGTCGACAACCGTCGAATCGCCGCTGTCGTGATTCATCGCGAAAACCAGCTTGGTCGCCGGATCGTAAGCCGCGCCATCGGGATTCTTGCCGCCCTTCAGCGTGGCTTCAACTTTGTCCGCCTTGCCGTCGACGATGAGAATGTTTCCGGCGCGCTGCGTGACGACCAATAGCGCCGTCCCGGGAATGGGCAATGCTATGTGGCCGCGCGCCGCGGCTTTGATCTCTCCGACTTTCCCGGTCTTGGTGTCGATCGTGGTGGTGAAATTCGGCCGCGCCATCAACACCTGACCGGTCGCAGGATCGAACGTGGCGTAGTCGAACCCGCCATTCTGGACCTTGATCCGGTCCACAATCTTGTATTGCGGGGCGGCAGCGTAAGCGGCTGCGGCCACTCCCACCGACAACATCAGAGTAGCGATCGAAATCGCTTTCATGGGTAACCTCCCTTAGAATCCAAAGACAAGCATTCCGGGCCGGATTATAGCCGGACCTTCGCTTTTTCTTACAACCAAACCGTGGCGCAGACCATGCCTAACGGTGTGGCGGATTCGGATGTTACTCCGCCGGAAGTTTCGCGGCCCCAAACGCCGGTACTTCGGCGGCACTGTGGGTGGACGCTTTGCGCGTCCACAACCAGAATGCCAGCGGCATCACCAGCAACACGAGCGGCATTTGTACGATCAGTCCGGAAATGATCGCAATCGCCAGCGGTTGCTGCATGGCCGACCCCTGACCGAGACCGATGGCCAGCGGCATCAGCGCCAGAATGGCTGCGATGGTGGTCATGGCGATCGGCCGGAACCGGTTAACGCCGGCTTCCAAAACCGCCCGGTCATGGGACATGCCCTCCTGGGTCAGGAGCTCATATTCCGAGAAGTAGAACACCGCGATTTCCGTCACGATGCCCACGATCATGGTCATGCCCATCATCGCTGAAATATTCAGCTCGATGCCGGTGGCCCACAATCCGATGAACACCGCCCCCATCGCGGATAAAGGCATCGCGATGATGACAATCGCCGTTTTGACGCTCTCATACAGATAGAGCAGCAGGAAGAAGACGAGGGCGACGGCTGCGCCCAGCACGATCATCAGACCCCGGAACGCAATCTGCTGCTGCGCATAAAGTCCTCCCAGCTGGTAATAGGTGCCGGCCGGGAACAGGTCCGATTTGTCGAGCAGAGCCTTCACGTCGGCCGCCGTGGTGCCGAGATCGCGTCCGACGATGCGCGCGGTGACCGCCACCATCGGCTTCAGATTGTCACGCGTGATTTCCGGCAGCCCGGTCAGCAGCGTGACGTCGGCAACCCGGCTGAGCGGCACATAATGGCCATCCGGCGCCTCGATCCGGAGGGCCCGGATATCGGCCGGAGTGTGACGCAGGTTTTCCGGAATGGTCACGCGCACGTCGATGCTGCGATCGACCTCGCGCAACTGCGTGGCGACCGTACCTGTCAGATAGGTGTTGACCTGACTGGTGACTGCATCCGGTGTCAGGCCTTCGGCACCGGCCCTGACCGCATCGACATGAATGTCGAATGCATCGCCGGCGATGACGACGCCATTTTCGATTTCAGTGACGCCGGGAACAGCCTGGATTGCGTTGGCCACCTTCGGTGCAACCTGCAACAGAACGTTCGGATCATCACCAAAGATCTGGACCTCGATCGGTTGCGGCACCGCGGTGAGATCGCCGATCAGGTCTTCCATCAATTGGGCCGTTTCGATGTCGAGTCCCGGAACGGCCATTTGCGCCCTGGTGCGGACGTCGTTCATAACCTCTTCGATCGGCCGGCGCGGCTGCGGTTTCAGCCGGATGAAGATGTCACCGGTGTTCGGCTCTGTCAGGCCGCCGCCAAGCTGCAAACCGGTGCGCCGGGAATAGCTCTGCACTTCCGGCGTCTGGCTGAGGATCAATTCGACCTGGCGCAGCATCTTGTCGGTGTCCTGCAGCGAGTTTCCCGCTGGAGCGATGTAGTCGAAGACGAATCCGCCTTCGTCCATCACCGGCATGAACCCGGAGCCGACATGGGTAAACGCAAGATATCCGACGGCAAGGAATCCCACGAGCACCGGCAACAGGAGCGCCGGACTGCGCAGCATGCCCTGGAAGATGCTCCGATAGCCCCACAGAACCCGGCGGAAAATCGGCCCCGAACGGTCTTTATGCTCTTTCGCCGTGAGGAAGTAATCGGCCAGCAGCGGGATCGCGAAGAACGCCGCGAGGAACGACACCACCAGCGACGACGCCAGCGTCAGGGCAAGCGACTTGAAGAACGCGCCGGTCACGCCGCTCAGGAACGCGAGCGGAATGAAAATGATCGTGGTGGCGGCCGATGACCCGGCAAGCGGCTTGAGGAATTCCCACGTCGCGGCGCGAATTTCCTCACGCGCCTTTTCGCCTGAGCTGTGCAGCCGCCGTTCGATCTGTTCGATCATGACAATGGCGTCGTCGATGATCAGACCGATGGCTGCCGCCATGCCGCCCAGCGTCATGATGTTGAAGCTCATCCCGAGCACTGCGAGGAGCAGCACGGTCGAGGCCAGGACGGCGGGAACGACAATCAGCGTAATGACGGTAATTTTCACGTCACGCAGAAAGGCGAGCAGCACAAATCCGGCAAGCACGACGCCGATCAGAACCGCTTCGAACACGCTGTTCGCCGAACCGATAATGAGTTCGCTCTGGTCGTACCAGTTGCTGATATGGAGATCCTTCGGCAGCTTGGGCGCGTAGGTGGCGAGCGTCGATTTGATCTGATTGACGATCTGGACGGTATTGCCGTCCTGTTGCTGCTTGACCTGCAAGATGATGGCCGGCTTGCCCACCGCCGGTTTGTGCGCGGCGTTGCTGTTGGCATCCCACGGTTCTGCCGTGACGATGCCATAACTCGGGGCCTCAGTCTCGTAGATCCGGGCAATGCTGGACAACGGAATCGTGCCGCCAGGTCCCGGTGCTGCGCCATTGGGGCCGGCGGGCGCCTGGGTGCGCAGAACGATGTTGCGAACGTCTGCAGCGGTCTTGAGCTGATTATCGGCAAGCGTCAACAGCAGCTTGTGCCGGTCCTGAACCAGGCCGACGGCCTGAAGGACATTGGCGCCCTGCAGCGCTTTGACCACATCATCCATCGCGAGGCCAAGGCTGGAGAGCTTGACCGGATCGACATCGACGCGAACTTCGCGCGGCGCAGAGCCCAGCACTTCAACCCGCTGCACGCCCTTGATCGACGATAACAGCGGCACAAGCTCGGTTTCGGCAATCTCGCGAATCTTCAACAGGGGTAGCTTGTTCGAAGTCAGGCTATAGGCAGCCACCGGGAAGACGTTGGTGTTCATCTGCCGGATGTCGAATGTTGTCCCTTGCGGGAGCGACGGCAAAAGCCGGCTGATCTCTGCCTGGACCCGCAGCGTCGCTGAGGACATGTCGGTGCCCCAGTCGAAGTTCAGCGCCATCTCCGATGTGCCGCGGCTGGTCGTTGAGCGCACTTCGAGCAGACCGGGCACGCTTTTCACCGCCTGTTCGACCGGGCGAGTCACCAGCGTGATCATCTGGTTGGCCGGCTGATCGCCGGCGTCAACAGTGATGGCGATGCGTGGGAAGCTGACCTGGGGAAACAGCGCAACCGGCAGGCCAAGAGCACTGACCGCACCGGCCAGTGCCGCCACCAGCAGCGCGAAGATCAGCGAGCGGCGGTGGTGCGAAGCCCAAAGGGCGAGATTCATGACTTGGCCTCCTGGACCGGCGTGTCGTCATCCAGTTCAGTATTGTTGTCGACCACGACTTTGGTGCCGAGCGCAGGATCGACGCCGTCGACCAGAGCCTTGTCATCGGTTTCGACGAGGACTTTCACATTCTGCTTATGGGCGGTGCCCTCGTCGATCGTGAAGATATACGGCCCGCTGGAGTCTTCGAGCAGGGCCGAACGGGGCACCAGAATGCCCTGTTTCGGCGGAAGGTCGATTTTGGCAATCACAGTGGCGCCCAATTCGAAACGCGACGCATCACGTGCCGAAACGTCGCAAAGTGCTTTGACCAGATGGGTCATGGGATCGACGCTGGCGCCGATCGACCGGAGTTTACCCTCGATCTGATCGCCGCCAAATGTGTTGGCCAGCATCACCTTCGCACCGGGTTTGAGCTTTGCCGCGTCGTCGGGCTCGAGATTGAGTTGAACAGTCAGATCGGTGCGGCTCACCAGCGTTGCAATCGTGTTGTTCGCCTGCACCTTGTCGCCCGGTACTGCCATCAGCCCGGTGATCACGCCATCAAACGGCGCACTGATCGTCTGCTCGCCTTCGCCGGCGCCGATCTTGGCCTGGGCGTCGAGCTGGAGTTTTGCGTCATCCAGCGCCTTGCGCGCGGTCGCCAACTGGTCGTTGGTCGCGACCTTCTCGTTGAACATCCGCTGCACCCGCTGAAAGTCGCCCGTCGCAAAATCCACCGCCGATTTCGCCTGTGCATAAGCGGTCGTATTGGCGGCGGCCGTCGCCACCGTGACGATCGGCTGGCCTTTACGGACCAGATCGCCTTCGCGGACATTCACTTTCATAAAGACGCCGTCACGCGGAATCTGAATGACAAATGAGTTCTGCGGCGAGGAAGTAACCTGGCCATAGGCGGTCGTAGTTGGTGAAAGCGAACCCTGCGCTGCATCCGTGGTCGTGACTGTCGCGGTGCCCTTGATTTCCGCCTCGCCACCGGCAGCAGCATCAGCTTTGTCCGCGCCGCCGAACAGGCCGGCGTAATAGCCGATGCCGCCGAGGATGATCACCGTTGCAAGCAGGCTGGCCCAGGTGGTCCATCTGAGAAGCGGGTGCTTCATGGCATTGGTTCCTTCATTTCGACTACGGGTTCGACCTGCGTGCCCAACACGCTGGCCAGGGCAATGGAGTCGCTCCACAGCGACTGTTTCAAATCGGCGGCCTCGGCTTCGCGCGTGAGCAATGCGCTTTGCAACGCGACTGCGGTCAACGCAGCAAGATCGCCATTCATATAGGCGCGCTCCGCGGCATCGGCATTGGACTGAAGCTGCGGAATGCTCATCTCGACTTCATTGTAGGCGGTATTCAGCTCCTGCATTTCATTCCAGATGCGCCAGGTATCGCTGCTGGTTTGGTCGAGCCGCGCCTGATACTCGGCCAGAAGCTGCGTCCGGGTCGCCCGCTGGATGGCAATATTACCCTGATTGCGATCGAACAGCGGAAGGTTGAGATTGGCGCCGATGCCGATGGTGTGCACGGTCTTGCCAATATCCGAGCGGTCGCCCGGCGTGTCAGACGCTCTCGTCAACCCAATCTGGATGCTGGGAAACTGCGCCAGCACGGCCTCCCGCAAGCTCTCCTCCTGGCTCTGATACCCGGTCTGCAGCGCACGCAAATCCGGACGAACCTGCGCGACTTTTGCAAGTGCCGCCTCCACGGCAGCCCGGTCCGGTATATCCGGGACTCCAAGGGGCTTCAAAGTAACATCCACGTTTTGAGTAACACCAATCAAAGCCCTGATGTTGAAGATGTTTTGCGACGCGGCGCGCTCCTCGGTGCGAAGCTGGCTACGTGCATCGAGCAATGCCGCAAGGTCGGTTCCGGCCGCGTCAAAGGTTATATCTCCGGCCTGCAACGCCCGCTGCGAACGCTGCGACTGCACCACATAGCGATCTTCTGCTGTCTGGTAGAGAACCCGCTTTTCCTGGGCATTCACGCCCGTCACGTAAAGCGTCCGGGCCTGCTGCACGGTCTGCCATTCCTGCCACAGAACGTTCAGTTTGGCCTGATCGCGGGCGGCGTCGGCCGAGGCGATCTTCGCCCCCTGTGTGATGAAGGTCTGGATGTCGTAAGTCAGGCCCAGACTCCAACCGTTGCCGGGCAGTGCACAAGCCGGTTGGCAGTCCGCGTTCGCGCCTGGTTGCTGGTTTGTGGGAATTATCAGGTCCGCGGCGAGCGCCGGGTTAGGCAAAATGCCGGCTTCGAATGCCTGGGCATCGGCCACTCCATTCTTGAAGCGCGCCGATCTCAGATCCGGATTGTTGACGACTGCGATCGTGGCGATCTGATCCATGTCGACCGGGCCAGGCTGCTGGAGCGGCAGACGATCAAGCAGGTCAGGCATGGTCGGTAACGGTGCCGGCGCATAGGTCTCGCAGCCGGCAAGCGCCAGCGCGACAGCGGCAACCGCTAAAAGTTTTTTTGTGATCGGTGTGATGACAAGCCAGTCCATACGGCAATCCTGAAGCTTCACAATTTCCGGGCGCAATCTGATGAAGAAGTTCCGCGGGCGCAATCTGATTAAAAAGAGGTTATGGCACTTTGGCCAATTCGTTTGAAATTCGTAACCTTTGTGTCAGGACTGTCGCAAAAGTTGCCGAAATCCGGCAGAATCGCACATAATACCCGTGTCCGTGGAGGGTGGCGGCGATGAGAATCCTGGTCGTCGAAGACGATAGCGAGACTGCCGGCTACCTGACCGGCGGCCTCGAAGAAGAAGGCCATGCGGTGAGCTGGTCGCGCGCCGGGCGTGATGGCCTCTTCCTCGCCATGACCGAAAATTTCGATCTTCTCATCATCGACCGGATGCTGCCCGAACTCGACGGACTGACGCTGGTCAAGACACTCAGGGCCGCGAGAATCGAGACGCCTATCCTGTTTCTCACGACCATGTCGGGAATCGATGACCGGGTGACCGGGTTGAACGCCGGCGGCGACGATTATCTTGTGAAGCCCTTCGCCTTCTCGGAACTGGTGGCGCGCGTGAGGGCTCTATCGCGGCGGCCGCGCGGAACCACAGTCGACACTCAGTTCAAGGTGGCCGACCTGGAGCTCGACGTGGTCAAGCATGTCGTCAAGCGTGCCGGCCAGGAGATTCAGCTCCAGCCGCGCGAGTACCGGCTGCTGGAATATCTGATGCGCCATGCCGGGCAGGTCGTCACCCGGACCATGCTGCTCGACAATGTCTGGAATTACCATTTCGATCCCAAAACCAATGTGGTCGAATCCCATTTGAGCCGGCTGCGGACGAAAATCGACAAGGGCTTTACCCCCGAGCTGATCCACACGGTTCGCGGTGCGGGATACTGTCTTCGTGCGCCAGAATAAGCTTTTTCACAGTTCGAGCTTCCGCCTGGCGGTGTTCTATGCTGCCATGCTGACAGCCTCCGTACTGATCCTGTTCGGGGTCACTTATTGGTTTGCCCGCGATTACGCCGCCCGCGATGAAAACAACGAAATCGACGTCGAATATGCCTCGATCCTGGACGAAGTAGGCTCGAACGGAATCGCAAAACTCCCGGCCGTCATCGACAGCCATATGCGGGTGAGGAAGGACGTGAAGGGAGTCTATTTGCTGCAGGACGCTCAGGGGCAGAAAATCACCGGCAATATTCCGGCGATGGCGGCGATCCTCGGGCCGACCACACTAGAGCGCCCAATCGACGGTCAAATGCTGCAAATCCGGGCGCATGGTTATCGTCTGCAGAATGGCGACTATTTGCTGGTCGGCCAGGATACGGCGACGCTGCGGCAGATGAATGAACTGATCCTCAGAACATTCGCCGTAGAGATCGTCATCACGCTCATTCTCGCCGGATTAGGCACGGCTATTGTCGGAATGACGGTGCTAAAACGTGTCGATACCGTCAATCGCACGGCACGCGCCATCATGGCTGGCGACCTCTCGCAACGTGTGCCCGTTCGCGGCACCCAGGACGAATTCGACGAGCTGGCCGCCGGCATGAACGCAATGCTCGACCGCATCGAAGACCTCATGCGGAGTATGCGGCAGGTGTCAAACGACATTGCCCATGACTTGCGTACGCCTCTGACGAGGCTGCGCCAGAGGCTGGAGCATGCCAAACGCCACGATCATACAGCCGCCGAATTGCAGGAGGTTCTCGGCCATTCCATCCGGCAGGTCGACTCGATTCTGGAAACCTTCGGAGCGCTGTTGCGAATTGCGCAGATCGAAGCCGGCGGCCGTGTCTCGGGAAAGCGGGTGATCGATCTTTCGGTTTTGCTGGCGGGCATCGTCGATGATTTTTCTCCTGCTGCGGAGGATCGCGGCCTCAAGCTGGAGTCTGACGTGGGAAAGGGCCTGCAGGTCTCGGCAGATCCGGAGCTGCTGACCCAGATGGTTGCCAATCTGGTCGACAATGCCATTCGCTATTGTCCGCCGGGATCGCGGATTTCGGTGAAGGCCAATCAGCTTGGCGAAAATCTCGAACTTGCCGTTTGCGATACGGGGCCCGGCATTCCGCCGCAGGAGCGCGAAAAAGTGCTGCGGCCATTCTATCGCCTGGAGTCCAGCCGGACGACGGAGGGCAGCGGTCTCGGATTAAGTCTCGTTGCCGCCATCGCCAAGCGCCACGAAGCGCGGCTCTCGCTCGGCGACAACGATCCGGGGCTCAAAGTCTCAGTCCTGTTTCCGCTACCGCCTAACCCTTCACCTCTCCCGCTGAGGGAGAGGGACGCAGCGCCCGCCTTTGCGCAGCAAACGCGTTCTGGCGCAACGGGGTGAGTGGAAGCTTTTGCACAATCCCGGTGCCAAACCGCTACACCATTGTAATCCTGTTGTATCGCCCGATTAGATCCTTCGGCGTCGCGGCCATCGCAGCAATAATACCGCGCACTGCAGCGCCGCTCACTGGCGTAATGTCCAAATCCACATTTTTGGCATCGGCGAGAAAATCGCGATCGCGGACCATTTCCGTGAAGGCCCGCTGCAACATCGCGGCTTGCGCCGGTGCCAGCCCTGCGGGCGCAACGAATGGAAGCGCCATGGCAAGCGGCGCTTCGGTAAACGCGACCAGAGCCAGCGCATCCTGGTCATGCGCGTACTCGTTCGCGAGCGGTACATCGGGCAATAGCGGGTGCCGCGTGCGCCTGCCGAACTGAAGCAGCGGCCGCACATCCTTCGTTTTCCAAAGCTGCGGCTGATTGGCCATCAGCGAATTCAGGCCAATCACCTGGCCATCGAGATCGCCGTCCATCATTGCGAAAAACATCCCGGCCGCCCCCGCGAATCCGTCTTTCACCTCGATGTTCAGTTTCAGCGCATCGCGCGCGATGAGAGCGAAAGTCAGATTGGTTGATCCCGGAGCATCGCCGCCAATCAGTGCCGGCGGCGCGGGGGGCGCGAGATCCCACACCGTTTTTGCCGGATGGCGCGAGGCGACAATCAGCACGTAAGCGTCATTGGCGAACGAGGACAGGCTCCCGAGCCATGTCAGATTCAGCGGGTCGAAATGTGCGGTGCTGTCGCCCTGAATCGCGAGTTGCGGCACAGCGCGCTGGAGAATGGCAATTTCAATTGCGCTTCCCGGGTCTTCCGCAAACCGGTTGGCCAGCGCGACTCCTCCGCGTTCGTCATTCACGGCCTCAATGGCCGGACTACCGGGGAGAAAGCGGCCGAAATGCCGCGCCACAAGGCGGCCGGCGAGGTCATTAATTCCACCTTTCGCGGCAGGAATGGTCAGCTTGACCGGCAAAACATCCGCACGTGCTCCAGTGCAAACCGCGGTAAGCGCAAGGCCCGCTACACTGCGGAAAAACTCCGCGCGGGTGACGGTCGCCATTTCAGTCTTCGAACAGAGTTTTCAATCCCAGGAACGCAGGGAAAGGATGCGCGACGACATAGGTCGGTATCGGTGACAAGTAGCTCCGGTAGCGGCCCTTGGATTCAAAGCGGTCGCGAAACTGCGAGTGGCGGAAGATCTCGTAAATCTTCGGCACGATGCCGCCCATCACATAGACTCCGCCGCGGGCGCCTAATGTCATTGCGAGATCGCCCGCGAAACTGCCGAGTATCGCGCAAAACAGCGCGACGGCCTCGCGGCGCTGCGGATCGCAGCCGGGATAAAGATTGGTGATGTCTTCCGGCGTGCACGGCGTTGCCGGCTTGCCGGCCAGCTCGCACAGGGATTCATAGAGGTTCACCAGCCCTGGGCCGGACAAGACCATTTCGGCAGAGACATGCGCATATTGCCGCCGCAATATGTCGATGATGGCGGCTTCGCGGGAATCTGCCACTGCGAGCGTGACATTTCCACCTTCGCCCGCAACCGCAATCCAGCCCGACGGGCCAGGTACAAGCCCGCCCGCGCCCAATCCCGTTCCGGGACCCAGCACCGCAACCGGCATATTTGCCGCCGGCGAGCCATCCCCGACCTGCAGCCGCAACTCGGCGGGAATTTCGGGGACCGAAAGGGCGTTCGCCGCAAAATCATTGATGACGTGCAACTGCTTCCATCCGAACTCCCGCCGCATCCCTTCGGTGGAAAAGCTCCACGGACTGTTCATCATGACGATCTTGTCGCCGGTCACCGGTCCTGCAACCGAGAAAGCGGCTTCGTCCGGGCGCTTCGCCGCCGGAACTCCGGCAAGATATCTGCTGACGGCATCTTCGATACGGTCGCAGTCGGCGACAGCAATGATCTCTACGCGGTCGAAGTCCCCGCCTTCGAGCAGGGCAAACCGCGCATTCGTGCCGCCGACATCGGCGATCAGACGTGTGCCGGTCATGGCTGCCGCCGTCGCGCCGAAGCGGCGCTATGGCGCGACGCGAAGGCGGAAACCAATTCCCGCGCTGCAGGAACGGCACGCGAGTAAATAATGCCCATCGCGGCAATTGCGGCTGCTCCAAGCAGCATCGGTACCGATGCTGCATAAAACAGCTCACCCGGCGACCAGCCCGCGGCCAGCATGATTCCGGCCATGAAAGGGCCGATCACGCCGCCGAAGCGGCCGATCCCAAGCGACCAGCCGATTCCAGTCCCGCGCAGCGCGGTCGGGTAGAAGAATACCGACAGCGCGTTGTTCGCTTTTTGACCGCCGGAAAGGCAAAAGCCGACAAAAAAAGACACAGCCACTGTCAACCACGGCACCGGCGACACCAGGATTCGCGCCATCACGACGACGGAGACTGCCGACAGCGCGAACAGGCCGGAAACCACCGCATAGGGACCATAGCGGTCCATGAGTGGCCCAATAATGATCGCCGCCGCAATGCCGCCAGCGAGCCCGATCGTTGTCGCGGTGATCGCGACCTGCTGCGATAGCCCGGACTGCACCAATAATGAGGTCAGCCACTTCTGCAGGAAAAAATAGATCATCAGATTCATGAACATGCCGGCCCAGATCAGCAATGTTCCGGTGGCGCGTCCGTCCTGCACGAGTTCGCGGAGCCGCACGCTCGACGCATGATGCCCGGCGGTGATGCGGGTGGTTTCGGAAATCCGTAAGTCCGGCGCGACGCGCTGCAAAATGGCGGCGGCTTGCTTGCTTCCGTTGCTGCGGTTGACGAGAAATTCCATGGACTCCGGCAGCGCAAAAACGAAAACAAGCGACAGGACAAGGGTGCCAATCCCGCCGGTCGCCAGCACGGCGCGCCAGCCGAATGGCTGGAGCAGCAGGCCCGACGCCACTCCAGCGGCGATCTGGCCCAGCGAAAATCCGATATAGATGAGCGTGATCGAGGATGACCGCATGCGTTCGGGAAAATATTCCCCGGTCAGTGCAACCGCACTCGGCATCGCACCGCCCACACCGATGCCGGTGAGGAACCGGAACACCAGCAGCAACGGCACGCCGTTCGCAGTGATGGTCAGAAATGTCATGGCCCCAAACGCGGCGGTGCACGCGATCAGCAGCCGCTTGTGGCCAAAGCGTGCGGACAATGGCGAAATAAAGAGATAGCCGAGCAGCAGTCCGACCATGTCGGCACTGAGAATTGTACCGAGCGTAGTGTTTGGCACATGCCAAAGCCTTGTGATCTGCGGTGCGATATAACCGATCGCCGAGGTGTTGAATCCCTCGACCAGAAGTGCGCAGCCAGAAAGCAGCGCGACCAGGATTTGCAGGGCCCCGACGGGAACGCGATTGATCAGCGCGTCAGTATCGATGGGTGCGACGGCTTCGGTGTCCATCAACTAAACCTTTGCGGCCGCGGTTTGGGCCGCGGGTTGCAGCTCGGCACGTTCTGCCGGCGACTCGCCATAAACTCTGCCCATGGCCGCGACCGCGATTGCGCCCAATAGCATCGGCACGGCTGTCGCGGTGAACACTGCGGCGGGAGACCACCCGCCGGTCAGCAGATATCCAACCATCAGGGGACCAATGATCGCTCCAATGCGCCCAATTCCCAGACCCCATCCGAGGCCGGTGGAGCGCAGTGCCGTCGGATAAAAATAAACGCAAAGTGCGTTGCCGCCCTTTTGCACGCCGCTGGTGCAGAATCCCGACCCGAAGGACGAAGCTGCGATCAGGGCGGCTGCCTGCCATGACAGCGAAAGTCCGAGCAAGAGACTGAACAGTGCACCGGCCACGAACAGGCCCATGATGACGCGATAGGCGCCGAACCGGTCCATCAGCGGTCCTATGATGAACGCACCGATGATGCCCGCGAGAAACGATGCTTCCGTCGCGATAATCGCCGTGTGCTGAGCAAATCCGCTGTCCACCAGTATCTTGGTCAGCCAGACCTGAAGCGAAGTATTGACCGTCAAATTCATGCCGAGTGCAAACCAGATCACGACCGTGCCGAATGTCCGGTTGGACCGGAACAGCCTGGGCAGTAGCTGCCAGATCGTCAGGCGATCTTTGCTGCGTTCGCCTGAGACCAATTTGGTCCCGTCATCCAGCCGCAGATTGCGGTCAATGCGGGCAAGGATGCGTCCGGCTATTTCCGGTTCGCCGCCCCGGTTGACCAGGTATTCCAGCGACTCCGGCATCAGCGCGGTGAGAGTCGCCGCGAGCAGCAGCGCCAATCCTCCGCCCGCCCATAACGCGCCCTGCCAGCCAAGCGGCTGAAGCAGCGCATTGGCCACTTCGCCCGCGGAAAGCTGTCCGGCCGACAACCCGCAATAAATGAAGGTTATTGAGGTCGAACGCCGGCTTTTTGGAAAATATTCCCCGGTCAGCGCAACACCCGAGGGAAGCGCGCCGCCTAATCCGATGCCCGTCAGGACGCGGAAGATAAACAGCTCCGTTGCGTTTCCTGAGAATGTGGTGATCCAGGCGAGCAGGCCAAAAAACAGAATGCAGCCGATGGCAACCCGCTTGTGGCCGAACCGGCCGGATAGTGGTGCGACGAACAGATAGCCGATCAGCAGGCCGACTTTGTCCGCCGACAGGACCCAGGCGAGCTCATCGCGGCCAAGATGCATGGTCCTGGCAATCTGCGGCGCGACATAGCCGATCACCTGTGTATTGAATCCGTCGGCGACCAGAATCATCGCGCCGAGCATGCCCACCATGATCTGGAGCGCGCCCACGGGCGAGCGGTTGATCACTGCATCGGTATCGACAATCTCGCCGCTTGCGGCCATTTCCGCTCCGTGTTCCACCCAAATTTCCTCCCCCGTTTAGGGGGGAGGTGTCCGCGAAGCGGACGGAGGGGGGAGTTCACTTCAAAGCTAGCCCGGATTTCGCCACCCGGCCACAGCGGAATGGTTGCCCTACATCAACATGACAGGAAGCCGGTCACCACCTCGTTAAATTGTTCCGGCATATCGATCTGGGGAAAGTGCCCTGCGTCCGGGAATACGGCAAGCTCGGAGTATTCGATCTCTTTCTGTAAGGCCCTGGCATAGCCAGGTTCGCGCAGCGGGTCTTTCCCGCCGGCGATAATCAGCGTCGGCCGCTTGATGTTGCGGTAATTGGTCTCTTCACGTTCGCCGGTTTTGACACCGGGCCTGCGCAACCGCGCCGCCGCCGTGCATTCCCAGGAGCCCGGCACCAGCGACAGCCTGTGGCGCCGGTCGAGATAGGCTTCATCGTAGCGCAAGGGGCTGACGAGCAGTGTCGTTTCGACAATGCGGCGCATGTGGTCGCGCGATCCGTCATACGAATTCAGCACCTTGCGCGCATCATTGACCGGGGCAAATCCGCCGGCGCTAGCCAGCACCATTTTCTCGATCGGCCAGTCCGGCTGATCCTGCGCCGCGACGGCGGCCAGCATGCCGCCGCCCATGGAATTGCCGATGAAATGCGCGCGATCGATGCAGAGCGTCTTCAGCAGCGCGGTGATGTGTTGGACACGCAATTCGCGCATGTCATCAAAGCTGAAGATTTTCGCGCTCCCGCCAAATCCCAGCCAGTCGGGCGCAATCACATGAAAGCATTTCGCCAGCTCGGGAATTGTGAATTCCCACGACAGTTCCGCGCAGCCGCCGAACTCGCCGGAATGCAGCAGCACGACCGGAAAGCCCTGGCCGGCTTCGAGGTAATGCGTGCGCATCCCATCGACCAGGATGTGGCGGCTTTCGACCTTCGTCATTGAATTACTGCGCGGCGGCTTCGGCCGGCTCCGGCTGACGCAATTCCTTCAGCCGGGGATAGACGTCGCGGGCGAATATCGTGAGGTTTTCGACCGTATCCTCGTGCGACATCGGGCCAGCATGACCCATCATCAGAAGATTGCCCATGCCGCCGCAGTGATCGACGAAATCCACGATCTGATCGTACACCTGATCCGGCGTGCCGCAGAACATCACGCCGGCATCGATCAGGTCCTGCACGCTGCCCGCGTGCATCTCGACCACCCGGCCGTCTTTGGTGTAACTGCGCGGCCGCCCTTCGCCTTTCAGCATGCGGACATTGTCTTCGATCGAGAGATAGCCGGGCGGATTGCGGAACGGAGCCAACACAATGCCCGAGGACCTCGGATAGGTGGCAATCAGTTCGGCCCGGCGGCGCGCTTCGGCTTCGGTGCGTCCAACCGCCACCAGGGCCAGATAGCCGAAACGGTCGGCAGGTGCGGGTGCACCATTGTGCTTCTCTGCGTAACCCTGGCGGTACGCATTATATAGCCGGCGCGTATCATAGCCGGTGCCCAGCGTCGCCATGGTGTAGCCGTAGGTGCCAAGCTTGCGCGCGGTCTGGGTGCTTCCCGTCGTGCTCCAAACCGGCGGATGCGGCTGCTGATAGCAACGCGGCCAGACATTGACGTGCCGATATTGAAAATTCTGACTCTCCCAGTTGAACGGTTCGTCGTGGCTGGTGAGCGCCTTGATGATGAAATCATGCGCTTCCCAGAACCGGTCCGACTGGAACACCGGGTTCATATTCGCGATCGGCACTTCCTGCGGCACCCCACGGACAAATCCCATCTCGAGCCGGCCGTGGCTGATCACGTCGATTGTGGCGAGCTCTTCGGCAGCGCGTAAGGGATCGGGACGATTGGCGATGGGGTAGCCGAGCACCAGCAGGCGGGCCTTTTTCGTGATGCGGGCCAGAACCGATAAACCGATTACGCATGCGGCGCTCATGCAGGTTGCGGTTGCATGATGCTCATTCAGCATGATGTTGAGGCCGAGTTCGTCGGCCAATTGCCACTCGTCGTAATAGCGGTGGAACAGATCGGCGGCGCGTACGGGATCGAGCTTGCGATTGGGCAGGTTTACCCGCAGCGAGCCGTTGTGGTCGTTCCACACATCCGGATAGGGCTGTTCGGTGAACTGAAATACTCTCATCTGTATCTCCCGGCTTGCCTGCGGCTCAGCGTTCGCCGATGAAATCGAGAATGTGACGGGCGGTGGCGTTCGGCTGTTCGAGATGAGGAAAATGTCCGGCGCTCTCAATGAGCGCGAAACGCGCGGCGGGAATCGCCTGCGCATAGGCCCGTCCATAATCGGGTGTCGTTATGCGGTCCGAATCGCCCCACAGCACGAGCGCCGGGATATGGATGCGGTGCAACCGGCCCATCAGCTTCGGATTGTGCATATAGGGCGACCAGGCGTAGCGCGCGGTCGCCTCGCGCGATCGCGCCATCAGGATCAATTCCTCTTCCGGAAGCTTTTTCGTTTCGCGCGCCATTTTCTGCGGGTCGGCATAGGTAATCCCGGCGAGCTGCTGGTCGGTGATGGCATAAATATCGGCAATGTCCCGGGTCGCGCGATCTCCCGGTTTGATCCCCAGCGCATCAATAAGCACCAGCCGCGACAGCCGTTCCGTGCTCTTGATCGCCATTTCACTGGCAATCCAGCCGCCCAGCGACGCACCGACCAAAATCACGTCACGCAGATTCAATGTTTCCAGGAGGTCAAGATACAGATAGGCGAGATCATCGACGCTGGTCAGTTGCGACGGTGCCGCCGTGATGCCGAACCCGGGATGCGTCGGCGCAATCATATGGACGCGGGACGCGAGTGCCTCGATGAACCTTGCGCCGGGATCGAGACGGCCGGAGGGATGCCCGCCGTGCAGAAACAGCAGCGCGGGACCATTGCCGGCTTCGGCCGTTTCGACACCAATGCCGGCGGCTTCAACGCTTGAAACGCGGATCGCGCCGGCAGTCATCGGACCTTGGGCATCTGTTGCTGCTCCCGGAGCATCGTTATAGTATGTGAAATCGTTTTTACTTCTTGATGCTACCGCCCGGACGCACGCGGGTCAAACGCGACCATGACCACAACTGAAAATCCCGGCGAAACCGGCGTGCAATATCGCAACCAGGCGACCCGGCGCGTCCTGACAGTTCTGCTCGCGCTCGCAGAAGCGCCGCGACCGCGCGGGGTGAGCGAGCTTGCGCGCGCTTTGGGTATGAACAAGAACATGGTGCATCGTGCGCTCACCGTTCTTTGCGCATCAGGTTATGCCGCGCGCCATTCGTCCGGTGAGTTGTATCAGCCCGGACCGCGATGTCTGTTATTGTCGCGCAGTTCCGCCGCCGAAACCGACATCATTGCCCTCGCCCATCCGGTTTTGGAGCGTCTTCACGCGCTGACCCATGAAAGCGTCTACCTTTCGATTATTGTCGGACGAAATCGCGTCACGGTGGATGATATCCAGGCCGAGGGGGCACGTGTGCTGCGCAGCCAGCGGGGTCATCCGGTGCCGCTGCATTGCACGAAGATGTCGCGAGTCCTGCTCGCACACCGCGGCGACAGTGAAATCGCCGACTATATCGGGGCCGCAGCACCGCTGCATCGCACGCAGCACATCCCCGACCCGCTGAGCGAAAGCGCGGAAGGCATTTGGCAGGACATCACATCGATCCGGAAGTCGGGCTATGTATTGTGGCGCAATCCGCATCACACCAGCGCCGCCTATGCAATTTTCCCGGTCTGCGATGGGGCGAACCGCGCCCATGCCATCGTGACCATTGGGGGGCCGCGCGAGCGCTTCGACATTCCGCAGATTGAAGCCATGTTGCCGGAAATTCGTGCCGTGCTGGAGCCGCTGGAACGCGAAGCGCGCCTCACCCCTGCGCCGGTTTTCATGGTGGATGCATGAGCAGTTCGGCTGCGCGCGCGTTGCGGATATTGGATGAGATCGCCGCATCGGACCGCCCGCTCGGGGTGACCGAGATCGCCCGCGCATTATCGGCGCCCGCAGGAACGGTATTCCGCGGTCTCGATGCGTTGACGCGCGCGGGTCTGGTGGCGCGCTATCGTGAGTCGTCACGATACACTCCGGGTCCGGCCGCAGAACGTTTGCGTCGCAGCGTGATTGGCCGTTTTCGGATGCGCGAAGTTTGTTTGCCTTATCTCAGGCAGCTCGCATCCATTTCCGGCGAAACGGTTTCGCTGCACGTCCGCGCCGGCTGGTATGTGGTCCGGATTTGCTCCGTACCCGGAACCGGCGAGGTGATGACGTCACGCCCGCTTGGCGAAGCTCATCCACTGCATGAATCGCCGGCTGGTCAGGCGATCCTCGCCGGTTTGCACAAGACCGAACTCGAGGCCTACCGCAAATGGTGCAAACTCGATTCCGGTGTTCGCCGGCAGAGCGGCAAGGGCAGGGATGAAACGGTATTCCCGGTTGGGACGGATCAGCGCGTGATCGCGGCGATCAGCATTGATGGACCCTTTGTGCCGTCCGCCGGGCAGCGATCGTCATGCCGGGACGTGGTTGCCAATATCGAAGCGCTGGTGCTCGCACAGCCGGATCTGTTTGCCGGGCCGTTTTCGCATCTTTCGCCGGGCGCGATTTCGCTTTAGCGGCGCCGTTTCGCCAGACGCTCCTTGGCATCCGGGATCAGTTTCTCGACATTGATCCCTTCCAGCATCGCGCGCTCATTGGGCCCGAGTTCGCGCACCTGCTTGACATAATCCACCACTTCCTGATCGACGCGCACCGCTTGCGGATAGTCCGTGGCAAAAACCAATTGCGACAACGCAACTTCATTCATGCCAAACCGCACCCATTCCGCGCCCCAGGCGCCGGCGTGATCGGGGCCCGCCCATCCTGCGCAGTCGTAATAGAGCCGCTGTTCAAGATAGTAGTCGAAAGGCCTGGGTGGACGCCGGTTATGCCCCCTCACGCCTGATGTTCCCCATTTGTCGCGCTGCTGAAAGCCGCGCACGCGTCCGAGATAGCGCCCGATACCGCCGGCAAAATGCGCAAACTGGATGTTCAGTCCGGGAAGATCGTCGAGCAAACCACTGTTGATGACCCGCACGGTTGCGAGCATCAGCGAGAATTCCCATCCCAGCATGCGTCCGAGATCATCCGCATACACTTTGTCCCAGGCGATCACCCGCGGCAGGGGATGAATGAAAACATACATTCCAAGATCGGTGGCTGCCTTCCAGAACGGACGCAATTCATCGCTGTCCAGCGCCTGGCCCTGCAGTTCGGATGCAATCACCACGCCGGGAAATCCAAGTTCGACGCGGCAGCGCTTCAACTCGGCTGCGGCTTGTTTTCCGTTCAGCGCCGGCACATGGGCCAACCCAATGAAGCGCCCCGGATGCTTCTTTTCCACCTCCTTCATGTCGTCGTTGATGGTGCGGCAGATGGCGAGGTCCGGCTGGTCGAACCCGACCATGCTGGACAGAACTGCAGCATCGATCCCGGCAAGGTCCATCATCCGTACATGTGCATCGATGTCGCCGAGCAGGGGATTGAGCAAATGCATCGGATTCCCGCGTTCGTCGATGCCAACCGAAACCGCGTCTTTGTTGCCCTTGAGCAGGGCTGGCGGCGTGTAATGGTGCTGGAAATCGATGATCATGGGGTGCTCTGAGTTCAGTGGACGATTCACTCTTTTCAGCAATGGCACGGCTTAGACGCGAAGCCAATTGCGAAACGGCGCCGCATGTGCGCGGGGCGCATTCGAATCGTGGTGAACGAACAAGAAACTTATAGTTGGGCGACACCAGCCCCCGTCAGAGGCCTTTTGGTTGGAGCCCGGTGTGCTTCGCAATGCGAGCCAGCATTCGGGGACCAATTTCGTCGGAATCGTGGAACGCAAACACGTAATCATTCCATCCGGCGCGGGACAACGTCCTGTGCGATCCGCTTTGCCTTTTAATCCTCCAGCCGATCCGTTCCAACGCGCGAAGGACCCGGGCCGCTCTTGTCGCGGGCCAGTTCGTCACGCCACGAAAAGACGCCGAGCTTCAACCGGCACTGGCTCGCCATGCTCTATGCGATCGGCAATGACGCGAAATGCCAGCGCCTCGGCCTTTTTCCGCGCTTCTGCCTCGTCAGTGCCGTAAGCCAGTACACCTGGCAAATCTGGAACTTCGGCGATCCAGCGCCCGTCATCCTCGCGCGAAATTTCGATCCTGATCATCCGGTTATCCTAACGAGTCTGTCGCATATGGCAACGCAAAGCGTGCAATTGCGGTAGTGAGCGGTTGGGCTTTGGCGCATGCTGGGCTAAAATCCGGACTTAGAGCCTCGCGGAGGGAGAGAAATGAACGAGACAGCGCCCGTGTCTTTCACGTCCGATCCGTATTTCCACGATATCATCCGCGAAATGGAGTTGATCGAGCCAAAAGCTTCGGAAGGGTTGAAGCGGCGCGAATTCATCAAACTTGCAGGTGCAACCGGCGCCGGTCTGGTTCTGGCCTTTTCGATCGCGCCTGCCACGCGCCCTGCATCGGCCGCCACATCCGGCAGCGAGGCCGTCCTGAACGCCTATATCCGCATCGCGCCGACAGGTGAGATCACGCTCCTGAGCAAGGCGCCGGAAATCGGGCAGGGCATCAAAACATCGTTCCCGATAGTTCTCGCCGAACATCTGGACGCCAACTGGGCCGATGTTCGGGTTGAGCAAGCGCCAATCAATCCGGCTGTTTATGGCCGACAGAGCGCCGGCGGATCGCGTTCGACACCAACCGGTTGGGAGCCGTTGCGCCGCGCCGGCGCGACCGCACGTGCCATGCTGATTGCCGCGGCCGCGAGACAATGGGGCATTCCGGAATCCGAATGTTCGGCGCAAAACAGTGTGGTCACGCATGCAGCCACCGGACGGCACGCAAGTTACGGCGAACTTGCCAGTGCCGCTGCGCAAATGCCTGTGCCGGATGCGAAGACCGTCTATATCAAACCGCGCAGCGAGTACCGCCTGATCGGTACGCGCGTGATGGGCGTCGACACGCCGAAGATTGTCACCGGCCAACCGCTTTACGGCATCGATCAGGTCCGGCCCGGGATGCTTTACGCGACCTACACCAAATGTCCTGCGACCGGCGGCCGTGTCGCCAAAGCCAATCTCGACGAAATCAAGAAGATGCCGGGCGTCAAAGATGCGTTGGTGGTGGAGGGAAATGGCCGGCAATCCGAACTGATGCCGGGCGTGGCGATTGTGGCGAATTCGACCTGGGCCGCGTTGCGCGCGAAGCGCGCGCTGAATGTCACCTGGGACGAAAGCGCCGCATGCAAGGATTCCTGGACCGGCTTCGTGCAGCAGGCGAAGGCGATTGCCGCGAAGCAGCCGGCGAGCATTCTGAAGCAGGATGGCGATATCGATGGCGCGTTCGCGGGCGGCGGGAAGGTGATCGAAGCGTTCTACGCCTATCCCTATCTCTCGCATACCGACATGGAGCCGCAGAACTCCACCGCGCATTGGCAGGGGGACAGTATCGAGATCTGGGCACCAACCCAGGCACCGGATCGTGCGCTCGACCAGATCGCGCAACTGATGGGCATCGATAAAAGCAAGGTGCTGATTCATCAGGTGCGCGCGGGTGGCGGATTCGGCCGCCGTCTGTCGAACGATTACATGTGCGAAGTTGCTGCGATCACCCGGCGCGTGGGCGTTCCGGTAAAACTGCAATGGACCCGGGAGGACGATTTCGCGCACGACTTCTATCGCCCCGGCGGATTCCATCAGATGAAAGGCGCAGTGGACCGGAACGGCAGGCTGTCGGCGTGGTCGGATCACATCATCACGGTTTCGGCCGATGGCAAGCAGCCCAATGCCAGCGCCGATATGGATGTGAATGCATTCCCGGCATCGGTGATGGCGAATTACCGGCTCGGGCAGACGCTGATCCATTCCACTATGCCGACCGGCCCGTGGCGCGCGCCGCGCAGCAATGCGATCGCATGGGTAATCCAGTCATTCCTGCATGAGCTGTCCTCGGCTGCCGGCCGCGATCATGTCGAATTCCTGCTCGAAGCGATGGGCGAACCGCGTTGGCTCGCGCCAAAAGATGACGGCGCGCTGAATACCGGCCGCGCCGCGGCGGTGATCCGGCTGGCCGCCGAGAAAGCCGGTTGGGGCAAGCCGATGCCGAAGGGCAGGGCGCTTGGTTTCGCTTTCTATTTCAGCCATGCCGGCCATTTCGCGGAAGTCGCCGACGTCAGCGTCGACGCCAATCGGCGTGTCACCGTGCACAAGATCACGGTCGCCGCCGATATCGGGCCGGTGATCAATATGAGCGGGGCGGAAACCCAGGCGCAGGGCGCGGTGATCGATGGTCTCTCGACCATGCTTGGCCTCGAAATCACCATGGAAAATGGCCGGGTGCAGCAGCAGAACTATCCGGATTATCCGATCCTCCGGATGGCAAAGGCGACACAGGTCGAACCTTATTTCATCCAGTCGGATTTCCCGCCGACCGGAATGGGAGAACCGGCGCTGCCGCCGGTCGCACCGGCGGTGTGCAATGCGATCTTCACAGCCACCGGCCATCGCATCCGGCAATTGCCGCTGATGCGCGAAAACTTCACGGTCTAGGGGAACCGGCAACCGATCCTCCGGTTAATGCTCCGTCTCATTTGAGCGGTGCATTTCTATGGCAGATATCGCCGTCACGGTGATTGGTTATGCAGCGGCCTGCTGTTCAACGGCGAGCTTCACGCCGCAGGCCTGGAAGATCATCAAATCGCGCGAGACCAAGGACATTTCGGCGGGCATGTACGCGCTGACGGTCTTTGGCTTTGCGCTGTGGACTACGTTTGGCGCCCTCGGAATGCAGTGGCCGCTGATTATTGCAAATTTCATTTGCCTGCTGCTTTCGGCGTTCATCTTCGCGATGAAGCTGTTGCCGCAGCCGAAGAAAGAAGCGGTCGCCGATGCCATCGACCCAGAAGCGTAGGATTAAGCATCGCCACAACTGAATGGACTCAGCACTTGCCCTATCGCGACGCGGATGGCGAAAGTGCTAAACGGCCATCCTAAAGCTTCCCGACGGCCACGCTTGGCTACTCTATTTCTGTATCTTCCTGTCGGCCACCGGCGCCCTTGCGCAGGCTTGCACGCGCCCGTTCAATACGCCGCAGGAATCACGGATCGTGCTCGAGCCGGTAGTCGAACCAATCGTCATCCGTTTCAAATCCGATCAGCACGCCGGCGGGCTTACCATGCCGGGTAATGATGATCTCTTCCTTGCCTGGGCCATGAAGAAACCGGCAAAGGTTTACCCGCAGTTTTGAGATTGTGACGATCTTCATGGTCGGCCCGGGCTTTAGAGACACTGCGTTCAGCTTAAGCCTCTTCGACTGAAAATTTTAGTTGCGCTTTCCGGCGCGGCGGCTCATCGAACTCCGCCAGAATTAGGGAGAATTCCGACCGTGTTCAGATTGGCGACCTACCAGGGTAAAACCGGACCACGCGCCGGCGTAATTGTTGGTGACACGATGTACGACGCGGTCGAAGTGACGGGCGAAGCGGCTTATCGGACGGTTCTCGAAATTCTCGAAGACTGGCCGCGCAGCAGCGACCGCATTGCCAAACGCGCTGCCGCCGGACTTTCGGGCGGATCGCCGGTCAGCGCCACGAAACTGCGCGCGCCGGTCCTGTGGCCGAGCGCGATCTACTGCGCCGGCGCGAATTACCGCGACCATGCCATGGAAATGGCGCGCGTGCTGAGTCGTCCCTACGATCCGAACGCCAATCGCGGGCTGCCCTGGCACTTCATGAAATCGACGCGTTGCGTCGCCGATCCGGGCGAGACGGTGACCGCCGCCTATTATTCGCCGAAGCTGGACTGGGAAGTTGAACTCGTCGCGGTGATCGGACGTCCCGCCAAGCATGTCAAAGCCGAAAACGCCCTCGATTATGTCGCCGGCTATACGGCGGCGAACGATCTTTCGGCGCGCAACCTCGGACGCCGGCAGGAAGTCGATGCGAAATCGCCATTCGGTCATGACTGGACGAGCCAGAAATGCTTTGACGGTTCATGTCCGCTTGGACCGTGGATCGTGCCCGCGAGCGACATTCCCGATCCGCAGAATCTCGGCCTGAAACTCTGGGTCAACGACGTCATCAAGCAGGACTCGAACACCCGCGAGATGATCTTCAGCGTCGCCGAGCAGATCGAACAACTGTCGAAAGGCATGACGCTCTATCCGGGCGATCTCATCCTCACCGGCACGCCGGCGGGCGTTGGGCTTGCGCGCGGCGAATTCCTCAAATCGGGCGACACCGTGAAGCTCGAAATCGAGCGCATCGGCACCCTCTCGACCAGGATCGAATAGGGTTTTCTCTCCGCCACCTCGTTTGTGGTTCGACGCTCGAATGATATGCTGCGCTCGCTGGCGTAGAATTCGGGAGTTTGCGAGGCGTTATGGGCAAGCTTGAAGAAATTGAAAAAGCGGTGGCGGCATTGCCTCCGGAGCAACTCGCGAAATTCCGTGAATGGTTCGACCAATTCGCGGGCGATCTGTTCGACACGAAAATCGAGCGAGACGTCAAAGCGGGTAGACTCGAACAATTGGCGGAGCGCGCGCTTGCGGACTTGCGATCCGGTCGTGCCCGGGAGCTGTGAGGCACTTCGCCAGTTCCTCGTTCTGGGAAGCCTATTCAAAGCTTCCAAACGAAATCCGAAATCTGGCCGACAAAAATTTTTCGCTGCTGAAAGACAATCCTCGGCATCCGTCGCTGCAGTTCAAGGCAATCCGGCAGTTCCGATCCGTGCGCGTCGGAGCCCATTACCGCGCGCTCGGCGTCGAACAGGCGGTGACGTGCTGTGGTTCTGGATTGGCTCCCACGCTGACTATGACACAATGATCGGATGAATCGCTGGCGTCAGTTGGCGGCGAAGCAATAGAACAGGCCCGCGCCATGGGCCTGGGCAAATGCCTGCTGGCTGCATGACGGCACTTCTTCCGACGAATTCCACGAGCTGTTGCCGCCGCCGATGCGATCGGAATGCCCGACCCTGACGGCGCCTGTCGTGCTGCTGGTCCAGTTGTTGCAGGTGTGATCCGCGTTGTCGGTGAAGGCGCGGCCATCGGTGGTCGATCCGGTCAGGATGTCATGGACATTGCCGTTCTCGGCCTCGCCTTTGATCATCTGTCCCTTCTCGTTCAGGATCGACAGCTTCCACAGACCATTATGCTGTTGCGCCGCTTCCAGCGTGTCGCCATGCAACTCATTCTGATCGGCGGAAATGATCGCGCCCTTGGAATTGTACCAAGGCCCTGTACCGATTCGGTCGCGTGCATTGATGGCCGGCTGACCCAGCCGCGCCTGCGTGCTGAGATAGGCGTGCCAGGTTTTGGTCGACCCGGCCGCAGCCGCCAATTCCTGGCAATGCGCGTCGGCGCCTGCGAGTCCGCCGAGGTCGCCACCTTTACCCAAGCCAACGCTGGTGACGAAGAAGCTCATCGGCTGGCGCGGCGGCGGCCCCTGTCGCACGGGTGCCTGCGCGAACGCAAAAAACGAACCCGCCATCAGCGGAAGCGCCACGCCACCAGTGATGGCGATAAACCTTCTCATCTCAAATCTCCGAAATCTCTTCAATTGATGGCGAAGCAATAGAACTTGCCCTGGCCGTGCGTGCGCACGATATCGGCCTGCGAACAGCCGCCGGTCGAATGCGCCGAATTCCATGACCCATTGCCGCCGCCATTGCTGTCCGACATGCCGACCTGCACTGCCGGCCCGATGCCGTTGCGCCGGACGACCTGACCGCTCGTGCCCGGTGCGTTGCTGGTGTAATTGTTGCAGGTGTAATCGACATTGGTGCCGGTGAAGGCTCGCCCGTCAGGCTTTGATCCGGTGATGACTTCGTGCCGGTTGCTGTAAGGCGTGCTCATCACATAGGCGATGGTGTTGTCGCGAGGATCGGGGAAATCGCCCAATCCGTACACCATCTGGCCTTTTTCCGTCAGATTGGTCAGCTTGGTGATGTTGTTGCCGAGCCGCGCCAGTTCCGGCGTGTCGCCATGCAGATGCGCCAGATCCTCGGCCACCATGACGCCCCAGGCATTATACCAGGGACCGGTGCCGATGCGGTCGCGCGCATTGATCGCCGGCTGGCCGGGCCGCTCCTGCGTGCTGAGATAGGCGTGCCAGGTTTTGTTGCCCGCGCCCACGCGGCTGGCCAGAAGCTGGCAATGCGCATCTGCTCCCGCAAGACCGCCAAAATTGCCGCCGTCGGCCATGCCAACGCTGGTGATGAAGAATGTCATCGGATGTTCCGGCGAACCCTGCTGCGCATAGGCAAACAACGAGCCCGCCAGCGTCGACGCGCACGCCCCCGCCACAATCAGAATTTTCCGCATGACTGCCCCTCCTGCTCCGACTGTTCGCCAATTTAATAGTGCGGGATTCAAAACGCCACTTCGGCGCCGCCCTTCAGCGCGAGCATTTCGCGCGCGTCATCCGGCGTTGCGATCTGAAGACCGAGACGTTCGATGATGCCGCGCACCATGCGCACCTGTTCGGCACTGGATTGGGCGAGCCGCTTTGGTCCCGCCCACAGCGAATCCTCCAGCCCGACGCGGACATTCCCGCCCATGGAAGCCGCCATCGCGGCAACCCGCATTTGCGCCGCACCCGCGCCCAGCACGGACCAGCGGTAATCCTCTCCGAACAACCGGTCGGCAGTCCGCTTCATATGGGCGACATCTTCCGGATGCGTGCCGATACCGCCGAGAATCCCGAATACCGATTGCACGAACAGCGGCGGCTGAACGAGGCCGCGATCAAGGAAATGCCGGACGTTGTAGAGATGTCCGATATCGTAGCATTCGAATTCGAAGCGCGTGCCGTTGGCGGCGCAGGTCCGCAGAATGTATTCGATATCCGTAAAGGAATTGCGGAACACGAGATCGCGCGAATTCTCCAGATGCTCGCGTTCCCAGTCGAATTTGAATTCCCGATAACGGTCAAGCATCGGAAACAGGCCGAAATTCATCGAGCCCATATTCAATGATGCGACTTCGGGCTTGAACACTGCGGCCGGCTTGACGCGCTCTTCGACGCTCATGAACGGGGCCGCGCCCGTCGTCAAATTGATCACCGCATTCGTCTGTTGCCGGATGCGCGGCAGAAAGCGCGCGAAGGCTTCCGGCGTATGGACAGGTTTGCCGGTTTGGGGATCGCGCGCGTGTAGATGCAAGATAGCTGCACCGGCGTCGGCGGCCGCGAGCGCATCGTCAATGATCTGCTCAGGCGTGATCGGCAGATATGGCGACATCGAGGGCGTGTGGATCGACCCCGTGACCGCGCAGGTGATGATGACTTTCCGGCTCAATCGCCGCGGCCGGCAGTGCCGCCCATCGCTTCATTGGCGGCTTTCACGACATCGGCCGGCATCGCAAATGCGCCGGAAATGATCTGGGCCACCTTGTCGGCCGTGACTTCCTTCACTTCGATGCGCTGCTTTTTCGCATCGGCCAGAAATGCCGGATCGGCCATAGCGGCGTGGAACGCTGCTTTAAGCGCCGCAACCCGATCGGCAGGAACACCCGGAGGCGTCAGGATCGGCCGGTCCATCGACATCGGTGCGAGGATGAGCCGCAGAATCTGCTTCGTGCGGGCATCCCTGGCGAATTCGATCAGTGCCGGCGAATCCGGGAATTCCGGATCGCGCTCCAGCGCAATCTGCACCGGTACCGAAACTTTCTTTTGCGCAAACCAGTCGGGACGCGTCGAGTTGATCGACGAGACGAGCGAGCCGCAGCGGCCGTCCACTTCGCCGCGCTCCATCGCGAGATAGACCTCGTTGCCTCCCCTGTAGCCGGAGATCACTTTGATCTTCGTCCCGAACAGTTTGTTCAGCATGGCGGGCAGCGTTTCCATCTGCGATCCGGCGCCCGAACCGCCGACGACATATTGCTTGTTGAACAAGTCTTGCCAGGTTTTGATTTTCGAATTGTGCCAGGCGACGCAGATGCCGCTGGTGGCATCGATCGAACCCAGCCAGTTGAATTTCCGGGGATCGAATTTGGCAGCGGTTTCGCCATAGAGCGGCGCGAAGGGCACGCTGGAATGCACCAGCGCAATGACGCTGCCGTCTTTCGGCGCGACTGAGTACAGATAATTCATCGCCCGCAAGCCGCCGGCCCCCGGCATATTCTGAATGATGATTTTCGGCTTTCCGGGAATATGCGCTGACAGATACGGCGCAAAGGCGTTGGCATAGCTGGCATAACCGCCGCCGGCATCCGCCGACAGAACCATCGTGATCTGATGACCCTTGTAGAAATCGCTGACCGGATCGGCCGCAGCGACTGACATCGCCAGCATTGCCGCTGCCGATGCCGATATTGCGGCGGCTAATCGTGAGCTCAGACCGGTCATTTCGAACCTCAGTGGATGTCGATCAAAACCCCGTCGGAATCCGCGAGATGATGCGCGCCGAATGGACAGGAGTGCTTGAACAACTCCGCCAGCGCGGCGCCCTCCGCCCCCGTGCCGACAGGCTCCGGCGCCAATCGCGGATTGTCGGCCGCAATGCGGGCGATATCTTCCTTGCAGGCGTCCACGTCCTCCACCTTGAATCCAATGTGGTCCATGCCGCAGGAGATGATGCCCGTGCCGAGATAGTTCGTAATATCCCACGGCATGATGACGAGCGTGATGTGGCCGTCGCTGAGATAATGGTTGGGATCGCCTTCCTTGCGGTTCGTGGGAGTCAGTTCGAACACGCGGGCATAAAATTCCGCCATTGCTTCCGGATTCAGGGTGCGCATCGCGAAATGGTCGACGTGGCGGGCGTTGAGACTTCCGTCATTCTCGACATAGACATCACGGCGGTTGGCCATATCCTTCTGCGAAATGTCGAAGACATTGCCATCGGGGTCATGCGTGGTGATCCCGGCGAATGGACGATTGGAGGGACGCTTCAGCCATTTTACGGACGGGTAATAGCGCCGCATCCGGTCAAAGGCCGTCTCGGTGTCTTCCACCTGGATGCCGAAATGGTCAAAACCGGCGCTACGGCCGGCACGCCGCGGATTGATGTTCAGCCCGATATAGCCGTCGCGCACGGTCACCGCCCGGGTCGGACGCGTCCTGGCGGAGGTCGTCATCCCGAACACCGCTTCGTAGAATTTGCAGAGCTGGGCGTAATTCTCGCTGACGATCGCAATGTGATTGAGTTTGGCGAACACGCGCGCCTCCGGTTGTAGCTTGCGCGAAGCCTAGACCAATCCGGTGCAACCCGCCACCGCCCGGGCGCTCTGGCTGCCGCAAGTGCTTGGCACCGCAACAGACTTGGCTTAATCAAGCGCCAACGAGAACGGAGGGAGGCAATGTTGAACGGTGCAGAGCCGGAAAGGAATGGCGGCAGCTGGTGGCTGCTGCTCCTGCTCATCCCCATGCTCGTGGTCTATGTCCCGTTCTACAACACGGTCGAGCCGGAGCTGTTCGGGTTTCCCTTCTTCTACTGGTTCCAGCTGGTTTGGATTTTCGTCAGCATGGGCGTGACGGCATTCGTGTATTACGCGACCGAACCGCGCGGCGAGGTTTGATATGCCGCTGAACTGGACGGCCCTGATTGTCTTCATCTTCTTCTTCGCCATCGTCAGCTTTGTCGGATTCGCCGCCGCGCGCTGGAAGCGCGGCAATCTCGATCACCTGCATGAATGGGGTCTGGCAGGTGGCAAGTTCGGCACGCTGATCACCTGGTTCCTGCTCGGCGGTGACCTTTACACGGCCTACACCTTCATTGCGGTGCCGGCGCTCGCCTTCGGCGCGGGAGCGCTGGCGTTCTTTGCCGTACCCTATACGATCGTGATCTATCCCTTCGTCTTCGTGGTTTTCCCGCGGCTGTGGTCGGTGGCGCGCGCGCGCGGCTACATCACGGCGGCCGACTTCGTTCGCGGCCGCTATGGCGATCGTTGGCTCGCGCTGGCGGTGGCGCTCACCGGCATTCTCGCCACATTGCCCTATATCGCGTTGCAGGTGGTCGGCCTCGAAGTCGTGATTGCCGCCATGGGCGTTCAGCTCTCCGGAGCCCTGGTCTATCTGCCGCTCGTCATCGCCTTCATGATTCTGGCGGCCTTCGATTACTTCAGCGGATTGCGCGCACCGGCTGCGATCGCGATCATCAAGGATCTGATGATCTACATCACCGTGTTTGCCGCGGTCATCATCATCCCGACTGAACTCGGTGGCTGGGCGAAAGTCTTCGCAGCCGTTCCAAAGGACAAGCTGTTGCTGGCCGACAATGCCGGTGCCTATACCGGTTACGCCACCCTGTTTGTGGGATCGGCGCTTGCGCTTTTCCTTTATCCGCACTCGGTAACGGGCGTGCTGTCGTCATCAAGCCGGCACGTGATTCGGCGCAACGCAGCGCTGCTTCCCGCCTATTCCTTTGTGCTCGGGCTGATTGCGCTGCTCGGCTATATGGCACTGGCGGTGGGCGTCGGATCGATGCCGGTCTATGCCGCAGCATTCAAACAGTTCGGCGCCAATTTCGCCGTCCCGGCCCTGTTCCTGCAGGTGTTTCCGTCCTGGTTTGCCGGATTTGGCTTTGCCGCCATCGGAATTGGCGCGCTGGTGCCGGCTGCGATCATGTCGATCGCCGCAGCCAATCTGTTCACCCGCAACATCTACCGTGAATTCATCAATCCGCAATGCACGCCATCGGCTGAAGGCAAAACCGCGAAGGTCATGTCGCTGGTGGTCAAATTTGGCGCGCTGATGTTCATCATTTTCCTGCCGACCCAATATGCCATTCAGATGCAATTGCTCGGCGGAATCTGGATCATCCACACTTTCCCGGCAGTGATCTTCGGACTTTATACGCGCTGGCTCGACTCGCGTGCGCTGCTGATCGGCTGGCTGGTCGGAATGGTCAGCGGCACCTGGATGGCTGCAAGCATCGGATTTGGGGCAATTTATCCATTGACCATCTTCGGGGAGCCGATCCGCGCCTATATCGCGATCTGGTCGCTGCTGTTCAATCTTGCAACCGTTGTGGTGCTGACGCTGGTGTTCAATGCATTGGCGCGGCAAGAGCGCGACGAGACGCATCCGGCGGACTACTACGCGCTCGAAGGAGCAAGTCAGTCAGGCCACTGATGGTTGATTGGGCCCCAGCCCGCCAGTCACACGCGGTATTCGTAAATCCAGGCGAGCCCCTCAAAGCCCAGATTTTTGACATAGGCGTTGCGCAATTCGCGGCGCACGCCTTCGGCGTGGTAAAATTCGCCATACAGGCGTGCGGTCAATTGCACCCTTCCGGTCCGCAGATAACGCTGCAACGGATAGGCCTGGAACGCCGCTTCAACGCTGGCGCTTTCGTCCAGGCAGCGGGCCAGAGAGATGGAATCCTCCAATGCCATTCCGGCGCCCTGCGCCAGATATTGCAGCATCGGATGGGCAGCGTCGCCCAATAGCGTGACCCGCCCCTTGCTCCACATTTTCGCTGGTTCGCGGTCGCACAGCACCCACATGCGCCACTCGGAAATCTTGCCCAGCATCAGCCGCACATCGTCGCAGGTGTGCTGGAACCGTTCATGCAATTCAGCCGGGTCGCCAAAGGAATTCCATCCCTCCTCGTAGCGGTTGCTGTGAAACACGGCGACCAGATTGAACAGCTCGCCGCCGCGCAGCGGATAATGAACGAGATGACATTTCGGTCCGGACCACAGGATCATCTCGTTGCGGCGGAGATATTCCGGGACTTCCGAAGCGGGCAGCACGGCGCGATAAGTGATATGGCCCGCCACGCGCGGTTTACCGTCGGCAACGATGCTGGCGCGAATGGTCGACCACAATCCGTCGGCGCCGATCAAAGCCGGCGTCTGATATTCGCGGCCGTCTTTGGTGGCGACATGCACCAGTTCTCCATCGTCGCGGAAAGACGTCACATGACACGAGGTTTTAAGGCGCACCAAAGGTGAATCGCGGCATGTGGCAAGCAGTGCATCGAGCAGGTCGGCACGGTGAATCAGCGCATATGGCGCGCCGAAGCGCTGTTCGAAGCCTTGCAACGGCACGGAGATGACTTTTTCCGCGGTTACTGCATCCATCATGACCAGCGCTTGGGGAAATACTGCCAGCTTTTTGGCGCGCTCTTCAGCCTTCAGCGCGCGCAGACAGCGCCACGAATTCGGCCCAAGCTGAATTCCGGCTCCGACTTCCCTAAATTCCGGCGCCTGTTCCAGGACCAGCGATGGATATCCGCGCGCGGCAAGCGCCAGTGCAGCGGCAAGCCCGCCGATGCCGCCGCCCACAATGATGATCGGCCGGTCCCGGTCCTTCAGATTGTCCATTGTAAAACTCATATTACAAGCATCGCCGGCAGTTGCAGACTCGTTAAGCGTTACAGCGAACAGAAATTTACCGAATAGGGAAATCCAATTAAGGCGCGGTGAAATGTTGCATGTAACCCGATTACGCTACATGTAACTGGGTCAGTCAGAGGTTTGCGTGATGCCAGCGTCGTCCTCTTCGCGGGTCCAAAAGCGCCGTGCCGCCCTTCGCAGGGCGGGCCTGCGTCCGGTGCAGATTTGGGTACCTGACACCCGCAGCCGCCGTTTCGCATCGGAATGCAGGCGTCAATCCAGACTGGCTGCGCATGCCGATGAACGTGATCGGGAACTGCAGCGCTTCATGGATGCCGCCCTGGACGATATTTCGCCTGACACAGCATGAAGCGCGGCAGTTTCGTGCCCGGCGCCACAGCCCAATTTTTGCGCCGGCCGTGACTCTGTCGCAGTCGATTTTGGCATGCTTTAAGCGCGGAATTCCTTTACGGGCCCGGCGAAACCGCATCATCCAAAAAAAACGGTAGCCGAAGGATGAATTCGGCTCCCGGATTGGCGCGTCTGGCGGCCAAATCGGCGTGAATTTGCTGCGCCAAACTCTTCACGATCCGCATGCCCAAACTCTTGGTTGCTGCCCTGAGATCAAATCCTTCCGGCAACCCTATACCGCCATCCCGGACCGAGACAGTGAGGGTGTGATCGCTGACATCGGCCCGGACCCAGACTGTGCACCCGGACTTGTTCGGGTAAGCGTGCTTGACGGCATTGGTGACAAGCTCATTGACAATCAGCGCGAGCGAGATTGCACGATCCGGATTCACAAGAATGCGGGCCGCAGCCGCAACATTAACGTCGATATTGCAAGGTGCCGCGGACCGCTCGATTTCACGGCCGATGTCGGACAAATACTGACCGATATCAATCCTCGTCACATCGGTGCCGCGATACAGATGCTCATGCGCGCGCGCGATGGCCATGACACGCTTCGATGCCTCCTCCAGTTCGCTCATGCGGCCTTTCGAACCGGACTGAAGCTCCAGCATGCTTGCGACCAGCTGCAAACTGTTTTTGACCCGGTGATTGAGCTCTTTGAGGAGCATCTTCTGCTGGTCGAGCGCGGACCTGAGATCGCGTTCGACCCGCTCGCGGTCCATGCTCATACCGAGGATATTGGCGGCGCCCTGCAGAAAGGCGATGTCGTTTTCGCTGAACTCCTGCGGCGAGCGGCTGTCCGCCTCGAGCACGCCATAGGGCGATCCTTCGCCCTGGAGGATGACGTTTATCGCACGCTGAATGCCATACAGGTGAAGAAGTTCCGGAGTTTGGAACCGGCCCTCATGTGCAAGGTGATTTGAGATCACTGGCTTACCGGTGCGGAGGGCGTAACCGGCCGGAGATTGTAAATCGGCCCCCAGCTTTGCGACTCCGATCAGGTTTTTGTTCCAGCCGACACCCGCACGCAGGACAAAAGCATGTTCGTCGGGAAGATATTGCAAAATCTTGCAGAACTCGGCGTCGAGGCCTTCTGCAACAAGTTGCACGGCTTGTTCGGCAAGCGAGGCAAACGGCGTTCCTTTCAGCGCCAGGACGCCAAGTTTGGCCAGAAATTCCTGCTGCCGGACGCGCAACTCCACTTCACGGCCGGTCGCGGGCGGAATGTGGGCGCTTCCCGGCTTGGGCTCAACCAAACGTGGGGGGGGTGCCATCGATCTCGTCCGACATCCAGGTTCCACAAATCGGGGGGTTCTGCGCGGTGGTAACGAAATTTCAGCAGAAATGTTCACGCGAACTGCGAACGCTGTTGACTCGGCCCACAGAAAAGGCTGCCGGAAGCGACGCGGTGTTTCCTTTCGGAGGCGACACAATCACCAGCAACTGAACTGTCTCATCCACTTGGTGGAACCCGGACTTCAGTTCGTGGTGCCACGTTCTTCGCGCCACAGCCCGAGTTTTTCCTGCACCGGCCGGTCAGAGAAATTGAACAACACGAGATCGGATTCCGCCGTGAAGCTGCGCGGCATCCAGGATGGGCAGACAAACACATCCTGTGGCGCAAGGGAGAATGTCTCCGACCCGATCTTTGCTGTCCCGTGTCCCTCGGCGACCGCGAAGATCATCCCATCCGTCGAACGGTAATCCGCCGTGGTGAGATTTTTCGGCACCAGTTGAATCGCCGGACCGATGGTGGGCATCACCCAATCGCCGGTCCGCGGATGGGCATAGCGCATGCGAATCCCGTGACAGGAATCCCATTCTGTCGCCGCTTTCAGCCGCTCGAGCGCGGCGCGCGCTTCGGCATAGGGAAAGCGCATCAGCGGAGAATTCAGCGACACGGGCCGATCATCGACGGGGACGAGATTGGCGCCATAAAGTGTGCGGCTGGTCTCCTTTTTGCGCGTGACTTCCTGCTCTTTCTGGTTCGAGTGCTGCATGAAGCTCGCGTCCAGCAGTGAAACAAGCGCGATATCGAGACCGTCGAGCCAAACGATCGGCTCGGATGTTTCATTCTGATGGTCGTGCCATTGCCAGGACGGCGTCAGGATCAGATCGCCGGGAAACATCTCGAAGCGTTCGCCTTCGACCGTCGTCGTGGCGCCCCGTCCTTCCAGAATGAACCGCAGCGCCGCCTGGCTGTGCCGGTGCTGCGGCGCCACTTCGCCCGGAAGCACCAGCTGGATTCCGGCATAGAGCGAGTGGGTGATTGAAGACAGATTTTTCAGGCCCGGATTTTCCAGCACCAGAACCCGCCGTTCCGCCTGTTCGGCCGTGATCAGTTTTCCCGCTTCGAACAACAACGGCCGGACGTCCCGATAGGCCCAATGTGCCGGTTTGGCCGGGCTGACCGGCTCAGGCGTGACGAGGTTCTTCAATACTTCCCACAGCGGTGCGACGCTCTTCTGCGACAGCCGCGCATAATAGGCGGTGAATTCCGGTGTCCTCGTCGAAACCTGCGCCCGCATCTGGTCCATTTCGTTCACCCTCAAAGCGTGCCGCGATTATACCTTATATGTGCTGTGGAGCTGCGGCGGGAAAAGCTCCTCGACATCCAACAGCCGCTTGCACACGCCCTGTTCATAGGCGTAGCGCAGGAACGCGGCGAGCGTGGTGCGGTTTTCCTCGATGCCGTAGGGGAAATAATCCTTGCCCAGCAGCTCCATCCCCTGCTCGGCATATTCATTGGCCCATGGAATGGGAAACAGCGACGCTGTCCCTTCCAGCGCCCGCGCCACGCTGCGGCGCCTCGCCTCGTCAAATGCCTTGAACAGATTGCGCGGAATCCAGGGATGGCTGTGCAGCACGTCGCGCCGCACCGCCACCGTGTGCATGATCGGAAATATTCCGGTGCTGCGGTAATATTCTTCCTCGACCTCGCGATAATTCTGGAACAGGCGCCGGATGCGTCCATCGCCGGCGAGAAATGCATCCGGCGGACGCGCGGCCAGCGCCGCATCGATTTCACCGGACAGCAGCATTTCATTCAGCGACGTGTCGGGCCTGCGCGTCAGCTTCACGCCCGGCGGCAGGTCGATCTCGACTTTTTCAATCCGCCCTGCCTGATTGACACCCGCCTGGACCCATTCGATGGACGCCAGATCGAGACCATATTGATGCTGCAGGAATCCGCGCGAATAGACCGCCGCCGTCTGCGCCCATTCGGGAAGGCCGACGCGCCGGCCCTTGAGGTCCTGAACCGATGCAATCCCGCCATCACGCACATAGATCGACGAATGGCGGAAAACCCGCGACGGAAAAACCGGTATCGCCCAATAACTTTCGTCGCCCTGCGCGGTCAGCGCGACATACTTGGCGAAGGAAATTTCGGAAACTTCCCATTCCCGATACACGATGAAGCGAAAGAAGATTTCCTCGATCGGCAATGTCAGGCAGGTGAGTTCGATTCCGTCGGCCTGTACGCGCCCGAGCGCCAGATCGCGCACGTGATCGTAATCGGCCAGGGCCGCAGTCAATGCCACTTTTTTCATGCAGTTCTCCGGTGCAACCGATATGCGGGCGGAAGCGGGGTAAACCCGACCGCTCTAATGCGCAAAATCCGCCTTTGCCATACCGATGTCTCCGCCGCGTTCATCCTGCGCGCGCTTGGCGGATTGCAATGCGAATAGCGCAATCCCGCAGAAAAACAGCGGAATCGCTGTCAACACCAGCAGCACCGGGCGCGTGAATCCAAAAGTCAGCAGCAAGCCGCCGATGATCGGGCCGGCAATCGAACCGATACGGCCGACACCCAATCCCCAGCCGGCCCCCGTGGCGCGCATGTAAGTCGGATAGATCGTTCCGGCGAGCGCATTCAGTCCGATCTGGCCGCCCAGCACACCAATACCGGCAACCAGCATATTCGGCAGCAGCAGCGCATAGGGTGACTGCATGCCGAGCACCGCGACCACAGGGGTGGCGGCAAGAAATGTCAGCGCAACCACCCGAATGCCAACCCGGTCCAAAAGGAAAGCGATCAGGAAACTTCCGATCGCGCCACCCAGCTGGAAGAACCCCATCGCGGTATTCGCCCGGGCAATCGAGATACCATTGTCCGAAAGAACCGTGGGCATCCAGCCGGTGATGAAATAATGCCCGGTAAAGCTGGCGATGAAGGACAGCCATAGCAACACGGTGACAGTGGCGCGTCCCTCGGTGAACAGGCTTGCGGGTGAATTTTTGCGACTCTCTTCGCCCGTGACATACCGCGTCACATCGCAAAGGTCGGCTGAAGGCCGCAGCCGCTGGATTATCGCGGCGATCTCACGATCAGGCGCGCCTTTGACGATCAGGAACCGCACCGATTCCGGAATCGCCAATGCAAGACCCAAAAACATCGGAATCGCGGCAATACCGCCGATGAAGAACACGGATGGCCAGCCATAGTCGGCGATTGTCCAGGCAGCGATGAAACCGCCCGCGGCGGCTCCGACATTGTAGCCGACGAACATCAGGCCAATCGTCGTCGCGCGGAAACGTTTGGGCATGTATTCCGCGGCCAACGCTATCCCGGTCGGAATCGCTCCGCCGAGACCGATCCCGGCGCCGAAGCGCCACACATATAATTCCCACGGCGAGGCCGAAAATCCCGCGGCAAAAGTACAGGCGCCGAAGATCACCGCGCCGGCAACAACGATATTTTTGCGTCCGATCCGGTCGCCGAAAAAGCTCAGGATCAGCGCGCCGAACAGATAGCCGGTCAGATGCGCCGACAGCACCCAGCCGAAATCCGCCCGGCTGACCTGCCATTCGCGCAAGATCGCCGGTGCGGCGAATGACAGCGTCTGCATGTCATAGCCTTCGAGCACCATCAGCGTGCACAGCCACAGCGCGATAGCGATTTGCGGGCGCGCCAGGCGCCCCTCGATCAGCGCGCCAACGTCCAAAACCCGTCCAGCCATGCTTCCTCCCGCGCCCAGGAGCGTTTTCCGCCGAAGTGGCCGCCGGTTCGGCGTAAGAAAACGCGCTGATGCAAAAGACTACGATCTTTTGCCGCAGCTTGCCAGAAGCGGGGGGCGAAGCAAACCCGGGAGTTACTCTTCGGCGACGATGGTGTTTCGCAGAATACCCACGCCTTCGATATCGACTTCGACGGTGTCGCCTGGCTTCATCCAGAGCGGCGGCTTGCGCACCCAGCCGACCCCGCCGGGAGTTCCAGTGGCAATGACATCGCCGGGGTAGAGCGGGGTGAAGGTCGAAATATATTCGATCAGCTTCGCCGGCGGGAAAATCATCATATCGAGGGTCGAGGATTGAACCGTATCGCGGTTCAGGCGCGTCTGGATCTTCTTGCCCGCGAGATCCCCAACCTCCTCGGGCGTGACGAGGCATGGCCCGAATGGTCCGGTGGCCGGGAAGTTTTTGCCGGGCGTCCACTGGCTGGCGTGGCGCTGATAATCACGTACCGACACATCATTGTAGCAGGAGAAGCCCGCGACATGGGCCATGGCGTCGCGCTCTTTGATGTGGCGCCCGGGTTTGCCGATGATCAGCGCAAGCTCGGCCTCATAGTCGAGCGTTTCGGATGCCTTCGGCAGCACCACTTTCTGCAGATGGCCAATCTGCGTGTCGGCAAAGCGCAGGAAGATGGCGGGATAGGCATCGCCTGTCATCTTCGTCTCGTTGCGATGCTCGTGATAGTTCAAGCCGATGCAGATGATTTTCGAGGGGTTCGGGATAAGCGGGTCGAACTCGATTGCATCCATTGCAAAATCGGGCTTGTTGCCGGCATAGGTCTTTGCCACTTCGGCGAGACCACCTGCAGCAATCAGCGACTTCAGATCGGGTTCGCTGCGCCGCGTCGTCAGGTCCACGATGCCGTTGCCAACCACCATTCCATAGCGCGCGCGGCCACTGGCGCGAAACGACACAAACCTCATGCTGCAACTCCCGATCTGGCTGAACCGGCGCTACCGCAGGGTGCGGCGCGTCGTGCCGGTTTCGGCTCTGGTAGCATGCTCAGCCGATCACGGTCACACAAAATTTGCGCGTGGCCGCGGCCTGCGCGGCAATTGAATTTGCGCGCTTCCGCGGCCTATAACCGCTTCAAGTGAAATCACAGGAGAGACCATGCTGAACATCCGGCCAGACCAGGTTTGGACCACCCCGCTGAATGAGCTGGATTCGGTTCAGAAGGGATTCGACCACAGCAAAACCGTTCGGTTCTACGACACGACGTTGCGCGACGGCGAGCAGACGACCGGGATCGTGTTTTCGGCCGATGACAAGGTTGCGATCGCCCGCAAGCTGGCGGAGCTCGGAGTCAGCCGCATCGAGTCCGGCTTTCCCCGCGTATCCGACGAAGACACCGAGGCGGTGAAGCGGATTCTCGATGCCGGTCTCAGCTCGGAAATCTGGGGATTTGCGCGCTGTCTGAAGGCCGACATCGACGCGCATATCGAACTCGGCACCCGCTACATCCTGATGGAGATCACCACCAGTGACATCAAGATGAAGGCATTCGGGTTCACGCGCGAGAAGGTAGTCGAGCGCATTGTCAGCTCGGTCAAGCACGCCAAGGACAACGGCGTCGAGAAGGTCAATTTTTTCGCGGTGGACAGCACACGGACGGATTTGTCTTTCCTGCGCGATGTTTACGGCTCGGCACTGGCCGCCGGCGCCGACGAAGTCTCGGTCGTGGACACGATCGGCGTGTGCGCGCCGGAGACGGCGGAATATCTGGTCCGGCAGGTGCGTTCATGGTTTCCATCAACGCCGATCCACTGGCACGGCCACAATGATTTTGGTCTGGCGACGGCCGCGGCCGTTGCGGCGGTCCGGGGCGGGGCCGATTTCGTTCAGGGCACCATCAACGGCATGGGCGAGCGCGCCGGCAACGCCGATATCTCGGAAGTCGCGCTCGCGCTGCAGATGCTTTATAACGTGCCGGTCGAGCTGGATTTGAGCAAAGCCCGCGCCGTCTCCGAACTCGTGCAGGAAGCCGGCAATTATACGGTCGATTGCTGGAAGCCGGTGGTCGGCAAATATCTGTTCACGCGCGAGAGCGGCGGCGTGGCAGCGCAATTCCATCAGCCGTCCGCGATCGAGCCCTATTCGGCGGACATCGTGCATGCCGACCGCCGGGTGGTGCTTGGCAAGAAAAGCGGACTCGTCAGCATCAAGATGAAGCTCGAAGAGCTTGGCCTCAAGGCGTCCGAGGACCGGCAGCCGCAGATTCTCGAAAAGGTCAAGAATCTCGGCACCAGCAAAAAGCGCCTGGTCAGCGATTCCGAATTCCGCGCCATTGTCGCGGAAACCGTCTGACGCAAGCGCAGGCCGCCGCAGAGATTGCTGCCCGGCTAGACCGGCTGCCGATGACGCGGACCCTCTGGGTTCGCGTCATTCTGCTGTCGTTGGGCGGCTTTTTCGAATTTTACGATCTGATGTTCACCGGCTTTATCGCCCCGGGCCTGGTGAAAAGCGGCATATTGACCGCAACCACGCCGGGGTTGTTCGGCACGACCGGGATTGCCGGCTTCGTGGCCGCCCTGTTCGCCGGACTGTTCGTCGGTACACTGATATTGGGCTTTGCCGCCGACCGTTTCGGCCGGCGCACGGTGTTTGCCGCATCGCTGCTGTGGTACACCGCGGCGAGTGCCGTGATGGCGTTCCAGACCACCGCATTCGGCCTCAATCTTTGGCGGTTTCTGTCCGGCATCGGCATTGGTGTCGAGCTGGTCACGATCGACACCTATCTCGCGGAATTGGTGCCGAAAACCCATCGCGGCCGCGTATTCGCGGTCAATCAGACGGTGCAGTTCGCAGTCATCCCGGTGGTGGCGTTTCTGGCCTGGCAATTGGTGCCGCTCGCGCCGCTCGGCTTCGATGGCTGGCGCTGGGTGGTGCTGATCGGCAGCGTCAGCGCGATTGGCGTGTGGTTCATATATCTGCGGGTGCCGGAGAGTCCGCGCTGGCTCGCCGGTCATGGTCGCGCCGGCGAGGCGCTCACACAGATGGTTGAGCTCGAACGGCGCGTCGAAGCCGAATCCGGCGCGCCATTGCCGCCGCCCGGACCGCCCGAAACCGGGACCCGCAGAGGCAGTTTCATGGAAATCTGGAATCGCAAATATCTGCCGCGGACGATGATGCTGATCCTGTTCAATCTGTTTCAGGCCGTTGGCTATTACGGATTCACGAACTGGGCGCCCACTCTCATCATCAGCCGCGGCATCACCGTGACCCAGAGCCTGGAATACACGTTCCTGATCGCGATTGCGGCGCCGTTCGGACCACTCGCCGGCGCCGTGCTCGGCGACAGGTTCGAACGCAAATGGGCGCTGGTCGCTGCGGCGCTTTCGGTCGGCGCATTCGGCATCGCCTTCGGCCAGAGCCGTGTCGCAGGAGCGCTGGTGCTCTTCGGCGTACTGATCACGGTGTCGAACAATGTGATGTCATTTCTTTATCACGCCTATCAGACAGAGCTGTATCCGACGCGCATCCGTGCCCGCGCGGTCGGCTTCGTCTATAGCTGGAGCCGGTTTTCCACGGTCTTCAGCGGCTTTGTTATCGCCTTTCTGCTCGCCCGTTTCGGGACCGCGGGCGTGTTTGCCTTCATTGCCGGCTGCATGATCGTCGCAGCGACAGCCGTTGCGCTGCTTGGCCCGCGCACGACCAACCGGCCCCTCGAATCCATTTCGCACTGAATCTTCCCCCTGGAGGAAGGTTTGCATCTGGATTGTGCAGCGTTACGACGGTTCTTGCAGTTCAGAACCTTGTGGGCGTCTCCGGAATATCACGGATTGCGAACCGGCAATCGCGCGGGTTCCGGAAACCCGGTTCCACGTAATCCGTTTAGGCTGCATGACACCGCGCCGTTAATCCCACGCGGCTCAAGGAACTCACGCCCGGGAAACCTCATGACTCCGCTCGCGATCGGCCTGATTATTGCCCTTATCGTCGTTGTGCTGGCCTTCGCCGTCTACGTCGTGTGGAAGGAATGGCGCAGCCGGCACCTGCGCCGGCGCTTCGGCCCGGAATATGGCCAGACGGTGGTTGAACGCGGCAGCCGCGCCCGGGCAGAATCACAACTTGCCGCGCGCGAACAACGGGTTGCCAAATTCAATATCCGGCCGCTGACACGTGAAGAGAAGATGCGCGCCATTACAAACTGGCAGGGTATCCAGGCCGAATTTGTCGACGACCCGCGCAAGGCGGTGCACCGCGCGGATGCTTTGCTCGGCGAAGTCATGGCCGCCCGCGGTTACCCGGTGACTGATTTCGAACAGCGCGCCGCCGATCTCTCAGTCGATCATCCGCTTGTCGTGCAGCATTACCGCGCCGGGCATGCGATCGCATTACGTCACGAACGCGGCGAAGCGGGTACTGAAGAACTGCGCCAGGCAATGATCCATTATCGCAGCCTGTTCGACGAACTCGTCACCGAAACCGAGCCTGCCCGCGCCTCAGCCCAGTAAACGAGCATCCTGATTTCCGAACAGCCGGGCAGATTTGTGCTAAATTCGGACGTATGGAAAGTGACGAAGTCATCGCCCGCCTGAAGAAATGCGAATCCCAATTAAGAGCCAGGGGCGTCCGTTCACTCGGACTATTTGGCTCGACGGCGCGTGGCCAGGCGAATCCAGGCAGCGACGTGGACGTTCTGATCGAGCTGGAGAACGGACGCCACATCACTTTGCTCGATCTGTCGGATATCAAGTTCTCCATCAGCGAACTCCTGGGAACGCGCGTTGATGTCGCCATTCGCAAGTCGCTCCGTCCCTCCTATCGCGCTTCCATCGAGCGCGACGTGATTTCTGTGTTCTGAATGCCTGTTCCCCGTTCAGCACGCGAGCGTCTGCTCGATATTCAATTCGCAATTTCAAAAATTGAGGGTTTTCTGGCCGGAAAGAACGCCGCTCGTTCGGCAGCGACGCCATGCTGCACGATGCAGTGATTTATAATTTAGCGGTAATCTGCGAGGCGAGCCGTCATCTGCCAGACGAAATCAAATCGCGTGAGGAGGGCATACCGTGGCGGAGCGTCGCTGATATGGGCAACTGGTTACGCCATGGATATGACGCGCTCGATGACGACATTCTCTGGGATACCGTCAGCCGTGATTTGCCGCCGCTGAAAGCTGCGGTTGACCGCTTGTTGCAGATCGCCTGAATCGATCTCCATTAGTTCAGATTTGCTTCTCTTTGCCGCCGCGAGTGCCTCGCGTGAAGCGTGGACAGTCGTCTCCCCAAAGCACCTGAAATGTGGAGTTGAGTCCCATTCTCCGGGCATTAAAATCCGCCGATCTTGTCCGCCGCCTCGGTGCCACCGGATTGATAAAAGCGCGCCTCCATGCGCGAGGCCAGCCCCGCGCGCTTGAGCGTCTCCTCATATTCGCGCCTGAGGGCCGGGTCTTCGAGGTGGTAGGGAATCGCCGCGCCGCCCTTGTCGAGATCGACCGCCCAGATGTCTTTCAGCGCTTCGCCCGGACGCCCGGCTTTGAGCGCGGGATGGTTGTTCGGCCCATGCCATGCCAGCACGCGCAATCCGTCTTTCGCGATGCCAAAATGCTGGTGAAACCAGTCGCCGCTCATTGGGGCCGCGCTGACGATCCCGCCATATTCATAGTCCTGGCGTAGAACCTTGTCGGCGCGGCCGTCTTGCCACGGTGTCGGGCCGAGCGTTTCGTGCCACGTATAGGTGTAGCCGCGGCCCTTCAAACAGATCAGCACCGCCGTCGAATGGTGCTTATGCGCCTTGGAATAGCGCCCGGTCTCGTATTGTCCGATGAACTGGTAGAACCGGTTGCCGGCCATCATTGGCTCAATGCGGCGGTAGCCCGGTGAACGCCGATTATCCAGCGGCAATTCCGTATTGATGATATCGGGAATCAGATTGCTGCGGCGCATGGCGAGTCCCCGCACCGGATCGGGCTCCACGTCATCGCGCGGTTTGAAGAAATCCTCGGCGCCGGAAAAGCGCGTTCGGAAATGATATTCGGAATTGAATATGAAATTCGTGTCGTCGAGCAGATTGATGATATTCGGCGCCGAAGTCCCGCATAACAGCAGGGCCGGAGCGCTGGATGCATTCACCACCCGGTGCTGCGCATTCAACGGTATCGTGAACAGCGATCCCTTCTGCCATTCGAACACGTGGCGCCTGCTGTCGCCGTCCTGCCAGACTTCGGTCGAGCCGCGCCCCTCCGCGACGAGCACGATCTTTTCGTACAAATGCCGTTCGGGATTCAGCGCGGCGCGCGGCGCAATCTCGACGACATACATCCCCCACAGTCCTTCCGTGCCATAGAGCTGGATGTAACTGCCGCGTCCGCCGAGGCGCGCCCATGCCTGCATTGGCAGGTCGTGTATGCGGGCAAAACCTATGCCGCGGTAAACCGGAACGCCTTCCTCCTCCATGAACCGGTCATAAGGCAGCTTCGGGCGGCGGAAATCGCCAAATCCGGCATTTTGCCCGGCTTTGGGTTCGTGCCAATGCGTGTCATTGACGGTGTCGTGCATGCGAGGTTCGCCCATTACATTTGGCGACCGCCATAACATCGGCTAAGGGAAGGCGCTACTGTTCAGGACGAAAATGCCGCGCAGCTACATCATCGACGACACGGAGCGAAAGCGGTTCCTGCTCGACCGCGAAGCGCTGGTTTCTTCTGCCGTGTTGCAGGAGGAAATGGCGAAAATCTTCGCGAAATGCTGGATTTATGCCGGCCATTCGTCCGAGCTGAAGAAGCCGAATGATTTCGTGACCCGCAAAGTCGCCGGCCGGCCGGTGATCTTCAACCGCGATGCGCGCGGCGACATCCATTGTTTCCTGAATACCTGCCGGCATCGCGGCGCCATTGTATGTACCGAGCGCGAGGGCTCCCGGCGCAGCTTCCGCTGCGTCTATCACGGCTGGGCCTACCGCAATGATGGTGTGCTCGGCATCGTGCCGGGCGCCGAAGCCTATAAGGGCGAATTCGACACCAAAACCCTTGGGCTGAAGACCCCGGCGCGGTTCGAATCCTATCGCGACTTCTGGTTTCTCAACCTCGACGCGAACGCGCCGGACCTGCGCGATTATCTCGGCCGCGCGCGCGATTATATCGATCTCGTGCTCGATCAATCGCCGTCGGGCGAGATGGAGATCGTCGCCGGCACGCAGGAATATGATGTTGCGGCCAATTGGAAGCTGATGGTCGAGAACAGCGTCGACGACTATCATCTGCCGAGCACGCATGCGACCTGGCTGAACTACATGGCCAATTCCGGCGTGAAGATCGAGCGGCCCTCGGAGGGCCGCGTGCTGCCGACCAAGGGCCTTGCGATCGATCTCGGCAACGGCCATTTCACGACCGACAATATCAACTTCCGCGGCCGCCCGGTCGCCGCCTGGATACCGATCTATGGCGAAGAGGCGAAGCCGGAAATGGCGGAGATCCGCCGCGAACTGGTCGAGCGGCTCGGCCCCGAACGCGCGCGCCGGGTTGCCGACACCAACCGCAACCTGATCATCTTCCCCAATCTCGTCATCAACGACGGGTCATCCGTCACGGTACGGACGTTCTTTCCCGATGGCCCGGCGAAGATGCATGTCACCGCCTGGGCGCTGGGGCCCGTGGAGGAAAGCGAAGCCGCGCGCGCGCGCCGCCTCGATGCGTTTCTCACCTTCTACGGGCCCGGCGGATTTGCCACTCCGGACGATGTCGAGGCACTCGAACTGGTGCAGCAAGGGCTCGCCAACTGGCAGGACGACCGCTGGACCGAAATGTCGCGCGGCATGGGGCGCGAGGACGAGCAGCTCAACAGCGACGAGCACCATTTGCGGATTTTCTGGCGCCGCTGGAATCAGATGATGGACGTCGCGTGATGCCGGAGGTGACACGCAGCGAAGTCGAGGATCTGCTCTACCGCGAAGCGGCGCTGCTCGACGAATGGCGGCTCGAGGAATGGCTCGATCTGCTCACGGATGATGCCTCCTATTATGTGCCGCCCAACGATCATCCCGAAGGCGATCATCACAAGACGCTGTTCATCCTCGCCGATGACATCGTGCGCATCCGCGAGCGCGTGAAGCGGCTGATGAGCCCGGACTGTCACGCCGAATATCCCCATTCGCGCACCCGGCGCCTGATCGGCAATGTCCGCATCCTCGCGGTCGAAGGCGATCTGATCACGGTCGCCGCCAATTTTGTCTGCCACCGCTACCGCCGTTATGAGCGCATCCGCCAATATACCGGCGGCTACCGGTACATTGTGAAGCGCGCAGATACCGGCCTGAAAATCCATGAGCGCCGTGTGTTCATTGACGCTCATGAACTCGGTTCGCTCGGCTCCCTCAGCTTCATCCTCTAACAATGTGTCATTCCCGGCCGAGCGCGAAGCGCGAGGGGAAGGGAACCCATCCGCGCCGCGTCTGCGGCGCAAAGAAATGCACTTTTGGCGCGCAGACGCGCGCCTGATGAATGATCCTCTTCCCTCACCGCAGCTTCGCTGTGGCTCGCTGAGGATGACAGTCGACAAGACGCGCCGGTCCATTTCTGAAAATTTGTCCATATCGCCAATGCGGTAGTATGATGCCTCTGCAATCTGTCGGAGCGCTCCACAATGAGACGCTGGGCATTGGGCCTCGTGGCGATGTTGGCATGCGCCCTCGTCACGCAATCGCAGGTTTTCGCTGCAACCGCCACGGTTCAGTCCGGCGCACGCGGCGGCGGCGGCGGCGGCATGCGTGGCGCTGGCCCGGGTGTGCGTGGCTCAGCGTTGGGCACAGGGCCGCGCGGCGGTTTTGTCCGGCCAGGTCTTCCAGGCGCCGGTCTCTCTGGCCGTGGACTGCCCGGTCGCTTCGCCGGAAGTATCGGGCGTTTCGGAGCAGGTGAGCGTCGCTTCGGCGGAGGTGCCGGCCGCTTCGGAACCGGCATTGGCCGTTTCGAAGGCCGTGAAGGACGATTTGGAGAGTTCGGCGAGCGCCGGTTCCGTGGCGGCCTATATGGAGGCGTTACCGGCTTCGTTCCGCTGCCAAACCTGCTCGGTCTGCCCTATTACGACGGGTTCGAATATCCCTATTTCTTCCCCGACACCGCCACGCCTTATATCGATGACATCTACGGCTTTCCGCCGGCCGCGGGCTATTCCCTTCCGCCGCAGACGGATTATCTGCCGCCATCGCCCGACGGCAGTGCCGGCGCAGCCGGCCCGCAGGTCTGGTATTATTGTCAGGACCCGATGGGGTATTATCCCTATATTCGCGACTGCAAATCCAATTGGCAGGCGGTCCCTGCCTCGGTGCTGCCGCCACCGCCACCGCAACCGCAATAATTGGGCAACGGAACAATCCGCGCCGGCACTGGCGGCTGGAATTATCCGCCGTGGCGCGGTGTGTTTTACCCGGCGGGATTGCCGCAAAAACGCGAACTTGAATTCCTGAGCCGCGCGCTTAGTTCCACCGAGATCAACGGCACCTATTATTCTGCGTTCAAGCCGGAAAATTTCGCCCGCTGGCGCGAAGAGACGCCGGACGGCTTTGTGTTTTCGCTCAAGGCGTCGCGCTACTGCACCAATCGAAAGCACCTCCCGGATGCCGGCGATTCCATTCAGCGCTTCGTCAATCAGGGCATCGTGGAGTTGCGCGACAAACTTGGACCGATCAACTGGCAATTTGCGGCGGCGAAAAAATTCGACGCGAAGGAATTCGAAGCTTTCCTGAAAATTTTACCGCGAAAAGCCGGACGCGTGCCGCTGCGCCACGCCCTCGAACCTCGCAACACGAGCTTTCAGTGCGAGGAGTTCTACAATCTTGCCCGCCGTTACGGCTGCGCCATCGTGTTCGCCGATTCGGCGGAATATCCATGCATCGATCAGCCCGCGGGTGATTTCACCTATGCCCGCCTGATGCGAAGCGAAGAGCAGATCGCGACGGGGTATTCCGACGCGGCGCTGGACGGTTGGGCGAAGCGCGCCGCAGCCTGGGCGAGAGGCGGCGATGTCTTCATCTATTTCATTGCCGGCGCCAAGCTGCGCGCACCCGCCGCCGCCGGCGCCCTCCTCTCCCGCCTGTGAAAAACAACCCTGAAGTGCTACAGCGATGCACCTCTCCTCTTGCCGCCGCGGCGCCGAAGTGGCGCTATGGCGCGCCACGAAGGCGGGCGGGAGAAGGCGGCGCGCCCGCGCTTGCGATTGTGCGAGCGCGCAATCGCGCTCCGGCTGAGGGTGAGTTTCTATGCGCCGAAGTACACGGATTTGTATCACCACTGCCGCTTTTCTGATTTTCTCGATTCCCGCTTTCGCCGGCGACATCAGCCCGCAGGCAAACCAGGAATATCTCGACGCCAACGCGAAGAAGCCGGGCGTTGTTATCCGGCCGAGCGGGTTGCAATACCGCGTCATTAAACAGGGCACCGGCAAGACACCCGGCCCGAACGACATCGTCACCGTCGCCTACAAGGGCAGCCTGGTTGACGGCTATGTCTTCGATCAAACCAAGCCGGGGCAAACGCATGATCTGCCGGTGGCAAAGCTGATCCCCGGGTGGCAGGAAGCGCTGTCGCTGATGAAGGAAGGCGACGAGTGGGAACTCGCCGTACCTGCGGCGCTCGGCTATGGCGCGCAAGGTGGCGGCACTGTGCCGTCGAACCAGACGTTGATCTTCGACATGCAACTCATCGCGGTTAAATCCAGTCCGTGATTTGCCGGCGGCATCCCACGCACTAAAAATCGCTTCGCGATTTTCTTACGCGCGTGGGGCCCTGAAGCCGCGCTCCGCTATCTTTCCTTCCCCTTTTACGGGGAAGGCGGATCGCGCAGAATGCGCGAGACGGATGGGGACTATCCCCCACCGGCCGCTTTTTTCAGCGCATCGACCGTTTCCTGCGGCTGATTCAGCGCGGCCTTCATCTTCGCTTCGACAACTTCCCCCGGCGCGTAATCGATCGGCAGCCCAAGCCTCTTCGCGTCGGCCAGAAAGGCTGCGTCGTGCATCACTTCCGTCATCGCGCCGCGTTCGACCGCGAGCACATTTGCCGGAATTCCTGGCGGGCCCGCCGTCAGCCGTCCCATCTCCGACAACGCCTGAAGCAGAGCCAGCAGCTTCTTGCCGCGATCGTCCTTCACATAATCCGCCATGCGCGGCACGCCGGGCAGCGCGCGCGCATCGCCCGACATCGCCAGCGCCCAGAACCCGCGGCCCTGGGCGACAAATTCCTTCAGCGAATCCACAGTGCCGACCTGCGCCACGACTTCGCCGCGCAACATGCTCATTTCGGCTTCATTGCCGGTGAATCCATTGACGATCTGCACGTTCAGATGCAGCGCATCGGCGAGAATCCGCGTGTCGTTATACGACGCTGCCCCGATGCCCGAGGCGGCAAATTTGATCGGCGTTTTCGCCTTCAGCAGATCGCCCATATTCTTGTACGGCGAGTTGGTGGCGATCAGGAGCCCGCGGGTGTCGTCCGCCGCCTTGCCGAGCCAGCTGAATTTCGTCAGGTTGAACTGCACGCCTTCGCGGTGGATAAGCTGGTCATAGATCAGCCCGGTGTTGAACATGCCGATGGTCAGACCGTCGGGACGCGAGGCATAGATCGTGTTGGCGCCGATGATATTGCCGGCGCCGGGAACATTCTTCACCACGATGCGTGAGCCGGGCAAATGAGTCTGCAGGTAGCGCGCGATCAATCGGCCATAGGTGTCGTAGCCGCCGCCGGGAGTCGTCGCGACGATATAGGTGATCGTCTTCCCACTGAACATCTGGGAGTCGGCCGCCATTGCCGGCGGCGCAAAAGCCAGTGCCGCCACCACCGCCGCCCACAACCGACCGGCCATTGTCTACCTCCCGGAAGAGACCGGAAGGGAGCCTATCTCCCCATTACAGGGATGTCATCCCGCGCCGGCGCATCGCCGCGTCGCGTTCCAGACTGTCGGCGAGCTCCAGCCACTGTTTTGACAATTTGGAATATTCACTGGCGCGAACTGGGCTGCTCCGCGCACACTCGGCAGCGATTTGCGCCAATTCGCGGTAGTGCCGGATCTGATCTGCTACAAGTTGCCGGTTGCTCATGGGGTGCATCCTCACCCCCACCCGGTGCCAAACTGCGGCCGCCTGTCTGAATGTGCGATGAACGAGGCTTGCAGAATCAGTAGCGGTAGACTTTCACCTTCTCCAGCGTGATCAATCCGTGTCCCATCATGCCGTCGAGCACGGGTAGGAAGGAATTGATCTTGTCCTCGGCATCGATAATCTCGATGACCAGCGGCAGATCCTCCGACAGGCGCAGAATTTTGGCCGTGTGCAGATGGCTGGAGCGGCCATAACCCATCGGTCCGCGCAACACAGTCGCGCCCGCCAGATGCATTTCACGCGCCTTCAACACAACCGCTTGGTAAAGCGGCTTGCTCTCAAATCGGTCCGATTCGCCGATGAATATCCTGAGCAGGACGGCGTCGTTGGGAATTTGCATCCGTTCCTCAGAGAAGATTCGCCTCTCCCCTTGTGGGAGAGGGCGGCGCGCCCGCACTTGCGCTTTTGCAAGTGCGCGTTGGCGCGCCAGGTGGGGGGTGCGTTTTTACGAACTACTTTCCAACCACCAAAATTGTGAACGAGCCCGGAATCATGGGAGCGCGCCTGCCCTGTCCACCCTGTGCCGGGCGCGGCGGTTCAGGCGGATATTGTGCCGCGATCAGGATCAGGTGGTTGGTTTTGCTGTCCAGCGCCATGGTTTTCGCGGTCGGCATCGTCTGCACAGTCTGCTCGACCGTGAAACTCGTCGGGCTATTCTCCTTCACCACCGTCAGCGTGCCGTCGGTTTGCGAACTAAACGCTTCTCCGGTTGCGGGATTGAACACCGCCCCGTCGGTGCCGCGCCCCAGGGGAACCGTTCCGAGAATCTTTCCGGTATCCGCATTCAGCATGACCATGTTCTGCGGATTGCGGCAGGCGGCGAACAACACCCGGCTGCGCGGATCCATCGCCAGCCCGGCACATGTGCCGCCCTGGCCTTCGAGATCGTAATGCGCCGTCACTTTCATGGTCTTCGCATCGATCACCGCGACATTGTGCATGTCCTCGACATCGACATAGAGATGGCCGCGCCCATCGCTCGTCATCTGTTCCGGTGCGCCGCCGAGATCGATCGTTCCCAGCACGTTCCCGTCTTTGGTGTCGATCACCGTCACGTGCGGCATCTCATGACTCAACACGTAAGCGCGCTGGTTATAGGGATCGAAGAACATGCCGTCGGGATTGCCCTGAACCTCGATCTGCTTGATCGGCTTTAGCGTCTTCGTATCGAACTCCTGTATCGGCTTCGTGCTGGCAAAGCCGTGGCCGCTCTTCGCATCGATGACGGCGCCATGCGCGTTGGCGTTGGGAATGTCCCCGACCTGCGCCAGCGTATCCAGGTCGTACACCGCGATATGCGGGACCTGCGCGCCCGCTCCGCGCCGCGCGATGTAAAGCCGGCGTCCGGCGACATCGACATTGGTGTAATCGAAACCGCCATCGCCGCCGCCGGCCTTGACCGTCTTCAGCACGCGATAGGGTCCGCCGCTTTCACTCTGCTGCGCGGGGGCTGCAGATGGTGCGGCAAGAATGAACGCAACGGCACAACACAGGGCTACTCGCTGCATGGTTTCCTCCCAAATTGCCGGCCCGCGGCCACATGCCTGATTTTATTCTGCCGGGCCGGGAATCGTAAAGCGTATATGCGTCACGTGCCCTTCAACTGATTGATCGCTGCCGCGGCGATATGCCCGATCCACACTGCAATCAGGCATAGCACGACGGATGCTACGATGTTCGCCCCGGCATAGAACCATTCCTCATCGCGCGCGAGGTTCAGCGTCTGCAGGCTGAATGAGGAAAAAGTGGTGTAGCCGCCGCAGATGCCGGTCATCACGAATTGCCGTGTCGTTGCACCCGCCATCACCCGCCCGTCCGGTCCGGTCAGCGTGGCAAAGAAGCCGATGACGAAAGAGCCGGAAATATTGACCAGCACGGTGCCCCACGGAAAAATCTCACCGAATTGCAGCGCGACAAATCCCGACACCAGGTAGCGCAGCCCGCCCCCGATGGCGCTGCCCGCCATCACCCACCAAAGCATCTGCCGAATCCGCCCGCCCCGCTGCGCTTCGGTTCTACCCCGTCCCCATGCCCAGCGGGAGGCCACAAACATCACTCAGCCGCCGGTTTTCCAGTCCGTTTACGGGGGGGGGGACCGCGAAGCGGTGGAGGGGGAAGCGGCCCACCAGCGATCATGGCGCCCCCTACACCCCAAACCTCAATCCCGCCGTCACGGTCAACGGCAGCGACCGGTACCCGGCCGCGGTTTCATAATGCTCATCGAGCAGATTCTCGCCGCGAAGATAAACCTGCATGCGGTCGCTGATGGCGTAAGACGCAAACACATCCAGCAGCGTGAAAGCCCGAAGCGGCACGGTTTCGAAAGCATCATCGAACCGCTTTCCCGTGAACCCGGCGCTCATCCCGAGCGACCATCGCGCATCGGGAGTCCAGACCACGCGCGCATTGGCCATCAGCCGCGGCCGTCGCGCGAGCTCGTTGCCGGTGGACAGATCCACCGCATCCATCGCAGTGAAGTTTGCATAGACGTGAATGGTATCCATGAGCTGCGCCCCGCCTTCCACCTCGACGCCGCTGCTGCGGGTTTTCACGATATTGGCGTAATAGCCGAACGGGCGCTGTGCGCAGGCCGGCGAAGTCACATCGAAACAATCGAAGAAATCAATCTGGTCCGATGTCAGCCGCTGAAAATACGCCACCGAAATCAATCCGCCGGCGGACAGCATCTGGTCCACGCCGGCTTCCCAGCCCCGCGCGCTTTCGGGCGTCAGTCTCTGCACCGGGTTGGAAAAGGGTGAATACAGCTCGTACAGGGATGGCGCCTTGAATCCGTCACCATAATTGCCGCGCAATATGGTGTCGCGGCCAAACAGCGCCAGTGCCACCGCGCCTTTGATCGAATCGTGTCCGCCAAAGGATGAATCATCGTCGTGCCGGTAGCCGCCGGTCAGCGTCAGTTGATCGAACAAAGTCGCCTGATATTGCGCATAGATGCTGTTGATCGTGTCGTGCCCAACAACGGGCAGCGGGTTGGTGTCGCCCGGCGCCGGTGACGCGGTGCGAATAGCGGTGTGCAGGCTCTCCGCGCCGAAGGTCAGCTGGCTGGATGGGGTCACATCGAAGATGCCCTGATACTCGAAATTTGTCGCTGTGCCTTTGGCGTAGAACTCCTCCGGGAATGACAGACCCGGATTGTAATTCCTCCGGTCACTGTCGAAGTCGCTCACCGACAGCCGGTTGACAAACCGGCCGTCGAAGAACGCCGCATTCACGCCGCCATACAGCGCGAGCAGGCTGTCGATGCCGTATTCGCCGGTATATTGCAGTGTGAAATCGGGCGGCGGAAAGCCGTCGAATACCGTGCGCGCATTGACATACCAGCCGCGGGCATCAACGTTGATATTCGCCGCCAGCGGCACGCGGACATTCGCAGTAGCGCCGACATTGCGATAGGGATCGGGTTGGTCCCGCACCGGCCTGGTATCGGCCGCCGCAATGCCTTCCGTCGTGTACAGATTAAACCCGCCGCCATATTCGATGCCGTCCACGGTCCCGTTGGCCGCGCTGTTCAGCCGGTAGGTTCCGAAACCCCCGCCTTCTGCCGTCGTGACCATCGCGAAAGGCGTCGTCCCGCCGCGGCGTGTCAGGATATTCACCACGCCCCCAATGGCGTCACTGCCGTACAGCGTGCTCTGCGGTCCGCGCAAAACCTCGATGCGATCGATGCTGTTGACCAGAACATCCGAAAGGATGGCGGTCCCGTCGGTCGCGCTCGGGTCCATGATGCGCATGCCGTCCACCACAACCAGCGTCTGGCCGGCTTCGGCGTCGCGCAGACCGATGCTGGTAAACTGGCCCGGGCCGCCATTGCGCACCACTGTCAATCCCGGCGTTTGCGACAGCGCGTCGGTGACGATATTGAGATGCTGAACCACAATATCTGCGGCCGAAATCACCGACACCGATGTGCCGGTCAATTCGCGCGGCTGTTCGCTGCGCGTGGCACTCACAACTACCGTTTCCAGATTGTCGGAAAGCGCTGGTTCATCGGCCAAAGCCCCAGCCGGCAACAGCAAAAATACAAGAACAAGTCCACGCATTCCGTCCTCCTGTTGCGAGGAGTCGTGACGGCAAGGCGAGAAGCGTGAAGGGACGTAGCTCACCCGCCGCAACGACTCTTGACCCGTCGCCACAGCGGATTATCCGCAGCCTGCGGCACACCCCGGCCGAAAGCAGGACGACGTGCAGGCCAGGTCTCCTGGCTTCCGGCGTCTTGATCCGCATGAGAGGCCCGCCTTCCCGGGATTGTCCCAGTGGCATGTGGGCCGGCGCTCGCCGGTGACAGTTGCGGGGGCAGCCGCGGGTTTGCACCGCGTTCCCTTGAACCTGCACAAGACCGATTTAATCGAGTCGCGCCTCGCCCGTCAACGCACCGGCCAATCCCAACTTGCTCTTGCGGGGAGATGCAAAACGCGCCAGCGTTTCCGCTCCGATTTCTCCTTCCCCGCGAGAGCATCGGCCAGCATAAATTGTAACCTCCCCCTTGCGGGGAGGTCGAAAAATGCCCAGCATTTTTCGGGTGGGGGTAATTTGAGAAAATTCAACGAGGCGTTCGGAAATATCACCCCGTGAAAATCGATCGCATCTATACCCGCGGCGGCGACTCCGGAGCGACATCGCTCGGCGACGGCACCAGAGTCGCCAAACATTCGCTGCGCGTGCGCGCCATGGGCGCCGTCGATGAAGCAAACGCCGCCATCGGGGTGGTAATCGCCCATGCCGGGCAAAACGCGCTCGCGGCCATCCTGCTCCGCATACAGAACGATCTGTTCGATCTCGGCGCCGATCTCTGCGTGCCGCAATCCGATGATCCGAAGCGCCCGCGCCTCAGGATCGCCGCCGATCAGGTCGCGGCGCTCGAACGCGAAATCGACCGTGTCAATGCCGGCTTGAACGCGCTGACGAGTTTCATTCTGCCGGGTGGGTCCGCCGCCTCGGCGCATCTGCATCTCGCGCGCGCGATCACCCGCCGCGCCGAATGCGAACTCGCCGCACTCGCAGCTGCCGAATCCATCAATCCGGAACTGCTGAAATATCTCAACCGCCTGTCCGATCTGCTCTTCGTCCTCGCACGTCAGGCCAACAACAACGGCGCCGCGGATGTGCTGTGGCAGCCCGGCCTCAACCGCTAGCGATCAAATTCAACGCTCTCCGTGGGAGGGCTGACTGCCCTCACAAACGCGTTGCTGGCGCAGGAAGCAGAACCGGGCGATAATCGCGCGCTTAAAATACGCGACTCACGCGCGTGGCCGCTGTAGATCGGGCAGCCAAAATCCCTGGAGAGAAACGGTTGCGCATTCCCATTCACCGCGACGGCTGGCGGTTCATTGCTCCGGCTGTGCTCGTCAATGCTGCGCTGTTGTGGCTCTACCTGCCGGTGGGAATCGTCTGCCTGCCCTTCACCATGTGGTGCGTGGCATTCTTCCGCGATCCGGAACGCGTGACTCCAAAGGGCAGGGGACTGGTCGTCAGCCCGGCCGACGGCAAAATGCTGCCGATCATCCCGGCCGTCCCGCCCGCCGAACTCGGCATGGGCGAAACACCGCGGCTGCGGCTCAGCATTTTCATGGATGTATTCAACGTTCACGTGAACAGGATGCCGGTTGACGGCCGCGTGATTGCACTGAATTACCGGGAAGGCCGGTTTTTTAACGCTTCCTTTGATAAGGCGAGCATACATAATGAGCGGATGGCGATTCGCATCGAGCCTGAAGAAAATCAGGACGGGGGTGGGCTCGCCGTGATACAAATCGCCGGCTTGGTCGCGCGGCGCATCAAATGCGAGCTTGGCCGGGGGCAAAGCGTGCGGCGGGGCGAACGTTTCGGGATTATCCGCTTCGGCAGCCGGTTGGATGTCTATCTTCCGCCCGGTTCGGCCGTAACAGTGGTGGCAGGGGCCCGCGTCAAGGCCGGCGAAACGGTGCTCGCGACGCTGCCGCAACAGGGCAACTTACGCGTTCCGCAGGATCGCGCAGCCGCTCTGGGTTCTTGAATGTCCTTATCGGCCGGGAGCGCAACCCGGCACGAAAACCACTAGCAGGATTGTACGACAGATGCGTGATGATCGATTGACTCCGAGACAATGGGCTTCGGTTCGGCTGGAGCGGCTTGAGGACCGGCTGGAGGATCTTTCGATCTCCCGGGTCATCCCAAGCGCGCTCACGCTGCTCGGCCTCTGTGCCGGCGCGACGTCGATCCGCTTTGCCCTCACCGGCGACTGGCGCCCGGCCGTCGCCGCGATCTTCTGCGCCATGCTGTTCGACATGCTGGATGGCCGCGCCGCGCGTTTGCTTGGGGCCGACAGCCGCTTTGGCGTGCAGCTCGATTCGCTGGCCGATCTGGTCAGTTTTGGCGTCGCACCCGCGGTCTTGGTCTATACCTGGTCGCTGTCGCAAATGGGCGGCGCCGGCTGGATCGCCGCCTTGATCTTCTGCGCCTGCAGCGCACTCAGACTGGCGCGTTTCAACATCGAGGCCTCGCGCGATGAAGGCGCCTCGCAATCGCATCCCTATTTCACCGGCCTGCCGACGCCGGCCGCGGCCTGCATCATGCTGCTGCCGCTGCTCCTGAATTTCGAGTTCGCCGCGGATTTCGTCCGTCTGCCCGCAATCTCGCTCAGCCTCGTCGGGATCACGTCCGTGCTGATGGTGAGCCGCGTTCCCACGCCCTCGCTGAAATACATCAAGCTCGACCAGCACGCGAAATTTGCCGCCTGGGTTCTCGGTTTGGCCCTGATACCGGCCATGGTCTTCGTGCCCTGGACGACGTTGCTGTTCGGCCTTGCTGTCTATCTCGGCGCGATTCCCTTCGGCCTCCACGCCGCCAACGAAGAAGACGCCGAAGAACAGCCGACAAAATAATATTTGTCATCCCCGGCGAGCATCGCATGGCGATGCGAGGGAAGGGGACCCAGGTGTCGTATCGAAGCTTGCAGCGAAGGCAGTTCTGCGCGCGCTTGCTCACGCTTCAAGCCACCGTCCGCATCCCCCGCGTCACAAACAGGATTGAAAGTCCCACCGCCGTAAACACCGCACCGGCGATAAACGTCGCTGCCGGTCCGATCTGTTCCCACAACACGCCCGCCACCAGGCTCGCCAGCAGCAGCGCGAAGCCACTGGCGAAATTGAAAACGCCAAACGCCGTCGCCCTCAGGTGAGCGGGAGACTCATCGGCGACCACGGCCGAAAGCAGCCCCTGCGTCATGCCCATATGCAAACCCCACAGCGCAACGCCAATCATGACAATCGCCAGATTTGGCGCCGCCGCCAAAACCACATCGGCGGCAATGAGAGTGGCGAAGCCGGCCGCCAGCATCAGCCGCCGGTCAATGCGGTCTGACAGCCAGCCCAGCGGATAGGCGCTGAGCGAATAGACGATATTCATCACGACCAGCACCAGCGGGGCCAGCGCGAGCGAAAGTCCGGCGTTCTGGGCCCGCAGGATCAGAAAGGCTTCGCTGAACCGCGCCAGCGTCAGCACCACGCCGATGCCGGCCACGAGCCAATATCCGCCGCCGATGGCTTTCAGATCGCGAAGTTCGATGGCAGCGCGCCGCACCGGGCCGGCGTTTTGCGGTTCGCGCACGGCGATCATCAGGATGAGTACGGAAATGCCGCCCGGGATGACCGCCAGCCAGAAAATCAGGCGAAAATTGTCATGCAGCACCGCCATCAACACAATCGCGAGCAGCGGTCCGGTAAACGCACCGACTGAATCGAGCGCCTGGCGCAGCCCATAGGACGCGCCACGTTGTCCCGCCTGCACCATCTCGCCGATCATGGCGTCGCGCGGCGCGCCACGTATGCCTTTGCCGACGCGATCCGAAAAGCGTGCCCCGAGAACGACGAAAGCCGTCGGCGCGATGGCGAACAGCGGTTTGGACACAGCGCCGAGGCCATAGCCGAGGACAGTGAGAGCTTTTCGCTTTCCGAGTTTGTCCGACAGCCAGCCCGAGCCAAGTTTGGATACGGACGCAGTGGCCTCCCCGACGCCCTCGATGAGCCCGACCACTTCCGTGCTCGCACCGAGGACGGTGATCAGGAACACCGGCAGCAGGCCATGGATCATTTCCGAGGAGATATCCATGAACAGGCTGACAAAGCCGAGCGCCCACACGCCCCGCGGAATCTCGCGCAGCCCGGGATAAGTGAGGAGCGAGGAACGAGAAGCGAGGAGCGAGAAACGACGAGTCAGAAGCGAGAAACGAAACTCTCGCTCCTCGCTCCTCATTTCTCGCTTCTCTTCCGGTACACCCACACGCTGGCCGGCGGCAGATTTGCCCACACATAGGCTGCGCGGCGTACGGAAATTCCCCGCGGCGGTTTCACCGGCGCGGATAAACCATAGGAAAACTGGATCATCGGTCCGCCCGGCTGCAAGCGCCGGAATGCCCCTTCCACCAGGGCGCGGCGCCTGTCCGCGGAATGATTGAGCAGCGGAATGCCGGAGATGATCGCCGCAAATTTTGCATAGCCGCGCTTCGGCAGCGTCCCATCCAGATCGAATGCGTCGCCGCGGATCACCTTCACACCCGGGAATTCGGCGGCGATGGTACGTGCAAAATTAGCGTCCCATTCAATCGCCACCATCCGCTCGGGCTCAATGCCGCGCTTGAGCAGTTCACGCGTCATCGAGCCGGTGCCGGGACCGAGTTCCAGCACCGGCCCATCGGTGTCAGGATCGACCTGGGCAGCGACGGCACGCGCCAGTGCCGGACTCGATGGCGCAATCGCGCCGACATTTGCGGGATTCGCGATCAGCCCGCGCAGAAACAGTAGCTGCTCGCGCACCGGATTGTCCTTTACTGATTGTCCTGCCCGCAACTCGCCGCCTCACCCGAATGAGGCCTCCTGCTTGCATTCAATTCGCCCGCGGTTCAACCCTAATTTTTCGCGGGAACCCGCCGGGCCGCGTCAGAGATAGTTGAGCGTGAGCGTGAATTGGCCGATGTGGCCGCCTTTCGGGCCGTGGGAAATCCCGACGATGCCCGAAGCTCCCAACCGTAGACGGAGTGGAAATCGGTGTCGTGCCTGAGATCGCGTCTACCCAAGTCCGCGCTCGTCACGATGGCCGTCCGCGCAACCCGGTCAACGTGATTTTTCGGAGGGGAATTCACGCCGGATATCTTCGCCCATCGGCTTATCCCACCATCCATCCACAGCGGCGCAGGTGGTATCCACAGAGGTATCGACAGGCTTGTTCACAAGCCGTGGTCATTTGGGCGCCAGCGTCGCCCCATGGTGCATTTGCATCAAAATGCTCGCTCCAGGGGCGACCGCGGCCGCCCATCCCTTTCGTAAGGTCTTGGAGTCGTTGAATTTGGCCGGACCTTGGGCGTGGTTCAGCTTCGGTTCACCTCCGCTTGATTATCCCCTGTTCTCGAAATTCGATTTCGGAATTTCCAGATTCAGGAAATCGGACAAGCGAGGAGATGACGATGCGTAGAGTTCTGTTGGCAGGGGCAGCCGTGGCCGTTGCCGCGGTCGCGATGGCGGGAAGCGCAGATGCGGCGTGGCGGGGCGGTTTTTACGGCCCGCATTTCTTTGTCGGACCGAGGATCGGTTTTGGCATTTATGCACCGCTTTGGGTGCCGCCGCCGGTCTATTACGCACCGCCTCCCGTGGTTGTGCAGCAGGGCTATGTCGCGCCCCCCGTGGCCGCACCCGCAGCGCCCAATCCCGGTTACTGGTACTACTGCAACAATCCGCAGGGCTATTATCCCTATATCCGGGAGTGCGGCCAGTGGATGACCGTGCCGGCCAATCCAAACGCAAACGGCCCGGCGCAATAAAGCACCGGCTGACGCGTTGATAAAAAGGGCGGCCTTGAGCCGCCCTTTGTTTTTCGCGTGGGTCAGTAGAGGTCAGCGCGTCTGAACCTTCATCGGCTTTGATTGCGGCGGGCGGTTCCCGGACAGCAGCGCGCCCCGATGGAGATCCCGGAAAAACGTGTACCAGAACCAGACAAGGCCGATCGGCGCCGCTATGTCATAGAGAGCGTCGATGCCGGGTACAAACTCAATTGGAAGCGCGACCGCCCCGGCCGCCAATGTGGCCGCTGCCCGGTAGCTCAAGGCCGACAAAACCCGCTTCAACGGGTTTTCGTCGTTGAGCCTTGAAACGACGACGATGAGCGCGATCAAAAGGACGAACATGGCGCCGACGAAAATCAGGAGGTCACGAAAAATCTCGGCTACGATTTCCAATTTGCGCTCACTGCTGCTGGATGCTGGACGTCACGGCGCTCTATGTCATGGTTGCCGGATCGCATGTCCACGACTCTCTCACAAACGTGTCCGGAGTTCGGTTACGCGCGAAAGCCGCGTCCGAATTGCGGCCAAAGCAGTCATCCAGCTCCCGCCGCGTCAAACTGCATCTGGCGTGGGCTCGTTCACCTGAAGCGTGTTGCCACACCCGCGGCACACATAGGTCTGTAACTCGTAGGCCGCCCCACGCGTCGGATGCGACTGCCGGCGCTTCAGCCGCATCTTTGCCCCGCACACCACGCAGTTGTATTGCCGCCTGACACCATGCGCGACACGGTCATTGGTTCTGGTCCGATCAATCATGCCGTCTATACAATCAATCTGCGCGGCAAACGCAACATGCGGAACATGGCAAATGTTCTGTAAACGCGGGATAGTTAACCGCACTCAGCGGATGCAATGGATGTGCTTAAAACAAATTCACCGGCCTGCCGTTACCCTGCGCCCGTCTGAAGGAATCGCAACATGAGCAATCATGAACCGACCCTGGTTTCAGTGTTTGATGTTGGCCGGTACGCCGTCTTGTCTGTCACGACGGCGGTCGTGAAGGAACCGTTGGTCTATGCCTTGTGGACGGCCATTTTCCTGTTGGCCGGCGGAATGATGCTGTTCCTCGTCACGACACGTGGCGCAGTTGGCTGACAGTCTGAAACCAGAAATCCCACCGGTTCAGCGGAGGATATCCCGCGTGCTGGTCATCAAAAAGCAGGTGCAACCGGTTTCGCTCCAGACCTGTTCGTCGCCTGCTCCAGGTGCGCCGTAATTGTAGTCACCGGGCATCAATTTGCGGCCGTCGATCCACAGCTCTCCCTGCAGCAGATGCAGCTCTTCTTCGCCGGCATGACTGTGCGCGGGGTAGCTGGCGCCAGGTGCCAGCCGTACCAGCATACTCACCCGGTGCCGCTCCGCGTCGGTCGCAAGCAGTTTGCACTCGATCCCTGGTGCGACTTGCTCCCAATCGGGCTCGCTGTATAGCGGTGCCGGACTCACATCGTGTTCCGCCGCGCCGGAAATCCGCGCGGCAAGTCGCGCCTGCACGGACGCAGCCGGACACAGGATGTCCGTGGGCCATGAGACAAATGCTTCGAGCACCGGGCGCAGACTGTCAACTTCGCGCTGACACACGGCACAAGAGCGAATATGCCGTTCGGCTGCCGCGGCTTCAGCAGGTGACAATGCGCGCGCCGCATAGGCGCATGTCAACTCACTCTGTACGCAACCGTCCGAAGCACGGGTGCTCATGAACCTACTCCTTCTGCAGCCGCCAAAGCCTGCCGCAGTTTGTGTAATCCGGAGCGAATGCGGGTTTTGATCGTGCCGAGCGGCTGATCCAGCCGCTTAGCCGCCTCAGCATGTGTTTGTCCGGCGAAGAATGTCATCTCGATCGCCTGGCGTTCATCCGGAGTGAGTGTCGCCAAAATTGCCTGCAAACGCTTTTGCTGATCCTGCAGCTCAAGCAGGTCGTGCGGATCGGCAACCGGTTCGCCGATTGGCTCCAGATTGCCCCCATTTTTGCGCCGCTTACGGTTATCAAAACGCAGACGATCGATCGCTCGCGACCGCGCCTGGTTCATCAGCCAGCCGAGAACCGTGCCTCTGGCCGGATCATAGTGTGATGCTCCTCGCCAAACGTCATGGAAAACATCGACAGTAAGTTCTTCGGCGGTTTCCCGATTGGCGGTAATTCGTACGGTCAGTGTGAAAACCACGCGATGGGCCATCGCATACAGCGCATGCAATGCGTGCTGGTCGCCGGCCGCAATCGATTGGACAAGCCTGATCCAGACCTGCTCCGGTATCGAATGCCTGGAGCCGGCGTAAAGCACATCACCCAGTGTTTTTGGCGACGTCTGTTGGAGCTGTTCAGTGTCGATCGGCAACTTCTTCATTTGCCGGAATTTTAGGAAATTCCCCAACTGCGGTTCAAGTAAACTGTCGGGCGGGTGCGGCATTAGGGCAAAACCAACGGCGGCCATGAGCAGTCTCCAATTGCGCCTGCCAACGCGGCAATCTGCTGGGCCTATTGCCGGTGTTTGGTCGCAGACCTGCTCTCCGCGTCGAGCAAACCGGCCAGTCGCGTCAGGTCACCCGCAACCCTGATATATTGTTCCCTGAGTTCCGGATCGGAAGCTGCCTCGGCCATTTCGATGCACTCCTGAGCCTGCTTCAGGCAATCCTCAGTGCTCAACGTCTTGCGCATCGTTCCCCCATCGATCCCATACATCAGGAACATCTACGTCAGTGTGGTCGCTTTGGATTGGTCCCCCGAGCCGGCCCGCGCCGCCACTTCGGCCGCAGGGCCGGGTAGGGCTACAGCTTTCGGCAAAAATCACCCCCCCTTGCGGGGTTGGAGCCGTCGCACGCAGCGGAGCCGGCCTGCAGGCGGAAACGCGAATTTTGGTTCAAAAAAAATTCGCGGTTGGGGGTGCTGCGCGGTGCCTCCAGTGAAAGCGATTCCCCGCGGGCGGGGCAGGAGGTCAACCGGAAATCTGGCGGGACGCCCGTGTGCGAGAAGCACGTGCCGGACGGCGTGTCGTGCGGACACGGATACCCGGAACACCTTTTGCCCGGGCAAGCGGTTCCGCGCTGCGCTCCAAAATCTGTTGCCGGATCAACTCGCGCACCTTGCGATCAGCTTCTGTTTTGCTGATGCCCAGGTGGACCGCAATCTCGTTCAGCGATGGTGCGCGGTGCAACTCTTTGGACACCTGCATGACAAAGGCGATGACATCTTCAGACGTCACGTGCGCACCGTTTTTTCGGTTAGGAGAGCGAGCCATAGGGACGGTTGGTATTGGACGATCCCCGGATTCAACGACTTCGGCGGGGACCCGCGATGTGACAATTCTGAAACAAGGAATCAGGCGGCCGGGCGGAAACTTCCGGACGAACCGAGCGCGACGGGGAACAATGCGTAAATTTCAGCATGTGGATAACCCGGCTGAACAGTTCGGGGTCGACTGCAACGCGGTCAGCCGTTCACACCAAACCGATACACGCGCCGGCAAAATTCCTGCCGCCGCGTCGCAATTGCAACCGTGCTGATCCGCTGCACGACAAAAGCCACGGTAGTCCCCCTACCGTGGCTTTCTGTTTAAGCCTGCTCGATTTGCACCGGTGCCACCTGGGCGACATCGATGTTACAGGCTCCTCAGGCGCCTCATGCCCGTCACGCTCAACCAGGCAAAATATCCGAGCAGCGCGCCGGTTAATCCTCCCACTGCTGCGCCCAGCCCAATCTGAATCACGAATTCTCGGGCGCGCAGATGCTGCGTCCAAACTTCCCACGAGGAGAGAGTAGTGGCCAGGGCAACCATCCCCACGAAGGAAACGAGTGCCGGTTTGCGTTCCGATTTCGGGATCAAGCTATTCATGTCGCGCACCCCTTGAGTTCAGCACCGGCCCGCGAACGAACGGCGATACGTCATCGCGAAGCTGCATCGTCAAGTAGGGGATTTTTGGAAAATTTTCGTAAATCTTGCGCCTGCCAAAACCGCAGACGCAGCGAACCGGCCGGTTTCTCGTCAACATGGTTGACGATGTGTTACGCAAATCTCCGACACGCGGTGGCCAGACCGATCGCATGATCTATTGCGATCGAGCGCGCACGATCTATCGAATGAAGCCGCCGAACGTATCCCGCCCAATCGGGTTGCGCTGCCGAGCCTGTCGAGGCTGATCCGGGATCAGGAAAATGACACTCATTTCCTGCTATGCCATGGCTGACTTCTGATTCGGGGGAGTGATGCGGCGGCGTCGTTCGCGGTTGGCGCAACGTGCAGCACTGTGCCTGTGTTACCCGCTTGCAGTTGGGACGCCCGCGGTGGCGCAGAATCTTGATCAGGTGGCGCCGAAGCTGCCGCCCGCGCCGGCCGGACCGCCGCCGGCGATTGTCGCGCCGCCGATGGAAACGCAGATGCTGGGCGCGGCAGACCAGCAGGTGCTGCAACAGCTGAAAGGCCTGGTGCTGGTTGATGTCCCGGCAAAGATCATGATGAACGGTGCGACGACGCCGGGAATCACGATCGAAAATCTGCCGCTCGCCGACGCGCCGGAATTGCGCGCGCAGCTTGCGGGTTTTCTCGGCAAGCCGCTGAGTTTCGGCGGCATGCGGCAGATCACCCAGATCATCGCCGCCTGGTATGCCGCGCATAACCATCCCTTCGTCGATATCGCCTTTCCGGCGCAGGACATCAATTCCGGTGTGGTGCAGTCCGTGGTCACGGAATTCCATCTCGGCCAGTTGCGCGCCGAAGGAAACCGCTGGTTTTCGACGCCGCTGCTGGAAAGCTATGTCCGGATAAAGCCGGGCGATCCCATCGACATGGCAAAGCTGAACCAGGACCTCGCGGCCCTCAATCAGAATCCATTCCGCAAAGTCACGATTGTCGCGGAGAAGAGTGCGACCGGGGGCGATACCGATCTGATACTGCGTAGCGAGGACCGGCGGCCGCTGCGCGTCTATGGCGGATATGACAATACCGGGACCGCCGCTATCGGCTATGACCTGTGGAACCTCGGAATCAACTGGGGCAATGCTTTCGGCCTCGACCAGCAGGCCTCCTATCAGTTCACCTCGAGCAGCAGCTTCTGGCTGCATGCCTTCGTCGAAAGTCCCCCCGCAACGATGCGGGCGCACACCGTCACCTGGCTGATACCGCTGCCCTGGCGCGACAAGCTCTCACTGTTCGGCAATTACACCGAGACCGCGCCGCGTGCCGGTCCGGATCTCGGATTGACTGGCATCTCCGGTCAGGCGAGCGGGCGCTACATCATGCCGCTCCCGGGAATCGATCTGCCGTTTCTCGGCGCCGGCGCCCACATCGGTGAGGACGTGCAGTTCGGTTATGATTTCAAAAGCACCAATAACAATCTGAGCTTCGGCGGTGAGCAGGTTTCGAACATCACCACCGAAATCGATCAGTTTCCCGTCATCTATGATATGGCGTTCGATCATCCGTTCGGGCAGGCGGGGATCTCCAACATTTTCGTCTACAGCCCCGGCAATCTGTCGGCGCTGAACAGGACGCCCTTATTCCAGCAGCAGGCGAATTCACCTTTTGCGGCGGCGAATTATGTCTATGACACGCTGACGGTGACTGAAACCACGCGGCTGCCATTCAACGCGTCCTGGGTGACGCGCGCCACCGGACAGCTCGCCGACCATAATCTTCTCCCCACGGAGCAATTGGGTCTCGGCGGCGCCACCAGTGTGCGTGGCTATCACGAACGCGCCGCCAATGGCTCGGAGGGCGTGATCCTGACCGAAGAATTGCGGTCGCCGCCATTCTCGCCGCTGGCGCGTTTTGCGCCGCCGGAATTTGCCGATCAGATGCAATTGCTGCTGTTCTGGGATTATGGGTCGGTCCGGGATGTCCACCTGACGCAGGGCGCACCTGGAAGTGTCCAGCTGTCGGGCGCCGGCGGCGGTGTGCGCTATGCGATATCCCGCTTCCTCAATGTGAGCCTCGATTACGGCCATGAATTGCTGCGCCCGCCGGGCGCGAAAACCCTGACCAATGTCCTGTATGTCTCACTGACGCTGGGAAACTGACCGGCTGAAATAGTCCGACGGCGGCCCGTTAAGCCATCCGGCTACCGGCATTCGTCACTTGAGAGGCGGCAGGCGGTTTATGGTGTAGGCGTCCGGCGGCCCCCAACGTCGGATGGCACGGCTCAATGAATTCCGGCATCTCCAGCGGGCGTGCCCGGTGCACCGGCAAGGCGGTCATTGCTGAACGGCGCCGACTGTTGCCCAAAATCCGTCCCGGTTACGGCATCCTGTTTCCACGCCGCGTCATTTCAGCTGCTTCTCGCCTGCGAGATTTCGCTCAGTATCCGGAATGACGTTAGTCGCGCCGCATGGTCGAATATATTCGCTGTCACCATCAGTTCGTCAGGCCGGTGGCGATCAACAAAACCCTGAAGACGCTGCATGACTGTCCCGCGCGAACCCACGATTGCGTATGTCAGCACCGAATCCAGTATTGCCCGGCCGCGGTCGTCGAGAATGGCCTCAATGTCATCGATCGGCGGCGGCAGCTGACCCGGCCGGCCGGAGCGGAGATGGATGACCGCCTGTTGCTGCGAAGTGAACAGCATCCTCGCGTCGGCATCCGTTTCGGCAGCGAAGACGCTGATGCCCAGCATGACATAAGGCTTTGACAAATAGCGCGACCGATGAAAACGCTCCCGATATGCCGTGATCGCCGGCTCAAGCTGTTCAGGTGCGAAATGGGACGCGAATGCATAGGGCAGGCCCAGAGCAGCGGCAAGCTGCGCGCCATAAAGGCTTGAACCCAGAATCCAGACCGGGACTTCGGTTCCGGCGCCAGGAATGGCGTGCACGGCTTGTCCCGGCGCAAGCGGGCTCAGATAGGTGATCAGCTCCATGACATCCTGGGGAAATGAGTCAAAATCGCCGATGAGATTGCGGCGCAGCGCATACATGGTGCGCTGATCGGTGCCCGGCGCGCGTCCGATTCCGAGATCAATCCGGCCAGGATACAGCGTCGCGAGGGTGCCAAATTGTTCGGCGACGATGAGTGGCGAATGATTGGGCAGCATAATGCCGCCCGCGCCCACCCGGATCGTCTTTGTTGCGCCCGCGACATGGCCGATCACGACTGATGTTGCGGCGCTGGCAATGCCGGGCATGTTGTGATGTTCGGCGAGCCAGTACCTGCGATAGCCCCACTCTTCAGCATGGCGAGCGAGGTCAACCGCGTTTCTGAGCGCTGTGGCTGCGTCGCCACCCTCGACAATCGGGCAAAGATCAAGAACGGAAATCGGAATCACCCGGCCCACCGTATTTGGGACATTATGCCATCAATCCGTCACAGCCGGCCGCTGGGACCAGTTGCTTCACCATTATGCGCGGCGCTGAGCAAGACGGAACGCGAGCTATTGGGGGACGGCACAAAGTTTTGGGAACGGCCTTTGAATCGACAGATGTTGAGCCCCGCAATTTGTGGGATTCAGCCATGGGCCGCGTATATGCGCAGGAAATTGCATTGGAGAGCTGTGACGTGAGTTCAGATCGGCGAGCCGGGCATGTGCGCGCGGCAGCGGCGACCATTGGAGTGACCCTCATATCGGGTGCTGTCATGCTGCATTTTATGTTAGGCGGCGCAACGTCGGCTCGCGCGTTCGCCGATTGCGCCGAGTGCCCGGCCATGGTTGCCATTCCGGCCGGTGAATTCACAATGGGTTCTCCCCCGGACGAGTTGTACCGCGGGCCAGAGCGGCAGCACCACGTGACCGTCGGCCCGTTTGCTTTGAGCGCAACCGAGATCACCTTTGCGCAGTGGGATGCCTGCGTCTCAGATGGCGGCTGCGGCGGGCTCAAACCAGATGATCAGGGATGGGGCAGGGGCAACCGTCCGGTAATCGGGGTCAATTGGAATGACGCGAGGTCTTATGCGGAATGGCTGAGCCGGAAAACCGGTAAGCGCTACCGCCTGCCCTCCGAATCCGAATGGGAATACGCTGCGCGTGCAGGCAGCACGGGTGCATTTCACTACGGGCAAACGATTACGACGGCACAGGCGAATTACGACGGCAGCACTGGTTATGCAAACGGACCAGCCGGTGTGAACCGGGGAAAGACCGTGCCGGTCGCGAGCTTTGCCCCGAACGCATTCGGCCTACACGACATGCACGGCAATGTCTGGGAATGGACAGCGGATTGCTGGTCGGACGAATATGCGGCCGACGCACCGTCCAACGGAGATCCGTATCTTGCTCCGGATTGCAAGGGCCGAGTCCTGCGCGGAGGCTCGTGGGAAGACTATCCGGGCGATGTCCGCTCCGCGGCGCGCGTCGGAAGTGGACCCGATGAACAGTCGTGGTCCGACGGCTTCCGCATTGCGCGGTCGCTTGAATAGCAGCCAGACTCCGCCGCCAACGGGCATCTGTTCCGGTTGAACATTGACCAGTGGGCCGGATTCTTGCGCTGCTTCACCATCATGCGCGGCGCTAAGCGAAACGGCGATGAAGCCTGTCGCGCCGGGCCATCGCAATCAGCCCGGCAGCCCGCGTCAAAAATTGGCGTTGGACCAGGGCGGCTTCGGGCCTCCTCCTTTGCTTTTGCGCGCCATGAGTCAGTTTGCCCCCTGACCTGCATTCGGGAGGTGAACCAGGCAGTTTTGGATGCCGAGCTTGCGGATGTGATCAACGTCACTGTGTGTCCACGATGTGGCGATCCTGGGCTGCCGCACACACAGTTCACAAAGTGTCTCAAGATCGGGTGGTGAACCCGATGACGGCAAAATCCAGGCTGCTTCAGTCCGGCTGGTAAGCCTTGATAAGCCTTCTGTTTAACGGCAACTACGGCCCATTCGCCCGCTTTGCGACACGCCCACGTGGTGCCGCCTCATGGATACAATTCTGACAACAGCTTTGCTTACGCTTTGACCGCCGGGGATGGCAGTGGGGACCAGCGCAGGAAACTGCGCTGTGGGTCGGGGGCGCTATGAATCGGATCTCGTCGCGATTTGCCATTTTCATGGCATCCGCATCGTTCCTTACACTGACTACATGCCCTGCTGTCCACGCGCAAACGGCGGCCGCGGGGCCACAGACAGAATTGCCCGAGCAGGTTCTTGTAACAGGCTCGCTAATTCATGGCACAGCTGCGGTGGGTGTACCGATCACCAATCTCGGCGTTCAGGATTTCGCCGAGACCGGCAACATCACCATCTCCGATCTGTTCCGCACCATTCCCCAGGCGATCGTCGCGCCGGGACCCTCGGCCACCGTCGCAGGCGGCCAGAATCTGCGCGCCAATCGCGTCAATATCCGAGGGCTCGACGCGAACGGTCCGCGCTCACTGCTGATGGTCGACGGCATACGCTTCCCGCCGCAGGATGGCCTGTGTGTGGTCGACCCCTCAATCATCCCGGCGCTGGCGCTGGATCGTGTCGACATCCTGCCGGATGGCGCATCGGCCACCTATGGGTCCGACGCAATCGCAGGCGTGATCAATGTTATTCTCAAACGCGGGTTCGACGGCGGTGTGACTCTGCTGCATGTCCAGGCGCCAGACGCGGGCGGCCTCCAATACCAGGCGTCGCAATTGTATGGCCGCACCTGGGATGGCGGCGACATTACGCTGACCTATGAATGGACCGACCAGTCGCCCGTCCGTGGCACCTCGCATTCAAAATACACGATCAATTACACGCCATGGGGCCTCAACGATCCAATCCCGATCGGGGCCTCTGTTCCCGGCACCATTTCGACCGGCAAACCATCCGCCAGCTCGGGCCCCATCTGCACCAATTGCTGGGCTGTCCCGCGCGGCGCCGGAGCCAATTTCAATCCGATCAACAATGGCATTGGCCCCCTCACTCCGGGTGGCGCGTCGACGATCGATTGGGCGACATTTTCTGCCAATGCCGCCAATATGGGCACCAACGAGATAGACCCGTTGAAGCAGGGCTGGGAAGTGGGTGCGGAGCAGCGCAATTCCGCAGTCGGCACCTTCGATCAGAGGTTGTTCCCAGGCATCTCCTTTTTCGCCACCGGTTTCTACAACAACCGCCGCGTCGAAGAGCAGGTGAACCCATTTGCCAGCAATGGCTTCACCAACGAAATTCGCACCTTCGCGGTGCCCACGACGAATCCCTACTATCCCGCAAACGCTCCCAATAACCTTCAGGTCTCGTACGATTTCGCGCTGGAGCGTCCGCCGATCGTTCCGGCCTATGAAGTCGCGGACCGCTATGCATTTGGTCTCAATCTTGATCTGCCGTTCGGATGGACCGGCCAGATCTATGATTCCCGCAGTGCTGACAATACCCAATACGTTCAGACGAACGTGAACGACAACGCGGTCAGCGTCGCGTTGGGAAATACCGTCGGCGGCGTCACCAAGCCCGCTGCGGTGCCCTATATGAACCTGTTCTGCGATCCCACAGCGTTTGCCTGCAATTCGCCCCAGACGATTGCCTACATCTCAGCCAACCGCATCGTCGGCACCAGATATTCCATTGAGGAGAAGGGCGGGCATTTCGATGGTCCGTTGTTCGATCTGCCGGCCGGACAGATCAAGGCAGCCGTCGGTGGTACTTATGAATCGGACAATGTTCTGCTTGTGTCTGCCAACAATGTCGGTTCGCCGCCCCAGACACCGCTGGTGATCACTTATGATTCCGAGCCCTATACCGATTGGGCAGGTTTTGCGCAGATCGATATTCCGGTGTTCGGCAATAATTTCAATCTTCCGCTGCTGCGCAAGCTCGATCTGGAAGCCTCCTGGCGTCACGATCAATATCAGGGGACTTTGTCCGGCGGGACGAGCAATCCAAAGCTGTCATTCAATTGGCTGGTCGACGAGCTGATCGGAGCCACCCTGCGTGGCAGTTGGGGCACCGCCTTCCGTTTCGCCAATGCCGGCGAGTATTCCACGAATGCCAGCGATGCCTACACCATCGACAATTTTCAGGGCCAGAACGTGATCCCGATTCCGTGCGTTTCGGGCGCGGCCACTCCCGGCACTGCCGCCGCAGCGATGATATCCGGCGGATTGGCGTGCAACGCGACGCCGCTGGGGATCAGTTGGGGTGGCGCACCGCACCCTCAACTGCGGTCTTACGCCGATCCTGTCAGCGGCCAGGTCACCTCGCGCGAGGGCGGCACTGCGCTGGCCCCTGAAAAGGCGATCAATTACAGCCTGGGCTTTGAACTTGCACCGCAGTTCGCCTTGCTGCGCGGGCTCGATGTGCAGGCCACCTGGTACAGCGTCAAGATCAACGGTGTGTTGCAGAGTTTCAACACCGTAACCCAACAGACGTTGGGTGATCCCAGCCAGACATTTCACATCATTCTGCCCAGCACTCTTGGTTGCCCGGTAGCTCAGAACTCGAGTCCGGAGAGCTGCGCGCCATTTGAAAGCATGGTGGCAGCCGCATTGTCGGACTCGAATAACACTCTGCCTCTATCCCAACTGACCACCGTCGATTGGATTAGCGATGGCGGCACAATCGGGTCGGGCTTTCTGCACTACGAGGGGATCGACTGGAGCGCGAGCTATGATTGGGACCTCGGCGATCTTGGCGCCTGGAACGCCGGCATTACCGGAACCTATTATCTGCATCAATTGGTGCAGAACGTCACTGGCGGCCCGGTTACTGACTATCTGCATCAGAACATTGGTGCTGCCGGAGCGGTTGCGCAGAATGGCGTGGAGACGACGCCCAGAATGGTCTACCGCGCACGTCTGGGCTGGAGCGACGGTCCATACAGCATCACAGGCTTTCTCAATTATCAGTCGCACTTCTTCGCCCCATGGGGCGTGCCATCAAACGTCAATTTCCAATGCACGATCGCGGGAGGAGTTGTTGGCGGCGGCACGTTCCCTTGTGCCATCAGCAACTACAGCAATATCGAGCCCGCAATGTACACGTTCGATCTGTCACTCGGCTACAACACGGGCGACCTGCCGGCGAGTGATTACCTGAAGCATGTCACGCTTCAACTGACCATACAGAACCTGATGGGCATTCATCCGGCATTTGAATACGGCCCCGTCACCTCGGGCCGTAACGCTGCCGGTTATGACATCACCAAGCCTGATACCGGCCGCGTGATGGGCGTCACCATCCTCAAGAACTGGTAGCTACGCAGAAGGGAGATTTCATGAATCCGTCTGCATCGCGCTTCGCGACCCTGCTGGGCTCCGCATCTTTTCTGACACTGACCACCGCAATCAACGCCCATGCGCAACAGATGGCGCTGGCGCCTACAGAAGCTGTTCCAGAGCAAGTGCTGGTCACTGGGTCGCTGATTCACGGCACGGCGGCCGTGGGGGTGCCGGTGACCAATCTCGGAGTTCAGGATTTCACCCAGACCGGCGATATCGCCATTGGCGACCTGTTCCGCACGGTTCCCGTGGCCAATGTCGCGCCGGGGCAGGCGGCGAACGTCAACGGTGGCCAGCAGATCGGCGGAACCCGCGTCAACCTCCGTGGCCTGGATACCACCGGCCCGCGCAGCCTGATGATGATCGATGGCGTGCGCTATCCGCCGCAGGAGACAGGACTCTGTGCAATCGACCCCTCGATCATTCCCGAACTTGCGGTCGACCGCATCGATATTCTCGCCGATGGCGCGTCCGCCACCTACGGGTCGGATGCGATCTCGGGCGTGATCAATATCGTGCTGAAGCGGGGTTATGACGGCGCCACCACGCTGCTGCATGCCCAGGCGCCGGATGCCGGCGGCGGCGAACGATACCAGGCGTCACAACTATATGGCCGCACCTGGGAAGGTGGCGACGTCACGCTGACCTATGAATGGGACCAGGTGCAGCCCATCAAGGGCACGGCCCATTCGAAATACACCGTCAACTACACGCCGTGGGGCCTCGATAACCTTATTCCTATCGGGTCATCAATTCCCGGTACCATTTCCACCGGAAAACCATCGGTAAAGACCGGCCCCAACTGCACGAATTGCTGGGCAATTCCACACGGCACCGGGGCCAATTTCAACTCTTCGCTGAACAACGGGATCGGTCCTCTGACTCCCGGCAGCGCGTCAACGCTGAACTGGGCGACATTCACCGGCAACGCCGCCAATATGGGGACCAATGAAGTCGATCCGATGAAGCTGGGCTGGGAGGGGCGGGCGCAGCAACAGAACATGGCCGTCGGCACTTTCGATCAGCGGCTGCTGCCCGGAATCACGTTCTTCGCCACCGGCTTCTATTCCAATCGCCGCGTCGAAGAAATTCTCCCGACATTTTACAGCAACGGTGTCACCAACGACATCCAGACGTTCAGTGTACCGACGACAAACCCCTATTACCCGGCTGGCGCGCCGGCGAATCTGCAGGTCTCCTATAATTTCGCCCACGAAATTCCACCCGAAATTCCTGCCTATGAAGTTTCCGGCCGCTATGAGTTCGGTCTGAACCTCGACCTGCCGTTTGGCTGGACCGGGCAGATCTATGATTCCCGCAGCAACAATTCCCTGAAATATCAATTGACGCTGGTGAACGACAACGCGGTCAATGTCGCGCTGGGAAATACCGTAGGGGGTGTGGCCAAGCCCGCGGCGGTGCCCTATTTGAACCTTTTCTGCGACCCAACCGCATTCCAGTGCAATTCCCCGCAGACGCTGAACTATATCACTGGGCAACGCGACCTCGGCGTCGTGTACTCGATCGAAGAGAAAGGTGCCCGTTTCGATGGTCCGCTATTCGATCTGCCCGCCGGGCAGGTCAAGGCTGCGATTGGCGGTACTTTCGAATCCGACAACGTGTTTGCGTTTCGTGGCAATGATTCGGGCGGACCGCCACAAACCCCGCTGCTGAATGCAAATGATTACGAGCCCTTTACGGTCTGGGCAGGTTTCGCGCAGTTCGATATCCCTGTGTTCGGCGACAATTTCAATTTCCCCCTGGCGCGGAAACTGGATCTCGAAGTTTCGTGGCGCCACGATCAGTATTCCAGCCCGAACGGGGCACTCGCCGGCGGCACCAGCAATCCGAAACTCGGCTTCACCTGGCTGCTCGATGAAGTGGTTGGCGCAACCATTCGGGGCAGTTGGGGCACGTCATTCCGTTTCGCCAATGCCGGCGAATATTCGGTGGTGTCGAGCGACTCCGGGACCGCTTTCAATTTCCCCGGACAGAGCACGCTCGTAATCGCCTGTGCCGGCGGCGCGCCCACATCCGGAAGTCCTGCCGCGGCACTGGCCGGTGCCGGTTTTGGCTGCGGTTCGGCGCCGACCGGCATCGGCTGGGGTGGCGGACCGCAAGCCGCGCTGCGCAATTACGTCGACGCCGCTACGGGGCAAACCGCCACGCGTGAGGGTGGAACCGCGCTGGCTCCCGAGACCGCAACCAACTACAGCGCCGGATTCGAAATCGCGCCACAATATGAGTTGCTGCGCGGGCTCGACCTTCAGGCCACATGGTACGACATCAAGGTCAAGAACATTCTCAACGGATTCGCCAACGTAACATCGCAAACATTGTCCGATCCGAACCAGCGCTTCCACTTCATTATTCCAAGCGATCTCGGCTGCCCGGTGGCGGCAAATGCCAATCCCGCATCATGTGCGCCATTCGAAAAGATGGTGCTCTCCGCTCTGACCGATCAGAGCGCGACCCTCAGCCCCAGTCAGGCGACCAATGTTTATTTTATCAATGATGGGGGCACGTTCGGTTCGGGATTCCTGCATGTCCAGGGCATCGACTTCAGCGCCAGCTATGACCTGGACCTGGGCGATCTCGGAGCCTGGAACACGGGAATCACCGGCACATATTATTTGCACCGCCTCGTGCAAACGATCACCGGCGGCTCAATCCTTGATGCTCTTGATCAGAACATCCAGCCCGTCGCCGGCATCCTGCAGAATGGCGTCGAAACCGGCCCAAGGATGTTGTATCGCGCGCGGCTGGGCTGGAGCGATGGGCCGTTCAGCGTCACCGGTTACGTCAATTATATTTCGCATTATTTCGATCCGGTCGCCGTGCCGCCCAATGTCAATTTCCAATGCACCAGCGCGGGCGGAGTGACCGGTGGCGGCACATTCCCGTGTGCGATCAGCAACTACAGCAATATCGAACCATCCATGTACACATTCGATCTGTCGCTCGGTTACAGCACGGGCGATGCGCCGGTGAATGTTTACCTGAAGCAGATCACCTTGCAGCTCACCATCCAGAATCTGATGGGCAGGCTTCCGGCCTTCGAATACGCGCCGGCCATTTCCAACGGCCACAACGCCACCGCCTATGATTTTTCGAAACCGGATATCGGCCGAGTGATCGGTCTCACGATCCTGAAAAACTGGTAGCGAGTCACCGTGGCATTGCGCCGGCGTTTGCCGGCACTGGATTTATCCGCGGCGCTCGGCGAGACGGCGATGAAGCGTGTCGCGCCGGGCCATCACGATCAGCCCAAGAGCCCCCGTCAGGGCGGTGCACATCAGCGGCACCGGAGCCAGTTGGAAGCTGCCCGTGGATTCCCGGATCACGCCGACGGAAGTGCTCGCCAAAAACGCGGCGGCATTACCCAGCGCGTTCACCTGGGCAAATCCCACCACGGCCGCAGGTCCGGCGAGCCATTCCGAAGTCAGTCCGAGGAACGGCCCCTTCATTGCCTGGGCGCCGATCTGCGCCAGACACAGCACAAGAATGAGCGGCCAGAATTCATGGATAAAC
>DASUHP010000032.1:0-11146 GCA_036273455.1 Micropepsaceae bacterium | reverse complement strand
GAGGATGGCGTCAAGCATGCACCGGTGATGCTGCACCGCGCGATCCTGGGTTCGATGGAGCGCTTTATCGGCGTTTTAATCGAACATTATGCAGGCAAATTTCCGCTCTGGCTCGCGCCGGTCCAGGCGGTGGTCGCGACTGTGGTTTCCGATGCCGACGCCTATGCCACTGAGGCCGTGGCGGCGCTCATAAACGCGGGACTGCGGGTTGAAACCGACCTCAGGAATGAAAAAATCAACTATAAGGTGCGGGAGCATTCGCTCGCAAAAGTGCCGTATCTGCTTGTAGTTGGCCGCAGAGAGGCGGAAAACTGCACACTCATGTTACGAAAGCTGGGAAGCGACGCGCAAGAAAGTCTTGCGTTAGACGCAGCCATTTCTATGCTTGTGAAGGAAGCTACGCCGCCGGATTCGCGCTTCTAAAGGGTGCGGAATCGGGGAAACGAACTTCGCGTTTTTTTGTGTAATCGGAGCCACTCGGCCCTGACGCATTCAAGAGAGGAGGAACCCGCGCATATCCAGCGAAATCCGCCGCGGCTTCCCTTCCCGCGAATCGCGCCCACGGCCTTTTGAAGGGAGTTAAGTCATAATCCGCAAACCGTCGCAGCCTGCGCCGCCGTCCAAAGACGGACCGCGGGTCAATGAAGAGATTACTGCCGGCACCATTTTGCTCATCGGTGCGGAAGGCGAAAAAATGGGGCCCGTCAGTCTCGATGACGCCCTCGCCATGGCAGAAGAAAAAGGCTTTGACCTCGTTGAGGTCTCCCCCGGGGCAAAGCCGCCCGTCGTCAAAATGATGGACTACGGCAAATACAAATACGAGCAGCAGAAAAAAGCCGCCGAAGCACGCAAGAAGCAGAAGGTCATCGAGATCAAGGAGATCAAGATGCGCCCGACCATCGACGATCACGATTATGACGTGAAGATGCGTTCGATGCGGCGCTTCTTCGATGAGGGCGACAAGGTGAAGGTGACCCTGCGCTTCCGCGGCCGCGAAATGGCCCACCAGCATCTCGGCATGGAACTGCTGAAGCGTATTCAGAGCGAGACCGACAGCTTCGCGAAGATCGAACAATATCCGAAGCTCGAAGGCCGTCAGATGATGATGGTCCTCGCCCCCCGCTAAAGAATCTCCAAGTCTGTTCCTGTCAGGCGGCGATGTCGACGCAGCGCTTTAGCGTCTCCGGATCGATGTTGCCGCCCGACACAACGATCGTGACGGTGCCGCCCGCAATATCGCATTTCCGCGCCAGCAGTGCCGCCAGCGCGGCCGCGCCTCCGGGTTCGGCAACCAGCTTCAGGCGCAGCGCCGCAAATCCCACCGCGTAAGCCAGTTCGTCGTCATTAACCGCAACACCCCGCGCCCCAAGCGCGTGCAGAATGCCAAATGGCAGCACACCCGGCGCGGGTGATGTCAGTGCGTCGGCGATGGTCGGGCGCGTACCCTTCGCGGCCATCCGTTCGCCATCTCGAAGCGACAGCCTTGCGCCGTCGTATCCCTCGGGCTCAACCGTCAGCAGCTTCGTTCCCGGAGATTTGCCGCGCAACGCCAGGGCGATGCCCGACGCGAGACCGCCGCCGCTGCACGGGACGGCTACAAGATCCAGCGTGGCGCCCAACGCCTCCGCCTGGGCTGCAAGTTCCAGCCCGATTGTTCCCTGCCCGGCGATCACGTGGCGGTCGTCGAATGACGGAACGACGATGGCCCCGGAGTCCTGCGCGATGCGCGCAGCGATCGCCTCGCGGTTTTCCCTTTGGCGATCGTACTGGACGATCTCCGCGCCATAGGCGCGCGTGGCGTCGCGCTTTACCCGCGGTGCATCCGAAGGCATGACAATCGTCGCGTGGATGCCAAGCAGCGCCGCCGCACAGGCGACGCCCTGGGCATGGTTACCCGACGAGAATGCAACGACGCCGTGTGTCCGTTCTTCCGGCGAAAGCTGCACCAGCCGGTTATAGGCGCCACGGAACTTGAATGAGCCGGTGCGCTGCAAGGTTTCGAGTTTGAGCAGTACGCGCCCGCCACAACGCTCCGAAAGTATCTGACTTTCGACCAGAGGCGTACGCACAGCGACGCCGTTCAGCCGTCTGGCTGCCGCTTCCGTCTCGTCAAAATGCGGCACAGTCATGCGCCCATCCTATCCCCTGCCTCACGGTCACTGTAAATCAATGGCATGACCCCTGACCGGCCATTATTGGGGATAGGCTGCAAACTGCTCGCGACGATTTTCTTTGCGGTGCTGTTCGCCGCGATTCGCTGGCTTGGCCCCGATTTTCCGATCGGGGAAATGGTGTTCTTCCGCGGCGGTCTGGGCGCAGTCGTCGTGGTCATCGCCGCGCTTCTCACCGGCGGCCCGTCTTTGCTGAAGACGAACAATATCAGCAGCCATGCGCTGCGCTCCAGCGCCGGCACGATCTCGATGTTCTGCAATTTCGCGGCCTATACATTGCTTCCGCTGGCGAACGCGACGGCGCTCGGCTTTGCCTCACCGCTGTTTGTCGTCATCATGGCCGCGTTGGTGTTATCCGAAAGAGTCCATGCCTATCGCTGGACCGCGGTCATTATCGGTTTTCTCGGCGTCATCGTGATCGCCGGACCCGAAGCGGGCCTTTCGCGCACCGCCCTTTACGGCGCGCTGTTCGCAATTGGCGGCGCAGGTCTGCAGGGGGCCGCGATGATCCTTATCCGGCGCATGAGCGCCTATGAACATTCAATTACCATTGCTTTCTATTTCATGCTCACCAGCACAACCGTCAGCCTGCTGACGGTATGGTTTGGATGGCAGGTGCCCACCGTCTCACAAACCGCGGTTTTGCTGCTGGCCGGAATTTCGGGCGGAGTGGGGCAGATATTTCTCAGCTTTTCCTATCGCTACAGCGAGGCGTCGGTTCTCGCGCCGTTCGATTACGCCGCCATGATATGGGCGGTGATCCTCGGTTACCTGATCTTCGGCGAATTGCCGGCGCCTCAGGTCTGGGTGGGTGGCGCAATCGTCATCGGTTCGGGCCTCTTGATCTTCTGGCGCGAACGCATGTTCGGCCGACAGCGGCCCCTCCCCTCCACCACATATAGGAGCGAGGAACGAGGAGCGAGGAGCTAGAGAACGCCGCATCACCTCTCGCTTCTCGCTTCTCAGCATTGGATTGCTGATTTGACGATTGTCGAAATCAGGCTCTCAAAACCTATTCCCGCCTGTTCACAGGCGGCAGCGAATCCGGCACTCGGTTCGAGGCAGGGATTGGGATTCACCTCCAGGATAAATGGCCGCCCTTCCATATCGACCCGGAAGTCGACTCGCGCATATCCCGACAGTCCGAACAGGCTCCAACATTCCCGCGATATGAATTCCAGCATCCGGTGCAGGCGTGGTTCACGCTCGCGCCAGTCGAACGCCCGTGTCGTGTCATGGTATTCCGGCGCGGTCTCGTCCCATTTGGCGGCATAGCCGATGATCCGCGGCCGCGCATTGTCCCACCGATCGAATACCATCTCGCCGATCGGCAGCGCAAAGGGCGCGCCGTATTTCTCGATCAGCGCAACATTGAATTCGCGTCCTTCGACATAGCGTTCGGCGAACCAGCGTCCGCCATGGCGCCCCGCACAGGCCTGGGCGCGCTCTGCCACCGCTTCACGCCCCTGCACAACCGCACCGTCGTCCAGACCGAGCGATGCATCCTCGCTCACCGATTTGACGATCCAGCGCCCGTCGGCAATGCCGCGCCACGCCGGAGCTTCCGACCAGTCCGGCGTCGGCAATCCGGCGCCGGCGATCGCGCGCTTGGCGAAGATCTTGTCGCCACAGGCCGCAATTGCGCTGGCGCCGCAGCCGGTAAAGGGCACTCCAAACTGCGTCAGCATGGCCGGTGCGAGTGATGCCTGCGCACCGCTGCCCCACACCGTCTCCACCAGGTTGAACACGACATCAGGACATTCCCGCGCAAGCATGCATTCCATCGCCCGGGGATCGGGACGGAAAATCGCACATGATGCTTCGTACCCGGCGAGTTTCAGCGTGCGTTCGATCGCCGCCGCCTGCAGCAGCGTGTCCTGATCATCAGGCCGCGCGTCCGGCGCAATCTCGGAATGAAGAATCAGTACACGCATGTGTGTGAACGGCCCGGGCCACCGCTTTCTTCAGCCACAGATAAACACAATTCGATTTTTCCGGCGAGCTTGCGCCGCGGCGCGCCCCCGCGCGCTTTGCGCGCTGATTTTTCGATTTCGCCGATTGCGGCGCTGCCGCAATCGGCCGGGCGACGCCGGACGGAGCGGGGACGCCTCACACGTGACGAACAGAAGACCAACTAGGCTGCAAACGCAGTCGAATATTGCAGGGCCTGATTTCGCCGCAGGAAGGAATCCACGAGCATTCCGATGAGCTGCTGATGGGAATAGCCCTTGAAGCCGGCGAGAAAACACAGATCGGAATGTTCGGGATTGAGTCCGGCCAGAGGATTCACTTCGATGAAGTGTGGCCGTCCGGTGGCGTCGTTGCGCACATCGATGCGCCCGCCATCGCGGCAGCGCAGCACGCGCCAGGCATTCAGCGCGACATCGCCCGCGGCAACCGCCTGCGCATCTTCCACCAGCCGGTACTGAATGTTTTGGTCGCAGTTTTCCTTGTTCTCAAAGCCGTAATCGGCACCCGCCGCTTTGCCGGTCGCTGCTATTTCGATCACGCCCAATACCCGCGCCAAATCGCCCGTGCCGACGATCCCAACGGTGAATTCCCGGCCCGGCAAATAGGTTTCGACCAGCGCCGGCTGCCGGAAACGCGTCATCACATCCAGCACGCGCCGTTGCAGTTCACCACGGTTATTCGCCCGCGAATGGGCGTTGATGCCCTTGCCAGAACCTTCCGCCACCGGCTTTACGAACAGCGGAAAGGGCAAATCCACCAGGTCCAGATCCGCGGGCCGTTCGATCACGGCAAATGGCGCCGTCGGCACGCCGGCGTCGCGGAGAATCCGCTTGGTCCAGCCTTTGTCGAGGGAAACCGCGAGTGTCAGCGCATCCGAGAAGAAATACGGGATTCCGTATGCGTCGAGCAGGCATGGGACCTGCGCTTCGCGCGCATAACCATGCAGCCCCTCGCAGATATTGAACACGGCATCCCAGCGGTCGCCTTCCGCCAGCCGTGCGGTCAGCGCAGAAATGTTTCCGATCCGTACCGGCTGGTGTCCCAATCCGGCGAGAGCCCGGCAGATCGATGCGATGGTGATTTCCGCGTCGAATTCTGCGGTCTCTTCTCCGCTCATACCAAGGGCCAGATAGTCGGCCCGCAAATCATATGTGACACCGATACGCACCTGAGCCTCACCCTATTCTGCGGCAACCAGTCCGGGGACCGCTTCCTGAGCGTCGTCCGGATCGGGATAGCGGTAGACATTCCCCTCGAAATTGCGCAACAGCAGATCGTCACCGTCGCGTCCCACGACCGAATCCGGCGCCATCAGGATTTTGCCGCCGCCGCCCGGCGCGTCGATCACGAACATCGGCGTCGCATAACCGGTGGTATATCCGCGCAGTGCACGGATGATCTCCAGCCCCTTCGCGACCGGCGTGCGGAAATGGCCCGAGCCTTTGATCGGATCGCACTGATAAAGGTAATAGGGCTTCACCCGGCGCATCAACAGGCCGTGCATCAGCCGCTTCATCAATTCGCCGTCGTCATTGATGCCTTTCAACAGCACGGTCTGCGAACCCAGCGGGATGCCAGCGTCCGCGAGCCGCGAGGTGGCCTCGGTGACTTCCGGCGTTAATTCGCGCGGATGGGTGAAATGCAGGCTCATCCACAGCGGATGATGCTTCTTCAGCATGCTCACCAGTGCCCGGGTGATACGCTGCGGCAGCACCGTCGGTATCTTGCTGCCGATGCGCAGGAACTCGATGTGCCGAATCGCACGCAGCCGGCCCAGAAGGTAATCCAGCTTGTCGTCGCCGATGGTCAGCGGATCGCCGCCGGACAGGAGCACGTCGCGGACTTCGGTATGCGCCTCCAGATATTCGATCGCGCGATCCCAGTTACGGACATTGAACTGGTACTCGCCCCCCGGATTGCCAACCAGGCGCGAGCGCGTGCAATAGCGGCAATAGGTTGAGCAGGTGCCGGTGGTGAGAAACAGTACGCGGTCGGGATACCGATGCACCAAACCAGGCACCACAGTGTCATGATCCTCGCCCAGCGGATCGTCCTCTTCGCCGGGCAGCCGCACATATTCATCGCCTACCATGACATGGGTCCGGCGCAGCGGCTCCGAAGGATCATCGAGCCCCATGAGGCTCGCGTAATAGGGCGTGATTCCGACCGGAAGCGAGCCGGTGTGACGCCCGACCGCGGATTGTTCGTCCTTGGACAGAACGAAAACCCGCTCGAGCTCGGCGAGCGTCCGGATCCGGCTACGCAGTTGCCAGCGCCAGTCGTTCCATTCAGCAGCGGTCGTATCGGGATAGAAGCGGCGATAGAAGGCCCGGGTTTCGCGATTGACGGGGAAGCGAAGCGCTTTCTTCCTGGTGGGGCCCTCGGTGTGAGGCGGTGTGAGTTCAGTAGGCAGGGATGATTCGGGTGCGACGGGTGATATTTGCGCGCGTCGCGAGGGAGGCCGCAAATCTCGGCCCCGCAAGAGCTGGACGTTCATCGGTGTCTCATGGCGCTCTTCAACCGGACCTCGACGCCCCCCATGGCTCGTCCATCAAACGGTCCAGTGCCAGTAGGTTTAGAACTGTTTTGCCTGTCGTCAAGAGAAAAGGCGCGCGAATACTGTGTTCACACCCGCGAATTCCAATAGTCGGCCGAAAACCGACGCGATACTTTGCGCGAATTCAAAGTCAAAGGAAAGTTTCTCAAGTATTCGCGCGAGCACCCCCCGGGGGGCTGTTCAGGACTGTGTAAAACTTGCGCAAGCAATCGCGCATTGCTGCTCTCAGGCAAGCCTTGGGCGAATGCGCGACGGAGCGCGTCAGGCCGCACCAATTCGAGTCGTGGATTGTCCGTAGACAGTCATGACCGCAACGGCGCAAGCACGCGCTGCAAATCCCTGTGCACAATTTTGTGCACCGGATTCTTAACTTCGCAGTAACGGAGATTGCCGCCGCCTTACTTCGATGCGGGCGCGATTCGATAAAGAGTGATTCGCATTTTGTGGCCGCGCGAATAATTCAGCCCCGTGACATCTTCCAGCGGAGTGGCGCGCGCACCATCGGCCGCAAGGCCGGCAAGGAATGTTCCGCGCTGATCATCTGACACGAGTGCGAGGCCGCCGGATTTCGCAGCGACGCGGGCAGCAGTGGGGCCATCTACAAGCGAGGTCTTCGTGCCGAGCAGAAACTGAATGCTCGGTTCCGCGTAACCGGCCGTCACCACAGGCGGGTCGCCGGGCTCGGCATGGCGCGCGACCGCAGCCGCCATGCGCGGCGACAGCCACAGATCGTTCAGCTGTGGCACAGTCGCGAATCCCGCAATGCCGTAAATCAGAATTGCCGCTGCGCTCGCGCGCGCCAATGCGATACCCGGACGGCAGGAGAGCGCTGGCCACAGCACCGACACCACTGCTGTCAGTGCGGCGGCGGCCAGAAGAAACAGCCACCACGGCGAATCGCCGCCGAAGCGCAACGGCGCAATCGCCACGAATGCCGCGAGCCCAATCCCGACCGCGGTGAACAACGCGAGTGAGACATATTGCGCAATCCGAAAGCCGGGCTTCGCGTCCCTGGTCCACGCCTTGATACTGACGGCGCAAAGCGCGGCCAGCGCGGGATAGGCCGGCAGGACATAATGCGGCAGCTTGGTCGGGACCAGTTCGAACATGAGCCAGCTTGATGCGGCCCAGGCGAGCAGAAAACGAATCGGCGGATTTTTCCGCTGCTTCCATGCATGCACCAGCGCGGGGAGAAGCAGCAGCGTGCCAGGCCAGAAGGTGAATGCAGAAAGCAACGCGTAATAGCCGGGCGGCGCGCCATGCGTTTCCTGTTCGCCCACGAGCTTCTGCGCAAAATCCTGGCCGAGGGACTTTTCAAAAAATGCACCATGGCTCGCCACGCCGATCGCGATGACCCAGGGCACAATGATCGCGAGCGCGAGTGGAATGCCGAATGCCGGCCGCAAACTCTTCAACCAGCGCCAATCTCGATCGGCGATGATGAGAACTGCAACCGTGGCTGCGCACACGGCGGCGATCACCGGCCCCTTGACCAGAATGCCGAATCCAAATGCCCCCCACCCAAGCAACACGACCGGCAATTTTCCTCCCCCGCTTGTGGGGGAGGTCGCAGGCAAAGCGCGTGCGCTTTGAGTGACAGAGGGAGGACGTGCCGCCCATCTCCCCGCCAGATACGCCCGCATCAGCGCGGCTTGCGCGGCCGCAATCGTTCCCAGCAACACCGCATCGGTTTTCGCGATCTTGGCCTCGCTCATCAGCAGGACCGAGAGTCCGAGTATCAGCGCCGCGTTGAACGCAATCTCCGCACCGGCAAATGCGCGCATCATCCAGAAGACCGCCGCAACAGCCAGGAAAGCGCCAAGCAGCGACGGCACCCGATAAGTCCAGATCGACGAAATGTTGTTACCGCCGAGGACCGAAGTCGTGGCCGCCTGGAGCCAGTAAATTCCGACCGGTTTTTGGTAACGGGAATCCTGGCCGAGCCTGATATCGATGAAGTCCCGCGATTCCAGCATCTGCTTCGTCGCCTGGGCAAAGCGGCTTTCGTCCCGGTCGAGCGGCGGCAGCGTGAAAAATCCCGGAAGCCATGCGATGCCGCAGATGATCATCGCCAGCAGCAGCGGGTGGCGGCGCAGCGATGTGACAATCCGGACCATCATCACCTTTCATCAATCGGCGCGAGAATCCTGTTTCCCCTCGCTCCCGGTCTGTATAAGGCCCTTATCCTTAAGGGAAAAGCCGAAGCGCCGGCATGGGCGAGAGACCTGAAATTTCGGTTGTGGTGCCGGTCAAGGACGAGACCGGCAATGTCGCGCCGCTGGCGCGAGAAATCGCTGCCGCAATGGCCGGCGAGGACTACGAGCTGGTCTTTGTCGACGACGGCTCAACCGATGCCACGGTGGCGGAGTTGCTTCTGCTCAAGCCCGGGCTGCCGATTCGCGTACTGGCACATGGCCGAAATCTCGGGCAGAGCCGTGCATTGCGAAGCGGCATACATGCGGCGCGCGGCACTATCATCGTCACGCTCGACGGCGATGGCCAGAACGACCCCGCCGACATTCCCGCGATGATCGCGGCCTTTCGCGCTCAGGCCTACGATCCGGCCTTCGCCATGGTTGCCGGTCAGCGCCGCAAGCGTCAGGACAAATGGAGCAAGCGCGCGGCATCGCGTTTCGCCAATCGGGTGCGGCGGCGCCTGCTGAAGGATCAGGCAACCGACACAGGCTGTGGCTTGAAGCTCTTCCGGCGCGAGAGCTATCTGGCCTTGCCCTATTTTGACCATATGCATCGCTATCTCATCGCGTTGATGTTGCGCGAGGGCTGTCGCGTCGGATTTCTCACCGTCAATCATCGGCCGCGACAAACCGGGCGCTCCAAATATGGAGTGTTCGACCGGCTGGCGGTCGGGATCACCGATCTGGCCGGAGTGATGTGGTTGAACCGCCGCCACCGCGGCGCTGCCCAGACAAGGGAATTGTGATGCAAACCGCCTTGGCCTGGCTCACCACCGATCACATTTGGCTCGCGATCGGCTTTCTCGGCCAGTTCCTGTTCGGGTCGCGATTCCTGATCCAATGGTTCAAGAGCGAATTGGCCGGGCGCAGCGTGATTCCGATTTCATTCTGGTACTGCAGCGTCGCAGGCGGTGTCGTCTTGCTCGCCTATGCCGTCTACAAAATGGATCCGGTGTTCATCACCGGCCAGGGCATGGGACTGGCCGTCTATGGCCGCAACCTCTTTCTGATCTTTCGCGAACGCCGCACCACGTCAGAAGCCAATCTCGCCTCCCCTGCCCCGACCGCCTGACGGCCCATTCACCGCGCTTGCTGCCAAGGCCTGACCCGTTATATTCGCCGGCTTCGGCCCAACTCCGGAGGGTCGAAATCGTTTTTGCGATTTCGGGAAGGGGGCAGCGAGCGCCCGCTGCCGGGTGAGGGGCACGTTCCGCCGCTCTTCACCGCATGTAGTACGTGTACGGACAGGTGGCCGAGCGGCTGAAGGCGCACGCTTGGAAAGCGTGTATACCTGCAAGGGTATCGCGGGTTCGAATCCCGCCCTGTCCGCCACCGAGATCGAACGCAAGCGTTATTCTGGTTATTGTGGGGCGAATTGGCGTCAGAGTGCAATTCGGCATTCCGGAGGAAATTCATCACGCCATTTTCTTGCCCCGATGCCAAAATTGACCGGTGGGCGGGTTCGACGACGCCCAGCCGGAATATCTCATCAGCGGCTTCTTCCGGCCGACTTGGTGCGGACCGCCCGCCCATATCCGTTTTGACCCAACCCGGGTTGACAATCGAGACGGTGATCTTCTTTGCCCTCCAACTGTACCGCGAGTTTCCTCGTGTACACTCCGAGTGCCGCCTTCGAAATGAATAAGCGGGCGTATAGGAGCTCGTAACGCCCGAAATGCTTCCCAATGCGGATCCAAGCAGAACGATGTGACCGCCCGGATTGATTGCCGGCAGCAATTGCTCGGTCACATCGATCTCACCCATGAGATTTACTTCGAGAGTTCGGCTCAGGGCCGACATGCTCATCTTGTCCCGGTCTTCCGTATCTGTGATGCCGGCGTTGTTAATGAGAACGTCGATCCTGCCACACGCTGCGATCGCTTTGGCAGCCGTCCTGATGCTGTCCGGATTGGCGAGATCGAGTTTCACCCAGGACAGGCTTTCGCGCGTCCAGCCTTGCCGGACGTGGATGTGCCGATGACCTGCCACTCGTGATCGAGGAATTCACTCGCTGTCGCCGGCCAATTCCTCTGCTCGCGCCGGTGATGACGGCGGTCTTCGACATTTTGGACATTCCGGTGATGCGTGGCGGAGCGCATCATAAAGCGGGATTGCATCTCGCGATCGGGAAATCTCGCGACCGCCGAATACGTCAGCGGCGGCTCTCATCGAGAACCGCCGCTGACAAACCCACTTCAAACGACCGAATGATTCCATCAACCTTTTTTGTGGCCATTATCGTGGTGCCCGGA
>DASUHP010000031.1:0-5491 GCA_036273455.1 Micropepsaceae bacterium | reverse complement strand
CCAGACGGCAGTTTCGGTGTGATGGGTCAGGATCTGGATGCGTCCTTCGGCCATTTGGCCTGCTTCGACGCGCGCCACCGTGAATGCCGCTTCCGCGCTGCCGGTTTCCGTGTTGACGGGGCGGCGCAACTCGACGATTGGGCTGGTGCGAAACCCCGCCGATTTCAGCCGCAAACTTTCGGCACGCGCATCGGCAGCGGCGAACGCAATCAGATGCACCCCCGGATATTGCGCGAGCCCGCGGTCGAGCTCCTGACCCAGTGGCGTCTCGGCCGTCTTAAACAACACTTCGATATAACCGCGCGTCATCATCGCGGTGACATTGCCGGTGCCGGTGAGCTTGCCGCCGTCGGTCTGGATCGAAATCGGCGTCGGCGCAAAGCCAGCGCGCGTCAGCCCTGCGGCGGCCTCTTCTCGGCTGGTGACAAAATGCGCGACATGATCGAGGTACAAATCCCCCGACAACGGCAGTTGACGTTCGGCGTCCATTCAGGTCCCGACGCGCAAGGGGGACACCATTTTGCGCAACAGCGATATGACCGACAAGGCCGTGATGCGGCCGGTTTTCGGATTCTCACTCGGCACATTTTCGATCGCCATTTCAAAGCGCGCCGAATCCGCTTCCACGACGACACGATGCATGTTGCGCTTCACATTGGGATCGGCCCAAATTTCTATGGTCGTGCGATCGGGACCAATTCCCGCCAGCGACAATGCCGCGGCGACATTGACGTTCTCCGGAAAACCCATGGCCGCCTGTCTCGCGCTGCCGCGCAACACGCAGAGCGGTTCTTTCAGGTTACTGATGTCAATTCCGTTTTGCACCAGATAGGGCGCGCCGATCAGACCGTTGACCGGTTTGCGGGTGATCATGGTGACCGACTTGATATCCCCTTCGGCGGCGGCCGAAACCGCGTCAAATCCGATCAGCGCGCCGGTCGGGACTACGACCTGCCCGCCATGTTCTTTGGCCAGTGCCACGAGTTCGGGATGGCTCAGGAGTTGCCCGGCGCTCAGGGCGATGAATTTTTTTCCGGCGGTGAGCACCGGAACCGCCAGGTCGTTGAACACTGAAGCCGGCGCGCATTCGATGACCACATCCGATATGGCGGCGAGCTTCTCGATTCCGACCAGCAGCGCCTTGCTGCCGATCTCGTTGAGGAACGCTTGCGCCTTGCCGGCATCGCGCGAGGTCACGCCCGCCAATATGGTTTTGGGAATAGCGCCGCTGGTGATCTTCCGCGCCACAACGCGTCCGATCGCGCCGAGGCCGGCAATGCCTATTTTCAAATCGCCACTCATGTCGATTCCAACGGTTTCTTGCGTCCGGGTGGAGGAAAGGCGCGGTCCAGTTCAGCGAGATCCTGCGGGCTCAGCCGTACATCAAGTGCGCCGTAATTGTCCCGCACATGCGCTTCGCTGCCGGCCTTCGGAATGACGATCACGTTTTTCTGGAGCAATACCCAGGCAAGCGCGACTTGGGCCGGTGTCGCGGAATGGCGGCCGGCAATGCTTTCGACCGCACGCGAACGCAGCAGCTTGCCCTGATCCAGCGGCGAATAGGCCATAATCGGGATGTGGTGTTTTTCGCACCATCCGGTCAGTGAAAACTCGATGCCCCGGCGGTTGAGATTGTACATCACCTGATCGGTTGCCACCGCGGCGCCGCCCGGCAGACCGATAACCTCATCCATCTCGCGCACATCGAAATTGCTGACGCCCCAATAACGAATTTTCCCGGAGTCCTTCAGCGCCGTGAATGCTTCCAGGGTTTCCGAAAACGGCGACGATCCCGGCCAGTGCAGCAAATACAGGTCGATGCTGTCGACTTTCAGCCGTTTGAGGCTTTTTTCGCAGGCGGCAATCGTCCCCCGGCGCGAAGCATTTTGCGGCATCACTTTGCTGACGATGAAAACCTCGTCGCGCCGCCCGGCAATGGCTTCGGCGATGACCTCTTCGGCGCCGCCGGACGCATACATTTCCGCGGTATCGACCAGCGTCATGCCGAGATCGAAGCCGAGCTTCAGCGCCGCAACTTCCTCTTTGCGGCGGCGCGAGCTGTCGCCCATGGTCCAGGTGCCCTGGCCGAGCGCGGCGACTTTCTCGCCGCCGGGGAATGCCGCAACTGGAATGCTTGTCATTGCGTGAGATTAGCACGCGCCTCAGTTTTGCAAATCTGGTAAAAAAAAGGATGAATTTGCTGGCGGCAGTCACCAAAGTCTTTGGCCTGTTGGGCGAGGGCCGCTCGCCGGCCATGCTTCTGAATCTCGGCGTGCCGCAGACCGGCTATCGGGTCGAGCGCGATATCGTCTACGGCCCCCATCGGCGCCACCGGATGGATCTGTATTTGCCCCAAGCCGGCAAACTGGAGCGCGACGCACCGGCTGTCCTGTTCTTCTATGGCGGCGCGTTTCGCGCCGGATGTAAGAGTGAATACCGCTTTGTGGGCGAAGCGCTGACAGGGGCCGGCATCTCCGTCGCCATTCCGGATTATCGAATCTACCCTGCGGCGCGCTTTCCCAATTTTCTCCAGGACGGCGCGCTGGCCGTGGCAAAACTCCTTGAACTGGATTTTGCCCCCGGCGGTCTTTTCCTGATGGGTCATTCCGCCGGTGCCTATATCGCCGCGATGCTCGGCGCGAATGACAGCTATTTGCGCGCATGCGGCGTCCGCGCATCTTCTATCGGCGGAGTCATTGCGCTTTCCGGGCGCTATCACGATTCACCGCTGCAGGACGCAACTGCCGAAGAGATATTTTGCGGTCCGGCGCGGCGCGAGACGCGTCCGGCAGCGTTTCTCGGTGCGCATGCCCCGCCATATTTTCTGGCGGCCGGCGGGCGCGAAAGCTCCACTGTGCTCGCGAGCAAAGCGGAACTCGCGGCACGTCTGCGGCGGACCGGTAACCATGTCGAGGAACACATTTATACCGGCCTCGGTCACGCCGGCATCATTGCGGCTCTTACGCCGCGGCGCCGCACACATGAACAGGTCCTGTCCGACATCGTGGGATTTGTCCGTCAGCACTCGCGATCGAGAACGGAATTATTGCCACAGACGTCTCGAAGCGATACGCGCGCCTTCGGCCATTGATTCCAGTTTCGCCCACATGATGCTCGGATGCACCCGGCGGTGGAACGGCCCCTGCGCAAAGCCGCAATCACTCCCGGCGATCACATTCTCCCGTCCGAGCAGATTGGCATAGCGCACAATCCGTTGCGCGATCAGAACCGGGTGTTCGACGATATTGGTGGCGTGGCTGATAACGCCGGGAATGAGAATCTTTTCATCCGGCAATTTGGCCGATTGCCAGACTTCCCATTCATGCTCGTGCCGCGGATTGGCGCCTTCAATCAGGAATGCCCCGACATTGGCCTTGAGCAGTATGTCCACGATCGCAGACAGCGGCACATCCGTCGTGTGCGGACCGGGCCAACTGCCCCAGCAGACGTGATAACGAATTCTGTCGGGCGGTATGCCTTCAACCGCATGGTTGAGAATCTCGATCTGCCGTTCCAGCCATTTGCGGTAATCGCTCAGGCTCCCCGGCGGCACCATGCGGTCATAGGTGACAGCCGCACGCGCATCATCGAGTTGCAGCAGGATTCCGGATTCTGCGATGGCGCGATATTCGGTCCGCATCGCCTCGGCAATCGCAACCTGCATCTCCTCGTCATAGCGGTAAAATTGATTCTTGCGGTCTGGTATCACACTCGCGGGCGCGGCCACGGGCAGGAAAGCTTCGGTGACGGAGATTCCCTTCAACGCTGCTTTCAGGTCGGCAATGTCGCGCTGAATCGCGGCTACGCCGGTATAGGTGATAGGGCCGACGCAAACCGATTCCCAATCGGATGATGGCCCCTGTTGCGAGTCGAGCTCGGCGTAGAATTCGCGAAAGCGTGCACGGTCGGCGCCGGCATTGAACGGGTTGGCCTCCAGATTGACGGGCCGGCGTTCAAACCCGCTCAGTCGCTCCAGAGCATATTGGGACCAGGAGATATTTTTCCCGAATTCGCCGTCATCGACAATGTCGACGCCCACCTGCACCTGCCGCGTGACGACCTCGACCACGGAATCGTGCAGACATTCCGCATATTTTGCGTCGTCCATGGATTGGCCAGATTGGCGGGCGCGTAAAAGTTTCTGCAGCGCCATCGGCCGAATCAGGCTTCCGACATGTGTCGTCAGAATTCGTTTCGAGCTGCGTTCCATCGCCATACCTGTTTTGTTTTTGATTTCAGCCGTAAAGGAATAAGGGCCGCTCGACAACGCCCGTTTTAGGCGAGGAGGTGGTTTGATGATGAACCCGGAATTGGCTACAGAGCCTGTATGAACATTGTCGACACGCATTCTCACGTCATTTCCACCGACACTGCACGCTATCCGCGTGCGCCCATCGGCGGCCACCAATCCGATTGGTCCCGCGCGCGCCCTGTATCTGCCGAAACCATGATCGCGGCCATGGATCGGGCCGGCATCGCCAAATCGGCCCTCGTCCAGGCGTCGACCTGCTACGGCCACGACAATTCTCTGGTGGTGGATTCCGTCGCGGCCCATCCTGACCGGTTTGCCGGGGTATTCTCGGCCGACATTCTCGCGCCTGAGGCCTGCGATACGATTGCATTCTGGCTCTCCAAAGGCATGACGGGCATCCGGTTGTTCACGACCGGAAGTTCGATGCCGGGTCAGGCCGAATGGCTGGATGATCCGCGCTCCGATGCGGCGTGGCGATATGCAGAGATGCACAACCTGACCGTGTGCTTGCAGATGACGCCAAAGGCGATTCCGCAGCTGGCCGGCATAATCACCCGGTTTCCGCGGCTGAAAGTCATTCTCGACCATTGCGCGCGTTCGACCTTCGACGACGGTCCGCCTTATTCGGCTGCGGCGCCGCTTTGGGGGCTTGCTTCGCACCGCAATGTTTATCTGAAACTCACCCCGCGGGTGTTTCTCGGCTCGCGCAGCGGCAAAGCGACACCGGAAAGCCTGTTCGGCAAATTGGCCGGCGAATTCGGACCGCCCCGACTCGCCTGGGGATCGAATTACCCTGCATCGGAAGGCAGTTTGCGCGAATTGTTGCAGCTCGGACAGGATTGTCTTTCAAGCCTGCCCGCGCGCGATCGCGAGTGGATTTTTTCCGGAACGGCGCAATCGCTCTATCCCGCGTTGAGGACCTGAAGACATGGTTGAGGCCGTCATGCTCCATTCCCTGCTGGGCAATCACCCGAACACGAAAGCTCTGAAAAGCGGCCAGGTCTCGTCGCCGCTGGCCAAGTTCGACTTTTTCGAAGTGAAGGTCGCGAACACGCAGTTCAAGGCGATCGTGCGCGACCTGAAATATGATTTTGGCGAGCTCGCCATCGTCACTTTCCTGCAGGCAAAGCATTACGGCAAACCTTATGTCCTGCTGCCCGCGACCATCGTCGGCCGAAACCAGCATCACACGTTCTTCTACAATGCGGACAAGGGCGCGCTCACGCCGCGCGATCTCAA
>DASUHP010000030.1:0-3805 GCA_036273455.1 Micropepsaceae bacterium | reverse complement strand
GTCCAGCATGATCGGACGGCTGCGCCGCACTTTTCCCGTAACCGACAGCATCGAGCGGGTCTCTCCGACGGTTCCATCCGTGCCGCGAAACGAAAGCGCATAGCTGGTGTGGGTCGGAACAATTCCGTCAAGTGCCGTCATGAAGTCGACGAGATAATGGCCGCGGCGAAACTCGCCGTCTGTAACTGATTGCAGTCCCGCCTGTTCCTGCAATGCTACGCAATCGCGAATGGCAGCGTCTTCGACGGCGCGCAATTCCGCCGCGGTGATCGCGCCATTTTCGGCTTTCGCACGTGCCTCGTGCAGCTTTGCAGGGCGCAGCAGGCTTCCTACGTGGTCGGCGCGATAAGGAGGCCGGCCCGGTTTGCTCATGTCACTGCAATCGGCCCTGGATCTCGCCGATCGATTTTTTCACCAGATCGGCCGCGCGATTCTCGTCCAGTTTGCTGGCGATGAGCTTTTCCGCCGCCGCCACGGCCGCGTTCGCGGCCACCGCGCGAATATCGGCGAGTGCATGGGCTTCGGCTTGCGCGATCTTGTCTTCGGCCTGTTTGGCCCGCCGGGCGATCTGAGCCGAGGTGGCTGCGCGCGCCTCGGCCGCGTAACGTTCGGCTTCGGCGTGGGCTTCCGCCAGAATCGCCTGTGCTTCGCTTTCTGCCGCGGCGTGTTTTTGGCGGTATTGCGCAAACAGCGCCTCGGCTTCCGAACGAAGCCGATGGGCCTCTTCGATCTCATGCGCAATTGCCGCCGCGCGCGAATCGAGTGAGTTGGCCGAAGATTGCGGAACGCGCTTATAGAAAATGAAGGCGAGAAAGATCGCCGTGCCGACCGCCACCCAGAATTCCGGGTTGTTCAGAAATTCATTCATTCGGCTGCCTGCATCTGAATGGCCCCGGCTGCTTCGTCAACTCCGACCTTCGTACCGATCAGCCGCCCAACAATGTCCGCAGCCGCTTCCGCCGCGGCAGGCCGCAAGCTTGCCATGGCGCGAGCCCGCTCGGCATACACGCGATCCTCTGCCTGTTTCACGGTGGCCTGCGTCTCCGCTTTTGCTTTTGATTTCAGAGCGTCAAGGCTGGCGGCGATAGTCTTGCGATTCTCGGCGAGAATCTGCTGCGCACGACTGCGCGCGCCCGCCATCTCGGCTTCATACCCCGCAAGCGCATCGGCCGCCTGTTGGCGCATTTTTTCGGCAGTCGCGAGATCGCCTTCAATTCGATTCCTGCGCTCGCGCAGAACACCTTCGATCATCGGCAGCGTAACGCGCCAAAAAAACAGAAACAAAAGACCAAAGGTTATGAGGAGCCAGAAAAGCTGGGATGGATACGAGGTGACGTCGAGCTGCGGCAGCCCCTGCTTTGGGGCCGCCTCGGTCGCCGCATTGAGGGCTTCCGCCGCCATTGCCGGTTTAGGTGAACAGAATGATAAAGGCCATCACGACGCCCAAAAGACCGGTAAATTCGCAAAGCGCGAATCCGACCATCAGGTTGGTGAACTGACCCTGCGCCGCACCCGGGTTGCGCAATGCACCCGAGATATAATTGCCGAAGATCGTGCCGATACCGGCGCCGGCGCCGATCAGCGCGATGGTGGCGAGACCGGCGCCAATCAATCTGGCGGCCATAATTTCATCAGGCATTCTGAAACTCCTTGTCTGGATTAATGGTGCGGGGGATGCAGAGCATCGTTGAGATAAATGCAGGTCAGGATGGCGAACACATAGGCTTGCAGGAAGCCGATCAGGAATTCGAGCGCGGAAACGGCGCTTATGGCGATAAGAGGCGCGACCGACAAGTAGGAAAGCGCGCCACCCGCAGCGGCGATGCCGATAACAAACCCGCCGAACACGTTCAGCATCGTGTGGCCGGCCATCATGTTGGCGGCAAGACGCACCGAATGGCTGATCGGGCGGCTGCAAAACGAGAAAATTTCGATCGGAATTAGCAGGATCAGCATCCACCACGGAACGTTGGGCGCGAAGATGCGGAAGAACGCGAATCCATTCCGGAAAATTCCGATGACGATCACCATCAGAAAAATGAAAATGGCCAGCGCGAAAGTGACGACGATATGGCTGGTGACCGTGAACGGGCCGATTGGCGGATAAAGCCCGAGCGGCATCAGGCCGTACATATTCGCGAACAACACAAAGAAAAACACCGTGAAGACGAAGGGGAAGAATTTCAGGCCTTCGACGCCGCACGCCGATTGCAGCATGTTGCCGATCATTGAATGGCTCATTTCAACGATCGACTGCAATCGGGTGGGGACCAGCCGGCGGGAGGATGCGCCAAGCGTCAACAGGACCGCGGCAGAACCTGCGACGATGCACATCCAGAGCGCCGAATTGGTGAACGAGATGTCGTAGCCGAACAGGTGCAGCGGCGGTCCGATTCGCGTCACTGCGAACTGCTCCAGGGGACTCATCGCCACCGCTCTATTCCTTTCCTGCGTTATTCTCGTTCAGTTCACGCGCCGCCCGTTGCACATTGAGGATGCCGGCGGCAACGCCAATCAAAAAACAGACGATCAACAGAATGGGCGAGGTACCAAATACACGGTCAAGCGCCCAGCCAATGGCCCCTCCGACAATCACCCCCGCAAGCAGTTCCGTGACCAGCCTGACGGCAATTCCCATTTGCGAAGGGCTGGCCGGGGGTGGCGCCGGTTTTTCTTCCGGTTTCCGCCCGCCGCGCGCCTGTTGCAGCCGCCGTTCCAGCTCGTTCAGGCGGTGCATTTCGGGATCGTTTTCGGCCATGCGCACCAGCGCTGGTCTATCTCGATGGCGGGGACTGGACAGAACTGCCCAAAGGCGCGCGGACCATAGGGGCGGTCCGGTTTTGTGTCAAGAAATTGGCCTGTGCCTAAACACCTGTTTTCCCAGTCGTTCCGGGCCAATAGCCCACGCAATTCAACCTGCGACAATCAGTCTGTCGCCGCGCCGGAGCTGCGCCACTGCTTCCAGCAGATCGGTGGTGGTGAATGCGACGCAGCCTGCAGTCGGTTTGTATTCGGCGGAGGCAACGTGCATGAAAATCGCACTGCCTTTTCCCTGCACGACGGGCGCATCGTTGAAACCAACAACAACGACTACGTCATACGCATGATCATCGCGCCACAGGCGCTCATCAAGCGTGGCATAGGGGAGGCGGACCAGCCGGTTGTAGTTTGGGTCGTGGGGAATATCGCACCAGGCATCATCCGATTCGATCTTCTCGACCGGGAGAATGGTTTTGGGCGCAGTTGCCAGCCGGTCTGCGCGATAAAGCACGCGCCGCAACGGCCACCGCCCGAGCGGGGTAATGCCGTCTCCCTCGCGCTGCTTCATTCCAATTCCACTGCGCCCGACCGCACAGCGGCGCGGTCCCGCCCCCCAGTCCGCGGCAAACCCCGTCTCCGTCTGTCTCACGGCGATGTCCATCAGAATAGGTGCCCGGCCTTGGTCGCCTTGGTGCGCAGATATTCGCGATTGTGGATATTGTCCGGAAAATGATGCGGCACCCGCTCCACCACTTCGATTCCGGTGGCCTCAAGCGCCGCCATTTTCTGTGGATTATTGGTCAGTAACCGGACTTTCTGGTAACCCAGAATCCGCAACATACGCGCCGCAACCGCGTAGAGCCTTTCATCTTCCCCAAATCCGAGCCGTCGATTGGCCTCAAGGGTATCGTAGCCTTCGTCCTGCAGCCGGTACGCACGCAGCTTGTTCATCAGTCCGATGCCGCGTCCCTCCTGCGCGAGATAGAGCAGAACACCGCCGCCGCTTGCGGCAATCGTTTTGATCGCACCCCGCAACTGATCGCCG